>NZ_JBEYRY010000002.1:0-857483 GCF_040704175.1 Micromonospora sp. NPDC047812 | reverse complement strand
CGCCGCGGCCGTGCTGGGTGCCGTCCGACCGGCGATCCCGCCACGACCGGCGATCCCGCCGCGGCCGTGCTGGGTGCCGTCCGACCGGCGATCCCGCCACGACCGGCGATCCCGCCGCGGCCGTGCTGGGTGCCGTCCGACCGGCGATCCCGCCGCGACCGGCGATCCCGCCGCGGCCGTGCTGGGCCGTGTGGATCGGGGTCAGCGGCCTCCGTCGACGGTGGCCTTGAGCGCCCACGCGTTGAGGACCTGGTGGATGCTTCGCAGCCGCTCGTTGATCTGTTCCAGGCGCTCGGCCTGCGCCAGGCTCGCTAGCGCGGTGCCCAGGGCGATCTGCTGGTCGGGAGTGAGTTTCTCCTGGTCGATCGTGTAGAGCAGGTCGACGGTCTCGGCGATGGTGTCGGCCACGACTCCTCCTTCGACGGGAAACACGGCAATGATCCGCGAGCAGCGATGGAAGCGCTCCCACGTATTCGTTGCCCCGAGAGAAGGGGTTCTATGCCTGCTTTCCACCACCCGGGACGGGGGCTTCCCCCGAACCGGTCTCCACCACGCGGGACGGGGAGCCACCCGGACCCCCGGGGCCGCCTGCGGCGACGTCGTCCGGAGCGACGCGTTCCCCCGGAACCGGAGGGCCGCCCGGCGGGACGGTGCCTCGAACCGCGCGGCGGCCCGGCACCGCGACATCGCCACCGGACGAACCGCGGGACGGAACGTCGGGCGAGCTGCCGGACGAGCCGCCGGAGGGAGCGCCGGACAAGTCGCTGGAGGAGGTGCCGGACGAGCCGCCGGAGAGGGCGACGGACGAGTCGCCGGACGTGCGGGGGGCCGGTACGCCGTCGGGCAGGTTGGCGAGCACCACGTCGAGCACCCTGACCGCGTCCGGCTTGGAGAGCGGGTTGTTGCCGTTGCCGCACTTCGGGGACTGCACGCAGGACGGGCAGCCCGCCTCGCAGCCGCACTCCGCGATCGCGTCGCGGGTGGCCCGCAGCCAGGCCGCCGCCGTCCCGTACGCGCGTTCGGCGAAGCCCGCCCCACCCGGGTGCCCGTCGTAGACGAAGACCGTCGGGGCCTCGGTGTCCGGGTGCGCCGCCGTGGAGAGCCCGCCGATGTCCCAGCGGTCGCAGGTCGCGGTGAGCGGCAGCAGTCCGATCGCGGCGTGCTCGGCGGCGTGCAGCGCGCCCGGCACGTCGGCGGGTTCCACCCCGGCGGCCGTCAGGGACTGTGGCGACAGGGTGAACCAGACCGCGACCGTACGCAGTTCCCGGGCCGGCAGGTCCAGCGGGCGGGTGTCGATGACCTCGCCGGTGGCGATCCGCCGCCGCTGGTACGACACCACCTGGCTGGTCACGTCGACCTCGCCGAGGAAGAGACCGACGGGGCCGGCGTCCACGTACGAGCGGACCGACACCACCGACAGCGACGTGACGTCGCGGGCGTGGGTGGACCAGTCCGGCTCCTCGGGGTGCACCAGCGCGCACCCGTCGGCCAGGTCGAGCGAGTCGACCACGTACGAGACGCCCTGGTGCAGGTAGACCGCGCCGGGGTGGAGCAGGAAGTGCGACGAGCCGCCGTCGACGGTGCCGAGCAGCCGCCCGGTCGCCGCCTCGACCACGCAGACCGGCGTGCCGCCCTCGCCGCGCAGGTCCACCTCCGGCCGTTCCCGGTGCCGCCAGTACCAGCCGGTCGGCCGCTGCCGCAGCGCCCCGGCCGCCACCAGTTGGTCCACCGCCTCCTTCGCCCCGTCACCGAAGAGCGCCAGGTCGTCGGGGGTCAGCGGCGCCTCGGCCGCCGCGCAGGCGAGCTGCGGCGCCAGCACGTACGGGTTGGCCGGGTCGAGCACGGTCGCCTCCACCGGCCGCCCGAACACCGCCTCGGGATGGTGCACGAGATAGGTGTCCAGCGGATCGTCCCGGGCGACCAGCACGGCGAGCGCCTCCTGCCCGGAGCGCCCCGCCCGGCCGGCCTGCTGCCACAGCGAGGCCCGGGTGCCCGGGTAGCCGCAGATCAGCACCGCGTCGAGGCCGACCAGGTCGACGCCCAGCTCCAGCGCGTTGGTCGAGGCCAGCCCGAGCAGGTCGCCGTGCAGCAGCGCCCGTTCCAGTTCGCGTCGCTCCTCGCGCAGGTAGCCGGCCCGGTAGGCGGCCACCCGGTCGCCGAGCCCGGGCACCGCCTCGTCGAGGGCGCGGCGGGCGTTCGCGGCGACCACCTCGGCGCCGCGCCGGGAGCGTACGAAGGCCAGCGTGCGTACCCCCTCGGCGACCGTGTCGGCGAGCAGGTCGGCCGTCTCCCGCAGCGCCGAGCGGCGGACCTGGGTGAGGTCCGCCTGCTGGTCGGCGGCGGAGTCCGGCGGCAGCAGCGGGGGCTCCCAGAGCGCGAACGTCACCCCGCCGCGCGGCGAGGTGTCCTCGGTGACCGCGGTGACGGGCAGCCCGGTGAGCCGCCCGGCCGCCGTCGCCGGGTCGCCGGAGGTGGCCGAGGCCAGTACGAAGACGGGCGTGCTCCGGAAGCGGGCGCACTGCCGTCGCAGCCGGCGCAGCACGTGCGCGACGTGCGAGCCGAAGACCCCCCGGTAGGTGTGGCACTCGTCGATCACCACGTACGTGAGCCGGCGCAGGAAGCCGGACCACTGGGCGTGCCCGGGCAGGATGCCGTGGTGCAGCATGTCCGGGTTGGTCAGCACGAACCGGGAGTGCTTCCGGATCCACTCCCGCTCGGCGCGCGGGGTGTCCCCGTCGTAGCAGGAGGGGCGTACCCCCTCCAGTTCCAGCGCGGCGACGGCGCGCAACTGGTCGGCGGCGAGCGCCTTCGTCGGCGCCAGGTAGAGCACGGTGGCCCGGGGGTCGGCGAGCAGGGTGGCCAGCGCGGGAAGCTGGTAGGCCAGGGACTTGCCCGACGCCGTGCCGGTGGCCACCACCACGTGCCGGCCGTCGTACGCCAGGGTGGCCGCCTCCGCCTGGTGCCGCCAGGGCGCGACCACGCCGCGCCGGGCGAACGCCGCGCGCAGTTCCTCCGGTGCCCAGTCCGGCCACGGGGCGGGCTCGCCGGTCCGTGCCGGCACCCGCTCGACGTGGGTGACCGGGTCGGCGCCGGTACGGGCGCGCAGCCGGCCCAGCAGGTCGGCCGGCGCTCGCCCGGGCCCGCCACCTGCGACTACGGTGGCTGCGGACGACGGCCCCGGGTTGCGGCGCGCCGGTTCGGAGGTCACGTCCTGCACTCTCGCACTGGTGTTCGGAGATGGAAAGCGGGGGGCGGGGGTAAGGGGAGGCCTCCGCCGGTGAGCAGAGCCGGTATCCGGCGGGGATGGTTAGATGCCCAGGAGAGTTTACGGCTCTTGCGAGGGAGGACCGATGGAGCTGTCGCTGGCGACCCGCACCGTGGGCGAGCACACGGTGCTCGAGGTCGGCGGTGAGGTGGACGTCTACACCGCGCCCCGGCTACGGGAGCGGCTCCTCGAGCTGATCGACGGCGGGGCCCGCCACGTCGTGGTCGACCTGGGCCGGGTGGACTTCCTCGACTCCACAGGGCTGGGCGTGCTGGTCGGAGCGCTCAAGCGGCTGCGCGCGGCCGGCGGCTCGTTCGCCCTGGTCTGCGACAAGGAGCCGCTGCTCAAGATCTTCCGGATCACCGCCCTCGACCAGGTCTTCCCGCTGCATCCCACGGTCGACGCGGCGATCGGCACCGACCCGGCCGGCACCGGCGTCTGATGGCCACGGTCAAGCTCTCCTTCTCGCCGGCCCCGGTGCACGTGCGCACCGCGCGCCTGGTCGGCGTGGCGGTCGCCCGGCGGGCCGGGGTCCGCGAGGAGCTGCTCGACGAGGTGCGGCTGGCCATCGGTGAGGCGTGCACCCGCGCGGTCGCCCTGCACCGCCAGTACGGCGTGTCCGAGCCCGTGCTCGTCGAGATGTCCGACACGGGGGCGTACGCGGTGCGCGTCGTCGACCGCGCGCCGATCGAGGCCGGTCTCGGCCTGGCGGCGCTGAACGCCGACCAGCTCGCCAACGAGTCGCTCAACGAGGACGACCTCACCACCGGCGTCGGCTTCGCGCTGCTGGCCGGCTTCGTCGAGGACCTCCAGGTCCGCCCCGTCGACGAGGGCATCGGCACCGAGGTGCGGATGGTCTGGCCCGTCGGCCGCTGAGCTGATCTTCCACCGCCCTCGTCGAGGGCGTCGTACGCCGTGAGAGGCCGCGCCCCACCGGGGCGCGGCCTCTTCGGCATGGATGGGTTCCTATATCAGATTTTTCCTCATAACACAGCGACGGAGATCATCGCGGCGCGGTGCCCCCTCGATGTGACCTCCAACACTGTGGAGGGCTACAGTACGCGAGTTGTCAGCAAGTGATCCATCCCGCACCCAGCGGGAACTGTCGTTCCTCGCTGGTCCGTTCGGGGTGGGTGGCGCGCGCTTGCGACTCCGCATCCAGGCGCCGGGTCGGTGCGTCTCCACCGGCCGGCGCGAGCGTTCGGTACAGGAGGACACAGATGTCCGACACCTTGGCCGCCGAGGGCGGCGGGATCTCCCTCACCGGAAACAACGTCACGTACGTCGTCATCGCCGCGGTCATCGCGCTGGTGGCGCTCGCCTTCGCCGGCGCGCTGACGAAGGCCGTGCTGGCCGCCGGCAAGGGCACCAACAAAATGCAGGAGATCTCCGGCGCGGTCCAGGAGGGCGCCTCGGCCTACCTGCTCCGGCAGTTCCGGACCCTGGCGATCTTCGTGGTCATCGCCGTGGTGCTGCTCTTCCTGCTGCCGGTGCACGGCACCGACGGCAGCGAGACGGCGGTGAAGATCGGCCGGTCCGTCTTCTTCGTCGTGGGCGCGCTGTTCAGCGCGTTCATCGGCGGCGCGGGCATGTGGCTGGCCACCCGGGCCAACCTGCGGGTCGCCGCCGCCGCCCGGGAGCGCGAGGGCGGCCGGGAGGCCGCCATGAAGATCGCCTTCCGTACGGGCGGCGTGGTCGGCTTCCTCACCGTCGGCCTCGGCCTCTTCGGCGCCGCGCTGGTCGTGCTGTTCTACCGCAGCGACGCGCCGACCGTGCTGGAGGGCTTCGGCTTCGGCGCCGCGCTGCTCGCCATGTTCATGCGGGTCGGCGGCGGCATCTTCACCAAGGCCGCCGACGTCGGCGCCGACCTGGTCGGCAAGGTCGAGCAGGGCATCCCCGAGGACGACCCGCGCAACGCCGCCACGATCGCCGACAACGTGGGCGACAACGTGGGTGACTGCGCCGGCATGGCCGCCGACCTCTTCGAGTCGTACGCGGTCACCCTGGTCGCCGCGCTGATCCTCGGCCGCGCCGCCTTCGGCGAGCAGGGCCTGGTCTTCCCGCTGATCGTCTCCACCATCGGTGTGCTCGTCGCGATCGTCGGCGTCTTCATCACCCGGCTGCGCGCCTCGGACCGCAACGGCCTGACCGCGATCAACCGGGCCTTCTACATCTCGGCGGTGCTCTCCGCGGTGCTGGTGGCGATCGCCACGTACGCGTACCTGCCGGCCACCTTCGCCGAGCTGGAGGGCGGGCTGACCGACGTCAGCGAGAACCCGCGGACGGTCGCCATCGGCGCGGTCGTCATCGGCATCGTGCTGGCGGCGGCCATCCAGGCGCTGACCGGCTACTTCACCGAGACCAACCGGCGCCCGGTGCAGGACATCGGCAAGAGCTCCCAGACGGGCGCCGCCACCGTCATCCTCGCCGGCATCAGCGTCGGCCTGGAGTCGGCGGTCTACTCGGCGCTGCTGATCGGCGCCGGCGTGTTCGGCGCGTTCCTGCTCGGCGGCAGCTCCATCACGCTCTCGCTGTTCGCCGTGGCGATGGCCGGCACCGGCCTGCTCACCACGGTCGGCGTGATCGTCGCGATGGACACCTTCGGCCCGATCTCCGACAACGCCCAGGGCGTGGCGGAGATGTCCGGCGACATCGACGAGCACGGCGCCCGGACGCTCACCGAGCTGGACGCGGTCGGCAACACCACCAAGGCGATCACCAAGGGCATCGCGATCGCCACGGCGGTGCTCGCCGCGACGGCGCTGTTCGGCTCGTACACCGACACGCTGCGCACCGCGTACGCGGACGCCGGGGTGGGCGACGTCGGTGCCGAGATCCTCAACTCGCTGAACGTGGCGAACCCGCGCAACCTGGTCGGCCTGATCATCGGCGCGGCGGTGGTGTTCCTCTTCTCCGGCCTGGCCATCAACGCGGTCTCCCGCTCGGCGGGCGCGGTCGTGATGGAGGTACGCCGGCAGTTCCGCGAGCTGCCCGGCATCATGGACGGCACCCAGCGCCCCGAGTACGGCAAGGTCGTCGACATCTGCACCCGGGACGCGCAGCGCGAGCTGATGACCCCCGGTCTGCTCGCCATCCTCGCGCCGATCGCGGTGGGCTTCGGCCTCGGGCCGGGCGCGCTGGCGGCGTACCTGGCGGGTGCGATCGGCGCCGGCACGCTGATGGCGGTCTTCCTGTCGAACTCCGGCGGCGCGTGGGACAACGCCAAGAAGCTCGTCGAGGACGGCGCGTACGGCGGCAAGGGCTCCGAGTCGCACGCCGCCACGGTCATCGGTGACACCGTCGGCGACCCGTTCAAGGACACCGCCGGCCCGGCGATCAACCCGCTGATCAAGGTGATGAACCTGGTCTCGCTGCTGATCGCGCCGGCCGTGGTGGCCTGGAGCGTGGGCGACGAGCGGAACACCGCTCTGCGGGTGGGGATCGCCGTGGTGGCGACGCTGATCATCGCCGCGGCGGTGGTGTTCAGCAAGCGCAAGGGCGTGGCGATGTCCGACTCCGACTCCGGCAGCGGCGCGGGCAGCCCGGACCAGCGGCCGGAGACGGTCAACGCCTGACCCGTCCGGCATCCCGGTCCCCGGTCGGCCCGCGCGGCCGGCCGGGGACCACCCGTACACCCGGCAAACCTGTCCGGTGCCCGGACTCGACAGAGGCCGTACGCTGCAACGCATGCGCACGTGCCGGGCGGCAGCCGCCGGAAAGCTCACGGTGGTCCTGGCCACGCTCGTACTCGTGCTGGCCGGCTGCGGCGGCGGCCCCAGCCCGCGGGCGTGGGCGGCGTCGGTCTGCTCCGCGCTCACCCCGTGGCGGGCCGAGATCAGCAAGCTGACCAGCAGCACCGACCAGCAGATGACCGCCCAGACCACCCCGGCGCAGGCAAAGGAGAACCTGGTGCGGCTCTTCGGCGGCGCGGAGCAGGCCAGCGAGACCGCCCGACGCAAGGTCGAGGAGGCCGGCATCCCCGACGCCGAGCAGGGCGAGGAGGTCTCGGCGGGCTTCCGGGCCTCGCTGGCGAAGGTGCGCGACGCGTACGGCAGGGCCCGCGACACCATCGACGGGCTGGGCACCGGCCAGCCCACCGTCTTCTACGACGGCGTCCGTGCCGCCGTGGACACCCTGAACAAGGAGTACGACGCCAGCGCGCTCGACACCAGCCGGCTCAACTCCGAGGAGTTGAAACGCGCCTTCGACGAGGTGCCGGAGTGTCGCTGAGCGGGACCGGTGACCCGTCGGGCGGCGACGCGCTGCCGGTGCTCTTCCCGGTGCCCGCGGACCGGGTCGCGCCGGTCGCCCGCCGAACCGCCCCGCCCCCGCCGGCCGACGCCGACGAATCCGCCCGGCAGCTGACCTTCTTCGGCGCGGAGGCGGCGGATCCGTCCGTCGCCGATCTCGCCGGGCTGCTGGCCGGCCCGGGCGAGGCGGTCCGGATGGGTGGCACGGCCCGGCTCTCGGTCGTGGTCGACGCGGCCTGGCGGGTGCACGTCCTCGTCGCCGAGCTGGCCCTGCGCGGCGTGGCGGCCACCTGGGAGGCGACCACCGACGGGCGGCACGCGGTGCGCACCTCGTACGCCCGCTCGCTGAAGCCGCTCGCGGTGGCCTGGCTGCGCGGTGCGGGCAAGCGGCCGCCCGTCGGCTTCCACCTCAACGGGCGGCGGCTGCGGCTCTGGCTCGCCGCGGCGGGGGCCGCCGAGCCGTCCGGCTTCCTGCTCCGGCTCGGCGCCGCCGACGAGGAGTGCTGGGCGCCGGTCGGCGGGGCGCTCGACGCGGTCGGTCTCTCCGGGGCGCTGCTCGGGCCGGGCGAGGGCGGGCCCGCGTACCGGATCACCGGCCGGCGGCGGCTCGCCCGCCTGGCCGAGCTGGTCGGCGACCCGCCGCCCGCCGCCCCCGCGACGGAGTGGCCGGCCCGCTCCTGACCGCCCGACGGCGCCCGCCCAGTCGAGCCGGTCGCGCCCTGTCCGATGGGGGACAGCAAGTGCGCAATTTTTGGAAAACGGCCGGGTGGCGCCTCGGCCGAGGGTCCGCCATCGTCACAGTGTCCCGCCCGGCGGCACACGCACGGTGTACGGTGGCGCCGTCCGGCACGCCCCGCCGTCGGCGGAGAAAGAGGCCGCCCCGCCGGGACGGTTTGCCGCCCGCGAAACCCGAAACGCGGGCGGCGCGTTACGTTGGACATCCGGACCGCCGGGGGCCGGCGGGCCGAAAGTGGCCCGAACCGGGCGCCGGTGGCTACGAGCAGGAGTGAGGTCGGGGAGAGACGTGCCGAGCAACGCTGGAACCACCCGTCTGGTCATCGTCGAGTCACCGGCGAAGGCCAAGACGATCTCGGGCTATCTCGGCCCGGGGTACGTCGTGGAGGCCAGCTTCGGCCACGTCCGGGACCTCCCGCGCAACGCCGCCGACGTGCCGGCCAAGTACAAGGGCGAGCCGTGGGCCCGGCTCGGGGTGGACGTCGACAACGGCTTCCACGCCCTCTACGTGGTCTCCGCCGACCGGAAGCAGCAGATCAGCAAGCTGGTGAAGCTGGCCAAGGAGGTCGACGAGATCTTCCTGGCGACGGATGAGGACCGCGAGGGCGAGGCGATCGCCTGGCACCTGGTGGAGACGCTCAAGCCCAAGGTGCCGGTCAAGCGGATGGTCTTCCACGAGATCACCAAGCCGGCCATCCAGGCCGCGGTGGCCAACCCCCGCGAGATCGACCGGGACCTGGTCGACGCCCAGGAGGCCCGGCGCATCCTCGACCGCCTCTACGGCTACGAGGTCTCGCCCGTGCTGTGGAAGAAGGTCATGCCGAAGCTCTCGGCGGGCCGGGTGCAGTCCGTGGCGACCCGGATCGTGGTGGAGCGCGAGCGGCAGCGGATGGCCTTCCGCACGGCGGAGTACTGGGACATCCTGGCCACGCTCGCCGTGGCGAACGCCAACGAGGGGCCACGCACCTTCAACGCCACCCTGGTCGCGCTGAACGGCGATCGGATCGCCACCGGCAAGGACTTCGAGCCGACCACCGGCCGGGTGAAGGCCGGCGCGGGCGTCGTGCACCTCGACTCCGGCGGCGCCCGGGGCCTCGCGGCCCGCCTGGAGGGGCGTCCGTTCACCGTCACCCGGGTCGAGGAGAAGCCCTACCGCCGCCGCCCGTACGCGCCGTTCATCACCTCCACCCTCCAGCAGGAGGCGGCCCGCAAGCTGCGGTTCTCGTCACAGCAGACGATGCGCACGGCGCAGCGGCTCTACGAGAACGGCTACATCACCTACATGCGTACCGACTCGGTGAACCTGTCGGAGACCGCCATCGCGGCGGCCCGCCGGCAGATCGTCGAGCTGTACGGCGAGCGCAGCGTGCCGCCGGAGCCGCGTCGCTACACCGGCAAGGTGAAGAACGCGCAGGAGGCGCACGAGGCGATCCGCCCGGCGGGGGACAACTTCCGCACCCCGGGCGACGTGGCCAAGGAGCTCTCCGCCGAGGAGTTCAAGCTCTACGAGCTGATCTGGCGGCGCACCATCGCCTCGCAGATGACCGACGCCGTCGGCTCCAGCGTCTCGGTGCGTATCCGCGCCGTCTCCTCCGCCCAGGAGGAGGCCGACTTCGGCGCCACCGGCAAGACCATCACCGACCCGGGCTTCCTGCGGGCGTACGTCGAGTCCAGCGACGACGAGAACGCCGAGGCCGAGGACGCCGAGCGTCGCCTGCCCAACCTGGTCAAGGACCAGCCGCTCACCGCCGACGAGCTGGCCGCGCAGGGCCACCACACCCAGCCGCCGTCGCGCTACACCGAGGCGTCGCTGGTGAAGGCCCTCGAAGAGCTGGGCATCGGCCGCCCGTCGACGTACGCGTCGATCATGCAGACGATCCAGGACCGCGGGTACGTGACCAAGCGCGGTCAGGCGATGATCCCGACCTTCCTGGCCTTCGCCGTGATCGGCCTGCTGGAGCGGCACTACCCGCGCCTGATCGACTACGACTTCACCGCCAGCATGGAGAACGAGCTGGACGAGATCGCCGGCGGCGACCACGCGGCCGTCGACTTCCTCACGGCGTTCTACTTCGGCAGCGCCAACGGCGCCGGCGACCGGGACATCGCCCGCTCGGGTGGGCTGAAGAAGCTGGTCACCGAGAACCTCAACGAGATCGACGCGCGCAGCGTCAACTCGATCCCGCTCTTCACCGACGACGAGGGCCGCGAGGTCGTCGTGCGGGTGGGCCGCTACGGGCCGTACCTCCAGCGGGCGGTGCCGGGCGAGCAGCAGGCGCCGGCCGCCGAGGGCGAGGAGGGCGGCGGTCAGGGCGACCGGGCACCGATCCCCGAGGGGCTGGCGCCGGACGAGCTGACCCCGGAGAAGGTGCACGAGCTGTTCCTCGGCGGCGGGGGCGAGCGCAAGCTCGGCGACGACCCGGCCACCGGTGAGCCGATCCTGCTCAAGTCGGGCCGCTTCGGCCCGTACGTGGCCAGCGGCGAGCGCAAGTCGTCGCTGCTGCGCTCGCAGTCGCCGGACTCGCTGACCTTCGACGAGGCGCTGAAGCTGCTCAGCCTGCCCCGGCTGGTCGGGGTGGCCCCGGACGGCACCGAGGTCCTCGCGAACAACGGCCGCTACGGCCCGTACGTCAAGCAGGGTGACGAGTTCCGCTCGCTGGACTCCGAAGAGAAGATGTTCACCGTCACGCTGGACGAGGCGCTGGCCCTGCTGTCCGCCCCGAAGGCCCGCCAGCGCCGGGCCGCCGCGCCGCCCCTGCGGGAGATGGGCGTCGACCCGCTGACCGAGAAGCCGCTGGTCGTCAAGGACGGCCGGTTCGGCCCGTACGTCACCGACGGCGAGACGAACGCGTCGCTGCGGCGCGGCCAGACCCCGGAGGCGTTGACCATCGAGGAGGCCTCCGAGATGCTCGCCGAGAAGCGGGCGAAGGGGCCGGCGCCGAAGAAGACCGCGGCGAAGAAGACCGCCGCGAAGAAGGCGCCCGCCAAGAAGGCCACGGCGGCGAAGAAGACGGCCGCGGCGACCAAGTCGACGGCGGCCAAGAAGACCACGACGGCCAAGACCACCACCGCCAGGAAGACCCCGGCGAAGAAGGCGACCCCCAAGAAGGCCACCACCAGCCCCGACTGAGCACCTCGGCTCGCCAGCCGGCAACTGCTGCCGCAAAAGATCTTGGCAGGCCCCGGCCCCGTGAAGGGCCAGCGCCTGCCAAGATCTTCTGCGTTGTCCACAGGGGCGGCGCGCGGCGGTGCCGCGTTGACAGGGTGGAGGGCGTGAGAGCGCGCTTCACGGAATCCCTGGCGGCGCTGGGCCGGGCGGTGCCCGGCGACGACGCCGACGAGTTGACCTGGTTGCTCTTCCGGCAGGACGAGGTGATCAGCCTCGACCAGGCGCTAAGACACCTGTCCCGCAAGGCGATCCGGCACCGGGTGACCAGCGGGCGGTGGCGGCACGTCCACCGTGCCGTCTTCGTCGCCCACAACGGGCCGATCGGTCCCGCACAGCTTCGGTGGATCGCGGTGCTGGCCGCCGGTCCGGGCGCGATGCTCGGTGGGCTCACGGCCGCCCAGGTGGGAGGCCTGCGCGGCTTTCCCGAGCCGGCGATCCATCTCCTGTTGCCGGCTGACCGACGGCGGGAGCTGCCGCAACGAGTGGTGGCACACCGGACGACCCATCTGCCGGAGCGAGACGTGCTCGCGGTCGGGCAGCCGCGTCGGACGATGCCCGCCCGTTCGGTCGTGGACGCGGCGCAGTGGGCGCGTACCGACGCGGAGGCCCGGGCGATCGTCGCGGCCGGCTTTCAGCAACGGATGGTGTGCGAGGAGGACCTGCGCGAGGTCCTCGACCGGATGCCACGGCTGAGTCGCCGGAAACTGATCCTGAGCGTCGTCACGGACGCGGCCGGGGGAGCGCACTCCCTGGCCGAGTTGGACTTCCTGAGCTTGACGCGCCGTGCCGGACTGCCCGAGCCCACCCGACAGAAAATCAGGTACGACGCCACCGGGCGGCGCCGCTACCTCGACGCGTACTTCGAGGAGTGGAGGATGCACGTCGAGATCGACGGCGGCCAGCATCTCGACCCGCGTGTCGCCTGGAGCGACATGCGCCGCCAGAACGACCTGTGGGTCGAAGGGGACCGCGTCCTCCGCTTCCCGTCCTGGGCTCTCCGCGTCCACCCCGCCGAGGTCATCGCCCAACTCCGCACGGCACTTCGCAGAGCGGGCTGGCGGGGCTGACGTCCGCAACGAGATCTTGGAAGCTGTCGGCCCCTGGAGGGGCCGTTCTTCGCCAAGATCGCGCCGAGTGCATTTGCGCGAGCAGGGCGACGAGGGTCAGCCCAGGATTCGGGTCAGGTGGGGGTTGGTGAAGAGGTGGTGCGGGTCCAGGCGGGCGCGCAGCGCCTGGAAGTCCGCCCAGCGGGGGTAGGCCGTCGCGAGCGACTCCGCGTCGCGCCAGTGCAGCTTGCCCCAGTGGGGTCGGCCGCCGAGGCTCGCGGCGACCTGCTCGAACGCCCGGAAGTACGGCTCGTACGGCATGCCGACGTACTGGTGGACGGCCACGTACGCCGACTCGCGCCCGTAGCCGTGGGAGAGCCAGATGTCGTCGGCGGCGGTGAAGCGCACCTCGACCGGGAAGAGCACCTTGAACGGCAGCCCGTCGACGATCCGGCGCAGCGCGTCGAGCGCCTCGCGCAGGGCGTCGCGCGGCAGCGCGTACTCCATCTCCACGAAGCGGACCCGGCGCGGGGTGCAGAAGACCTGGTCGGAGCGGCCGGTGTAGCGGCGCTCGGTGAGCGCGCGGGCAGAGACGGCGCTGATGCCGGGGGCGAGCGCCGGCACGGCGCGGCCGAGGCGGCAGGCCGCGGCGAAGAGGGTGTTGGAGAGGAACTCGTCGTCCAGCCAGCCGCGCCACCGGGGCAGCGGCCGGTCGTCGACGGCCACCCGGTCGTTGGCCTTGACCTGCACGCGCTCGGTGTACGGGAACCAGTAGAACTCGACGTGGTCGTGCCTGTCGATCAGCGAGGGCAACTCGTCGAGCACGGCCGCCAGTGGCGCCGGCCGCTCGTGCGCGCGCAGCACGAAGGCGTCCACGCAGCGCAGGGTCACCTCGACGAGCACACCGAGCGCGCCCAGCGACACCCGGGCGGCGGCGAAGACGTCGGGGTGCTCGTCGGCGGAGCAGCGCAGCACCTCGCCGGTGCCCGTGACGAGGGTGAGCGCCTCGACGAACGTCGACAGGCAGCCGTACCCGGCGCCGGTGCCGTGGGTGCCGGTGGAGATCGCGCCGGCGATCGTCTGCGCGTCGATGTCGCCCAGGTTGGGTAGGGCCAGGCCGTGTGCGGCGAGCAGTTCGTTGAGCGCGCGCAGGGTGATCCCGGCCGGTACGGTGACCAGTCGGCGGTCGACGTCGACGCGTACCCCGGTGTCCAGGTCGGTCAGTTCCATGCGTCGTCCGTCGGTGACCGCGACGCCGGTGAAGGAGTGGCCGCTGCCCACCGCCCGGATCCGGTCCCCGGTCGTCGCGGCGGCGCGGACGGCCTCGGTGACGTCGGCGAGGGAGGTGGGGCGCAGGATGGCGCTGGCGTTGGCGCGTTGGTTGCCGGCCCAGTTGGACCAGGCTGTCAGGGTTGGCGGTGCGGTACCGGCCATGCGCACTCCTTGACATGAATGTGAAGTGACTTCATATCAGCAACGTTGTCGCAGGTAAATACCGCAATCGAGGTTTGCTCGTTGTACCGGTAGTCACGAACCCGTGACGTGCAGATATGTTCATCCGTCGAAGGGGGGTGGCGAGTGTCCACACCAGCCGCCACAGCCGGGCCGCTGCGCCGCGTACCGGTGCAGGGTCGAAGTGTCGCACGGGTCCAGCGGATGCTGGACGCCTGTGCCGAACTCGTCGACGAGGTGGGGTACGAGGGTCTGACCACGACCCTGCTCGCCGAGCGTGCCGAGGTGGCGATCGGGTCGGTCTACCAGTTCTTCCCGGACAAGCGGGCGATCGTGCAGGCGCTGACCCTGCGCACGATGGAGTCCTACCTCCAGCGGCTCGACGAGCGGTTCGCCTCCGACGACCTGACCCACTGGTGGGACGGGGTCGACGCGGGCATCGACGAGTACATCACGATGCACCGCACCGTTCCGGGCTTCCGTACCCTGCACTTCGGCGACGTGGTCGACCTGCACCTGCTCGACGAGCAGCGCGACAACAACGGGGTGATCGCGGACCAGTTGGCCCGCGTGCTCGCCGAGCGCTTCGGGCTGGACGTGCCCGACCTCCGGTTCCACCTGGAGATCGCCGTGGAGGCGGCCGACGCGCTGATCAAGTTGGCGTTCCGCCGGCTGCCCGAGGGCGACGACCGCGTGCTGGCCGAGGCGAAGGCGCTGATCCGGGAGTACCTGCACCGTCAGGTCGACGCCCCGGCCGGCGCCGACCAGCCCGGCTGACCGGGATCGCGCCGGCACCCGGGGCCGGGCGGCGGCCGGGGCGCGAACGGCCCGGGGTGGCGGCCGGACAGGGTAAAGGTGACCCGGGGTGCGCCGGGCCGGTGGATCAGAGGAAGGCGTGGCCCTCGCCCCGGTAGGTGGGCACGGTGGCCACGACCGCATCCCCCTCGACCAGGTGCAACTCGTTGACGTGCTCGCACAGCTCGCCGGCCTTCGCGTGCCGGAACCACACCCGGTCGCCGACCCGCAGCGCGCCGGCCGCCGCGCCGGCCAGCGGGGTCTGCACCTCGCCGGCCCCCTCGGTGCCGATGAACCTGAGGCCCTCCGGCAGCCACGGCCGGGGCAGCCGGCTCTTCTCGGCCGGGCCGGAGGCGATCCAGCCGCCGCCGAGCACGGTGGCCAGGCCGGGCCCCGGGCGGCGGACCACCGCGCAGGCGAAGGAGGCCGCCGGGGTGGGGCGCCAGGCGCGGTACGCGTCGAACAGCGTCGGCCCGTACAGGCCCGATCCCGCGGTGACCTCGGTGACCGCGGGGTCGGCGCTGGTCGCGGCCACGCTGCCGGTGCCGCCGCCGTTGACGAACTCCAGGTCGGCGTGTTCGCGTACGGCGGCCACCGCCGCGCCCCGGCGGGCCAGCAACTCGCGGTACGACCCGCGCTGGGCCAGCCGGATCGCGGAGCCGAGCACCGCCCGCCCGGGCGGCGCGTCGCCGAGGCCGGCGATCTGCGCCTCGTACGCCATCAGTCCGACCAGCCGGAAGCCCGCGCGGGCCGCGACGGTGGCGGCGAGCGCGCCGGCGGCCCGGGCGCTGTGCACCGGCGACCGGCGCACGCCGACGTGCACCCGCCCGCCCAGCGGTCGCCAGGAGGCGTCCAGGTCCAGGCAGACCCGCAGCTCGGGGCGGCGTCCGGGCGGGCACACGGCGTCGACGAGGTCGAGCTGGTCGGTGCCGTCGACCATCAGCGTGACGGCCCCGGCGAGCGCCGGGTCGGCGGCGAGCGCGGCGAGTGCCCCCCGGTCGGCCGTGGGGTACGCCACCAGCGCGTCGTCGGTCACGCCGGCGCGGACCAGCCAGATCGCCTCGGGCAGGGTGAAGGCCATCACGCCCCGCCAGCCGGGTCGCGCCAGCGCCCGGCCGATCAGGTCCCGGGCGCGGACCGACTTGCTGGCGATCCGGACCGGCTTGCCGCCGGCCCGTTCGGCCAGCGCGGCGGCGTTGCCGTCGAAGGCCGCGAGGTCCACGACGGCGTACGGCGGGTCGAGGTGCGCGGTCGCCCGGTCGAGGCGCTCACGAAGTTTGTCGCTTTCGATGGCCACGTGTGCACGCTAACTGTCTGGGAGGCAATGCGAAATACCCTCGCGTCTGTCCGGGCTGCGGGCGGTGGTCGCGGCGGCCTAGGCTCGGCGAACAGGAGAATGTCGCGGCGGGGTGGGTCCCCGCCGGGTCTAGAGTGTTCCACCGGGACTGCCCAGCGATGGGCCGGCACGTGGAGGTACGGCCATCGAAAGCCAGTTCAACGGCGAGTCGCCCGGCGTGTCGTCGTCCTCGTCCAAGCCCGGTGGCGCCGCCGAGAAGCCCGGCGCGGACCACTCCGGTTACGCCGCCATCCGCTCGGTGCTGCGGATCACCCCGTTCCGCCGGCTCTGGATCGTGCTCGGCGCGGCCTCCTTCGGCGACTGGTTCGGCCTGCTCGCCACGTCGGTCTTCGCCGCCTCCCAGGTCGAGGGGAGCACCGCCCAGGGCGCCGCCTTCGGTGGCGTGATCGCCATCCGGCTGCTGCCGGCGCTGGTGCTCGGCCCGATCGCCGGCGTGTTCGCCGACCGCTTCGACCGGCGCTGGACCATGGTCATCTGCGACGTGCTGCGGTTCCTGCTCTTCGCCTCGATCCCGCTGGTCGCGCTGCTCGGCGCCCCCGGCGGGGCGGTGGTCGTCTGGGCGGCGATCGCCACGTTCCTGATCGAGTCGATCACGCTGCTGTGGATCCCGGCCAAGGAGGCCGCGGTCCCCAACCTGATCCCGCGCGCCCGGCTGGAGGCCGCCAACCAGCTCACGCTGATCACCACGTACGGCCTCACGCCGGTCCTCGCCGCGCTGGTCCTCGCCGCGCTCGACGGCATCGTGCGGGCGGCCACCGGGGGCGCGACGCCGGACTGGGCCGCGCCGGCCGACCTGGCGCTCTGGTTCAACGCGTTCTCCCGGCTGGCCACCGCGCTGGTGGTGGCGTACGGCATCAAGGAGATCAGCCAGGGGCAGTCCGCCGAGCGGGAGGGCACCGAGCAGAGCATGCTGCGCCAGTTCAAGGAGGGCTGGCGCTACATCGGCCAGACCCCGCTGGTCCGCGGCCTGGTGCTCGGCATCTTCGGCGCGTTCGCCGGTGGCGGCATCGTGATCGGCACCGCCAAGTTCTTCGCCACCTCGCTCGGCGCCGGTGACGCCGCCTTCTACCTGCTCTTCGGCGCCATCTTCATCGGCCTCGCGCTGGGCATCGGGCTCGGCCCGATGATCGTCAAGGACATGTCCCGGCGGCGCTGGTTCGGCATGAGCATCGTGCTGGCCAGCGCCTCGGTGATGGCCCTGGCCTTCGCCATCCACCTCTCCATGGCGATGGTCGGCGCGATCCTGGTCGGCGCGGGCGCCGGCATGGCCTTCCTCTCCGGCACCACCCTGCTCGGCGGGGAGATCGCCGACGAGGTGCGCGGCCGGGTCTTCGCGGTGGTGCAGATCGGCACCCGGCTGGTGCTGATCCTCGCGATCGGCCTCAGCAGCCTGCTCGCCGGCGTCGGCGGCTCGCGCCGGCTGGAGCTGGCCGACCTGGGCATCTCGATCTCGTCCACCCGACTGCTGCTGCTCGCCGCCGGCGCCGCCGGCATCTTCGCCGGGATCAGCGCGTTCGGGCAGATGGACGACAAGAAGGGCGTTCCCGTCCTGGCCGACCTCTGGGGCTCGATCCGGGGCCGCCCGCTGATGCCGGCCGAGCCGTTCGTCTCGGCCGGCCTCTTCGTGGTCTTCGAGGGCGGCGAGGGCGCCGGCAAGTCCACCCAGCTCGCCGCGCTCGCCGAGCGGCTGCGCGGGCAGGGGCGCGACGTGGTGGTGACCCGCGAGCCGGGCGCCACCGCCGTCGGCGAGCGGATCCGGTCGCTGCTGCTCGGCGCGCCCGGCTCCGACGTGCCGTCGCCGCGCGCCGAGGCGCTGCTCTACGCCGCCGACCGGGCGCACCACGTGGCCACCGTCGTCCGGCCGGCGCTCGTCCGGGGCGCGGTGGTGATCAGCGACCGGTACGTCGACTCGTCCCTGGCGTACCAGGGGGCGGGGCGCACGCTCCCCGTCGACGAGGTCTCCTGGCTCTCGTCGTGGGCCACCGGCGGGCTCAAGCCCGACCTGGTGGTGCTGCTGGACGTCGAACCGCACACCGGCCTGGCCCGGGTGGCGGCCCGCGCCGAGGCGGCCGACCACCTGGAGGCCGAGTCCGTCGCCTTCCACGAGCGGGTCCGGTACGCCTTCCTCGACCTCGCCGCCGCCGACCCGAAGCGCTACCTGGTGCTCGACGCGTCCCGCCCGGTCGAGGAGATCGCCGGGCAGGTGGCCCGGCGGATCGAGGAGATGTTCGGCACCCCCGGCGGCATCGTGCACCCCCGCCCCGCGCACGGGCCGGACACCTCGGTGCAGCCGGAGTTATCCGAATCGGAGCTGGTACCGATGGAGCACCGGACCTGATGCCCGACGTCTTCGCCGACCTGGTCGGGCAGGACGAGGCGGTCGACACGCTGCGCCGCGCCGCCGCCGCGGCGTCCGCCGTGCTGCGTGCCGCCGCCGTCCCGTCCACGACCGACGCCGCCGGGGACGGGCTCGACGCGCTCGCCGAGGAGTCCGACGGCGGTCAGCCGACGGCCGCCGTCGACGCGGGGGCGGGGATGACGCACGCCTGGATCTTCACCGGGCCGCCCGGGTCGGGCCGGTCGGTGGCGGCACGGGCCTTCGCCGCCGCCCTCCAGTGCGCGTACGGCACCGGCTGCGGCGAGTGCCCCGGCTGCCACACCACGATGACCGGCACCCACGCCGACGTCCGGATGGTGGTGCCGGAGGGGCTCTCCATCGGCGTCAACGAGATGCGGGCGCTGGTGCTGCGCGCCGCCAGCACCCCGTCGGGCGGGCGCTGGCAGGTGGTGGTCATCGAGGACGCGGACCGGCTCACCGAGGCCGCCGGCAACGCGCTGCTCAAGGCCATCGAGGAGCCGCCGCCACGGACGGTCTTCCTGCTCTGCGCCCCGTCCACCCACCCGGACGACATCTCGGTGACCATCCGGTCGCGCTGCCGGGTCGTTCCGCTGGCGCAGCCCGCGCCGGAGGCGGTGGCCGAGGTGCTGGTCCGCCGCGACGGCGTCGCGCCCGACGTGGCGCGGTGGGCGGCGGCGGCCGCGCAGGGGCACGTGGGGCGGGCCCGCCGGCTGGCCCGCGACCCGGAGGCGCGTAAGCGCCGGGAGGCCGTGCTCGCGGTGCCGCGCCGGCTGACCGGCGTGGGTGCCGCGTTCGACGCGGCCTCGGCGCTGATCGAGGCGGCCGAGGCGGAGGCCGAGGCGTCCGTCGCGGAGGCCGACGCGGCCGAGCGGGCGGCGCTGGAGACCGCGCTCGGTGCCGGCGGCACCGGGCGGGGGGCGGCCGGCGCGATGCGGGGCGCCGCCGGGCAGCTGAAGGACCTGGAGAAGCGGCAGCGGTCGCGGGCCACCCGGGCGCAGCGGGACGCGCTGGACCGGGCGCTGGTCGACCTGGCCGGCTTCTACCGCGACGCGCTCACCATGGCGCTGCGCGCCCCCGTGGCGCCGGTGCACACCGACACCGCCGCGCTGGCCGGGGCGGGCGCGCAGAAGTGGGACGCCGAGGGGGCGCTGCGCCGCCTGGAGGCGGTGCTGGAGTGCCGGGCGGCGATCGAGGCGAACGTCAAGCCCCGGATCGCCGTCGAGGCCATGATGCTCTCGCTCTGGAAGGGCTGAGCCCCGACCGGCCCGCCCGAGCCGGGCCGTGAGCGGTCGACCCACCCCACGGAGGTCTCCCCGGCCGGACCGGTTGTCCACAGGCATCGACAGGCGCAATTGCTGTGCGGTACGGTCCGGTGTGCCGTGGTGACGGTGGCGGCACGCACAGTGATGTCCTGGTCCGGGAGGAGTCCGCCGATGCCGCGGGGGGAGATCGACGAGGCCTGGATCGAGGAGGCGGTGCGGCGCTACCGCCGGATCGAGTCCCTCCAGACCGAGTTCGACCAGGCGGTGTCGACCGTCGAGGTCACCGTGCGATCGCCCGACGGGCTGGTCGAGGTGGTGGTCACCGCCGGCGGGCGGATCACCGACGTGCGCTTCCTGGGCCCGCTGCACACCCGCAACCCCCGCGACGTCGCCGGCTCGGTGCAGGCGGCGGTGACCGCGGCGGCCGACGCCGCCCAGTGGGCCCGGGAGAAGCTGCACAACGAGACCTTCGCCGCCTACCGGCCGCTGGCGGGAGCCTGAGATGGAGAGCCTGCGCGCCCTCGCCGCCCGGCTCGACGAGGCGAGCGAGACCATGACCGCCGTGTCCCGCACGGTCACCGCCGGCGATCCGGCGCAGGCCGCGTTCGGCGTCGACGCCCCCGGCCGGCCCGGCGAGATCGGGCGGGCCCTGCACCGGCAGTGGACCGCCGCCACCGGTGACCGGGCCCGGGAGGCGCACGTCGCCGCCCAGCGGCTGGCCGCCGCCGCGGCGGCGGTGCGGGCCGCCGCCGACCACTACGCCGACGTCGACCGCGACGCCCGCCACCGGCTGACCGGGGAGGCGTGATGGACGCGCTGGACCGCCTCGCCGAGCCCGGCCTCGACCTGCTCCGCCGGGTCGACACGGTGCTCGCCGCGGGGGCACCCGAGGGGCACCGCGTGTGGCCGCTGCTGCGCCGGATGCAGGTGCTCCCCGGCGAGGCCGTCCGCAACTTCCTCGACCTGCATCCGGCACCGCTGGCCGCCGCCGGCCACACCGCGCGCCGCCTGATGCGGGGCTACGACGACGCCTGCGCCGCGCTGACCGACCCGGTGCTCTGGTCCGGCCCGGCCGCGTCGTCGTACGGGCAGGCCCGGGCCGCCCTGCTGCGCCACCTCGACGAGGGGCCGGAGAGCCTGGTCGGCCGGCTGGAGTCGACGGCCGGCTACGCCGACGCGCTCGCCGACTGGGTGGAGGGCAGCCGGCTCGCACTGGCCCGGACGCTCGCCGACGTCCTCCGCTGCGCCGAGGCGGTGACCGTGTTCGCCGCGACGTCGACGCCGGCCGGCGCACCGGGGCACCAACCGGCGGCGGGTCCGGGCGGGACCGCGGCAGCCGAGATCGCCGCGCGGGTGCTGGCGGTGCTCTGCGTCGCGTACGACGGGGCCGAGACCCTGCTGCGCCAGTGGGCGCCGAGCCTCGCCGAGTCCCGCTGGCGGCCGCCGGTGGTCGACCGCCCCCGCTACGACACCCCTACCCGCGTCGGCTGGTGACCCGCCGGTGTGGACGTGCAGTAGTCGGTCGGCGACTGCCGGCCCGGTCGTCCCGGCCCGCGCGTCGTAGGGTGTGAGGCATGGGCATGCTCTGCGCGGTCAGCTTCCAGCGGTACGGGCGCCTCTACTACCTGGACCCGGGCGAGCTGCGTCCCCAGGTCGGCGACAAGGTGCTGGTGCCCACCGACGACGGGCCCGAGGTGGCCGAGTGCGTCTGGGCGGCGCAGTGGGTCACCGAGGAGACCGAGGGCTTCCCCCGGCTGGCCGGCCTGGCCGGCGAGGAGGACCTGCGCCGCGACGAGGCGGTGCGCCGCCGCAAGGCCGAGGCGAAGGTCGCGGCGAAGCGGCTGATCCGGGAGCACGCACTGCCGATGAAGGTGGTGGCGATCGACCACGTGCTGGGGGCCGCCGAGGGCGGCGGCGAGCGGAGCACCATCTACTTCACGGCCCCGCACCGGGTGGACTTCCGCGCGCTGGTCCGGGACCTCGGTGCCACCCTGCACTGCCGGGTGGAGCTGCGCCAGCTCTCCGCCCGGGACTCGGCACGGGTGCAGGGCGGCATCGGCTCCTGCGGCCGGGACCTCTGCTGCGCCACCTTCCTGACCGACTTCGAGCCGGTCACCATCCGGATGGCGAAGGACCAGGACCTGCCGCTCAACCCGCTGCGCATCTCCGGCGCGTGCGGCCGGCTGATGTGCTGCCTGAAGTACGAACATCCGTTGTACGCCAAGTTTGCCGAGTCTGCCCCGGCCATCGGCGCCCGCGTCACCACGCCGGAGGGGGAGGGCCGCGTGGTCGGCCACAGCGTCCCGAGAGACGCGGTGACCGTCCGCCTGGACGCCGACGGCTCACGCTCCATGTGCTCCCGCGCCGACGTCTGCGGCTCCCGCCGTGCCTACGAGAGCCGTGACCTGTCCGGCCCGGAGGGCACAGCGCGCTGACCGGGCTCCCCTCCCTCCCCTCCCCTCCCCTGACCCCTCCCCCTCCCCCCTCCCCCGGCCTCTCCGCGTCGATCATGAGGTTGGCGGCGAAGTCGATCGCGAACAGTGCCGCCAACCTCATGATCGACGCGGAGAGGCCGGGGGAGGGGTGGGAGAGGGGTCAGGGGAGGGTGGTGGGGGGTTCGGCCAGGCGGGGGCGCAGCGGCTGCTTCGGAGCCAGCCACGAGGAGCCGGGGGACTGGTCGGGGTTGATCTGCCAGTCGCGGGCCACCCGGTCGACGGCGATCGGGTAGATCGTCAGGGTGCCGTCGGGGTCGATGCGCAGCCGCAGGAAGGCCTTCGCGTCCTCGATGCCCTGGCCCGCGAAGAGCTCGTTGAGGTTCACCCCGAAAGCGCCGGCCACCAGCAGGTACGCGGCCACCAACTGGCTCGCCGCCAGCCCGCTCACCGGGCCGTAGAGCACCGCCGCCGCGACAGCCGGCAGCGGCCACGGCCAGTCGTAGAACGGCAGGGCCAGCCAGGCCCAGGTGCCGGCGGCGCCCAGCGCGATCTGGGCCAGCCCGTGGCCCACGCCGAGGATCCAGTGCCGGGCGTGCCGTTTGCCGCCGGAGCTGGGCGGCTTGGCGAAGAACGCCGCCGCGAGCATCGTGACGATCAGCATCGCCATCAGCGGCACGCTGAACAGCCGCTGGTCCGTCCCGCTCGGGTTGGTCACGACGCCGGCCATCGCCAGCATCAGCAGCGTGTGCAGGGTGCCCAGCAGGGTGGTGAAGCCCGGGTTGCGCAGCGGCAGGCGGGGGAAGATCCCCCAGGCGTACCGCCGGGAGCGGGCCTTCTCCGGGTAGCGGCCGGCCAGCTCGTACGGATGGGAGACGCTGGCCCGCCGGGCGAGGGTGTCGCGCGGCGGCACCTCGATCCGCTCGGGGAGCTTGTGCGTCGGGTAGAGGTACGCGCCGCCGCCCCCGCAGGTGATCAGCTGCCGGTCCGGTCCGGCGTACCGGGCGTAGTGGTGCAGGTCGCCGGAGATCAGCAGCCGCACCTGCGCCCCGGTGGGCGCGACGATCGTGCGGACGAAGTAGTCGATCGAGTCGTACGCCGTGGGGTGGTCGACGGCCTTGACCCATGTCGGCGCGGGCACGGCCAGGATCACCCGGCTCTCCGGGCCCAGCCGCTCGGCGACCCGGTCGAAGTAGGTGAGCTGCGGATCGTCCAGGTACGAGCCGGACTGGTCGTCGAGGCCGAGCAGCCACCAGCCGGCGGGCAGCTCCACCGCGAAGTACGAGCGGGACTGCCCGGTCTCCCAGCCGCCGAAGTGCCGGTCCCGGGACCGGACGAAGAGCCGCAGGAAGGCGGTCAGGCCGTCGTACCAGTCGTGGTTGCCGGGCACCGCGAACAGCGTGGGCCGCTCGGGCGGGGTGACCGGCAGCGCGGCCTGGTACGGCCCCTTGCACCGGTCCTCGTACGCCTCGAAGGCCGCCGACGGGTAGACCTGGTCGCCGCCCATCACCAGGGTCTGCGCGCGGGGCAGCCGGTGCCCGTCGACCTCCAGCTCCGGCTGGGCGAGCAGGTAGGCGACCGAGTAGGTGGCGTTGAAGCCGTCGCCCAGGTCGGCCACGTAGTCCAGCCAGAGACCGCCGTCCGGACCGACCTGCCGGGCGATGCCCGCGTCGAGGGAGTTCTGCAGCTCCCGCTTGTCCAGGTACGCCCCGAAGAGCATCGCCAGCAGCGTACGGATGCCGGTGCTGATCAGCAGGAACGGCGCGAGCCACGGCACGGGCTTGCGCGGGGTGAAGCCCAGCTCCCGGGGGTCGATGCCGCGCGGCCGGCGCGCCGCCCGCCCGCCGGCCGCCTCGCTCGTGTGCGCACTCTCCGGCGCGCCGTCCTGCGGATCCACGTCGGGGACGCGATCGTCGTTCACCCGCCGCAGCGTAGTCCCGGCCGGCGGAGGACGCTGTCCGGCGGACGACGGCTCGGGGCCGGATGTCCGAATGGGGATCCGGTTCGGCCGCCGGGCGGTTCGTGCCGTACACTTGGCGATCGTTGCCGCCTTAGCTCAGTCGGCTAGAGCGACGCACTCGTAATGCGTAGGTCGACGGTTCGATTCCGTCAGGCGGCTCGGGACGATGCCCTGACCAGCGGAGACGCGGGTCAGGGCATCGCTTGTATCGATGATGATTCGAGTCATCCCCCGAAGACTCCGCCACGCGACCAGGCGTCGCCGATGGTCTGACCAGGACCCTGGCGCGACGGGCAACTCTCGAGGCCCTGCTGCGCCGCGCCGCGCCGGCTGGCGGGTTCTGCTGGCGGGGATGGGCCGCCCGGTTCCACCGGGGCCTGCGCGCCCTAGGCGGTTGGGCCCGCCTTCTCGCCGAGCCCGGCTGGGCCATCGCTTCCGCTCCTGACAGGCCAGTATTCGGTACTACCGCATAGCGGTACTCGGTGCTACGGTATACCAGTACCCGGTATTACCAGATACCGGATCGGAGGGAGCCGCAGTGGAGGATCTGACCGAGATGCTGAAGGGCACGCTCGAGGGCTGCGTGCTCGAAATCATCGGCCGTGAGGAGACCTACGGGTACGCCATCACGCGCCGGCTGAACGAGCTCGGCTTCACCGACGTCATCGACGGCACGGTGTACACCATCCTGTTGCGCCTGGAGCGCAACGGGCTGGTCCAGGTGTCGAAGCGGCCGTCCGAGGTGGGTCCGCCGCGCAAGTTCTACACGCTCAACGACGCCGGGCGCAGGGAGCTCGCGACGTTCTGGACGAAATGGCAGTACGTCTCCTCGCGTATCGACAAACTCAGGGAGGGTGGGGCATGAGCTTCTGGGAAACCATCACGGGCAGCGATCTGACCCGGGAATGGAAGTTGTTTGAAGGCCGGGCGCAGGCGTTGCCGGCCGACTACCAGGCCGCGTGGAGACAGATCGTGGCGCACCTCTTCCCGTACGGAAGCTTCACGGGCCGCAACCTGACCCCGATCGCCGACGCCGCTCTCGGGTTGCTCGAGGAAGCCGCAGCCGACGGACAGCACATCGACGAGGTGCTCGGCGACGACATTGCCGGCTTCTCGACGGCGCTGGCCGGCGGGGCGGGGGCGCGCAGCTACCGCGACCGGTGGCGGGAGCAGTTGAACCGGAACGTCGCACGCAAACTGGCCCGGCTGGGAGACTGACATGAGCATCCAGGACATCATCGAGGGCAAGAAGCAGTGGCGGGCGCACGTCGCCCGGGTCAAGGCACTCCCGCCCGACTACCGGATCGTCTACCAGGAGATGCAGCGCTACCTGTTCAAGGTCGGGCCGACCGACCTGCTCGACGGGGGCCTGCTTCCCGGAATCGTCGATTTCTTCGAGGAGGGCGTCGCGGCCGGCAAGGGCGTCCTGGAAGTCACCGGCACTGACGTCGCCGCCTTCTGCGACGACCTGATCAAGGACTCGCGCACCTACGCCGACGTCTATCAGGAGTCCCTCGCCCGATAGTTCCAGCAGTGCGTGTACGCATAGATGTGCGTACGGTCCCATCACGCCCAACAAGACCATCCACGTGTCCGACGACGACCTGCCGCTCTTCCGCCGCGCCCAGGAACTCGCCGGCGGCACGCTGTCGGCGGCCATCGCCGCCGCGCTGCGCCGTTACGTCGAGGGGGAGGAGGGTAGGAAGCCTCCCCCAGTAGCGCGGAGGGCGATCTGCAGGGCGGCCTGGGCGGGAGTGAGGTGCGTGGTGTCGACGACCTCGGCCTCGGCATGCAGCCACGTGCGGGCCGCCTCGGCGTAGGGCTCAAGGTATCTGAGACGGAACGGGGACGGAACGGGGTGCTCCCCCCCGATACGCCCGCGGAGGGTGTCTTCGTCAGCGTGGAGGACGAAGTGCCTTACCGGGATGTCGTGTTGGGTGAGGCCCGCACTGATCTCGCGCCAGTACTGCTCGACCAGGACAGTCATGGGCACCACCAGAGTGCCGCCGGTGTAGTCGAGCACACGGCGGGCGGTCTCGACGACGAGTTGCCGCCACGGCGGCCAGTGCTGGAAGTTGTCAGTTTCAGGCAGCCCCGGCGTGATGTCCATGAGTGTCTCGCCGACCTTCTCGGCGTCGAAGACCCGGGAACCCGGGATCAGTTGCTGCACGAGGACGCTGGTCGTCGTCTTGCCCGCACCGTGTGTGCCGTTGAGCCATACGATCACGGGGCACATTAACGCGCGTGGGCGACCGTGCGGCGTCATGGACGGGACCCTGAGGCGGGACGATCGCCGTAGGGGTTGGGGCGGTCGGCTGCCGCTCGGCGGAGCTGCTTGCCCCTGGACTCTCGTGGGCACAACCGCCCGCAGTTCGATGACGACGAGGACGGACGAAGCCGGTCACCGCCGCTCGGCGCGCCGGTCGCCGAAGAACTTGAAGCCGAGGTCCGCGACCAGTTGGGGCCCGATCAGCCGAACCTTCGCGTCCGGGGCCGCCCGGCCCACCTCGTTCACGAAGCCGACAAGGCCCTCGCCCGACAGGATCTTCCAGGCCCGCCCGTCGCGCCGGACCACCTTGACCACGCCCCTGCCGGCTGGCGCCCCGATCTCCGCCAGCTCGTCGAGGGCGAGGGGGGTGATCACGCCAAACGCGGCCATCGATCCCTGAGTCCAGCTGGCCGTACCTGCACGAGATCGGCCGCTCCGACCTGGACGGTCCCCGCCGGGCGGGTGAGCGCGGGGGACGGGCCGGCCTGCTCCGGGGGAGCGCACGTGGGCCAGCCGGGTGTCGTACGGTCGAGCCATGTCCGCACCCGATGACGTCCTGGCTGCCATCCGCGACTTCGTGGCCCGCGTCGACGCGCTCGATCCGGGCGCTCCGCCGCAGGGCGAGTTGGTGCTCGGCCTGCGTGGCGCCGAGTCGAGGCTGGCGCTGAGCGCCCCCGTCGCCCGCGCCCTGGTGGAGGCGTTGCGGGCGTACCACGACCCGCGCGACCGGGGCCGCTGCGACCACTGCGGCGGCGGGCGGCTGGACGACAACTTCCTGTGCGGCGACTGCGGCCGGCCCAGCGGACTGTTCGGGAGGTTGATCTCCGAGCGGGCCGCCCGGCACACGGAGCAGCCTGCGGTTCCGGCGGCACCCGCCGCGGGTGGCCGGCACGCCCGCGACGACGGCCGCTGACCCCGCACAGGGGCCGCCCGGGCGGTGACGCGATCCGCCCGGTGGCGGCTGCGGCGACCAGGGCCGGGAGCTGCGGGTACGCCGACGGTCCACGGTTCCCTGTCGGGGGAGTCCGGCACAATCCGGCGGCTGGAGCGCCTGACTCACGCGCCCACCGTCGGGTGGGAACCGTGGGTTCCGGCCGACGGCATAAATACTGACCGTGCGCAGTCGTCAACCCTCCGGAGGCAGCCCATGCAGTACGCACCCGTCGTCGTCGCCCTGCCGATCGCCGATCGCCGGACCTCGTACCGCTTCTACTCGGAGGGGCTCGGCCTGGAGGCCGTCGGCGAGCTGGCCGACGACGGCGTCCCCGAGCCCTTGCAGTACGCCGTCAACGACGGTCTGCGCGTCATGCTGGTGCCCACCGGTGGCTTCGGCTGGGCCATCGGTGGCCGCGAGGTGGCCGGGCGCGGGCAGAGCGAGTGCGTCGTCAACCTTCCCGCCGCGACGCCGGCCGAGGTCGACGAGATCGTCGGGCGGGCCCGGGCCGCCGGCGCGGAGGTCGTCGTCGAGCCGGGTCAGCAGCCGTGGGCCTACACGGGCACCTTCGCCGACCCGGACGGTCACCTCTGGACGGCGTCCGCGGACGCGCACTGACGGCTGCCCGGCCCGACTCTCGCCGGGCCCGGGAGGCAGGGCGCGGGCCAGGCCGGGTTGCAGGGTGTGCGCCGGGCTCAAGGGGCAGGGCGTGCGCCAGGCCGGGTGGCAGGGCGTGTGCCAGGTCGCGGACGAGCGGACGGCCCGGGTCGCGAGGACCCGGGCCGTCCGCTGACAGGGGCAGGCGTGCGAGAGCTGAATCAGAGGGTGCGGTGCGGGTAGCCGGCGGTGCCGGGCTCCGGGACGACCTCGACCTCGGTCACCACGTACTCCGTGTCGGTCGTGGCGGTGGTCGGCCGGCCGTCCTCGTCGGTGTCGGAGCGCCGCTTCGCGGCCACGGCGGCTCCGGCCGCCGCCGCTCCGGCCACCGCGGCGCCCGCCGCCACGGCCTTACCGGACACGCCGGCGCTGCCGCTGTCGCCGCGGGTGGCGGCGGCGTGCTCGACGCCCGGTGTGCCGACACCGACGCCGCTGTCGACCGTGCCGCGCCATGCGCCGGTCTCCACGCCCCGTTCCTCGATGTACGTCTTGAACTTCCGCAGGTCGGATTCGGCCTGCCGCTCGATGATGTTGAGCTTGTCGCCGGCCTTCTCGAGCAGGCCCTCGGGCTCGTACTCCAGGTGCAGGCGGACCATCGTGCGGTCGGCGTCGACGGGCTGGAAGTAGACCGCGCCGGCATTGGTCACGCCCTCGGTGGCCGCCCAGGCCACCTTCTGGTCGGGCACCTGCTCCAGTACCTTGGCGTCCCACTCGCGCTGGACGCCACCGATCTCGGCGACCCAGTGCATCCGCCTGTCGTCGAGCTGGCGGACCTCACGCACGCCCCCCATGAAGCGGGGGAACTCCTCGAACTGCGTCCACTGGTTGTACGCGGTGCTGACCGGAACCTGTACCTCGATGGACTTCTCGACCTTCGTGGTCATGGGCAATCCTCCTCGTCAGGTCGAACCGCTCTCGTCGTTGGAAAGAGCCGTCCTCGTCAATAGGCCTCCTACCCCCGGCGAGGGCCCTCAACCGCCGGACCTGCCGGGACACCACATCGGACGTCGGCCAGGCACCGGGACCGGGCCGGTCAGCCGGCCTGCTCGGGGAGCCCGCGCAGGTGGCGGACCGGCGAGAACACCACCCACAGCACCCCGGCGAGTGCGCCCGCCGTGGCGATCCAGAGCGCCGGCCGTACGCCGAGGGTGGTGCCGAGCGTGCCGCCGAGCAGCGCGCCGATCGGCCGGATGCCGTAGTTGACGGTGCGCCGCGCCCCGGTCACCCGCGCCAGCAGCGCCTGCGGGGTGAGCGCGGTCTGCACCGAGCCGCCCACGATGTCGAGCATCATCACCCCGACGGCGGAGAGGAACTCCGCGCCGAAGAGCATCCCGAGCACCAGCGGGGTCGGCCCGCCGGCCAGCGGGACGAGCAGCAGGGGAGCGGGGAAGAGGACGAACGAGGCGACCAGCGCCGGGCCGACGCCGAAGCGGCGTACCAGCCGGCCGGTGACGGTCGCGCCGATCAGCCCGCCGACCGCGCCCGCGCCCAGCACCGCGCCCAGCAGGCCGGGCGCGAGGCGTAGTTCCTGCGTCGCGTAGAGCACGAAGAGCGCGATGAACATGAAGTTGAACAGGTTCACGGTGGTGGTGCCGAGCAGGATCGCGCGCATCATCGGCGTCCGCGCGATGAACCCCAGCCCCGCGCCGAGGGCGAGGCCGCCGCCGCGCGCGGGCGCCGGCTCCGTCGGCCGGATCCGCCCGAGGAGGTACGCGGACACCACGTACGACAGCGCGTCGGCGACCAGGGCGATCGGGGCGGTGAGCACCTGCACGAGGACGCCACCGATGCTCGGCCCGGCCACCAGGGACATCGCCCGGCTTCCGTTGACCAGGGTGTTCGCTTCCACGTAGTCGGGTCGGGCCACGATGGACACGAAGAGCGGCCCCCGGGCGACCTCGAAGAACACGGCGAGCGTGCCGACGGCGAAGGCCGCCGCGTAGAGCTGGGCCATCGTGAGTACGCCGAGCAGGTGGGCGACCGGCACCGCGACGAGCAGCAGCGCGCGGCCGAGGTCGGTGAGGATCATGACCCGGCGCTTGTGCGGGTACCGGTCCACCCAGGCGCCGGCGAGCAGCGGGAAGAGCAGGTTCGGGGCGAGCGCGGCGGCGGTCAGGTAGCCCATCTCGGCGGCCGTCGCGTCGAACACCAGCACGGCCAGCAGCGGCAGGGCCAGGGTGGAGATCTCGTCGCCGAAGTACGACACCGTCTGCGCGGACCAGTACCGGCGGAACACCCGCTCGCGCAGCAGCCGCGGCAGCGGACCGCGTCGGGCCGGGCCGCCGGGCGGGGCGGTGCCCGGGGCGACGGTGGCCCCGCCGCTCACGGCTGGCCGCCTGGTTCCTTGCCAGCGGACCCGCCGCGCGGGGTGCCCGCCTCGGCGGCGGTGGGGCCGACGGGCCCGCCGCGCGGGGTGGCCGGTACTGCGGTGGGGCCGGCAGGCCTGGCGTGCGGGGACGCCGTCTCGGCGGCGGTGGGGCCGACGGACTTGGGGCGTGGGGTGCCCGGTACTGCGACGGGCCGGGCGTGCGGGGACGCCGTCTCGGCAGGCGGTTCGGCGGGGGGTTCCGCCGGTGGTGGGTCGGTGAGGACGGCCAGCTGCACGAGGGTGACCTTCCGGCTGTCGGCCGGTCGCTTCGTGGGGTCGGTGACCCGGTCGTCGTACTCGGCGAGCAGCGCCTCGATGCGCTCGGTCAGCCGGCCCATCTCGTCGGCTGTCACGTACAGCGGCCGGTCGGCGAACCCGGTGACCGCCCGCCAGGCCGCCGGCTCGTCGGCCCGCCGGGCGAGGAACTCCTCGGCACGGCGGGTGTAGAGGGCGAGCTGCGTCGCGCTCAGGGCGTCGGTGGCGGCACGCACCTGCGGGTCGTCCGAGGCGTCGTCCCAGGAGGTGTTGTGCGCGGTGGCCCGCCAGGGCCGCTCCCGGGCGTCGGCGCCGGGCACCCGCTCGGCGAGCCCGTACTTGGCGAGCTGCCGGAGGTGGAACGAGCAGTTCGGCACGCTCTCGCCGAGCCGCTCGGCGGTCTGGGTGGCGGTCAGCGGGCCGTGCTGGCGCAGCAGCCCGATGAGGGCCATCCGCAGCGGATGCGCGTAGCCGCGCAGGGCCTTGGGGTCGGAGAGCTTCACCTCGGGCAGCGACATATGCTAAAGCTATCTTTATAAAGATGTCTATAGCAATGCCGCAGGGCGCACCACAAAGGACGACGCCTGCGCCACGCACCCGCCGCCGCCGTCCCGAAGGCATCAGTCAAAGGTGATCAGGACGCCATGGACGTCAAAAGTGCCCGGTAGCGTCCATGGCGTCCTGATCACCAGGGAAATCGCCGGGGGAGGACGCCTGGCGGGGCAGCGGAGTGGCCCCCGGGGCGCCCGCGCGGGCAGCCAGGGGGATGGCCCGGAGTAGGGGCGGCGACGGGGGGCCTCAGGCTCTGGGTGGCGGGGCGTGGGGCGGGGGCCTCAGGCGTTGGCGGCGGGCCTCGGGGCGGGCGGGGGCCTGCCGCGAGGCGCCGGGGCGGGTGGGGGCCTCAGGCGTTGGCGGCGGGGTCTCGGGGCGGGCGCGGGGCGGCTTCAGGTGTAGATGGTGGTGGCGTATTGCGGGCCGTAGTAGCGTTCCAGGTCGGCCAGGCTCTCGGCCGGGTTCTCGACCTCCTTGATCAGCCGGGCCCGGGACGGGAGCGCGTCCGGCTGCCAGCTCTCCGGCTGCCACAGTTGCGAGCGCAGGAACGCCTTGGCGCAGTGGTAGAAGATCTGCTCGATCTCCACCACCACGGCGAGGATCGGGCGGTGCCCCTTGACCACCATGTCGTCGAACCACGGCGCGTCGCGGACCAGCCGGGCCCGGCCGTTGATCCGCAGCGTGTCCGTGCGCCCGGGGATCAGGAAGATCAACCCGACGTGCGGGTTGTCCAGGATGTTGCGGTAGCCGTCGGCGCGCCTGTTGCCCGGTCGCTCCGGGATGGCGATGGTCCGCTCGTCCAGCACCATCGCGAAGCCGGGCGGGTCGCCCTTCGGTGAGACGTCACAGCTGCCGTCCGCGCCCGCCGTCGCCACCAGACAGAACGGCGACGCGGCGAGCCAGTCCCGGTCCCGGGCGTGCAGGACGGGCCGTTCCTTGGTCACCGCGCGCGGCATCGGCGCCCCGAGCAGCTCGCGCAGTTCCTCGTGCGAGGTGATCTCCACCGTCACGTGATCCTCCCCCGTGCGTTGACTCCGGTGGCGGCGTGTCCGCCATCAGTCAGCGTAGAGCGCGACCAGCGCGAGGTTTGTCCCTCCGGGGTGGGGGTACCGCCTCATTCGACCCGCCCGGAGAAACCGAGCAGTGGAGGCCCGATGGAGAGCCGACTCAAGGTGCTGGGTCATCCCGTCCACCCGATGCTTGTCATGTTCCCCGTCGGCCTGCTGGTCACCGCGGTCCTGTTCGACCTGGTGGACACCGTCGGCGGGCCGGACTTCCTCGGCGAGGTCGCGTACTGGAACATCACCGTCGGCCTGATCGGCGGCCTGCTGGCCGCGGCGGCCGGGACGTTCGACCTGCTGGCCATCCCGCCGGCCACTCGCGCGAAGCGGGTGGCGCTGACCCACGCCGCCGCCAACGTGGCGGTGATCCTGCTCTTCGCCGCGATCTGGGTGGTCCGGCTCAACGCCGACTCCCGGGCCGCCGGGGGCGCGCTGATCGCCATCGAGGTGGTCGCGCTGGCCATCCTCGGCGTCAGCGCCTGGCTGGGCGGGGAACTGGTCGACCGGCTCGGCGTCGGCGTGGACCGGGAGGCCGGGCTGGACGCGCCCAGCTCGCTGCGTCCCCCGGCGGCCACGCACCGGATCGGGGAGGCGCGATGAGCGGGCGCGGCGGGCGGATCGTCGAACTCGGCGGGGCATGAGCGAGCGCAGCGGAGGATCGGCATGAGCGAGCAGAGCGGCGGGGCTGGCCGGGGCTGGCGCGGCCGGCAGCAGGGCTGGGACCCGATGGGCGAGCTCCAGTCCCTGCGTTCGGAGCTGCGCCGGCTGGTCGGCGGCCGGACCGGGCCGCCGGACGTCGAGATGGCCGAGACCGCCGACGGCTGGGAGGTCGTCGTGCGGCTGCCCGGGGTGGCGCCGGAGGAGGTGGCCGTCGAAGTGGACGACCGCGAACTCTGCGTCCGGGCCCGCTCCGAGGCCGAGGTCAACGCCGACCACGGCATCCCCGGCGGCTTCGAGACCCGGGGCTTCGAGTACCGGGTCGACCTGCCGTCCCGGGTGGACCCCGACAGCATCGACGCGGTCATGGACCACGGCCTGCTCCGGGTGCGGCTGCCGCGGGCCGCCCGGCCCGCGCCGCGCACCATCACCGTCGGCCGCACCGGCCCCCGGTCCGCCGGCCCCGACGGGGGTACGCCGAGCGTCCTCGACCCGGCTGCGGACCGGGAGATGCACCGCCCGGACATCGCCGTCGGCGAGACCGACCGGGCGTAACGAGCCGCGTGGGCATCCCGAGCATGCTCGGCCCGGCCACCGGGCGCGTGCCCGGCGTCGAGCGGATCGCCGTGCTGCGCGCCAACGCGCTCGGGGACTTCATCTTCGTCCTGCCGGCGCTGGACGCGCTGCGGGCCGCGTACCCGGAAGCGGAGATCGTGCTGCTCGGCGCGCCGTGGCACGCGAAGCTCTGGCGCGACCGGCCCGGGCCGGTGGACCGCGTGCTGGTGGTGCCGCCCGTGCCGGGGATCCGGGGCCCCGATCCGGGCGAGCCGGAGTCGGCGCCGGACGACTTCCTCGCCGCGGCCCGCGAGGAGCGCTTCGACCTGGCGGTGCAGCTGCACGGCGGCGGCGCCAACTCCAACCCGTTCGTCGGTGCCCTCGGCGCGCGGGTCACCGCAGGGCTGCGGGCCGAGGACGCGCCGCCGCTGGACCGCTGGATCCGGTACGTCTACTACCAGCACGAGGTGATCCGCTACCTGGAGGTGGTCGGCCTGGTCGGCGCGGACGCCACCACGATCGTGCCGGCGCTGACCGTGACCGACGCCGACCGGGCCGAGGCGGCCGAGGTGCTCGGCCCGGCGGAGCGGCCGAGGGTGGCGCTGCACCCCGGCGCCACGGACACCCGCCGGCGGTGGCCCGCCGAACGCTTCGCCGAGGTGGCCCGCGAGCTGGTCGGCGACGGGTACGAGGTGCTGGTCACCGGCACCCCCGCCGAGCAGGAGGTGGTGGACCGGGTGGTCGCGGCGGCCGGCGTGCCGGTCCGGCCGCAGGTGGGCACGCTCAGCCTCGGCGGGCTGGCCGGCTGCTACGCCGGCTGCGAGCTGGTGGTCTCCAACGACACCGGGCCACTGCACCTGGCCGCCGCCGTGGGCACCGCGACCGTCGGCATCTACTGGGTCGGCAACCTGATCACGGTGGCGAACCTCCTGCGCGGCCGGCACCGCCCGATCAGCTCGTGGACGGTGCTCTGCCCGGTCTGCGGGGTGGACTGCACCCCGGGCATCTACCCGCACCGCCCCGGCGACGGGGAGTGCCCGCACCGGGACTCCTTCGTCATCGACGTGCCGGTGGTCGAGGTCCTGGAGGCGGCCCGGGAACTGCTCCGCCCGGAGCCCGGCGCCCCCTGAGCGCGCCCGCGTCCCCCGACGCCGCCGCGCCGCGTGCTGCGGCGCCGCGCTGCGTGCTGCGGTGCCGCCGCGTCGGGCGATCGACCGCTGCCGACGGCCGCGCCGCCGGCCTCAGGCCGGCTGGGCCGTCCCCTCCTCGGCGAGCACGACCTCCCACGCCTCCACCTCCCGGTCGGTCACCGTGGTCGGCGACTCCAGGTGGTACGCGCCGCTGGGCAGGACGCCGGCGCCGCCGAAGCGCGCCAGCACGGCGAGCTGGGCGGCGACGTCCTCGCCCTGGTGCTTCTCGTGCACCCGCCGCCAGAAGTCGAACCCGCCCGAGTCGACCAGCTTCGCCCGGTCGTAGAGCACGCAACCGCCGATCCAGGACACCTTGTACGCCCGCCAGGCACCCGCCGGCAGGTCCCGCTCGCGCGTGACGTGCAGCAGGTTCGCCGCCGAGTGGATCGACGCCCGGTCCCACTGCGGGGTGCCCGGCCGGATCCGCTCCGGGGTGGGCGGCCCGGTCCACTCCTCGTAGTGCCGGTGCGTCTCCGGCCGGACGTCGTCGGCGTACGACAGCCCGTGCACCGCGTTGCCGACGAAGCCGCAGCCCAGTTTTTCGATGGCGGTGACCAGCCGGCGCAGCGTCCCCGGCTCCAGCCAGACGTCGTCGTCGAGACAGAGCACGTACCGGGCGGCGGACGCGGCCAGCAGGTACGCCCGGTGCTCGGCCAGCCCGCGCCGGGGCAGCCGACGGGTCAGCAGCACGGGATGCCCCCGGTGGCGCAGCACCCGGACCATGGTGGCCGCCGCCGGGTGCCGGTACGCGGCGTCGCCGTCGGACTGGTCGCTGACGACCACCCCGAAGCCGGGCACGCCCTCCTGGGCGGCCAGCCCGGAGAGGGTGACCGCCAGCTCGGCGGGGCGGTCGCGGGTCGGGATCAGCACGTCGAGCAGCCGGTCCGCGCGGAACCCCCCGGCCGCGCCGAGGTCGAGCGGGCGGTTCACGACGGCTTGCTCGTCAGGGGGATGTCCTCCTGGGGCTCCTGGCCGTGCGCCCGGATCCGGTCGATGATCGCCGAGGTGGACCGGTCGGGCACGTACCCGAGGGTGCGTACCTGCCCGCCGAGCCGGCGCACCAGCGGCGCCTCCGGCACCATCTCCGGCGGGTAGTCGCCGCCCTTGACGTACACGTCGGGGCGGACCGTCTCGATGAGCCCCGCCGGGGAGTCCTCCTCGAAGACCACCACGTGGTCGACGCACGCCAGCGCGGCGAGCAGGGCGATGCGGTCCTCGACCGGGTTCACCGGCCGGTCCGGGCCCTTCAACCGGCGTACGCTGCCGTCGGAGTTGACCGCCACCACCAGCAGGTCGCCGAGCGCGCGGGCCTGCTCCAGGTAGCGCACGTGGCCGCGGTGCAGCACGTCGAAGCAGCCGTTGGTGAAGACGATCGCGCGGCCCGCCCGGCGGTGTTCCGCGACGAGCGCGGCCAGCTCGTCGGTGCCGACCAGTGCCCGGTGGCCAGTCCCGTCGACCGGTGCGTCCAGCGCGACGAGCAGGTCCTCCCGGCGGCACACGCAGGTGCCGGTGTCCGAGACGGTGATGGTCGCGGCGAGCTGGGCCAACTGGGCGGCGGTGGGCAGCGGCGCGTCGGCGGCCAGCGCCAGCGTCATCGCCGCCAGGTACGCGTCGCCCGCCCCGACCGCGTGGCTGGCCGGCACCGGGGTGCTGTGGCTGCGCCGGGGCTCGCCGTCCGCCCCGCCGACCACCGCGCCGTCGGTGTCCAGGGTCACCGCCACCACGTCCGCGCCGGTGTGCGCGCGCAGCTCGGCGAGGCGGGACTCGGCCAGCACGGCCCGGTCGACGCCCGCGCCGGCCGTGGCGTTCACGGTGACGCCGGTACCGGTCACGGTGAGCCCGTCCCCGGTCATCGCCACCCGGCCCTCGCCGGCCGTCGGCTCGCCGGTCGCCCCGAGCCCGGCCAGGCCCGCCGTGCCGCCGGTGCGGCCCGTCGTGTCGTCGGTCGGGGCGGCTGCGTCGCCTGTGCGCTCCGCCGCGCCGCCGGTCGGGCCCGGCGCGCCGGGCCGGTGGCCGTCCTGGTGCGCTCCGGCGCCGCCGGGGGCGACGCCCACCGTGAGTTCGGAGGGGCCGTCGGCCGGGTCGCCGTCCGGGTGGTCCAGGTGCAGCCCCGCGCCGGGTGCCGGCCGGGCGCCGGCGGCCCGGGCGAGCAGCCGGGTCGCCTCGGCGAAGCTGGGGGTCACCACCGTCGGGGCCAGGCCGCGCCAGTCGGCCAGGTCGTGGGCGTCCAGCGCGACCGTCGCGTACCGCTCCCGGTGGGTCACCAGCCAGGCGCGCACCGGTGCGGGCAGCGCGCCCAGGCCGTAGTCGCAGACCACCAGGGTGGGCGCCTCGCCACCCGCGGCGCGCAGCTCCTCGGTGGCGCAGTCCAGCGCGGTGAGCAACCGGCCCACCCCGTCGGCGTCGAGCGCGTCGTCGGCGTCGCCGGAGTCCTCCCGGAGCAGGATCTGGTTGCCGGCCAGCATGCGCCGCTTCACCGGCGTCGGACGTGCGGGCTGGTTGACCGTACGGTCCCAGACGCCGGCCCGGTCCAGACAGTCGTGCAGTTCGTCGCCGGCGACGTCCGCGCCGACCGGCGCCACCAGCACCGCCCGACCCCCGAGCGCGGCGACGTTGACGGCGGTGTTCGCCGCCCCGCCGGCCGCGGAGATCCGCCGGCGCAGGGTGAGGACCGGGGCGGGTGCCTCCCGGCACAGCCGGTCGGACTCGGCGAAGCGCCACTCGTCGAGCATGGCGTCGCCGACCACCAGGACGGGACGACCCAGCCAGCCCTCCACCACCGCGGCGAGCCGGCGCTGTTCCGCTGCTCCTCCTGCCATGCCGTCCCGGGTCCCCCGGGGCATCCGGGCCAAACCTGCCTCCACCGGGGACGGGTTTCGGGCACCGGGCCCCGGGAAGGGACGGACGGTACCCCCGGAGAGGAGAGACACCGAGATGGCAGCGACGACACTTCAGGGCAAGCGGATCGCGTTCCTGGCCGCCGACGGCGTCGAGGAGGTCGAGTACGTCCAGCCCCGCGAGGCGGTGGAGCAGGTCGGCGCCACGGTGGAGCTGGTCTCGCTCAGGCCCGGCACCATCCAGTCCTTCAACCACCTGGACCAGTCCAAGACGTACGACGTGGACGTGACCGTGGCCGACGCGGACGCCGGCGGCTACGACGCGCTGGTGCTGCCCGGCGGGGTGGCGAACCCGGACTTCCTGCGGGCCGACGCGGACGCGGTGCGCTTCGTCAGGGCGTTCTTCGACGCCGGCAAGCCGGTCGGGGTGATCTGCCACGGGCCGTGGACGCTCGTCGAGGCGGACGTGGTGCGGGGCCGTCGGATCACCTCCTGGCCCAGCCTGCGCACCGACCTGACCAACGCCGGCGCGGACTGGGTCGACGAGCAGGTCGTCACGGACGGCGGTCTGGTCAGCAGCCGTAAACCGGACGATCTGCCGGCCTTCTGTGCCAAGATCGTCGAAGAGTTCGCCGAGGGCCCGCACTCGTCCCGCTGACCGATCGTTGGTCGTGAGGTCGGTGGCCGCCAGCGGCCTCACGACCGACGAGGTGCCCGCCGGTCCGCACGCATGTTTCGGGTGAGCGGGGAAAGGAGGCGGGATGACCACGGAAGCCCCGGCACTCGGCGGGCGGCAGATCCGGCTGCTGATGTTCGGCCTGATGACCGGCATGCTGCTGGCCGCGCTCGACCAGACCATCGTCGGCACCGCGCTGCCGACCATCGTCGGCGAGCTGGGCGGGATCAACCACTACTCGTGGGTGGTGACCGCGTACCTGCTCGCCTCCACGGCCTCGACGCCGCTCTACGGCAAGATGGCCGACCTGTACGGGCGACGCCCCGTCTTCCTCTTCTCCATCGGCACGTTCCTGCTCGGCTCGCTGCTGGCCGGCCTGTCGCAGGACATGACCCAGCTCATCGTCACCCGGGGGGTCCAGGGCCTCGGCGCCGGCGGCCTGATGACGCTCGCGTTCACCATCATCTCGGACGTGGTGTCGCCCCGGGAGCGCGGCCGCTACCAGGGCCTGTTCGGGGCGGTCTTCGGCCTCTCCTCGGTCGCCGGCCCGCTGGTCGGCGGCTACTTCGCCGAGACCGACTGGCGGTGGATCTTCTACATCAACGTGCCGCTGGGGATCCTGGCGATCATCGTTTGCTCCCGGGTGCTGCGGTTGATCCCGTTCACCCGGCGCGACCACTCGATCGACTGGCTCGGCGCGGCGCTGCTGGTCGCCGGGGTGAGCTGCCTGCTGCTCGCGCTGAGCTGGGGCGGCAACGAGTACGCCTGGGGCTCCGGGGTGATCATCGGCCTCTTCGTCGCGGGCGCGGTGCTCGGCGTGCTCTTCGTGCTCCAGGAGGCCCGGGTGGCCGAGCCGATCCTGCCGCTGCGGCTGTTCCGCAGCGCCACGTTCGCGCTGGCCAACTCGGCCGGCTTCGTGCTCGGCCTGGTGATGTTCGGCTCGATCATCTTCATCCCGCTCTACCTCCAGATCGTCCGGGGCGCCTCGCCCACCCGCAGCGGCCTGCTGATGCTGCCGATGATGGCCGGCATCATCGTCACCTCGGTGCTGACCGGCCGGGCGATGAGCCGGTTCGGGCGGTACAAGTGGTTCCCGGTGGCCGGCGCGGCGGTGCTGCTGGTCGGCATGCTGCTGTTCACCCGGCTGGAGGTGGACACCTCGCTCTGGGTGGCCTTCGGTTTCATGGTCGTGATCGGGGTCGGGCTGGGGCTCTGCATGCAGTCGCTGATCCTGGCCGTGCAGAACTCCGTGTCGATGCGGGACCTGGGCGCCGGCACCTCGTCGGCGACGTTCTTCCGGTCGCTGGGCGGCTCGTTCGGCGTCGCCATCCTGGGCGCGGTGCTGTCGTCGCGGCTCACCTCGGAACTCGCCGACCGGCTGCCGGGCGCGATCGCCGTACTGCCGCCGGAGCAGCAGGCCGCCGTCGCGGCGAGCGGCGGGGCGGACGTCTCGGTCAACGACCCGGCGACCATCCTGGCGCTCCCCGCCCCGGTGCGCGCGGCCGTCCAGGCGGCGTTCGTCGAGTCGCTGCACCTGGTCTTCCTGACCACCGGCCTGATCGCGATCGTGGCGGTGCTGGTCACCCTGGCGCTGCCGAACGAGAAGCTGCGCGGCGCGGGCCCGGGTGGCGCCACGGGCGGCACGGACGGCCTGGGCGGCGAGGGCCCGGCGCCCGGCGGCAAGCCGCTGTCCAAGGAGTCGAAGCAGGAGGCCGCCGCCGAGATGGAGGCGAAGAGCCAGACGATGCTCTGAGCCGATCCGGTCGCCGGCAGCACCGCGTCGGTGCCGTCGACGGAGTCTTGCGCGAGGCGCTGAGCCGGGCCGGCGGGCCTGGCGTGCGGCTCTGCGGCGGGCCGACGGCCTTGCAAGGCTCTGCGGCGGGCCGGTGGGCCTTGCCGGCCTCGTGTGCGGCTCTGCGCCGGGCCGGCGGGCCTGGCCGTGAGACGCCGTCCGGCCTACTTGAGGATCAGCCGGTTGGTCTGCTCGAAGACGTCCAGGTCGGCGACGGTTTCGGCGACGCTCGCGGAGAGCGGGGCCGGCAGCTGCGCCCGGTGGAAGAAGCCCGCGTCGGTCGTCTCGTCGGTGACCCGGGTCAGCTCGCCGTCCCACTCGTCGACACGGAACGCGGTCGTGAAGATCTGGTACGTGTGGCCGTACATGTTGGTGTGGGTGCGGTCGGGGCCCGTGTAGAGGGCGAAGGCGCTGACCCGCAGCGCGCGCAGCCCGGTCTCCTCGCGTACCTCCCGGACGGCGCAGTCGGCGATCGACTCGCCCAGCTCCATCGCCCCGGCTGGCAGGGCCCACTGCCCGTTGTCGGAGCGCTGGATCAGCAGGAGGCGTCCCGCGTTGTCGCGGACCACGGCGCGGGCGCCGACGAACATCAGCGTCCGGTCACCGGCGAGCGCGCGCAGCTGTCCCACGTACGAATCGGCCCAGGAGATGCTCACCCGGACAATTTACGGGGTCGGTCCGGGAGTGACGGGCTTTCCAGGGTTCCCAACCTGTGACCGCCGACACTACTTTGTTACCCATGCGTAGCACGATGATGGACGCCCCGCTCCAGGTCTCCCGGATCCTGCACCACGGCGCCACCGTGCACGGCACGGCGGAGGTGGTCACCTGGACGGGCGGCGAGCCGCGCCGGATGACGTACGCCGAGGTCGGGCGGACGGCGGCCCGGCTGGCCCACGCGCTGCGCGCCGAGTGCGGTGTCACCGGCGACGAGCGGGTCGCCACCTTCATGTGGAACAACGCCGAACACCTGGTGGCGTACTTCGCGGTGCCCAGCATGGGCGCGGTGCTGCACACCCTCAACATCCGGCTCTTCCCCGACCAGGTCGCCTACATCGCCAACCACGCCGAGGACCGGGTGGTGCTTGTCGACTCGACGCTCATCCCGCTGCTGGCCCGGGTCATCGGCGAGATGACGACGGTGCGGCACGTGGTGGTGGTCGGCGGCGGCGACCCGGCCCCGCTCACGGCGGCGGCCGGCGACCGGATCGCCGTACACCACTGGGACGCGCTGCTGGCCGACCGCCCGGACGTCTTCGACTGGCCCGAGGTGGACGAGCGTGACGCCGCCGCCCTCTGCTACACCTCGGGGACCACCGGCAACCCGAAGGGCGTCGCCTACTCGCACCGCTCGATCTACCTGCACTCGCTCCAGGTCTGCATGCCGGAGGGGTTCGGCCTCGGCCCGACCGACCGCGAGCTGGCCATCGTGCCGATGTTCCACGCCATGTCCTGGGGCCTGCCGTACGCGGCCTTCCTCTCCGGGGCGTCGCTGATCATGCCGGACCGGTTCCTCCAGGCCGCGCCGATCGCCGACATGATCGCCGCCGAGCGGCCCACCCTGGCCGGCGCGGTGCCGACCATCTGGAACGACCTGCTCGCCCACCTGGACGCCCACGACGTGGACAGCTCCTCGCTGCGGGAGGTGATCGTCGGCGGCTCCGCCTGCCCGCCCGCGCTGATGCACGCGTTCGCCGACCGGCACGGCATCGACGTCATCCACGCCTGGGGGATGACCGAGATGTCCCCGCTCGGCTCGGTCTCCCGGCCGCCGGCCGGCGCGACCGGCGAGGAGGCCTGGCGCTACCGCTACACGCAGGGCCGGGTGCCGGCCGGGGTCGAGGCCCGCATCGTCGGCCCGCTGGGCGAGCCGCTGCCCGCCGACGGGGCGTCCGTCGGCGAGCTGGAGGTCCGCGGGCCATGGGTGACCGCGCGGTACGTCGGCGACGACGTGCCGGACGAGGAGAAGTTCCGCGACGGCTGGCTGCGTACGGGCGACGTCGGCACCCTCTCGCCGGACGGCTACATCACGCTCACCGACCGGGCCAAGGACGTCATCAAGTCCGGCGGCGAGTGGATCTCATCGGTCGAGCTGGAGAACGCCCTGATGGCCCACCCGGCGGTGCTGGAGGCCTGCGTGGTGGGGGTGCCCGACGAGCGCTGGGGCGAGCGGCCGCTGGCCACGGTGGTGCTCCGTGAGGGGGTGGCGGCGTCGGTCGAGGAGCTGCGGGAGTTCCTCGCCGGGTCGGTGGCCCGCTGGCAGTTGCCGGAGCGCTGGGCCGTGATCGACGCGGTGCCGAAGACCAGCGTGGGCAAGTTCGACAAGAAGGTGGTGCGCTCCCGGTACGCCGGGGGCGAATTGAGTGTCCGGGAGCTTACCGTCCCGTAACGTTCTCAGGCGCACTGTCGCCTGTTGGGGTAGGGACCACTCCTGAACTCCCTCCCCAGGGGCGGCCCCGGCGTTCGCACCGCGCCGGGGCCGCCCGCTCCACGCGGTTACCCGCACCGTCATTGTTGCGAAACTTGTTCGCCTCTGTGTCCACTACCGGGAAATTTGCCCAGCTCAGAAGGCTTTTCGGCCCTCGCGTCGGCCGTCACTCGCCCTCGCCGGTGGTGAGTCACTCGCCCTCGCTGGTGGTGATCAGCACCTTCCCGACCACCGAGTTCTCCACCGCCTGGTGCGCCGCGACGGCCGCCGAGAGCGGGTGACGGTGCAGCGGCAGCCCCGCGTCCTCGCCCACCCGGATCCCGCCCTGCGCCGCCGCGGCGGCTACGTCCACCACCGCCTGGGCCTTGGCCGCCTTCGGTTCGGTGTAGACGAGGACGAACTGGAACCGCGCGTTCGGCGCCATCAACGGCCGGATCGGCAGGGTCACCTCGTCCCCGCCGTCGTCGGCGTAGACGCAGACCGCGCCGCCGCGCCGGAGCAACTGGACGTCGACGGCGGCGTTGCGCGCCGCCGAGACCTCGACGACGGTGTGCACCCCGTCGGGGGCGATCTTGCGGACCTCCTCGACCACGTCCTGCTCCCGGTAGTTGACCACGAAGGACGCGCCGGCCGCCGCTGCCAGCTGCGCCTTCTCCGGGCTGCTGACGGTGGCGACCACGCAGGCGTCCGCCCAGCGGGCGAGCTGGATGGCCGCGTTGCCCACCGCGCCCGCCCCGCCCTGCACGAGCACCGTGTGGTCGCTGAGCGCGCCCGCGTGCAGCCTGTCCGGCGTGTACTCGCCCGCGGTCAGGCACCGGTGCGCGGTGAGGAAGGGAATGCCCAGGCAGGCTCCCAGGTCGAAGGAGGCGTCGCCGAGGGGCACCGCCTGCCGGACCGGCACCACCGTGTACTCGGCGGCGGTGCCCCAGGGCCGCTGCCACGCGGCCTCCCACAGCCAGACCCGCTCGCCGGCCAGTTCCCGGTCGACGCCCTCGCCGACAGCCTCGATCACCCCCGCACCGTCCTGCCCGGGCGTCTGCCATTCGCCCGGTATCGGCCCCTGCCGGCGCGCCTTCCAGTCCGTCGGGTTCACCCCCGACACGGCCACCCGCACCAGGACCTCGCCGGGGCCCGGCTCCGGCACCGGCCGGTCGACCAGTTGCAGCACCGAGGCGTCGCCGGTGCGCTCGTACACGATCGCCTTCATCCCCGTCTCCTCACCCGGCGGCCCCGGCCGGGGCGCCGTCGGCTGCGGTACCCGACGGAACCGCGCTCATGCCGACACCGACCGGCGCGAACCGGACAACCCGTCAGCCCACCGGCCCCGGCCACCCGCACGGACCGACCGCCACCCACCGCGAGCCCGCTGCGCGCGACGGCGACGGCGGAACGGCGCCGCCCACCGCGAGCCCACTGCGCGCGAGCCCGCTGCCTGCGGCGGTGCGGCGGCGACCCCACTGTCCGCGGCGGCGACGGGCAGTGCCACTGCCGGCGACAGCGGCGTGGCGCAGAACTACTGCCAGGGCAGTAACGCGTGAGCATCTCGGTGATCAGGACGGCATGGACGTTACCCGGCGGTTTTAGGGTCCATGGGGTCCTGATCACCGTTGGTCGGGCGTGGTGGTCCTGGCTTGCGTTGCGGATCAAGCGGGCAATTCGGGGCGGTCGCTCCGGCGAGACTGGGGACGACCTCGGCAGCCGGGTGGTCACCGTCGGGGTGGTGTGTCGTCCGCCGTGGAGCGCAGCATCGACCAGCCGCGTGCAGCGCGTCTGGTCGGGTGACACGCGTCGGAAGGGGGTGCGCCCCTGTGGGGAAGCAGTGACGGGAGAGCCGTGACGGGAGCGTGGTGACCATGTGCGCCAACGGCGGGTGTCGGTGGCGGGGCGTCAGGTCGTCGACGTGGCCGCCCGTCCGCGTCGAGCCTGCCTACCCGAGCCGGTCCACGGCCTCCGGGGTCAGCTCCCCGACCGAGCCCAGCACCAGCGCCGCGAGCCGCTCGGCGTCCGGATCCAGCGGGTACGCGCCGTGCGGCACCGCCACCACCGTCATCCGAGCGGCGGCGGCCGACCGGACGCCGTTGGACGAGTCCTCCACGGCGACGCAGCGGGTCGGGTCGACGCCCAGTCGCTCGGCGACCGCCAGGTAGACGTCCGGCGCCGGCTTGCCCCGCGCGGTCTCCTCGGTCGACAGCGTGGCGCCGAACGCGTCGGTCAGGCCCGTCGCGGCCAGCGCCGCCGCGATCAGCCGGGTCGGCGACGAGCTGGCCAGCCCCAGCGGCCACCGTTCGGCCAGCCGGCGCACGACCTCGTCGGCCCCGTCGATCAGCGGTACGCGGGCCGCGTACCGCCGGGTCATCTCCTCGACCACCTCGGCGGCGACCTGCTCGGCGCTGCGGTCGACGCCCAGTTCCCCGCTGAGGTACCGGGCCCACTCGCCGGTGCTCATGCCCATCAGCCGGCGCTGGGTGTCGGGCTGCCAGGTCCCGCCGTGCGCCGCGACGTACGCCCGCCGGACCTCCTCCCAGACCGGCTCGGAGTCCACGATCACGCCGTCCAGGTCGAAGACCACCGCATCCGCCACGAACCCATCCTGCCCCATCGGCGGCGTCCGGGCCGGCGGGCGGGGGTCAGGTCCGCAGCGCGGGCAGGCCGATCGGGTTGCCCTCCGGGATGACGGTGTGGGCGGCGCGGGCGATCGGTTCGAGCAGCTCCCGCAGCCGTTCGGTGCGCTCCGGGCCCAGCGTCCGCCACGGGCGGGCGGCGGCGGCGTCGGTGGCGTCCTCGACCGCCTGGAAGCGGGACCGGCCCTGCTCGGTCGGCTCCCCGTCCGGGGTGAGCCAGCCCCGCTCGGCCAGCCGGGCGCGGGCGGCGGCCCACTGCTCCTCCGACCAGCCGCGCCCGAGCAGGTTCAGCGGGGAGATGTCGACCGCGACCCGCCAGGCCAGCGTCTCCACCGGGTCGAGGTCGGCCGCGACCAGCGCGGCGATGTGCCCGTCGCCGCGCTGCTCGCGCAGCGTGGTGGCGGCCTGCCAGAGCCGGGCCAGCGGGTACTCGCCGCGCGGCAGGGCGGCATTGGCGGCACCCAGCACCCGGCCGGCGGGCTCCGCCTCGGCGGCGGCGGCCTCCAGCAGCTCGGCCGCCTCGACCAGGTGCGACTCGGGCAGCTCGTAGGTCAGCTCGGCCAGCGCCTGCACCGCGCCCGTGAGCCGCGCCCGCAGCGCCTCCTCCGGGGTGGCCAGCCGCCAGACGGCCGGCAGCGCCCGCGCCACCGTGTGCGGGGCGAAGTTGAAGAACGCCGCGGTCACCGGCGCGGGCTCGGCGGGCCCCAGCGGCGCGGCCCGGCCGGCGAAGTAGCCGCGCCAGAAGCCCCGCAGCCCGACCGCCTCGAAGGCGGCCCGGGCGCGGGGGTGGAAGTAGGTGATCGCGTGGACCGGCTCGTAGTGGGTCCACAACACCCGGGCGGTCCGCCCCGCGTCGTCCAGCGCCGTCACGTGCACCTCCGCGTCCGGTCCGGTCATCACCCCGGACGGCCGGACCGCCCGGGGTGACGCTGAACCTACTGCCGGTGCATGAGGGGCCGGAAGCCCTGTGTGGGCTACTGCATCAACGGCGGGCGACATCCCGGGCGAACCGGGCCGCTATCGCGTGGCAACGGCCCGGTCACGAGGGCCGACCGGGCCGGTTCGCGGGTCACTGGGCCGCGAGCACGTCCACCACGAAGCGCAGCGGGCCGGCCGGGCGGCCGCCGGCGGCGTCGTTGCCGTACGCCAGCTCGGCCGGGATGTCGAGCTGGACGCGGCTGCCGACGGTCACCCCGACGAGGCCCTGGTCCCAACCCGGGATGACCTGACCGACGCCGATGGCGAAGGTCGCCGGCTGGCCGCCGCTCCACGACGAGTCGAACTCCTTGCCGTCCTTGTAGAAGACGCCGACGTAGTTCGTGGTGATCGTCTGGCCCTTCTGCACCGCCGGGCCGGTGCCCTTGATCAGCGGGGTCACGGTGAGCTTCTTCAGCTCGCCCTTGCCGGCGGCGACGGTCGGCTTGCTGCCCAGGGCCGGGTCCGCCCCCTGCGGGAGCTGCGGGGCGGGGGGCGCGTCGGCGGCGGGGGCGCTGGCGGTCGGGGCCGCCGACGGGGCGCCGGCCGTCTGGTCCTTGTCGCCGTCGCTGTTGCGCCCGATCGTCACGAAGACGGTGATCAGCACGGCGACCACGGCGACCCCGGCGAGCCCGCCGGCCCAGGCCTGCCGGCGGCGCTTCGCCTCGGCCGCCTTCTGGGCGGCCAACTGGGCGGCCAGCCGCCGCTCCGACTTCTGGGACCGGTTCTGCGTACGCTCGCTCACGGCGTCGACTCCCTGCTGCGAAGGTGGTGGCCGGCATCGGAGTGCCGGGGGAAAGCCGACGCACACGGTACCCGCCCGGCCGCCCACCGCGCCGCCTCGACCGTGGCCGTTCCGGCCGCACGGGTCACGCGGGCCCCGGCACCACCATGAAGTCGGTCACGAACGAGGTGACCCGGCCGTCGGCGGTCCGCCCGATCCAGGTGCCGTAGCAGCCGTCGCCCCAGCCGGACCAGACCGTCACCACATTGGCCCCGGTCGTCTCGTCGAGCACCGCGGCGACGTACCCCGGCACCGGCCCGTCGGTCGGCTCGTCCGCGACGAAGACGTCCGTGACCGCGTCCTCGTCCCACGCCTCCAGGGCGGCCAGCGCGGTCGGGTCGGCCAGGGTGCCGATGCCGGTGTCCACCCCGTAGCCGAACCACCCGTCGGGCTTGAGGGTCGCGACGTCCTGGTCGCCGACCAGCGCCATCTCCCAGTGGACCGCAGGCTCGTCGTGGATCACCAGTTCGAGGGCGGCCACCCGCCGGTCCGTCTCGGTGTCCTCGCCCCGTACCACCGCGACCCAGGCCCGCGCCGGGTAGCGGCCGGGGGCCACCCCGACCGTGAACGGTTCGTCCTCGGGGCAGGCCACCGGGTCGCAGCCCACGACCTGCCCCGTCGGCAGCACGACGTCGCCCACCGGGTGCACCTCCATGACGTACGTGGCGTGCTCGTCGGCGAAGCGGGCGCCGGGCGTCAGCAGCCGGTGCAGGTCGGGGGTGTACGGCATGGGGTTCCTCTCGCGGCGGGGGCCGGCGGAGCGTACCCGCGGTGGACCTCGCCGGGCGAGACCGCCCGCGGGCTCAGCCGTCGAGATGCCGGGCCAGGGCCTGGCGCAGGTGGTGCTTCGGGCGGGAGCCGACGACCGAGCCGACCACCTCGCCGCGGCGGAAGACCAGGAGGGTGGGCAGGGACATCACCCCGTAGGTGCGGGTGGCCGTCGGGTTGGCGTCGGTGTCGATCGTGGCGACGACCATCCGCCCGGCGAACTCCGTGGCGAGTTCCGCGAGGCTGCGGGAGACGGCCCGGCACGGCGGGCACCAGTCCGCCCAGAAGTCGACCACCACCGGCCGGTCGGCGGCGAGCACCACGGTGGCGAAGGTGTCGTCGGTGACGACGGTCAGCGAGCCGTCCGGCGCAGTCTCGAGCATGTTTCCTCCCGGTGGGTGATGGCGTGGGCGAGCTGGTCGCGCAGCTCGCGGCGGACCGCGTGCAGCCGGTCGATGCCGGCGTCGACCTCGGCCAGCTTGCGCCGCAGCACGGCCACCGAGTCGGGGCAGACGTGACCGGAGGCGTTGCCGGCCCGCAGGCAGGCGACGAACGGGCGGATGTCGTCCAGGCCGAAGCCCACCGCCAGCAGCGCCCGGATCTCGCGTACGACGTGCAGCTCCGCCTCGTCGTAGACCCGGTATCCGTTGGCCGATCGGGCCGCCCGGACCAGGCCGTGCGTCTCGTAGTAGCGCAGGGCCCGGGTGCTCGTGCCGGCGCGTTCCGCCAGCTCACCGATCAGCATCCGACCTCCCTCGTCCGACCCGACCGACGCTAGACCTTGTCACCGGCGTCAAGGCAAACGTCGGACCGCGCGGTGCCTTCGGCGTACGCCACGGCTCCGACCGGCGGGACGCGACCCGCCGGGGTCAGGCGGTCTTGCGGGCCGTCTTCTTCGCGGCGGCCTTCTTGGCGGCGGGCTTCTTCTCGCCCTCGGCGGCCTTCTTCGGCGCGGCCTTCTTGGCGGCGGCCTTCTTCGGCGCGGCCTTCTTCTCGGCGGTCTTCTTGGCCGGGGCCTTCGCCGCCTTCTTCTCGGCGGCCTTCTTCTGCGCCGAGCGGGCGGCCGAGATGGGGGTCGGCTCCCCGCCGCCGCCGGCCGGCGCCTCGCCCCGGGCGGACCGGGCGCGCTCGACGGACGCCTTCAGCGCCGCCATCAGGTCCACCGCCGCGGCCGGGGCCTCCTCGACCTCCTCCGGCTGGACCACCTCGCGGCCCTCCACCTTGGCGTCGATGACCTCCTGCAACGCCGCCCGGTAGTCGTCGGTGAAGGCGTCCGGCTCGAACTCGCCGGCCATCGAGTCGATGAGCGAGCTGGCCATCGCCAGCTCCGGCGGGCGGACCTTCAGGTCCTCGTCGAGGAAGCCGAAGTCGGGCTTCCGGATCTCGTCCGGCCAGAGCATGGTGTTGAGCAGCAGCACGCCCTCGCGGACCCGCAGCGTGGCGAGCTGCTCCCGCTGGCGCAGCGCCACCTTGACGATCGCCACCCGCTCCGAGTCGGCGAGCGCGTCGCGCAACAGCACGTACGGCTTGGTGGCGGTGCCCTCCGGCTCCAGGAAGTACGCCTTGTTGTAGAGGATCGGGTCGACCTGCTCGGCGGGGACGAACTCCAGCACGTCGATCGCGCGCGAGCTGGACAGCGGCAGCTCGGCGAAGTCCTCGTCGGTGAGGATCACCATCTCGCCGCCGCCGATGTCGTAGCCCTTGGCGATGTCGTCGTAGGTGACCTCCTCGCCGCAGACCTGGCAGGTGCGCTTGTAGCGGATGCGGCCGCCGTCCTCCCGGTGCACCTGGTGGAAGCGGATGTCCTTCTCCTCGGTGGCCGAGTAGAGCTTGACCCCGATCGAGACGAGGCCGAACGAGACGGCTCCCTTCCAGATGGCCCGCATCCCCGTGCTCCTCTCGCCGGTACAGCCCAGGATCGCAAATGATCGAAGGCCACGCGAGCGCTTCCGTGCGCAAGTACAGTCGGAACGTGCCCGGCGCGCCGCTCAAGCCGATGCTCGCGATGACCGGGCAGCTCCCGGCGGGTGCCGGCTGGGCGTACGAGTTCAAGTGGGACGGCGTCCGCGCGCTGGCCGACATCTCCGGCGGCCGGCAGCACCTGTACGCCCGCAGTGGCGTGGAGATCACCGCCGCGTACCCCGAGCTGGCCACCCTGCACGAGCAGGCGGGTGACGCGCTGCTCGACGGCGAGGTGGTGCTGCTCGGCGAGACCGGCCAGCCCTCGTTCACCGCCCTGGCGGAGCGGATGCACGTCCGGGACCGGAACAAGGCCGCCCGGCTGGCGGCGGTCGCCCCGGTGACGTACATGATCTTCGACCTGCTCCGGCTCGACGGCGAGGACCTGACCGGCCGGTCGTACGCCCGCCGGCGGGAGGCCCTGGACGGCCTGGCGCTCGGCGGCGCCCGGTGGGCGGTGTCGCCGCTCTTCGGCGACGGCCCGGCCACCTACGAGGCGGCCGGCGAGCACGGCCTGGAGGGGGTGATGGCCAAGCGGGTCGACTCGGTCTACCGGCCGGGCGTGCGCTCGCCGGACTGGGTGAAGGTCAAGCTGGAGGTCACCGGCGACTTCGTGGTCGGCGGCTGGCGGCCCGGAGCGCGCAGGATCGGCGGCCTGCTGGTCGGGGTGCCGCGCCCGGACGGGCGGCTCACCTACCGGGGGCGTGTCGGCGGCGGCATCGGTGCGGCCATCGAGCGGGAGCTGCTGCGCGAGTTGGAGCCGCTGCGCGTCGGCGCGTCGCCGTTCGCGGGCGACGTGCCGCGCGAGGATGCCCGGGGCGCGATCTGGGTAACACCCTTGGTCGTGGTGGAGGTGAAGTACGGCCAGCGCACCCCGGACGGGCGACTGCGGTTCCCCCGGGTGCTCCGGCTGCGGCCGGACAAACCCGCCGAGGAGGTCGACGATGCCGGCTGAGCGTTTCCGGGTGGACGTGGAGGGACGCGCGCTGGAGCTGTCCAACCTGGACAAGGTGCTCTATCCCGACGCCGGGTTCACCAAGGGCGAGGTGATCGACTACTACACCCGGATCGCCCCGGTGCTCCTGCCGCACCTCGCCGACCGGGCGCTCACCCGGATCCGCTTCCCCAACGGGGTCACGGGCGGCTCCTTCTTCGAGAAGAACGCCCCCGCCGCCACCCCCGGCTGGGTACGCACCGAGACGCTGCCCGCGCCCGGGTCCAGCAAGGGCCGGGACACCATCGACTACGTGGTCGCCGACGACCTGCCCACCCTGGTCTGGCTGGCCAACCTCGCCGCGCTGGAGCTGCACACGCCGCAGTGGAAGGTCGGCGGGCACCCCGACATGATGGTCGTCGACCTCGATCCCGGGCCGCCGGCGGCGCTGCGCCAGTGCTGCCAGGTGGCGCTGCTGATGCGCGACCGGCTCGCCGAGGACGGCATCTCCTCGTATCCCAAGACCTCGGGCAAGAAGGGCATGCAACTCTGCTGCCCGATCGCCGGCACGCAGTCCTCCGACCTCGTGTCCGACTACGCCAAGCGGATCGCCCAGGAGCTGGAACGGGCGCACCCGAAGCTGGTCGTGTCGAAGATGGCGAAGAACCTGCGGCCGGGCAAGGTCTTCATCGACTGGAGCCAGAACAACGCCGCCAAGACGACGGTGTCGCCGTACTCGCTGCGGGCGCAGTCCGTGCCGTCCGTCTCCACCCCGCTGACGTGGGACGAGGTCGAGGCGGGCGCGGCGGGGAAGCGGCCGGCGACCAGGCCGTACACGGCGGGGGAGGTGCTGAAGCGGGTGGAGAAGCAGGGCGACCTGCTGGCCCCCCTGCTCGACGACGGCCCCGAACTGCCCGCCGGCTGAGGCGTCGGCGGGTCGTGCATCAATCGACGTCCATAGTTCTAACTGTTAGTATCCGACGACATTCGCGGCCGGCGTGAAAGAAATCTCAGCCGAGGTCGGCGCGCGTCCAGTCGGAGGATCGCCCATGAAACGGCTCATCGCCCGCCTCCTGGCCCTCGCGTGCGTCCTGCCGCTGCTGGCCCTGCCGGCGCAGCCCGCCGCCGCCTCGACCCTGTTCCGCGGCCAGCTCAACGGGGGCGCCGACCCCACCATGACCTACTTCAACGGCGCCTACTTCCTGTCCACGACGCTCGGCGACCGGATCGGCATCTGGACCTCCCCGACGCTGGCGGGCCTGGCCACCGCGCCCGAGCGGACGGTGTGGCGGGACCCGGACCCCAGCCGCAACAAGCAGGTCTGGGCCCCCTCGATCCACCGGTTCGTCCGGCCCGAGGGACCCCGCTGGTACATCTACTACACCGCCAGCGACGGCGTCGACGCCAACCACCGCAACTACGTCATCGAGTCCGAGGGCGACAACCCGCTGGGCCCGTACCACTTCAAGGGGCGGATCGCGGACTACGGCGAGTACGCCATCGACGGCGAGCCGGTGACGCACAACGGCCGGACGTACTTCGCCTGGACGGGCCCCGGCCGGGGAATGGGCGGTCCGGCGCAGCTCTACCTGCGGCTGATGACGTCGCCGTGGACCACCACCGGCAACCGCGTCGCGCTGCCGGCCGACGGCGGCTGCCACGAGGTACGCGAGGGGCCGACCGGCCTGCGCGGCCCGGGGCGGCTCTTCCTCGTCTACTCCGCCTGCGACACCGGCAAGCCGGACTACCAGCTCTGGATGAAGTCCATCGCGGACGGCGCGGACCCGCTGGTGGTGTCGAACTGGCGCCAGCACCCCGGGCCGGTCTTCTCCCGCAACGACGCGGCCGGCGTCTTCGGCCCCGGGCACAACGGCTTCTTCCGCTCGCCCGACGGCACCCAGGACTGGATCGTCTACCACGGCAAGACCAGTTCGGCGTACACCTACGACGGCCGCACCACGCGCGCCCAACCGGTCGTCTGGAACGCCGACGGCACGCCGAACTTCGGCCGTCCGATCTCCCTGAGCACGCCGCAGGTGCCGCCCTCCGGCGACCCGTGGGCCAGCCAGGAGCCGGGCGCGTCGCGCGGGTACGTCTCCGGCGAGCAGCGGCACCACTTCGAGCGCGCCCCCGACGGCATGCTCTCGCACTGGTGGCGGGAGCCGGCCGACGGCTCGATCCACCGGGACACCTGGGGCGGTCCGATCGCGGGCCGGCCGACGGGCTACCCGGTCGGCGGCGAGCAGCACGTCTTCGCCCGTACCCCCGAGGGGAACCTGCGGCACTGGTGGTGGGCCCCGGGCGGCACCGTCCGCCAGGAGGACTGGGGCGCGGGCCTGGCCGGCGACCCGACCGGCATGCTCTATCTCAACGGGCAGAAGCACGTGTTCGGCCGCGGCACCGACGGCAGGCTGCACCACTGGTGGCAGGAACTCGACGGCACGGTCCGCCGGGACGTCTGGCACGGCGGCGACGTGGTCGGCAACCCGGTCGCGTACGCGTTCCACGACGAGCAGCACGTCTTCGCCCGCGGCAGCGACAACACCCTGCGCCACTGGGTCTGGTACCCGAAGATCGCGAACAACCTGCCCAGGCTGGACGACTGGGGCGGTGTCGGGAAGGTCCACTCCGACCCGACCGGCTTCGCCTTCGGCGACCAGCAGCACGTCTTCTACCGGGCCGCCGACGGCAGCGTCGAGCACCGCTTCTACTCGCACGACCTGGACCGGGTCTTCACCGACAACTGGGGCGGCAACGTCGTCGGCACGCCCTGGGCCATCCGGCAGGGCCAGACGCAGCAGGTGTTCGCCCGCTCCGCCGACGGCACGCTGTGGCGCATGTCGTGGCGACCGGGCGGCACGGTGACCACCGACAGCGGCGGCACCGGCGCCACCACCGACCCGGTGGCGCTGGCCTGGCGCGACGAGACCCACGTCTACACCCGGGGCGCCGACGGGACGCTAGTCGACCGGCACTGGCAGCCGGCCGGCGGCGCGGTCCCCACGTCGTGGGGCGGCCAGGTCGCACCCTGACCCGCGCGTCGGCGTCACCCGGCCGCGTCGGCCGCCGGCCGGACCGGGTGACGCCGCGCCACGTCGCGCGGGTGGGTGTGGGCCGCCGGCGGCGTCGCCCGGCCGCCGAGGTGACCGCCGGTCAGGCGGCCGGCCAGGTGGTGTACGAGATCCGCGCGTTCAGGTTGGCCGGCACGCCCAGCCAGGTGTAGCAGTTGACCGAGACGACGGTGTCGGCCCCGGACGGGGACCACCCGGCCAGTACGCAGTAGCCGCGCGGCGGACGCTGGAGACTGGTCACGAACGAGTTCACGAAGGCGGTGCCGTAACCGGTGCCCGTGCCGGCGAAGCGCGCCTGGTAGCGGCCGGTGCCGAGCACCGTGCCCGTCGCGCCGCCGAAGCCCGGGATCGTCGAGTTGTAGCTCTCGCCGCCGATCCAGGTGCCGCTGACGTTCTCGCCGTGGAACACGCCACTGGCGAAACGCGACCCGAACGCCCGGCCCAGCAGGTCCACCCGGGAGCCGTACGTGACCACGAAGCGGGCGTCCACCGGGTTGCCGGCGGCGTTCGCGCAGTGGACCACCCACCCGTCCGGCGGATCGAGCTGGCAGTTGACGGCGGTGCCGCCCAGCGCGGTCACGTGCGCCATCGGGAAGACCGCCCCGCCCTCGCTGGGCGGGTTCGGGTTCATCAGGAAGCGGTACCGGCCCTTGTCGAGGCGCTCGTAGGAGACCGTCCCGCCGGTCGAGTCGTAGCGGTAGGCGGCGGGCAGCGTGCGTACGCCGGTCGGCTGCGCCTGGTCGGTGACGAACCACGCCAGCCGGCCCTGGCCGACCTGCCGGACGTTGGTGAAGGTGGCCACGAAGCGGCTGTCCGCCGGGCTGCCGGTCGCGGCGAAGCAGCGCACCTGGATCAGCAGGTCGGGCGCGCCGATCGGGCTGCGGTACCAGCTCGCGACCGTGCAGAGGACCGGTCCGCCCCCGTACGCCACCGCGTGCGCCACCCCGCCGCTGGTCGCCGCCCCCTCCAGCGTCACCGTGTACGCCCCGGTGCCGGTCCGCCGCACCACGACGTCGCCGTCGCCGGAGTGGGCGCTGTAGCCGCCGGTGATGCGGTACTCGGTCGTGGTCGGGGCGTACGCCCAGACCGTGGCGGTCACGGTGGGGTCGGGGTCCGGCAGCGGGTCCGCCGCGGCGGGCCGGGCCAGTGCCGCCCCGGCGAGCAGTACCGCCAGCGCCACGGCGCCCCGCAGCGTCCCGCCCCGCCGGGTCCGGGGCGCGCGTTCGTCTGTCTGCATGACGCAGCCTCCCTGGCCTCGGCGGACCGTCCGCGCCACGAGTGTGGCAACGCCGGTCAATGCCCGAACCGGTGCGGCGGCGCTGCCTGCCCGACCCGGTCACGGTGTCCGGGAGCGGTACGCCCGGTGCCAGTGCCCGTGCGGTGCCTCTGCGGTGTCCGCGCGGGTGCCCGGGATCGCGCGTCGGTGCCCTACCGGCCCGTAACCCGTTGAGTAGGGTGGCGGCAGCCTGCCGAGGAGTGCGACATGAACATGACCGATGCCCTCGTCCGGGAGCCGCTGACCGGTGGCCGGGCGGCGGAGGTGGACCGGCCGCTGCTCACCTACCTCGACGACGCGACCGGTGAGCGGGTCGACCTGACCGCGACGGAGCTGGGCGGCTGGGCGGCGCGGGCCGCCGGGCTGCTGCGCGAGGGCTGCGGGCTGGGCGTCGGCGACCGGGCGGCGGTGCTGCTCCCGGCGCACTGGCAGAGCGCCGCGGTGCTGCTGGGCGCCTGGTCGGCCGGGGTGGCGGTGTCCTTCCGTCCCCGGGCGACCGCCGGCCTGCCGCCGGTCGAGCCGGGCGCCGACGAGCCGTACGACGCGGTCTTCGTCAGCGCCGAGCGGCTCGACGACTGGCTGGAGGACGTGCCCGAGGCGCGGCACCGGTTCGTCCTCGGCCTCGGCGTCACGCCGCGCGCCCCCGCCCCCGAGGAGTACCGGGACTGGCTCGCCGCGGTGGGCCGGCACACCGACGCGCTGCCCGCCTCCGCCCCGCTGACCAGCGCCCACGCGGCCAGCCCCGACGGTACGAGCTACCGCGAGTGGGGCAGCGTCGCGCTGGCCGTGGCGGAACGGCTCGACCTGCGGGCCGGCGACCGGCTGCTGGTCGACGTCGCCGAGCACGAACAGCCCGTGTACTGGCTGCTGGCGCCCCTGGCCGTCGGCGCGTCGGTGGTGCTCTGCGCCAACCTCGACCCGGCCCGGCTCGACGCCCGGATCGCCGCCGAGCAGATCACCCGGGTGCTGTAGATGGCCGGGTCGGCGACGTCGCCATCCCGACCGCCGAGCCAGAGATGACGTTCCGCACCTCGCGGGCGAGCGTCGGGCACCTGCGGCACACCCTGGTCGTCGAGGGCGACCAGGTCACCCACCTCTACTGCCGGGTCCGCCGCCCGTAGCCGTCTGAAAGGACGAAACGAGCCTCGCCGGTACGCCCCGGGGCGGCCCGGCGGGGCCCGCGGAACGCGCCGCGCGCCTTCGATCAGCGCTCCCCGGCCCCCTGGCGTTACAGGGAAAACGGGCCCTTTCCGCAGGTCTGTTGCATGCGCGATCGACGTGGTCTCATACCGGGGAGACGACGTCATCGACCTGGTCGTGGCACCCCCGCGTCGTCTCCGCACCGCCTCCAACCTCCTGAAAGGTGCACCGATGCACAGGAGACCGATCTTCCGACTTGCGGTCCTCACCGCCACCGCCGCGACGCTCCTGGCGTCCGGTGGCGCCTACGGCGCGGTATCGGCGGCGCCCGTGACCGTCTCCCCGGGTGTCGCCGAGTGCGAGCCGGACGCCCACGGGCACGGCGCGGCCCGGCTCGCCGAGGGCGCCACCGCCCAGGAGCCGGAGCTGTACTCCAAGAACGAGGCGAACGCCTACGGCGTCATCAAGGACGCCCCCCGCCTGGCCAACGGCAGCGTCAGCGTGCCGACGGTCTTCCACATGATCTCCGACCACCCGCTCACCGCGGCCGAGACGACCAGGTGGAACACCCTGATCGCGGCTCAGATGAAGGTGCTCAACGACTCGTTCGCGGGCCGCACCGCCGCCAACGCCTCCGACACGCCGTTCCGGTTCGACCTCGTCGACACGACGTGGACGGTGAACAGCAACTGGTACACCGTCGTGCCCGGCAAGAACGAGCGCGACATGAAGAAGGCGCTCTACACCGGCGACTCCCGCACCCTGAACGTCTACGCGGCCAACATCGGCGGCGGCCTGCTCGGCTGGGCGTACTTCCCGAAGGGCTACAACAACGGCCGCGACTACATCGACGGCGTGGTGATGCTCGACGAGTCGATGCCGGGCGGCACGGCGGGCAAGTACGCCCTCGGCGACACGCTGACGCACGAGGTCGGGCACTGGCTGATGCTGGAGCACACCTTCGCGCACGGCTGCTCCGCCGCCGGCGACTTCGTCGCGGACACCCCGCGCGAGGCGGCGCCGCAGTTCAACTGCCCGGTGGGCGCGGACACCTGCACGGCACCCGGGCTGGACCCGATCCACAACTTCATGGACTACACGCAGGACTCCTGCATGAACATGTTCACCGCCGGACAGGCGGACCGGATGAGCGACGCCTGGGTCGCGTTCCGGGCCGGCGGCGCCGGCTGACGCAGTACGTGGGTGGCGGCCGGTCGTCGACCGGCCGCCACCGTCGGCCCCGGACCTGCTGATCCCGGGCCGGACCTCGGTTCAGTCGATCGCGGCGGCGAACATGCCCGGCTGGTAGGAACCGCCCCGCTGATGCACGATCACGGCGAGGCGGTTGGCCGCGTTGATCAGGGCGACCAGCGCGACCAGCGCGGCTACCTGGTCGTCGTCGTAGTGCCTGCGCACCTCGGCCCAGGTCTCGTCGGACACGCCCTGGTAGGCGTCGGCGAGTCGGGTGCCCTCCTCGGCGAGCGCCAGCGCGGCCTGCTCGGCCTCGGTGAAGACGGTGGACTCGCGCCAGGCGGCGACCAGGTTGAGCCGGACCGCGCTCTCGCCGGCCGCTGCGGCCTCCTTGGTGTGCATGTCGATACACCAGCCGCAGCCGTTGATCTGGCTGGCCCGCAGCGACACCAGCTCCTGCGTGGCCTTGGGCAGCGGCGACTGCTGGATCACCAGGCCGGCGTTCGCGAACCGCTTGGCGAACCTCATGGCGATCTCGTTGTCGAACATGTCGAATCGGGCGTCCATGCTTCCGTCCTTCACTCCAGGTGTTCGGTGGACGAACACGAGATGCCGGCGAGTAGCGCCACGTGACGCTGCGACCGGGTGACGACTGCCACAGCCGGAGGTGTCACAGAACGGCCGGGTCCGGCATCTGATGGGTGACGTAGTCGCGAGGGAACAGGAGCCACCCATGGTGGGTACGCCGCAGGCCGCCGCCGACGATCGCCCGGGCCCGGCCACCGAGGCGTTCCTCGCCCACCGCAACCTGCTCTTCACCGTCGCGTACGAGATGCTCGGCTCGGCCGCCGACGCGGAGGATGTCCTCCAGGAGACCTGGCTGCGGTGGGCGGACGTCGACCTGGGGACGGTCCGGGACCGGCGCGCCTACCTGGTCCGCATCACCACCCGCCAGGCACTCGTCCGGCTGCGTACGCTCAGCCGCCGCAGGGAGTCCTACGTCGGCCCCTGGCTGCCCGAGCCGCTGCTCACCGCTCCGGACGTCGCCGAGGACGTCGCGCTGGCCGACAGCCTCTCGATGGCGATGCTGCTGGTGCTGGAGACGCTGGCACCGACCGAACGGGCGGTGTTCGTGCTGCGCGAGGTGTTCGACCTCGGTTACGACGAGATCGCCGAAGCCGTCGACAAGAACCCCGCCGCTGTCCGTCAGATCGCCCACCGGGCACGGGCACACGTCGCGGCGCGCCGGCCCCGCCGGGTCGTCTCCGCGGCCGAGACCCGGTACGCGCTCGACGCATTCCAGCGGGCGGTCGAGACCGGCGACCTGCAGAGCCTGCTCGACATCCTCGCGCCGGACGTGGTCCTGCTCGGCGACGGTGGCGGCATCAAGCAGGCAGTCCCGCGGCCCATCCTCGGAGCCGACAAGGTGGCCCGCCTGCTGGCCGGCGGGTGGGGCAGGGTCGCGGGCAGCACGTCGTGGCGGCCGGCACAGGTCAACGGCCACCCGGCGCTGATCGTCCAACTCGAGGGCGAGATGGACACGGTCCTGGCCGTGCGCATCGACGGCGGCCTCATCACCGGGATCTACGCGGTACGCAATCCCGAGAAGCTGTCCCACATGGAACGGGAGACCGTCCTGAGCCGGTGAGCCGGCAGGGGTGACCTGAGGGTGGGAAGTGCGCGGATCTTGGTCGGCGTGACCGCGCTGCTCAACGCGTTGAGCCAGCCACCGACGTCCTGCGAGCGGCGCTTCGCCCCCGATCCAGCTTGATAGCGTGCCTCGTGCGTCCGTCCCTGTTGCTGTTCGCCGGTGGCGCGTTGGGTCTTGCGCAATCAGCAAGCGGAGCCCGCATCGTCCTGCGTGACGCGATTGACGCGGAGGCGATGTACGGCGGCGGACTGGATGTCGTCCTGCTGCTGATGCTGGTGGCCACCTCAGTAACCAGCGCGGCCGTTCTGATCGTCGCCGGTGGGCTGCTGGTTCGTCATTGTCCCAGGCCCGGCCGTGCCCTGCTTCATCTGTGGATCGGTCCGATCCTCGTCCGATCGGCATATGGCGGCTTTCTCGTGAGCGTCCCGAACGACGGTGGCCCGTTTCCGGCCTGGGCTGTCGTGACGGAGGTCGTGGCGGGTCTCGCTCTGGTGATGCTGGTGATCACTGCAACGTGGTTGCTGTTCGGCTGGTCTGGGAAGTCCTCCCCTCGATCGGGGTAGAGCCAGGGCAGGATCGGAGCGAGGGCTGTCCGAGGCGTACTCAGTTGCCGTTAGGAGTCTGACCGCTCCGCCATACCTCGCCCTGCGCACCGTGACGCTCGGCCGCGTATTGCGCCTGGGCGGATGTCGCATCGCGCACCGCAGCCGAATCCTCAGGTGAGGAAAACCGGTTCCGGTCTCGCCAGCCGACAAAGACGAACGCCGCGATCAGCACCACCACGAACACTGCGAGGGACACCACCACAGCCGTCATGCCATCGACACTACGACATGTCCACCAAGGTCCGAGCCGTCATCGAGGGCGCTGGTGCTGCGTGCGCTACGACCAACCTGCCCTCACCTCGCACAGATCGGCAGGGTTGACCCCACGGGAATGCGTAGCCGCGATTGCCGAATCGCGAGACGCTGGCGGATGAGTCGTTTACGACATCAGGTCTACAGCGCGCGAGGGACACCAGGCTGACGGTCAGTCGACCGTGGGGAGCTTCGGGCCGAGGACGTCGTCGGCGTCCACGATCGTGTACGCGTACCCCTGCTCGGCCAGGAAGCGCTGCCGGTGGGCCGCGTACTCGGTGTCGATCGTGTCCCGGGAGACGACCGTGTAGAAGTGCGCCTGGCGGCCGTCGGCCTTCGGCCGCAGCACCCGGCCGAGCCGCTGCGCCTCCTCCTGGCGGGAGCCGAACGTGCCCGACACCTGGATCGCCACCGCCGCCTCGGGCAGGTCGATGGAGAAGTTGCCGACCTTCGAGATGACCAGCGTCCGCACCTCGCCGGAGCGGAACGCGTCGAAGAGCCGCTCGCGTTCCTTGTTGGTGGTCGAGCCCTGCACGATGGGCGCGTCGAGGTACTCGCCGAGCTGGTGGAGTTGGTCGATGTAGCCGCCGATCACGAGCACCTGGTCGTCCGGGTGCCGGTCGACCAGCGCCTTCACCACGGGCAGCTTGGTGCGGGCGGTGGCCGCCATCCGGTAGCGCTCCTCGGCCTCCGCCGTCGCGTACGACATGCGCTCCGCGTCGGTGAGCGTCACGCGTACCTCGGTGCACTCGGCCGGGGCGATCCAGCCCTGCTGCTCGATGTCCTTCCACGGCGCGTCGTACCGCTTCGGGCCGATCAGGCTGAACACGTCGCCCTCGCGGCCGTCCTCGCGTACCAGAGTCGCCGTGAGGCCCAGCCGGCGGCGGGCCTGGAGGTCCGCCGTGAAGCGGAAGATCGGCGCGGGCAGCAGGTGCACCTCGTCGTAGACGACCAGGCCCCAGTCGCGGGCCCCGAACAGGTCCAGGTGGGTGAACGTGCCCTTCTTGCGCGAGGTGAGCACCTGGTACGTGGCGATGGTGACCGGGCGGATCTCCTTGCGCTCGCCCGAGTACTCGCCGATCTCCTCCTCGGTCAGCGACGTGCGCGCGATCAGCTCCCGCTTCCACTGCCGCCCCGCCACCGTGTTCGTGACCAGGATCAGGGTGGTCGCCTTCGCCTCGGCCATCGCCGCCGCCCCGACCAGCGTCTTGCCGGCGCCGCAGGGCAGCACCACGACGCCCGACCCGCCGGCCCAGAACGCCTCCACGGCCTCCCGCTGGTACGACCGCAGCGTCCACGGCTTCCGGCCGTCCTTGCCGGCCTCCGCCAGCTCGATCGGGTGCGCCTCGCCGTCGACGTAGCCGGCCAGGTCCTCGGCCGGCCAGCCGAGCTTGAGCAGCGCCTGCTTGAGCCGGCCCCGCTCGGACGGGTGCACCGCGATCGTGTCGTCGTCCAGCTTCGCGCCGAGCATCCCGGCGAGCTTCTTGCTCTTGGCGACCTCGATCAGCACCAGCCGGTCCAGCGCCCGCAGGACGAGGCCGTGCGCCGGGTCGTTGGCGAGCTGGAGGCGGCCGTACCGGTCCATCGTCTCGGCCACGTCGACCAGCAGCCCGTGCGGCACCGGGTAGCGGGAGTACTTGATCAGGGAATCCACCACGCCCTCGGCGTCGTGGCCGGCGGCGCGCGCGTTCCACAGCCCGAGTGGCGTCAGCCGGTAGGTGTGCACGTGCTCGGGGGAGCGCTCCAGCTCGGCGAAGGGCGCGATGGCCATCCGGCATGCCTGCGCGTCCGGGTGGTCGATCTCCAGCAGCAGGGTCTTGTCCGACTGCACGATCAGGGGTCCACCGCTCACGCCAGTGCCTCTCCTCCGCCTCGGTCGCCGGCTGTCCGGGAGGCGACTGACCCGCCCAGGCCGACCCACCAGTGTTGCACGCACCCGGGTGACGGCAGAAAAATCTGCTCACCTGGAGCAACCGGAGCGGTACTCGCAACGTCTAGCAAAGGGAACACCTGTCAGGGAGGCAGCATGAAACATGTCCGGATCAGCAGCCGGCTGGTCGCCCTGGCAGTGGTCACGCTGGTCGGTGCCGGTGCGTGCACGTTCGATCCGCAGGCCGACGGCGGCGGGGGCGGGGGACCCGTCGCGGCCGGGGCTGCGGAGCGGGTAACGGGGGCGAGCGGTGCGCCCGGGCCGGACCAGCGGGCGCAGCCGAGCACGGCGCCGCCGAAGCCCAGGGTCAAGCCGACGCGGAGCACACCGGCACCGACGCGCCCCACGGTGGAGCCGACGCGCACCGCGACGAAGCCCACCGGGTCGCCGTCCGCCGCCGGCTGCCCGCAGGGCGAGCACCAGCGCGAGGTGGAGGCGCACCTGGCCCGGCTGGGCGGGTTCGGGCGCGTGACCGTCGACGGCCGGCAGTCCGCCGCCGACTGCGTCGCCATCAAGAAGTTCCAGAAGCGGTACGACATCCGCCCCGCCCACGGCCGCGCCGGGCCCACCACCCACGACGTGGCGAAGCGCCTCGCCACCACCGACACGGCGCGCTGCCGGGCCGGCTCGGGCACCACCTTCTGCATCGACCTGACCCGGCAGACCACCTGGGTCATGCGCAACGGCAAGGTGCTCGTCAAGCCGACCGTCACCCGCACGGGCATGCCCGGCTACCGCACCCCCGCCGGCACGTTCACGATCAACTACCGCAACGTCAAGGAGTGGTCCGACCCGTACGAGGTGTGGCTGCCGTACTGGCAGCACTTCACCCGGGGGATGGGCTTCCACCAGACAACGACCTACCTGCACAACAAGGCGATCGGCTCGCACGGGTGCGTCAACCTGCTGCCCGGCGACGCCGTCCGCTTCTGGGAACTGGGCAAGGTCGGCAGCAAGGTGGTGCTGATGGGGCGGCGCCCCGGCACCTGAGCCACCCGGGGCACCTGAGCCGACCCGATACGCCTCCGACGCATCGCACAACTCGTCCGATCCGGGTTTTATCCCCTGTCACTCCCGCCACCGGGGTGTCACGCTGGATGCCAGGCGTCGCACCGGACGGGGAGGTCGGAGATGACGGTCGATCGCGAAGTGGCCCGGGAACACACCCTCGATCGCGACCCGTCCCCCGCCGAGGAAGTCTCCACCGCCACGGTCGTCGCGTACGCGGTCGCCGGGGTGGTGCTCTTCGGCTGGTTCCTCTTCGGCTGGCTGGTGCTCCAGCAGGGCTTCGTCGCCTCGGTCGGCGAGTCGGTCGGCACCGGGTTCGCGCTGCTGCTGATCGTCTCCGTCGTCGGGACGGTACGCCGCAGCCGGCGCTGACCCGCCCCCGCTCAGTCCTCCAGCACCGCCGCCGTGATCCGGTGCAGGGCGAACGTGTGCAGCATCTCCGTCCGGTCGTCCTCGGCGCGCAGGTAGCCCGCGCCCATCGAGACCGGCCGGACGAGCCGGGACGCGGTCGCCCCGTGCGCGTCGACGTACCCGACCCAGACCAGCGCCCGGTCCCGGATCGCCTGCTGGAGCACCGCGAGGGCGTCGCTGTGGGAGGGCACCGGCGCCGGACCGGTGCGCCCGACCCCGCCCCGGACCACGGCCGGTGCCCGCCGCGCGGCCCGGGCCGCCGCGTCGCCGCGCCGGATCTGCTCCACCACGCCGAGCAGGCGGGGCATGGCCAGCTTCGGTGTGGTCAGCGGGTCGAGCGTGCGGGTCGTCACCGGCACCCGGGCCGGGGCCCGCCGGGTCTTCGGGCGGGCCAGCACCGCCGAGCCGCTCGCGTCCTCCGGCACCGGGGCGTAACCGGCGTCGCGCAGCACCATCAGCATCCGACCCACCTGGTACGGCGTCGACAGCACCGTCGGCGCCAGCCGGCGCAACGCCAGCGGCTCCAGCCGCCGGTCGGCGAGCACCTCGGTCAGCAGTGCCTCGTCGTCGCTGCGCACGTACGCCCCGGCGGAGCCGACCCGCAGCCCGCCGTGCTTGCGGGCCACGTCGTCCACCAGGTACGTCAGTCCCTGCGGGACGGGGGTGCGCGACCGCCGGCGGAACAGGGCATGCAGGTCGTCGGCCGAGTAGCCGGCGTCCAGGGCCCGGCGCACGCTGGCCGGGGTGACCCGGTGCACGCTGGCGCCGCCGGCCGACTCGTGCTCCGCCACCACCTCCAGTTCGGCGGCCAGCGCCGGGTCGGGCGGGCCGGGCACCACGACGGTCAGGTCCGCCTGCACGAGGAAGTGGTCCACCGGGGCGGGGAGCAGGGCGTCCAGCGCGCGTACGGTGCTGGTCGGGTCGCCGCTCTCGGTGTCCGCCCGCAGCCCGAGGGGGTCGTCGCCGCCCCGCTCGTCGGCGGCGGTCACGTCGGCGAGCAGCAGCCGCCCGTACGAGGTGAGCGCCCCCAGTCCCGTCACGCCCAGCGTGGCCGCCTCGGCCAGCACCTCGCGGTGCGCGGCCTCCCGCCCCCGGCTGCGCCGCGGCGCCCGCCAGTCGAGCAGGGCCAGCACCTCCTCGGGGGTGGGCCCGGTGGCCGGCTCCAGGTCGGCGAGGACCTCCAGCACGGCCCGTCGGGCGGCCGGCGCGCCGGCGCGTTCCGCCTCTGCGGAGAGCACCGTGATCGGCCGGTCCCGGTCGTCGCGCTGCCCCACCAGCCCGGCCTGCCGCGTCATGGTCAGCCAGGCCCGGGCGAGCTGCTCCCAGCGCTGTGCGAGCGTCCCGGCCCGCCACACCTCGTACCCGGCGGTGGGCAGGACCTGCTGGTCGGCGCCGTGCCGGGTGGTGGTGGCCCCGGGGAGGTCGACCTCGCCCACGAGCCCGCCCGCGTACGCCGCCTCCAGCAGCAGGGCCGCCGTCGGCTCGTCCACTCCGACGGCCTTGGCGAGCCGGCGCAGGTCGCGGACGCCCAGGCCGCCCGAGCGGAGCACCGGCGCCGGTTCGGCGGCGAGCTGCTCCAGCAGCCCCTCGGTGTGGCGTACCACCTCCATGGTCTGCCCGGCCCCGGCGGAGTCGGCGGTTTTCGGCTCGCGCGGCGCGGTGGCCACCGGCGGCGGGCTGCTGCGCAGCGGGCCGAGCGGGCCGCTGTCGCGGCGCAGCAGCAGGCCGACCTCGCGGGGCAGTTCGACGGTGCCCGTGGCGCCGGCCCTGCCGCCGGAGACCGGCACCAGCAGGTGGTGGTCGACGAGCCAGCGCACCGGCGAGCCGGTGGGCGCGCCGCCGTTGGTCGGGTCCGGCGGCAGGTCGTCCTCCGCGCCGAGCGGGGGCGCCTGCAACGCGCCCGCCGGCACGCTGCCGACCGGCGGTCCGGCGGCCAGCCGGTCCAGGATCGCCCGGGCCGAGGGCGGCGCGGCCAGCAGCGTCCGCCGCAGCTTCGCCGGGTCCGCGCAGAGCGCCGCCGTCCGCGGGCCGAGTTCCGCCGCCGGTCGACCCAGGCCCGCCGGGTACGGCGACACCTCGTCGACGCTCGCCACCACGCGCAGGGCGCTCTCGGGGCCGTACAGCACGAAGAGCGCGCGCAACCGGTTCACGGCGGCGCGGACGGTGGTGGGGGCGGGCGGCTGCGGGCCGGCGGTGGCCATGGCGAGCACCGCGTCGGTGGAGGTTGTCCCGTCGGCGGCGTCCCGGGTCAGCCGGGCGGCGTCCAGCATCAGCAGGGTGAACTGGTCCAGCACGTCGAGGGCGCGGGCCACCGAGACCCGCGACTGGGCCCGGGTGGCGAGCGCGGAGACGTCGGCCGGCACGGGTACGACGAGGTCCGGCCGCAGCTGGAGGAGGGCGGCGAGCGACTCGTCGGGCAGCGACCGCAGGTGGTCGGCGAGTGAGGTGGTCATCGTCGTTCCACGCTAGCCCGACGGAGGGCCCTCCCGCCCCTCGGACGTCCGGCCGACCCGGGGATGGGCGGGTACGTTCTCCCGCATGGCAGCGCTGACGGTCGGCTTCGACCTCGACATGACCCTGGTCGACTCGCGTCCCGGCATCGCCGACGCCTTCCGGGCGTTGACGGCCCGGACGGGGGTGCACGTGGACGCGGAGGCCGCCGTGGCGCGGCTCGGCCCGCCGCTGCGTACGGAGATCGCCCGCTGGTTCCCGCCGGAGCAGGTCGACGAGGCCGTCCTGACGTACCGCGAGCTGTATCCGGCGTACGCGATCACACCCACCATCCCGCTGCCCGGGGCGGTCGCCGCGATCGACGCGGTACGCGGACGCGGCGGGCGGGTGCTGGTGGTCACGGCCAAGCAGGGCCGCCTGGCCCGGCTGCACCTCGACCACCTCGGCCTGGTGGCCGACGAGGTGGCGGGCGACCTGTTCGCGGAGGAGAAGGCGACCGCGCTGCGGCGGCACGGCGCGACCCACTACGTCGGCGACCACGTGGCCGACATGGTGGCGGCGGGGGCGGCGGGCGTGCCCGGCATCGGGGTCGCCACGGGCCCGTGCACCGCCGACGAGCTGCGCGCGGCCGGGGCGGAGGTGGTGCTGGATGATCTCACCGGATTCCCGGCGGCGCTGGACGGCATGATCCGGCTAGCCTTGGAGCGGTAGACGTCTCAAGCTCAAGCGAAGCAGGGGTTCTCAGGTGCCGACGGGTCGAGTGAAGTGGTTTGACGCGGCCAAGGGATACGGATTCGTCACCAGCGACGAGGGTGGCGACGTGTTCCTTCCCAAGGGCGCGCTACCGACGGGTGTCACCGACCTCAAGGGCGGCCAGCGGGTCGACTTCAGCGTGGTGGACAGCCGCCGGGGCGCGCAGGCGATGGGGGTCAAGCTGCTCGACGCCCCGCCGTCGATGGCGGAGCTGCGTCGCAGGCCGGCGGAGGAGCTGCACGGCCTCGTCGAGGACATGATCAAGGTGCTGGAGGCGAAGGTCCAGCCGGACCTGCGCCGCGGCCGCTTCCCGGACCGCAAGACGGCGCAGAAGATCGCTCAGCTGGTCCACGCGGTCGCCAACGAGCTGGAGGTCTGAGGCACCAGCCCGGCGTCGGCGGCCCGGCCGAGCAACGCCTGGACGGCGGCGAACCCCGCGTCCCCCAGGTCGGCGGTGAACTCGTTGACGTAGAGCCCGATGTGGCGGTCCACCACGTCGGGCTCCATCTCCTGCGCGTGCGCCAGCACGTACTCGCGGCTGGCGGCCGGATCGGCCCAGGCCTGGCGTACCGACTCGCGGATCCACCCGGCTGCGGCCTCCGGGTCGACCGCGCCGCGCCGGGCCAGGATGGCCCCGAGGGGGATGGGCAGGCCGGTGTCGGCCTCCCACCACTCGCCGAGGTCGACCAGGGCGGTCAGGCCGTGCCGCGGGTAGGTGAACCGGGCCTCGTGGATGACCAGGCCGGCGTCGTACCGGCCGGCGGCGACGCCCGGCATGATCTCGTGGAACGGCACGACCTCGATCCGTGCCGGGGGCCGCTCGGCCGCCCAGAGCCGGAAGAGCAGGTACGCCGTCGTCCGGTCGCCCGGCACCGCCACCGTGGCACCGCTCAGATCGGCGCGACCGGGGCCGTCGGGCCGCTCGGGCTGGCCGGGGCTGTCGGGCTGGTCGCCACGGGTCAGTACCAGTGGGCCGCAGCCGCGGCCCAGTGCACCCCCGCAGGGCAGCAGATGGTAGTCGTCCAGCAGCCACGGCAGCGCCGCGTAGCTCACCTTGACCAGGTCGAACGCGCCACGCTCGGCGGCCGTGTTGGTGACGTCCACGTCGGCGTACGTGACGTCGACCGGCGGCGCGCCGGGCACGAGACCGTGCGCCAGGGCGTGGAAGACGAACGTGTCGTTGGGGCAGGGCGAGAAAGCCAGCGAGAGCGCCACGCCCTCACCGTATCCCCGCCGCCAGGGGCCCGGCTTCGCCCGGGCCTCACGACTGTGACCTGCCCCGCGTGGTGGCGCTGCCTCGCGAGGTGGGGGGCGCGGAGGTGGAAGTGTGCGCGGTGACGGTGCACGCGACGATGCGATCGGGAGACGTCCCCACGACGACGAGCCGCGTCCTTTCGAGCAGCTAGCGTCCGCCGAGCGGGAGCTCTGACGCCACGAGCACGAGCCACGGGCCGAGTGGAGGCGACGGCGACAACCAGGGCGGCAATGGTGTCCTGTTCGGCCCCCTGTCGAGCTGCCCTTACAGATGGGGCAAGCCGCGATCCGGCAGATGACGCAAGCCGCGCTGCGGCAGATGGAGGCAAGTTGCAATCCGGCGAGTGCCGGCCGCACCAGCACGGGAGCGGCCTGGGGCCGGTCAGCCCGGTGCGGCGCGCGCCGAGTGGGCACCGCCCCGATCGGCACGACGTGGACCGGCACCGCCGCCCGGTTGCGGCCGTCGCACCCTTGCTGCCGGATGACCCGGCTGATGCCCGAGGGCACCCACATCGCACGCCGGGACCAGCGCGGACGGTCCATTCCTGGACACCCGGTCGCTCAACGGTGCCGGCGTCTCCCTAGGCCGGTGGTCTTACGAACGGGGCAGCTCGACAGCGTGCCGAAGAGCACCCGTTGCACAGCACCAAACCAGTTGTCCACAGGCTTATCCACAGGTGTGTCGCGCTTGTTGACGGTTGCTCGTGGCCGTCGCAAGGATCGACGTGTGACGGAGCCGACCGGACCGATCGAGGTGGGGGCGGCGCTGCGTGCTCTCCGGCGCCAGGCAGACCTGAGCCAACGGGAGTTGGCGCGTCGGTCGGGCGTGCCCAAGAGCACGCTGGCGCGGATCGAGGCCGATCCGGGAGCCGATCCGAAGTTGCGGACGGTGGAGCGGTTGGTCCGGGCTGCTGGCGGAGAGCTGGCGGTGGGCGTCCGGACCGCTGATCAAGGGAGCACGGACGGCGAACCGAGGGCCGTCGCCGTGCTGCCACCCGTCCCTCACGACGGACGACGCGACGAGGGAGGCCGCCGCTATCCCGCCCACCTCGACGTCCGGGAGGTCCGGACGCTGAAGGACTGGCCTGGTGTGTGGTGGGGGCACTGGTACGTCCCACCGGAGCAGTGGCCGGTGCGGGTGCCGGAGAGGACGTACGACCTCCACCGTGGTCGACGCGACGAGCGACGGGTACGGGAACGGGCCCGCGCCGCCGTCAGTTTCCGTCGGGTGACGCAGGGGGTGCCGGACGGGTGCTGGCGGTTCGTGGCCCAGTTGCCGGGCGGTGAGCTGGTCGGCGAACTCCGGGCACACGAACGCAGCGAGGACCTGCTGCTCGGTGAGGATCTGGGCGACCTGCGGGAGATGGTGCTGGACGGTGTCCTCGTCGCGCCCCAGCTGCGCTTACTGGGCATCGGCCGCCGGCTGCTTCAGCTCCTCGGCGAGGAACTGGACAGGGCCGGTGTGCGGACGGTGCGCGCCGTCGCCCACATCGGTGGGGCCGGCTTCCTGATCGCCTGCGGCTACCAGGTGGAGGCGAGCCGACCGACGGCTCTGCGGTTCGACCGGCGATCGACGTCCGGAGGGTGATCGCCGGGCCGGGCCAGGGCGGGCCAGTGCGCGGGGCGGGCAGGCGGGCGGGCAGGCTCAGGGCAGGCCGGGTGAGGCCAGGGCCGCGGCGGCGGTGGTGAGGGCGGCGAGCGCCTCACGCATGCGCCAGGCGTCGCGGTCGCGGGGGCCGATCGGGTTGGAGACGGTACGCAGCTCGACGAAGGGGACGCGGGCCTGCGCGGCGGCGACGGCCACGCCGTACCCCTCCATGGCCTCGGCGACCGCGTCGGGATGACGCCGGCGCAGGGCGTCCGTGCTGGCGGCGCTGCCGGTCACCGTGCTGACGGTCAGTACCGCGCCCACCGTCGCCGTCGGCAGCGCGGCCCGCAGGGTGGCCAGCAGGTTGGGATCGGCGGCGAGCGCGATGCCGCCACCGAGCCACTCCGGGGGCATGCCCAGCTCGTCCACCGGGAGGAAGCCCGCCGGCGACTCGGCACCCAGGTCGGCGGCGACGGACACGGAGCCCAGCACCGTCGCGCCGACCTCCACCCGGCCGGCGAAGCCGCCCGCCACGCCCGCGCTGACCACCCCGCGGTACGGGCGGCCGGCCGCCTCGGCGAGCACCAGCAGCCGAGCGGTGGTGGCGGCGGCGACGGCAGGCCCGACCCCCGCCGGCAGGACCGTCGTCGACGCGTCCGGCAGGCCCGCGCGCACCGCCTCGGCCTCGGCGGGCACCGCCGTGACCACCAGCAGTCCCGTCACGGCAGGGGCCCCTGCGGTTCCCGCCGGGTCTCGTCGTCCGCCCCGCCCGCCCCGCCGACGGCCGACGACGGCCGGTAGATGTGGTACCCGGGCGGGGCCAGGGCCGGGTCGTCCAGCGGCGAGCCGCCCTGCGCCGGGGCGGGCGACACGGGTGCCACCCCGGTGTCGGAGCCGCCCCCGGCCTCGGCGCGGGTGTCGGCGCCGGCGCCCGTCCCGTCGCTCCTGCCCGGGCCGTCGTCGTTGCCCGTGCCGTCGTCGCTGCCGGCATCGTCGGTGTCGTCCGCCAGTTCCCCGTCGGCGAGCGGGCGACCGGCCAGCCGCTCGGCGCGCAGGCGGCTCGCCACCACCACGCCCCGCACGGCGGCCAGCGTGCCGACCCCGGCGGCGACGGCGATGCCGATCCGGCCGTCGAAGGGTACGAGCCCCAGCCCGCCCCCGGCGACGAACGCGAGCATCAGCACCGTCTCGGAGTGGGCGAAGGAGCTGGCCCGCAGCCGCTCCGGGATGCGCTCCTGGATCGAGGCGTCCACGGCGAGCTTGGCGATGCCGCTGATCAGCGCGGCCACCAGGCAGAGCAGGGCGACCATCGGCAGCGAGAACATCAGCGCGGCGAGGACCGCCACCCCACCCACGATGATCATGCCGCTGGACTGGATCGCGACGGGCCGATGGATGCGCAGCCGGGTGCCGATCGCGGTGGCGAGGAAGGTGCCCACGGCCAGCGCGGCGCCGACGAGGCCCAGCGCCCCCTCGTCGCCCAGGTCCCGGCCGAAGACGACGGTGGTCAGGTCGCCGGCCTTGATCGCGAAGGCCAGGAAGAGCAGCAGGAACCCGTACAGCCCGCGCAGCGTCGCGGCGCCGATCAGGGTGGCGATCACGAGCCGGCCGGCCGGTCGCCCCCGGCCCAGCGGGCGGTCACCGGTGCGCCGGCCGAGCGCCCGCAGCGGTCGGGGCACCCGCTCCGGCGGCTCGGAGTCGGCCTTCGGCGGAAGCCGCAGGGAGATCACCATGCCGACCAGGAAGATGATCGAGGCGACCCGGAGCGGCCACTGCGGCCCGAACCAGAAGGCGGCCAGCCCGATCGGAGCGACCAGGGCGCCGGCCACCGTGCCGTAGACGCTGGCCCGGGCACCCACCTGGGAGAGCCCCAGCCCCTCCGGCAGCAGCCGCGGGACGGCCGCCGAGCGGGCCACCCCGTACGCGCGGGAGAGGGCCAGCACGCCGAAGGCCGCCGGGTAGAGGCCGAAGCCGTGGATGTAGTCGGAGATCAACCAGGCCAGGAAGGCGCGGCCGAGCATGGTGGCGGCCAGCGCGTACCGGCGGCCGTGGCGGAAGTGGTCGAGCAGCGGGCCCACCACCGGGGCGAGCATGGCGAACGGCACCATGGTCACCAGCAGGTAGAGGGCGACCTTGCTGCGCGCCTCGCCGAGCGGGACGTTGAAGAAGATCGTCCCGGCGAGGCCGATGGCGATCAGCGTGTCCCCGGCGCAGGAGACCGCGTGCAGGTCGAAGAGGCGGACCATGCCGACCTCGCCCCCGGCGCCCCGCGCGCGGGCCCGACCCGCCCGCCGGGTCATCCAGCGACCACTGCTGACCGAGCCACGGAACAGCAGGCGGACGGCCTTGATGCCGGTGCCGACGGTCCGCCCGAGTACGGACCGCCCGGAGCGGGAGAACAGCGGCATGTCCACCATCCTCACCCATCCGGTCCGTCCGTGCCGCACCACTGTCCCAGAACGTCGTCGGCGGGTGCCTGTCGGTCGGCCGTACGCATGGGGAACAATGGTCTGGTGACCAGGCCCGCCTCCGCCCGTGCCGCTCGTCTCGACCAGGTCTGCGCCGCCGCCGTCGAGGTGGCACGTGACGCCATCACCGAGGTCGACCCCTCGGACATCGGCGACCACCTGCAGGCCGTCGCGGAGGGCGACCGACTCGTCACCCACTACTTCGAGTGCCGGCTCGCCGGCTACCGGGGCTGGCGGTGGGCGGTCACCGTGACCCGCGTGCCGCGCAGCCGGCACGTCACCGTCTGCGAGACGGTGCTGCTCCCCGGCACCGACGCGATGCTCGCGCCCGGCTGGCTGCCGTGGCAGGAGCGGCTCAAGCCGGGCGACCTCGGCCCCGGCGACCTGCTGCCCACCCCGGCGGACGACGACCGGCTCCAGCCCGGCTACCTGCTCTCCGACGACCCGGCGGTCGAGGAGACGGCCTGGGAGCTGGGTCTCGGCCGGGCCCGGGTGCTCTCCCGCGAGGGGCGCAGCGAGGCCGCCCAGCGCTGGTACGACGGCGACCACGGCCCGTCCGCCGCGATCTCGGCCGCCGCCCCCGCCGCCGCCCGCTGCGGCACCTGCGGCTTCTACCTGCCGCTCGCCGGCGCCCTGCGGCAGTCCTTCGGGGCCTGCGGCAACTTCTACGCCCCCGACGACGGTCGGGTGGTCAGCGCCGACCACGGCTGCGGGGCCCACTCGGAGACCCTGATCGAGGCCGCCGAGACCCCGGTCGAGGAGATGCCGACGGTCTACGACGACAGCGCGGTCGAGCCCGTGGCGGTCAGCCGGGCGCCGGGCTCGGTCGAGGCCGCGGAGCCGGCGGAGCCGTACGGGCACCCCTGACGCGACCGGCGCGGCACCGGCCCTGCGGGTCGGTGCCGTCGCAGGTCAGCGGCCGGCGCGGCCGGCGCGGCGGCGGCGCCGGTTGGCGTCGTGCCGCATCATCACGGCGAGACCGGGGAAACCCCACAGGAAACCGGCCAGGCAGGTCCACAGCCAGTCCTGGTGATCGTGCGCGCTCAGCCAGTCCCGGAAGAAGACCAGCAGCACCAGCCCGGCGAGCGCCCAGGCCGCCATCCCGGCGAGGGCGAACGGCACCATCGGCGGGTCGAGCGGCTCGGGCCGCGGTGGCTGCTCCTTCGGCACGCGGCAAGCGTACGCGATCAACTTTTCCTGCTGGCCGGTGATCTGCGACGATGCGCGCGACAACGGAAGATCACCTGCGAGGACCTGATGTCAGTAGCGCCGCCCGAGAACGGCACACCACCCGACCCAGCGCACCCCCGTAACGGTTTCGACCGGTACTTCGAGATCTCCGCCCGCGGCTCGACGATGAGCCGCGAGGTACGCGGTGGCCTGGCGACCTTCTTCACGATGGCGTACATCGTGGTGCTCAACCCGCTCATCATCGGTGGTGCCGTCGACGGCGACGGCAAGAAGCTCTCCATCGCCGCCCTCGCCGCGGCAACCGCCCTGGTCGCCGGCCTGATGACCATCCTGATGGGCGTGGTCGGCCGGTTCCCGCTGGCGCTCGCCGCCGGTCTGGGCGTCAACGCGCTGGTCGCGTACGAGATCGCCCCGGAGATGACCTGGGCCGACGCGATGGGCCTCGTGGTGATCGAGGGTGTGATCATCGCGGTGCTGGTGCTGACCGGCCTGCGTACGGCGGTGTTCCGCTCGGTGCCGACGCAGATGAAGACGGCGATCGGCGTCGGCATCGGCCTCTTCCTGACCATCATCGGTCTGGTCGACGCCGGCTTCGTGCGCCGGGTGCCGGACGTGCAGAACAGCACCGTCCCGGTCAGCCTGGGCATCGGCGGCAAGCTCGCCAGCTGGCCGCTGCTGGTCTTCGTGGTGGGTCTGCTGCTGACCATCGTGCTGCTGGTGCGCCGCGTCAGGGGCGCGATCCTGATCGGCATCCTCGGCTCCACCGTGCTGGCGATCATCGTGGAGGCGGTGGCGAACATCGGGCCGTCCTTCGTCGACGGCAAGCCCAACCCGAAGGGCTGGGCGCTGAACGTCCCGGAGCTGCCGAAGACCTGGGTGGACGTGCCGGACCTGTCGCTGCTCGGCAACTTCAACGTGTTCGACTCGTGGGGCCGCGCCGGCTGGGTCGTCGTGCTGATGTTCGTGTTCACCCTGCTGATCACGGACTTCTTCGACACGATGGGCACGATGGTCGCGGTCGGCCAGGAGGGGAACATGCTCGACGAGCGGGGCACCCCGCCGCGGGCGAAGGAGATCCTGCTGGTCGACTCGATCGCGGCGGCGGCCGGCGGTGCGGCGAGCACGTCCAGCAACACCTCGTACATCGAGAGTGCCGCCGGTGTCGCCGAGGGCGCCCGCACGGGCGTGGCCAACCTGGTCACCGGCGGTTTGTTCCTGCTGGCGATGTTCCTGGCGCCGCTGGTCGTGGTGGTGCCGTTCGAGGCGGCGTCCACGGCGCTGGTGGTGGTCGGCTTCCTGATGATGACCGCGGTGCGGACGATCGACTGGTCCGACTACGAGATCGCGATCCCGGCGTTCCTGACGATCGTGCTGATGCCCTTCACGTACTCGATCTCGAACGGCATCGGGGCCGGCCTGATCTCGTACGTGGTGGTGAAGCTCGCCAAGGGCAAGGCCCGGGAGATCCACCCGCTGCTGTACGGGGTGGCCGCCCTCTTCGTGCTCTACTTCCTGCGTGGGCCGATCGAGTCCGTGGTGCTCTGAACACCCTTCGCTCCGGGCCGGTGACCGAATCGGGTACCCGGCCCGGAGCAGGACAAACCTCGCGTGAGCGTGGTCATATCGGTGGTCATTCGCCAAGCTAATTAGTTAGGCTAACTATCGTGACGGAGCGGACGGTGACGGCGAAACGCGTGCCACCGGCGCAGCTGGCACCGCAGCTGCGTGATGCGATCACCCGGCTGAACCGACGGGTCCGCCAGGCCCGGCCGGTCGGCGACCTCACGGTCACCCAGCTCTCCGCGCTCACCAGCCTCCGGCTGGCGGGTGCGTTGACGCCTCGGGAACTGGCCGACGTGGAACGGGTGCAGCCGCCCACGATGACCAGGATCGTCGCGAAGTTGGAGGAGCGCGGCCTCGTGCAGCGCACCCCCCATCCGACCGACGGCCGGCAGGTCATCCTGGCGGCGACCGAGGGGGGACGGGCAGTGCTCGACCAGTTCGAGCGGGTCCGTGACGAGTGGCTGGCCCGCCGGCTGGCCGAGCTGACCGAGGCCGAGCGGGAAACTTTGCGGCAGGCCGCCGAGATCCTCCAGCAGGTCGCCCGCGCCTGACCCGCGCGTCGTGCCACCGCGCCGTCCGACGTCGATGACGCGTACGACCGCGAGGAGGCGCACCGAGAGTGCAGGCGAAGCTGAGCACGATGTTCCAGTCCCTACAGGTCCGCAACTACCGGCTCTTCGCATCCGGGCAGCTGATCAAACTGATCGGCGTCTGGATGATGTTCATTGCCCAGGACTGGCTGGTCCTCGAGCTCTCCGACAACTCCGCCACCGCGCTCGGCGTGGTGACCGCGCTCCAGTTCACCCCGGTGCTGCTGCTCACCCTGCTCTCCGGGCGGCTCGCCGACCGCTACGACAAGCGGATGCTGCTCTTCGTCGCGAACGCGTTCTGGACCGTGCTGGCCCTCGCCATGGCCCTGCTGGTGATCACCGGCCTCGTGCAGCTCTGGCACGTCTTCGCGTTCGCGGCCCTGCTCGGCGTCGCCAACGCCGTGGAGACCCCGGTCCGGCAGGCGTTCGTCTCCGAGCTGGTCGGTACGTCCCTGCTGCCGAACGCGCTCTCGCTGAACGCGGCCGTGTTCAACTCCGCCCGGATCGTCGGACCGGCCGTCGCCGGCCTGGCCATCGCCGCCTTCGACGTCGGGCCGGTCTTCCTGTTCACCGCGCTCAGCTCGATCGCCCCGCTGGTCACCGTGATCCAGATGCGCCCCGCCGACCTGCACCGGGAGGCGCTGCTGCCGCGCGACGAGCGGGCGTCGGCCAAGGTCGTCGACGGCCTGCGCTACGTCTGGCGCCGGCCCGACCTGCTGCTGCCCATGGCGGTGATGTCGGTGATCGGCATGTCGCTGTTCAACTTCCAGCTCACCCTCGCCGCGCTGGCCAAGACGGTCTTCAAGACCGGTGCCGCCTCGTTCGGGCTGTTCAGCACCGCGCTGGCGGTCGGCGCGCTGGTCGGGGCGCTCGCCGGCACCGGGCGGCGCAGCCGCCCGTCGGTCTGGCTGGTGCTCGGCGCGGGGGTCGGCTGCGCCAGCTTCGGCACGCTGGTGGGGCTCGCCCCGGCGTACTGGATGGTGGTGACGCTGCTGCTGCCGACCGGGTTCTTCATGGTCTTCTTCGCCCAGGCGGCCAACCAACGGGTCCAGCTCGGCACCGACGCCGCCTTCCGCGGCCGGGTGATGGCCCTGTGGGTGCTGGTCTTCCTCGGCACCAACCCGGTCGGGGCGCCGCTCATCGGCTGGGTCGCCGAGACCTACGGCGCCGGTGCCAGCATCTGGATCGGTGGGCTGATCTCGCTGGCCACCATCCTGATCGCGCTCACCTGGCAGCTGCGCCGCTCCGGCGCCCGGCTGCGCTTCCGCATCCTGCCGATGCCGCGCTTCTACGTCACCTCCGCCGACTGCTGAGCCCGTCGCCCGGGCCGGGCAGGTCGCTCCCCTCCTGCTGCGGGCGGATGACACGAAAGCGGTGGCGGTAAGGGGGAAAGAGGCTTAGCGTCGATACGTGGAGCTCGGGCGCGCGCTGCTGCTGATCCTGGCCATCGTCGCCATGGCCAGTCTGCCGGCGGTGATCGCCCTGGTCTTCTGCGCGGACGAGATCATCGACCGGGTCGCCTGCGGGTACGCCGAGTGGCGTGAGCGCCGGCGGGAGCGGCGCACCATCGCCCGGCTGGACCGGGCCGTCGAGGCCGACGCGCTGACCCGCGACATCGACCTCACCGACTTCGACCGGCCCGACCGGCGCCCCCTGGAGGAACTCGCCGCCGACCTGCGCCGCCTGCGCAGCCAGGGGGTGGGTTTCGACGGTCGCCAGCCCGTCTGGCACGGCATGGTCCTCCAGGCGTACGACGACCGGCTCCGGCTGGCCTGTCGGGCCCTCGGGCTGGCCGAGCACCTGACCGAGCTGGAGGGCGTCGACCTGGAGCTGGAACGCGTCCGGGTGGAGGGCCTGCTGCACGCCGCCGGGCTGACCCTGCCCGCCGCCCGGGCAGGCCACCGGCAGCGTCACCGCTGAGGGCGGGCCCGGCGTGAGGCTCTTCGTCGCGCTCTACCCGCCGCGCGAGGCGATCGCGCACCTCGGCGCGCAGGTCGCCCGGCTGCGGGTCGGCGCGGCGGCCGCCGCCGGGACCAACGTCCGGCTCGCCGACCCGGCCAACGCGCACGTCACCCTCGCCTTCCTCGGCGACGTCGAGGCGGACCGGCTGGTCGCCGTGGAGAGCGCGCTCGGGCTCGCCGCCGAGTGGTCCCGAGACGGCCGCCAGGCCGCGCCCCGGCTCCGGCTGGCCGGTGGCGGACGGTTCGGGCGGGGCCGGTTCACCGTGCTCTGGGTCGACCTGCGGGGCGAGGTGGAGCCGGTACTGGTGCTGGCCCGGCTGATCCGCTCCCGGCTGCGGCACGCCCGCCTGCCGCACGACGAGAAGCCGTTCCGCCCGCACCTGACGATCGCCCGCCCCGGCGACCGGGTGCCCCCGGTCGACGTGGCCGCCGACGTGGCCACCCTCGACGACTACGAGGGCCCGGAGTGGCCGGCCGGCGAGATGGTCCTGGTGCGCAGCCACCCCGGCCCTCGCCCCACCTACGACCGCCTGGCCGCCTGGCCCCTCTGACGCTCCCCGGTCACCAAACCGCGGCACCGACCAGGGCGCCACCACGGACGCGACGCCGCCGACCATCACCCAGCTCCCGCCGGCCGCCGCCCTGGGCGCACCAGCGTCCGATGATCTGCTCGGTGATCCCCTCACCGGTCCGCCAGCCTCAGCCGTAGACGTTGGCGGTGTCGGTGTCGGAGAAGTCGATCCCGTGTTCGAGTGCCTCGTGTTGACTCCGGCGACCGGATGGTCGCCGGAGTCAGGCGGTCACGAGGACTCGCGGGCCGCCGGGCCGCTGCCGAAGAGCACGTCGTCCCAGCTCGGCAGGCGCTTGCGCGGCTTGCCGCCGGCGTCGGTCGACTCACCTGCCGCTGCCGCCGGCGCGCCCGTGCGCCGGGGCCGGAGCACCGCCAGCGACGGCACGGCCGGCACCTCCTTGGGCGCGTCCGAGTCGTCGTCGAAGGCGGAACCCTGACCACCGCCGAGCAGCGCCGCCGCCCCGCCGCCGACCGGCCGCTGGCGCGGCGCGTCCTGCCCGGCGAGGGCGGCCGGGGTGCGGGGTTCGAGCCCGCGACCCGAGGTCGAGCCGAGCGGACGGTCGAGGGAGGCGAGCAGGGCGTCCCGCCCGGCACGGATCGGGTCGCGGCCGGGACGGCTGTGCTCCGCCGCCGCCGGCAGGCCGTGCCCGCCCCGGCTCGGCTCGCCGCGCGACGGGCCGGGCAGCGCGTGGCCGCCCCGCTCCGGCGTCGGCTCCTGGCCGAGGATCGGGGTGGGCCGCTCGGCGCACAGGTACTGCGCCATGTCGTCGTGCGGGGTGACCGCCTGCCGGGTCTTGTCGAGATCCCAGATCGCCTGCGCGGTCGCCTTGCCCGAGGGCCAGGTCGCCACGATCCGCCAGGTGCCGTCGTCGCGGCGCCACGCGTCCCAGGAGATCTTCTCGGTGTCGATCCCGTGCTGGGCCAGCCGCCCGTTGACCACCTCGGCGAGCGGGGTGGGCTTCTCCGCGCCCTTCAGTCGGGTGCGCCGGGCGTGCTGGGCGAGCATGGCCCGCTCCTGGAGCACCGGGCCGGCGTAGCGCAGCACGCGGTCGACCGGCACGCCGGCGATCCGGGCGACGTCCTCGGCGGACTCGCCGGAGCGGATCTTCGCCTGGATGTCCCGTGGGGAGAGCGAGGGCACCGGGTCGGCGCTGGCTGCCGGGGCCACCGCGAGCGGAGGGGCGCCGGGCTCGGCGTGCAACGCGCCGGCGATCCGCTCGTCGATGGGCAGGGCGAGCAGTCGCCCGACCTCGTCGGCGAGCACCAGGGCCTGGCCGTCCTCGGAGAGGGCGACGAAGCGTACTGGGCGCATGGCGTAGCCTCCGTCCCGCTTCGCTGGCCGTCACGCCACGAGCCGGCCACCCGGGCGTCCTCGCACCACCGTACGCGCATCTGTCCGCAGGTGGGGGATGCGACACCCGCATGTCGCGACTGAGCTGCGGCGATGATCACGGTCGGTGGCCGCAGGGCGCGTCGGCGGCCACCGACCGTGACGGCGATCAGAGTCGCTCGACCACGTAGTCGATCGACGCGGTCAGGGCCTCGACGTCGGCCGGCTCGACGGCCGGGAAGAGCGCGACGCGAAGCTGGTTGCGGCCGAGCTTCCGGTACGGCTCCGTGTCCACGATGCCGTTGGCGCGCAACGCCTTGGCGATCGCGGTGGCGTCGACGCCCTCGGCGAAGTCGATGGTGGCGACCACGTTGGAGCGCAGCGCGGGGTCGGTGACGAACGGCGTCGCCACCTCGGAGCGCTCCGCCCAGCCGTACACGATGGACGCGCTCTCGGCCGTGCGCTTGGCCGCCCAGGCCAGCCCGCCCTGGGAGTTCATCCAGTCGGTCTGCTCGGCGGCCAGGAAGATGGTGGCCAGCGCCGGGGTGTTGTAGGTCTGCTCCAGCCGCGAGTTGTCGATCGCGGTGACCAGGTCGAGGAAGGCCGGGATGTAGCGGCCGGACGCCTTGATTTCGCCGGCCCGCTCCAGCGCGGCCGGCGACATCAGGGCCAGCCACAGGCCGCCGTCGGAGCCAAAGCACTTCTGCGGGGCGAAGTAGTAGACGTCGGTCTCGCCGACGTTGACGTCCAGGCCGCCGGCGCCCGAGGTGGCGTCGACCAGCAGCAGCGAGCCCGGGTCGGCGCCGGCCACCCGGCTGATCGGCACCGCCACACCCGTCGAGGTCTCGTTGTGCGGGGTGGCGTAGACGTCCACCCCGGCCTCGGCGGTCAGGGTGGGCGCGGTGCCGGCCTCCGACTTGCGGACGGTGGGCTCGCCGAGGAACGGGGCGTCCTTGACGGACTTGGCGAACTTCGCGCCGAACTCGCCGAAGCTGGCGAACTGCGCCCGGTCCCGGACCAGGCCGAACGTCGCGACCTCCCAGAAGGCCGTGGTGCCGCCGTTGCCCAGCACCACCTCGTAGCCCTCGGGGAGGGAGAAGAAGTCGGCGATGCCGCGGCGCAGCCGGGCCACCTCGTCACGGACGGTCTTCTGCCGGTGCGAGGTGCCCAGGTAGCTCGTCGCCACCTCGGCGAGGGCGGAGACCGCCGCCGGACGGACCTTGGACGGCCCGCAGCCGAACCTCCCGTCGGCGGGCTTGAGGTCGTCGGGAATCCGGATGGTCGGTGCGTCAGCCACGGTTGTTGAGATCCTTCCGCAGGGGCGAGGGCGGGCCCGGTGTTCAGGCGGGCGCGGATCGACGGCGGACGCGCGCTCAGGCGCACGACGTGGCCGGGACCCGGGCCCGGTCCGGCGACACTGCCGGCCTTCATCCTCCCACCCGCCCCGGCTGCGGCGACCGCTGGTCCCACGCCCGGCGGTGAGGCGTCCACCACAACCCCCGCCCGGGGCGGCCCCGGGCGTCGCGCCTGGTCGCGCCCACGGAACAGCCCGGCAGCGGCCGGGCGGCCACCGGTGGTCCCGCTGCGCGGAAGGGGCCCCTTCCCGTCGACGGACGACGGGAAGGGGCCCCTGCGCAGCTCTCAGACGCCGTGCGGGATGGCGTCCCAGCCCTCGACCTCGCTGGGCTTGCGGGTGCCCGGCCCGACGTAGCGGGCCGACGGGCGGACCAGCCGCTGGAGCTTCTTCTGCTCCAGGATGTGCGCGCTCCAGCCGCCCATCCGGGCACAGGTGAACATGGAGGTGAACATGTGCGCCGGCACCTCGGCGAAGTCCAGCACCACGGCCGACCAGAACTCGACGTTGGTGGCGAGCACCCGGTCCGGGCGGCGGGCCTGGAGCTCGGCCAGGGCGGCCTTCTCCAGCGCCTCGGCGATCTCGAAGCGCGGCGCGCCCAGTTCCTTGGCGGTGCGGCGGAGCACCCGGGCGCGCGGGTCCTCGGCCCGGTAGACGCGGTGGCCGAAGCCCATCAGCCGCTCGCCCCGGTCGAGGACGCCCTTGACGTAGCCCTCGGCGTCGCCGCTGCGCTCGACCGCCTCCAGCATGCTGAGCACGCGGGACGGGGCGCCGCCGTGCAGCGGGCCGGAGAGGGCGCCGATGCCGGAGGAGATGCAGGCCGCGGCGTCGGCGCCGGTGGAGGCGACGATCCGGGCGGTGAAGGTGGAGGCGTTCAGGCCGTGCTCGGCGGCCGAGATGAAGTAGGCGTCGACGGCCTTGACGTGCCGCGGGTCCGGCTCGCCCCGCCAGCGCTTCATGAAGCGCTCGACGATGGTGGACGCCTTGTCGATCTCCTTCTGCGGCACCGCCGGCAGGCCCAGGCCGCGCGCCGACTGGGCGACGAAGGAGAGCGCGGTGACCGACACCCGGGCGAGGTCCTCGCGGGCCTGCTCGTCGGAGATGTCGAGCAGCTGGTTGAGACCCCAGTACGGGGCGAGCATGGCGACCGCGGACTGCACGTCGACCCGGATGTCGCCGGAGTGCACCGGCACCGGGAACGGCTCCGCCGGCGGCAGACCCGGGCCGAACCGCCCGTCGACCAGCAGCGCCCACACGTTGCCGAAGGAGACCTGGCCGATCAGATCCTCGATGTCGACTCCGCGATAGCGCAGCGCGCCGCCCTCGCGGTCGGGTTCGGCGATCTCGGTCTCGAAGGCCACGACGCCCTCAAGTCCGGGTTTGAAATCGGCCATGTCGCTCTCCTGGATCTGCTCGGTGCGCCCGCCCGGGGCTCCGGTCCCGGCCCAGCCGGGCGAGCGCCTTAGGCGACCCTCAGGGATGTGTTCGTGACATCTTGCCTGCTGGGTAACCGGATTCGCGACCCACGGCGACTGTGCCGCACACGACATCCCCGGTCCGGACGTCCCGGACCGGGTCGGTGACACTGTGCGGTGCGGGCTGGCCAGCGCCGCAGGCAGTGGGCCGGGTCGACGAGGAGGAGGGGGAACGTGACGGGGGACACAGTTCGGCCGGCGGGTATGCGTAACGAGTACGCCCGGGACCTGGGCCTTTCCGAGGCGGACCTGGCGGCCGACTGGCACGGCCAGTTCGCCCGCTGGTTCGCCGACGCGGTCGCCGCCGGGCTGCCCGAACCGAACGCGATGGTGGTCGGCACCGCCGACGCCGAGGGCCGCCCGAGCGCGCGCACCGTGCTGCTGAAGGGGTACGACCCGGAGGGCTTCGTCTTCTTCACCAACTACGGGTCCCGCAAGGGCGCCGAGGCGGCCGTCAATCCGTACGTGAGCCTCGTCTTCCCCTGGTTCCCGATGCACCGGCAGGTGGTGGTGGCGGGCCGCATCGAGCGGGTCGACCGGGCGGAGACGGAGGCGTACTTCGCCAGCCGGCCGCGCGGCTCCCAGCTCGGCGCCTGGGCCAGCACCCAGTCCCGGGCGATCCCCGGGCGGGCCGTGCTGGACGAGGCGTACCGGGCGGCGGCGGAGCGGTTCGCCGAGGTCGAGCCGATCCCCGCCCCGCCGTACTGGGGCGGCCTGCGGGTGCGGCCCGAGTCGGTGGAGTTCTGGCAGGGCCGGGTCAGCCGACTGCACGACCGGCTGCGGTTCCGGCTCACCGGGACCGGGGAGTGGACCGTCGAGCGGCTGGCGCCGTGACCCAGCTCAAGGACGGGCGGCCGAACGGGCTGCGCCGGTTCGCGATCGACGTGCGCCCGCTGGCCGTGCCGGCGTACCGGCGGATGTGGCTGGGCAACGGCATCGCGATGTTCGGCATCCAGCTCACGGCGGTCGCCGTGCCGGTGGAGATGTACGCGCTGACCGGCAGCTCGCTCTGGGTCGGCCTGATCGGGATCGCGGCGTTCGTACCGCTGCTGGTCTTCGGGCTCTGGGGCGGCGCGGTGGCCGACGCGCACGACCGGCGCAAGGTGCTGCTGGGGACCGCGGCGGTGCTCTGGACCGCCACGTTCGGCCTGGTGGTGCAGGCGGTGCTCGGGATCGGCAGCCCGCTGCTGCTGCTCGTCCTGGTGGCGGTGCAGTCGATCGCCTTCGCGGTCAGCTCGCCCACCCGCAACGCGGTCCTGCCCCGGCTGGTGCCCGCGGAGCTGGTGCCGGCGGCGACCACGCTGAACTTCACCACCCACACGGCCGCCGCGGTGTTCGGCCCGCTGGTCGCCGGCCTGATCTTCGCCGCGTGGGGCACCGACCTCGGCCTGCCGATCGCGTACGCGGCCGACGCGGTGCTCTACACGGTCGCCGTCTGGGCGACGATGAAGCTGCCGGCCATGCCGCCGGAGCCGGACCCGGACGCGTCCGCCGCCCCGCGGCGGGCCGGGCTGGCCAGCATCGTCGACGGCCTGCGCTACCTGGCCACCACCCCGGTGCTGATGCTCTCCTTCGTCATCGACCTGATCGCGATGGTGCTGGCGATGCCCCGGGCGCTCTTTCCGGAGATCGCCGAGTCCCGGTTCGGCGGCGGGGCGGCGGTCGGCTGGCTCTACAGCGCGATCGCGGCGGGCGCGATGCTCGGCGGGCTGACCTCCGGGTGGATCGGGCGGCTGCGCCGGCAGGGGCTGGTGCTGGTGGTGGCGGTGGTCGGCTGGGGGCTGGCGGTCGCGGCGGCCGGGCTCGCCGGCCAACTCTGGCTGATGGTGCTGCTGCTCGCGGTGGCCGGCGCGGCCGACCTGGTCAGCGCGGTGCTGCGACAGTCGATGCTGCTGGTCTACGCGCCCGACCGGATGCGCGGGCGGCTGATGGGCGTCAACACGGTGGTCATCGCCGGCGGCCCGCGCCTGGGCGACCTGCGGGCGGGCGCGGTCGCGGCCGGTTTCGGCGGCGGCGTCGCCTGGGTCGGCGGCGGGCTGGTCTCGGCGGCGCTCGCGGTGCTGCTCGCGGTGGCCTTCCCGGTGCTGCTGCGCTACCGGGCGGCGACCCCCTCCGGCGGTGACAAGGCGTGAGGGGCCGGGTCGGGGCGAGCGACGGCGGGGCGGGAACCGTTAGGGTCGCCCGCATGGACACCCCCGACCAGCGTCCGCCCTCGGGCGCACAGTGGACCATTTCCGCCGCCGGCCACGAGGCCGTCATCGTGGAGGTGGGCGGTGGGGTCCGGACATACCGGCACGACGGGACCGACCACCTCGACGGGTACGCCGCCGACGAGATCTGTCCGGGTTGCGCGGGGCAGGTGCTGGCCCCCTGGCCGAACCGGATCCGCGACGGGCGCTACACCTTCGGCGAGCGGTCGTTGCAGCTCACCCTCAGCGAACCGGACCGGGGCGTGGCCATCCACGGGCTGGTCAACTGGGTGCCGTGGCGGCTGGTGGAGCAGTCCTCCGACGCGGTGACCGTCGGCTACGACCTGCCGCCGCAGCCGGGCTACCCGTGGCCGCTGCGGCTGCTCACGCGGTGGAGCGTCGGCCCGGACGGGTTGCGCGCGGAGCACGAGGCGACGAACCTCGGCGCCGAGCCCGCGCCGTTCGGCTTCGCGGTGCACCCGTACCTGCGGGTGCCCGGGGTGGCGGTCGACGACCTGTCGATGCGGCTGCCGGCCCGGACGCGGTTGCAGGTGGACGGGCGGCTGCTGCCGATCGGGGGCACCCCGGTCGCCGGCACCGAGTACGACTGGACCAGCCCCCGCCGGATCGGCGGCGCCCGGCTCGACCTCTGCTTCGGCGACGTGATCCGCGACGACGACGGCGGCTCGGTGGTCAGCCTGGCGGCCCCGGACGGCGCGGCGGGCGTGCGGATCTGGGCGGACCGGGAGTTCGGCTGGTGGCAGGTGTTCACCGGCGACGCCCTGCCCGGCGAGCGGCGGCGCCGCTCCGTGGCGGTGGAGCCGATGACCTGCCCGCCGGACGCGTTCCGCTCGGGCCGGGACGTGATCACCCTGAAGCCGGGCGCGACCTGGCGGGGTGCCTGGGGCGTACGGCCCGGGGCCTGAGCGGGGGAGCGCATGGAGTTCAGCGAGGTCCTCCGGCGGCGCCGGATGGTGCGCAACTACGACCCGGACCGCCCCGTCCCGCCCGACGTGGTGGAGCGGCTGCTAGACCACGCGGTCCGCGCGCCGTCGGCCGGCTTCGCCCAGGGCTGGGGTTTCCTGGTGCTGGAGACGCCGGAGGACCGGGAGCGCTTCTGGGCGGCGACCACCCCGGGCGGCGGCGGCCGGGAGCGGTGGCTGGCGGGGATGCGCCGGGCCCCGCTGATCGTCGTCCCGCACGCGAACCGGTCGGCCTACCTTGAGCGGTACGCGGAACCGGACAAGGGCTGGGCGGACCGCTCGACGGAGCGCTGGCCGGTGCCCTACTGGTACGTGGACACCGGCTTCGCCGCCCTGCTGATGCTGCTGACCGCCGTCGACGAGGGGCTGGGGGCGTGCTTCTTCGGCATCCCCGCGCAGCGCCTCGACGCGTACCGGGAGGCGTTCGGGGTGCCGGGGGAGTACGAGCCCGTCGGGGCCGTGACGGTGGGCTATCGTGCGCCTGACCACCGGTCACCGTCGTTGCGCCGGGGGCGCCGCCCGGTGGACGAGGTGGTCCGGCGGGGGCGGTGGAGCTGACGGCACCGGATGTCCCGTCAGGTGTTTCGTCCGGTGGCGAACCGGACGGCGGGTAGTGAAACTGACATCAGGGAGCAGAACGCGGTGTGGTGCAGCCGGCTACGCTGGCACGGTCATCGGTGCCGCGGGTCGCGGCGCCGCGCCGCGACCCGACCCGGTGTCGTGGGTCGGCCGGGCCAGGGGGAGGGGAGCGTGCCGTCGTGATCTTCAGAGCGGTCCGGGACGGGCGTCCCTACCCGGAGCACAACCTGACGCTCAAGCAGTGGGCGGAGATTCCGCCGAGGCCGCTGCGCCTGGACCAGTTGATCACCACCAAGCGCGAGCTGGCGCTGGACAAGCTCCTCGCCGAGGACTCCACCTTCTACGGCGACCTCTTCCCGCACGTGGTGCAGTGGAACGGCGGGCTCTACCTGGAGGACGGGCTGCACCGCGCCCTGCGGGCGGCGCTCCAGCAGCGCAACCAGATCCACGCCCGGGTGCTCGTCCTCTCCGGCCCGATCGAGTGAGCACGACCCGCCGGCCGTCCTGACCTGCGGTTTCTCCGGATCGGCGCGGCGGCGCGCCCTTCGACGAGCGGCTGTCGCACCGGAGCCGTACCGTCATCTCCAGACGACGTGTCTGACGAGGACGGTGAGGGCCATGGCCCGCGACGGTGACATCAACGAGCCCACGAGGGAGTTCCCCGGTTATCCGACCGGCGAGGCGCTCAAGGAGCGGTCGGCTGTCACAACCGAGCCGGAGCCGGGTGCGCCACCGCCGGCGGGCGGGCCCGCCCGCGGCCTGCTCTGGGTGCTCGGCGCGGCGGCGCTGGCGGTGGTGGTGCTGCTCGGCGTGCAGGCCACCGGCCTGCTGCCGGACTTCCGCAACCCGTTCGCCAAGGAGCAGACCGACCGCAGCCAGCCGCCGCTGCTCAAGTCGATCCAGGATCTCAGCCGCTACGTCGCGGCCGAGGGCAACTTCCAGGTGGTCGTCGATCTCCAGAACGACCGGCGCAACGTGCCCGACTGGTTGCTCAGCCAGCGCACCCTCTTCGTCGGGGCGGGCAGCGTCGAGGCGTACGTCGACTTCGCGAAGATCTCCGAGGGCGCGGTGGTCGAGTCGGCCGACGGCAAGTCGGTGGAGATCAGACTGCCGGCGCCGCAGCTCGGCAAGACCAACCTCGACCTGGAGAAGAGCTACGTCTTCGCCGAGGAGCGCGGGCTGCTCAACCGGGTCGGCGAGCTGGTGAAGGGCGACCCCAACCGCCAGCAGCAGGTCTACCAGCTCGCCGAGGAGCGGATCACCACCGCCGCCCGCGACAGCGGCCTGACCCAGCGGGCCGAGGAGAACACCCGCAAGATGCTGGAAGGGCTGCTCCGCTCCCTCGGCTACGAGAAGGTGACGGTCACGTACACCGCCCCGTGACGGCGGACCCACGACGCGACGGCGCCCGCCCCGGTCGACGGGACGGGCGCCTCGTGCTCACCCCCGCGTCGGGCGGGGGCGGGTGGGCTCAGTAGCGGGCGGCGGCGTAGCGGTCCTCGTTCGGCATCAGGACCCAGAGGACCAGGTAGACGACCACCTGGGTGCCGGGCAGCAGCAGCGACAGCAGGAACAGCAGCCGGATGAAGCCGGCCGACCTGCCGAAACGCTGGGCCAGGCCGGCGCAGACACCGGCGATCATGCGCCCCTGACGGGGGCGGACCAGTTTGCGACTCATCGTCGTACTCCCACTCTGCGGCGTTCGCCGCCTCTGCCCCCAACGGTAGAAAGGGGTGGCCACCGCGCCCTCGGTCGCGAGGAGGATCGGCGGTGCCCGTACCCGTAGGTGGTTACCCGGGAACCGGGCCCGCGACGCTTCCGGCCGCCGGGGGAGCGACGACCGGTCGCGGCTGGCGGCAGGGTGCTGAGCTGGGCGGGTAGGCTCGCCGGTCGGGCACCCACACCCCCGGGTGCCGGACGGCCGCCCGGACCGGGCCGGCCACGACCGTGCCGCTGACCCACGAGGTACGACGGCGAGGAAGTGCAGCCATGATCAGTGTTTTCGATCTCTTCAGTGTCGGCATCGGGCCGTCCAGCTCCCACACGGTGGGGCCGATGCGGGCCGCCCGTACCTTCGTCGCGGGCCTGAAGGCCGACGGGTTGCTGGCCGGTACCGTCCGGGTGCGGGCGGAACTGTTCGGCTCGCTCGGCGCGACCGGGCACGGCCACGGCAGCGACCGGGCGGTGCTGCTCGGGCTGGCCGGGGAGGCCCCGGAGACGGTCGACACCGACGCGGTGGACGGGCGGGTCGCCCGGATCCGTGCCGAGGGGCGGCTGGGTCTGCTCGACGCGCACGAGATCGACTTCGATGCGGACCGCGATGTGGTGCTGCACCGGCGCCGGTCGTTGCCGTACCACCCGAACGGGATGACCTTCGTGGCGTACGACGACCGGGGCGTGGAGCTGCGGGTGCGGACGTACTACTCGGTCGGTGGTGGTTTCGTGGTGGACGAGGCGGCGGCCGGGGCGGACCGGATCAGACCCGACGCCACCCGGGTGCGGCATCCGTTCCTCACCGGCGCGCAGTTGCTCGGCGTGACCGCGTCGACGGGGCTGTCGATCAGTGGGGTGATGCTCGCCAACGAGCTGTCCTGGCGCAGCGAGGGCGAGGTGCGCGCCGGTCTGCTGGAGATCTGGCGGGTGATGCGCGAGTGCGTCGAGCGGGGCTGTTCGCGTGACGGGGTGCTGCCGGGTGGGTTGAGGGTCCGCCGTCGCGCCGCCGAGTTGCGCCGCAGTCTGGAGACGGAGTCCGACCCGGCCGATCCGCTGCGGGCGATGGACTGGGTGACCCTCTTCGCCCTGGCCGTCAACGAGGAGAACGCCGCCGGCGGCCGGGTCGTCACCGCGCCCACCAACGGGGCGGCCGGCATCATCCCGGCGGTGCTGCACTACTACACGCGGTTCGTGCCGGGCGCCTGCGAGGAGGGCGTGGTGCGGTTCCTGCTGGCGGCGGGTGCGATCGGGGTGTTGTTCAAGGAGAACGCGTCGATCTCCGGCGCCGAGGTGGGCTGTCAGGGTGAGGTGGGCTCGGCCTGTTCGATGGCCGCCGCCGGGCTGGCCGAGGCGTTGGGCGGCACCCCCGAGCAGGTGGAGAACGCCGCCGAGATCGGCATGGAGCACAACCTCGGGCTGACCTGCGACCCGGTTGGTGGTCTGGTGCAGATCCCCTGCATCGAGCGCAACGCGGTGGCTAGCATCAAGGCGATCACGGCCGCCCGGCTGGCGCTGCGCGGCGACGGGGTGCACCACGTCTCGCTGGACAAGGTCATCAAGACCATGCGCGAGACCGGCGCGGACATGAAGGTGAAATACAAGGAGACGGCGCGCGGCGGACTGGCCGTCAACGTGATCGAGTGCTGAGGGGGCGTTCGTTCCGCGACTGCTAGCCTGTCGTCCGTCCGGTCAGGCGGGAGGCGGCGGTGACCTCTGGCGTCGCGGCGTTGTGGTCGCACCGCGCCTCGCTGCGCCTCCTCGTCCGGCGCGACCTCGCCGTGAAGTACCAGCAGTCCGTGCTCGGGTACCTCTGGTCGCTGATCGAGCCCCTCGGCATGGGGGCGATCTACTGGTTCGTCTTCGGCGTCCTCTACTCCCGCGACACCAACCGCCACCTCGGTGACGCGGCCGACTCGTACCCGCTGTTCCTGCTCACCGGGATCTTCGCCTGGATGTGGACCAGCTCGGCGCTGAGCGAGGCGACCAACGCGCTGACCGGCCAGGCCCGGCTGATCACGACGATGAACCTGCCCCGGCAGGTCTTCCCGATCGGCCGGGTCACCGGCCGCTTCGCCGAGTACGCCGCCGGCCTGCCGATCCTGATCGCCGTCGCCGTCGGGTACGCCGCGTCCGGCCGGGTCGGGCCGGGCTGGTCGCTGCTGGCCCTGCCGCTCGCGGTGGCGGTGCAGGCCGTCCTGCTGGTCGGGCTGGCGCTGCTGCTCTCGGCGGTCAACGTGCTGATGCGCGACGTCGAGCGCTTGATGCGGCTGGTCATCCGGGTGCTCTTCTACGCCACCCCGATCATCTATCCGCTGAGCCTCGTGCGGGACGCCGACCTGCCGGGCTGGCTGAAGGTCGCCTACGAGCTGAACCCGCTGGTCGGCATCTTCCAGCTGCACCACGCGGTCTGGTACCCGGACGAGTTCCCGGACGCCCGCCTGCTCGCCACCGCCGTCGGCGTCAGCCTGCTGGTGCTGGCCGCCGGCTGGTGGTCGTTCCGCCGGCTCGAACCCGCCGTGCTCAAGGAACTGTAGGGATGGCCGATCCGATCATCGAGGCGGAGGGGCTCGGCATCCGGTTCGTCCGCAACCGGCGGCGGCAGTTGCGGCTGCGGGAGCTGTTCATCCACCGGGGGCGGCGCGCCGCGACCGACGACGGCCGGTTCTGGCCGCTGCGGGACGTGTCGTTCTCGGTCCGGGCCGGGGACACCGTCGGCGTGGTCGGCCGCAACGGCACCGGCAAGAGCACCTTGCTGCGGCTGATCGCCGGCGTGCTCATCCCCGACGAGGGCCGGATCCGGGTGCGCGGGGACGTCGCGCCGCTGCTGGAACTCTCCGCCGGGTTCTCCAACGACCTGACCGGGCGGGAGAACCTCCACCTGGTCGGCGGCCTGCACGGACTGTCGTCGGACTACCTGCGGCGGCACTTCGACGACATCGTCTCGTTCGCCGGTGAGCAGGTGGAACGGGCCGTCGACACGTCGGTGCGGCACTACTCGTCCGGCATGAAGGTCCGGCTCGGCTTCGCCATCATCTCGCACCTGCCGCACCCGATCCTGCTCATGGACGAGGTGACCGCGGTCGGGGACGAGGAGTTCCGCAAGAAGTGTTATGCGACGATCGACCGTCTGCTCGGGGAGGGGCGCACTCTGGTGCTGGTGTCACACAACGAAAAGGACCTGACCCGGTTCTGCCGTCGGGGGCTGTACCTCGACGGGGGCCGGGTGGGCGTCGACGGCACGATCGCCGAGGCGCTGCACGCGTACCACGTCGCGGTTCCGCGGTGACGCTCGCGATCGTGCTCGCCGCCGACGCCCCGGCCGCGAGCCTGCCGACCCGCACGGGCGAACGCCTCGCCGACCGGCTGGCCGACCAGCTCCGTCGCGCCGGGGCGGACGAGGTGCGCCACGCCGCCGACCTGGACGAGCTGGCCGCCCTCGTCGACGCGGCCACGCACCCGGTGCTCGTCACCGGCGCCGACCTGGTCGCGCACACCGCCGTACTGCGGCACCTGGCCACCAGCCCCGTCGGGCCGACGGTCGCCCTGGTGCTCACCGACCCGCCCGGCGACGGCCACACGGCCGTGCGCGAGGAGCGCGGCCAGGTGGTCGGGGCCGGGCCGCCGGAGGCGCTGGACGGCGGGGCCACCGGCGTGTTCGGCGGCGCGCTGCGGGTCGGCGTCGACGACCTGCCGTCGCTCGCCGCCGCCGCGCGCGCGGCCGCCGGGGCACCGCCGGTCGCCGGGCCCGCCGTGGACCGGCTCTTCGCCGACCTCGCCGGGCGCGGCGTGCTGACCTTCGCCCAGCGCGTACGCCTGCTCGTGGCGCACCGGGTGGGCGACCCGGCGGGGCTGGCCGCGGCGGAGGCGGCCGTGGCCGCCGTCGACGAGGACCGGGCCGAGCTGAAGCTCTCGGTGAAGGAGCGGGACGACTTCTTCACCACCTTCTTCGTCAGCACCTGGTCGCCGTACGTGACGAAGGCGTCGGCGAAGCTCGGGCTCGGCCCGACCGCCGTCACGATGATCTCGGTGGCCTTCGCGGTGGCCGCCGCCGTGCTCTTCGGCACCGGCGGCCGGCTGGCGCTGGTCGCCGGGGCGGTGCTGCTCTACCTCGGCTTCTTGCTGGACTGCGTGGACGGCCAGCTCGCCCGCTACACCCGGCACTTCAGCGCCTGGGGCGGCTGGCTGGACACGATGGCCGACCGGGCGAAGGAGTACGTGGTCTACGCCGGCCTCGGCTACGGGGCCACCCAGGCCGGTTTCCGGTACGGCTGGGCGCTGGCGATCGCCGCGATCACCCTGCAGACCGTCCGACACATGACGGACACCTGGTACGGCGTGCTGCACGACGAGGCGGCCCGCCGGCCGAAGGCGGTCGGCACCTCCGGCGGCGGCATCGGCGACAAGCTGAACGCCGCCTCCAACCGGGTGCAGGCCGACACGGGTTCGGTGTCGTACTGGCTGAAGCGCACGGTGGTCTTCCCGATCGGGGAGCGGTGGGCGCTGATCGCGATCACCGTGGCGCTGTTCGGCCCGCTGGTCAGCCTGTACGCGGTGCTGGCCTGGGGGGTGCTGGCCTTCGCCTACACCGGGGCGCTGCGCACGCTGCGGGCCCGCTGGATGCGGGTGCCGGTGCTGGACACGGTCGACGCCGGCCTGCACCGCGACGACGGGCCGCTGGCCCGGCTCCTGCCGGCGCTCCGGCCGGTGGGGCCGCTGACGCTGGCGGTCGTCGCGGCGTTGGGCCCGGCGGCGCTGCTGGTGGCGGCGCTGCTGACCCGCGACGGGGCGGCGGGCCTGCGGTGGGCGGTGCCGGTCGCGCTGCTGGTGCTGCTGGTCGCCGGTCTGGGCGCCGGCGCGGCGCACGCCGGGCCGCTGGACTGGCTGGTGCCGGCCGCGCTGCGGGCGGGGGAGTACCTCTTCGCCATCGCGGTGGGGGTGGTCGGCGACGTGCCGCCGTGGCTGGTCTTCGGGTACGTCTTCGTGCTGACCCTGCACCACTACGACCTGACCGCGCGGCTGGAGAAGCGGCAGTCCGCCCCGCCGCTGCACGGCGGCACGCTGGGCTGGGAGGGCCGGTCGGTGCTGCTGGCCCTGGCGGCGATCGTCGGTTTTGCGGGTATCGGGATGGCTACACTCGGTACGTACCTTCTCGTGGTTTTCGTGGGGAGTGTCGCCCTCGCCTGGGTCGTCCTGCCCGCCCGCGCCGCGCGGGCGTCGGTGGGCCTGGTCGGCGCGGGAGGTCGCTCGCCGGGCTGACGACAGGGGCCGGCCGATGACACTGATCAGCTTCGTCGTGCCGGCCTACCGGGTGCAGGGCTACCTGCGCGAATGCCTGGACTCCATCCTCGGGCAGCCCGTCGCCGACATCGAGGTGATCGGCGTCGACGACTGCTCACCGGACGACAGCGGCGAGATCCTCACCGAGTACGCGGCCCGCGACCCGCGGCTGCACGCCGTCCGGCTGACGGAGAACGTCGGGCTCGGTCCGGCCCGCAACATCGGGCTGGACCGGGCCGCCGGGGAGTACGTCTGGTTCGTCGACGGCGACGACTGGCTCGCCCCCGAGTGCCTCACGGAGGTGGTCGGGCGCCTCCGCGCCACCCGCCCCGACGTGCTCCTGGTCGACCACGTCCGGACGCACTGGAACAACGCCACCAGCCGCAGCGCGATGGCGGAGGTGTTCCCGGAGCCGCCCGGCGAGGAGACCTTCCGGCTGCGGGAGCGGCCCGAGACGCTGCGGCTGCTGCACACCGCCTGGAACCGGCTGGTCCGCCGGCAGTTCCTGCTCGACGAGGGGCTGCGCTTCGCCCCCGGCTGGTACGAGGACGTCTCGTTCAGCTACCCCGTGCTGATGGCCGCCGAGCGGATCGGCGTGCTGGACCGGGTCTGCGTCAACTACCGGCAGCGCCGCACCGGGGCGATCACCAGGACCAGGGGCGAGCGGCACTTCGAGGTCTTCGACCAGTGGCACCGGGTGTTCCGGCTGATGGACGCCTGGGGGCCGGCGGTCGACGACCTGCGCCCCGCGCTGTTCGAGCGGATGATCTGGCACTACCTGAGCGTGCTCGGCAACGGGGAACGGATCGACCCCGGGCTGCGGCCGGCCTTCTTCGCCCAGATCACCGCCGACCACGCGCGCTGGCTGCCACCCGGCGGCTATCCGGCGCCGGCCGGCGCGGAGGGGCTCAAGCACCGACTGGTGGCCGCGGGCCGCTGGCGTACCTTCAGCGCGCTGCGCACCGCCTACCGCGCGCGGGACGTCGCCCGGCGTACCGCGCGGAGCGCGAAGCGGCGGGTCGCGCCCCCGGCCCGGCACGCGGCGCGGCTGGCCCGGGACGCCCTGCTGCGGGAGTACTACCGGGCCGAGCTGCGCCGGCCGGTCGACCCGACGCTGGCCGTCTACGCGGCCTACTGGTACCGCGGGTACTCGGACAACCCGGCGGCCGTCTTCGAGGCGGCCCGGCGGCTGGCGCCGGAGATCCGCGGGGTGTGGATCGTCCGGCGCGACCGCGTGCACACCGTGCCCGAGGGCGTCGCCTACGTGGTCGCCGGGACGCCCGCGTACTACCGGGCGCTGGCCCGGGCGCGCTGGCTGGTCAACAACGTCAACTTCCCGGACTTCGTCCGTAAGCGGCCGGGAACGGTGCACGTGCAGACCCACCACGGCACGCCGGTGAAGGTGATGGGGCTCGACCAGCAGCGGTACCCGGTCGGCGCGGTCGGGATGGACTTCGCCGGGCTGCTGCGCCGGGTGGACCGCTGGGACTACAGCGTCAGCGCGAACAGCTTCTCCAGCCAGATGTGGGAGCGCGCCTACCCGGCCGCGTACACCACGTTGGAGGTCGGCTACCCGCGCAACGACCGGCTGGTCACCGCGACCGCCGAGGAGGTGCTCCGGCTGCGTGCCGGGTTCGGCCTCGGGCCCGGCGACCAGGTCGTCCTGTACGCCCCGACGCACCGGGAGCACCTGCCCGGCTACCGGCCGCCGTTCGACCCGGAGCGGCTGCTCGACGTGCTCGGCCCGACCGGCCGGCTGCTGATCCGCAGCCACTACTTCCACGACCGGGACCGACGCGCCCGGCGCCCCGCCGAGCGGGACCGGGTACGCGACGTGAGCGGCCATCCGCACGTGGAGGACCTCTACCTCGTCGCGGACGTGCTGATCACGGACTACTCCTCGGCGATGTTCGACTACGCCGTGCTCGACCGGCCGATCGTCGTGTACGCCCCCGACTGGGAGGCGTACCGGCTGGCCCGCGGCGTCTACTTCGACGTGACCGCGGAGCCGCCGGGCGCGGTGGCCACCAGTTTCGCCGACCTGCTCGACCTGTTCCGCGCCGGCGGGGTCGACTCGGCGGCGGCGCGCACGGCCCGGCAGCGGTTCCGGGCCCGGTTCTGCGCGCTCGACGACGGCCACGCCGCCGAGCGGGTGGTCCGTCGGGTCTTCCTCGGCGAGCCGGCCACGGCCGGCCGGCCGGCGCGGGGAGCCGGCGCGCTGGCCCCGGCGTCGCCGACGGGAGGCGGACGCCGCTGACGGTGGGCTCGTCCCGCCGAATGGGCGTCACAGGGCCGTCACAAGCCGAACATGGCACGTTTACCCGATGTGCGAACCGCATGATCCTCGTCACAGTCATTCGGGGTTCGGCCGACGAGGTAGGGGGAGGGCACGGTGACAACCGTCGCGCTCAAGGACGTCACGAAGGTGTTCAGGGACGGCACCCTCGCCGTCGACAGCGTCAATCTCGACGTCAACGACGGCGAGTTCATGGTGCTGCTCGGCCCGTCGGGCTGTGGGAAGTCCACGGTGCTGCGGATGGTGGCGGGGCTGGAGGACCCGACGTCGGGCGCGGTGATGCTCGACGGCGAGCTGGCCAACGACCTGCCGCCGCGCGACCGGAAGATCGCCATGGTCTTCCAGGACTTCGCGCTCTACCCGCACATGACCGTCGGCGACAACATCGCCTTCCCGCTCAAGCTGGCCGGGTTGGAGCCCGAGCCGCGTGGCGAGCGGGTCACCGACGTGGCCAGCGCGCTCGGCATCGGCGACGTACTCGGCCGCAAGCCCAGCCAGCTCTCCGGCGGGCAGCGCCAGCGGGTCGCGATGGGCCGGGCGATCGTGCGCCGCCCGGGCCTGTTCCTGATGGACGAGCCGCTGTCGAACCTCGACAGCGGGCTCCGGGCCGAGCTGCGCGCGGAGATCTCCGGCCTGACCCGGGAGCTGGGCGTCACCACCATCTACGTCACCCACGACCAGGCCGAGGCGCTGACCATGGCCGACCGGGTCGCCATCATGCGCAAGGGCGTGCTCCAGGACGTCGGCACCCCCACCCAGGTGTACGGCCGCCCGGCCACCCTCTACGTGGCCGCGTTCCTCGGCAGCCCGCGGATGAACCTGCTGGAGGCCTCGGTCTACGTCCACCTCGACCGCTACGTCACCCTCACCCTCGGCGACCAGGCGCTGCACCTGCCGTGGGACGACATCCGCAGCCGGGCGGTCGCGCACTACCACGGTGAGCGGATCGTGGTCGGGATGCGGGCCGAGGCGCTGACCCCGGTCACGCCGGACACCCAGGGCGCCGTGTTGCACGGCCGCATCCGCTACCTGGAGCACCACGGGCACGAGTCGCTCGCCTTCCTCGACATCGGGGCCACCGCGATCGTGGTGGACGAGATGGGCACCCGGGCCGAGGCGCCCACCGGCCAGCGCGGGCTGCGCCGCTTCGGGCAGGTGATGCAGCGGCTCACCGGGCGCGCCGCCGAGGAGGAGACCGCCCCGGTGGCCGCCACCCGCACCAGCGTGCTCAACGACCCGGGCCGGCACCACCGGCGTCCCGCCGAACTCGCGGTCCGGCTCGCGCCGTACCCGGGGATCGCCGCGGGTCACCCCCTGGCCGTCTCCGTACGCATGGACGCGCTGCACTTCTTCGACGAGCGCGGCGACCGGATCGACGTGGGCTGGCGCTGACGGGGCGGTCCTTGCCGGGAAAGTTACCGGCTAGTAACGTCGGGCCATGACCATCGACTCGCGCCAGGTGGCGGCCGGCATGCTGGAGGCTGTGCCGTTCGCCCGTACGCTCGGCATCGAATTCGTCGAAGTGGCCCCCGAGGCGGAGGGCGGGGTACGGGTGACCGTCCGGCTGCCCGACTCGCCGGCCACCCACAACCACGTCGGCGGCCCGCACGCCGGGGCCATGTTCACCCTCGGCGAGACCGCCTCCGGCGCGGTCGTGCTGGCCGCGTTCGGACATCTGCTCGACCGGGCCACGCCGCTGGCGGTGCGGGCCGAGATCGCGTACCGGAAGCTGGCCATGGGCGCAGTCCGGGCCACCGCGCGCCTCGACCGGCCGGTCGCCGAGGTGGTCGCGGAACTGGAGTCCGGCCGCCGGCCGGAGTTCCCCGTCCAGGTGGAGATCGCCACCGAGGAGGGCAAGCCGACCGGCGGGATGACCGTGGTCTGGACGCTGCGCCCGAACTGAGCCGGGCGGCAAGCGGACCGAAAGCGGTTTGCGGGCACGGAGGTCTGGATAGATTCGTACCGTGTTGGGCCTGCCTGCTCACGTGACCGCCTGTCTCTTCGATCTGGACGGTGTGCTGACGCAGACCGCCCGGGTGCACAACGCCGCCTGGACCGAAACCTTCGACGGCTTCCTGCGCCGCCACGCCGCCACCACCGGCGGGGAGTTCCGTCCCTTCGACCCCGGGCCGGACTACAACCGCTACGTCGACGGCCGGCCGCGCGCCGACGGGGTACGCACCTTCCTCGCCTCCCGGGGCATCGTGCTGCCCGAGGGTTCGCCCGACGACCCGCCAAACGCCGACACCGTCAACGGGGTCGGCAACAGCAAGAACGTGCTGCTGCTGGAGCGGCTGCGCACCCACGGCGTGGACGTCTACCCGGGCTCCGTCGCGTACCTGGAGGCGGCGGCCGCCGCCGGCCTGCGCCGGGCGGTCGTCACGGCCAGCGCGAACGGCCGGGAGGTGGTCGCCGCCGCCGGGCTGGAACCGCTGCTGGAGGCGCGGGTGGACGGGATCGTCGCCCGCGCCGAGGGGCTGCGCGGCAAGCCCGAGCCGGACACGTTCCTGGCCGGCGCGAGGCTGCTCGGGGTCGACCCGCGCAACGCCGCCGTTTTCGAGGACGCCCTCGCCGGGGTCGCCGCCGGCCGCGCCGGCGGGTTCGGGTACGTGATCGGGGTGGACCGGGTCGGCCAGGCCGCCGAGCTGCTGGCCCACGGCGCCGACGTCGTGGTCACCGACCTCGCCGACCTGCTCGAATCCGGACGACCCACGTGATCCGGGAACGGGCCTATCCGGTCGAGCCGTGGCACGTCCGGGAGACCCGGCTGGACATGGACGTCCTGGCCCAGTCCGAGTCGGTCTTCGCCCTCTCCAACGGGCACGTCGGGCTGCGCGGCAACCTCGACGAGGGAGAACCGCACGGCCTGCCCGGCACGTACCTCAACTCCTTCTACGAGCTGCGCCCGCTGCCGTACGCCGAGGCCGGCTTCGGGTTCCCCGAGTCCGGCCAGACGGTCGTCAACGTGACCAACGGCAAGCTGATCCGGCTGCTGGTCGACGACGAGCCGCTCGACGTCCGCTACGGCGAGCTGCTCGCCCACGAACGGGTCCTCGACCTGCGCGCCGGCACCCTGCACCGGGAGCTGCACTGGCGCTCCCCGGCCGGGCGCGAGATCAAGGTCCGCAGCACCCGGCTCGTCTCGTTCACCCAGCGCGCCGTCGCCGCGATCGACTACGAGGTCGAGGCGGTCGACGGCCCGCTGCGGCTGATCCTCCAGTCGGAACTCGTGGCGAACGAGGCGCTGCCCGCGCAGAGCCGGGATCCACGCGTGGCGGCCGTGCTGGAGTCGCCGTTGCAGGCCGAGGAGGAACTCACCACCGCCGACGGCGGGTTGCTGATCCACCGGACCAAGGTCTCCGGGCTGCGGGTGGCCGCCGCCATGGAACACGAGGTGTACGCCCCGGGGCGCACGACCAGCCAGTCCGAGGGGTACGAGGACTGGGTGCGTACCACGATCGGGTGCGTGCTCCGGCCCGGCGAGACGCTGCGCGTGGTCAAGTACCTCGCGTACGGGTGGTCGAGCCGCCGGTCGCTGCCGGCGATGCGCGACCAGGTTGAGGCCGCCCTGACGGGGGCGCGGCTCGACGGCTGGGACGGGCTCCGCCGCGAACAGCGCGAATACCTCGACGAGTTCTGGGACGCCGCCGACGTGGTGGTGGAGGGCGACCCGGAGATCCAGCAGGCCGTCCGGTTCGGCATGTTCCACGTCCTCCAGGCCGGCTCCCGGGCCGAGCGGCGGCCCATCGCCGCGAAGGGACTGACCGGTCCGGGGTACGACGGGCACGCGTTCTGGGACACGGAGATGTTCGTCCTGCCGGTGCTCACCTACACCCAACCGGCCGCCGTGCGGGACGCCCTGCACTGGCGGCACGGCACCCTGGCCGCCGCGCAGGAGCGGGCCCGGACGCTCAACCTGGAGGGCGCGGCGTTCCCCTGGCGCACCATCGAGGGACCGGAGTCGTCGGGGTACTGGCCGGCCGGCACCGCGGCCTTCCACATCGCGGCCGGCGTCGCCGACGCGCTGCGGCGCTACGTCCAGGTCACCCAGGACACCGATCTGGAACGGGAGATCGGGCTGGAACTGCTGGTGGAGACCGCCCGGCTGTGGCGGTCGCTGGGCCACCACGACCGGCACGGCCAGTTCCACATCGACGGGGTCACCGGCCCCGACGAGTACACGGCGGTGAAGAACGACAACATCTACACCAACCTGATGGCGCAGCGGAACCTGATCAGCGCGGCCGAAGCGGTGATGCGCTACCGGGACGAGGCGTTCCACCTCGGCGTCACCGACGAGGAGGCGGCGGCCTGGCGGGACGCGGCGGCGTCCATGCACATCCCGTACGACGAGGAGATCGACGTCCACGAGCAGGTGGAGGGCTTCACCCGGCTCCAGGAGTGGGACTTCGCGCACACGCCGCCGGAGAAGTACCCGCTGCTGCTGCACTACCCGTACTTCGACCTCTACCGCAAGCAGGTCGTCAAGCAGGCGGACCTGGTCCTGGCCATGCACTGGCGCGGCGACGCCTTCACGCCGGAGCAGAAGCTGCGCAACTTCCTGTACTACGAGCGGCGTACGGTGCGCGACTCGTCGCTGTCGGCGTGCACCCAGGCGGTGCTGGCCGCCGAGGTGGGCCACCCCGAACTGGCGCACGTCTACCTGCGCGAGGCCGCGCTGATGGACCTGCACGACCTCAACGAGAACACCCGCGACGGCGTGCACATGGCCTCGCTCGCCGGCGCATGGATCGCCCTGGTGGCCGGGTTCGGCGGGCTGCGCGACCACGACGGCAACCTCTCCTTCGCGCCACGGCTGTCCAGCCGGCTCGAACGGCTGGAGTTCTCGCTCCAGTGGCGCGGGATGCGGCTACGGGTCGACGTCCGGCCGCACCAGACCACGTACGCGCTGCGCCACGGCGACCCGGGCGACATGCTGGAGTTGCGGCATCACGGTGAGCCGGTCCGGGTCACCTGCGAGGAGCCCGTGACGATGCCGATTCCCGCGGCGGAGGTGTCGGGCCCGGCCCCGGAGCAGGCCCCCGGCCGGGCTCCCCTGCTCCGCCTGCCGGAGAGCGAGCCGTGACCGACCGCCGGCCCGCCGTCGACGACGGCGGGCCGGCGGCGCAGGGTCCTGTCACGGGCGGCCGGCGGTGCCGGTCGGCGTGGGCCCGTGCGGTGACCGGCGGCCCGATGGTGCCGGTCGGCGTGGCCCGCGCGGTGCCGGTCGGCGTGGGCCCGTGCGGTGCCGGTCGGCGTGGCTCGCGCGGTGCCGATCGGCGTGGCTCGCGCGGTGACCGGCGGCCGGCGGGGTCGGTCAGAGCGGCCTGCCCTGTGACGGGCGGTCGGCCGCGTCGCGGGGCGCCATCGCCCTCGGGTCGTCGGCCGTGCGCGCCTGGGCGGCGTCGTCCGCCCAGTCCCGGCCGCGTTCGGTGTCCTGTTCCCGCCGGTCCCGGTCGGTGGTCTGCTGCCGGGTCTCTCGCTGCTGCTGCGCCATGGCGATCCTCGCGATCCGTCGGGGCGCGGTTGCGCCGGTACGGTCTGCGGTCACCCGCCGCCTACCCGGGCCCTCCGGCGACAAACGCCGGGGGCGCCGGGGCCGCTTGCCGGCGCCGGGGACGGGTATGCGGCCGGAACGGGGGACGACCGAGGACGTACGGAGGCGAGATGGACGTGCGCAGTAGTGCGGTGGCGATCCCGGCGGGGGACGCCGAACTCCCGGCCGACCTGCTGGTCCCGGCGGACCCGGCCGGCGTGGTGCTCTTCGCGCACGGCAGCGGCAGTTCCCGGCACAGCCCGCGCAACACGGCCGTGGCGCACGTGCTCAACCGCAGCGCCCTCGGCACCGTGCTGGTCGACCTGCTGACGCCGGCCGAGGACCAGGTGGATGCCCGGACCGCCGAGCTGCGCTTCGACATCCCCCTGCTCGCCCGTCGGCTCGCCGCGATCGTGGACTGGCTGGCGGCGGAGCGACCCCTCGGCGCGGTGCCGATCGGGCTGTTCGGGGCCAGCACCGGGGCCGCCGCCGCCCTGGTGGCGGCCGCGGCCCGACCGGACCTCGTCGGCGCGGTCGTCTCCCGGGGCGGCCGTCCCGACCTGGCCGGCGCCGCCCTCGACCAGGTACGCGCGCCCACGCTGCTGCTGGTCGGCGGCCTGGACGAGCAGGTGATAACGCTCAACGAGCAGGCGCAGGAGGCGCTGCCGGACACGGCCGAGCTGACGATCATCCCGGGGGCGACCCACCTATTCGAGGAGCCCGGCACCCTGGAACAGGTGGCCCACAGCGCCGCCGACTGGTTCACCACCCACCTCCCCACCCCCCACTGAGAACCCCGCCCGCCCTCCCGCCCTCCCGCCCTCCCCTCCCCACGTGCGGTGATCATGAGGTTTGCGGCGAAGTGGATCTCCATTGCTGCCGCAAACCTCATGATCACCGGCTGAATCGGGGCCGGGGTGGGTCGGGGTCGGGGTGGGGTCAGGCGGGGGTTGGGGGCGGGGGGGCGGGGGTCTGGCGCTGGCGGTGTTGCTGGATGGTGTCGATGACCCGCCAGACGACGGCGGTGATCGGCACCGAGACGAAGGCCCCGGCGATGCCGGCGATCAGGGTGCCTGCGGTCACCGCCACCAGGATCACCGCCGGGTGCAGGCGTACCTGACGCTTCATGATCAGCGGCTCCAACAGGTTGCCCTCGACCTGCTGGACGGTGATCACGGCGGCGAGGACGAGCAGCGCGGTCACGGGCCCCTTCGCCGCGAGCGCGACCAGCACCGCCACGGCGCCGGCCACGGTCGCCCCGATGATCGGGATGAAGCCGCCGAAGAAGGTGATGAGCGCGAGCGGAAAGGCCAGCGGTACCCGGAGCACCACCAGCGCCAGACCGATGCCGATGGCGTCGATCGCGGCGATCATCATCGTGCCCCGGCTGTACGCGCCGAGCGTCCGCCAACCCACCCGGCCCGCCTCGGCGGTGACCTCCCGGTTCGGCCCGGTAGTGCGGGACAGCGTCCAGCGCCACATGGACCTGCCGTCCTTGAGCAGGAAGAACAGCAGGACGAGCGCGAGCAGTGCCGAACCGAGCACCTCCGCGGCCGTCCTGGCACCGGAGACCGGGTCGACCGAGCCCTGCCCGAGCCCCTGGCGGGCCTGGTCGAGCAGCTGGTCGAGCTGTCGGTCGCTGACCGGCAGCGTCGAGGTCACGAAGTCCCGGGTCCGTTGCAGGCCCTGCACCAGCTCCTGGCTCAACTCGCTGAACTGGTTGGCGGTGAGGCTCCACACCAGCGCGCCGACGCCGAACAGCAGGCCGAGCAGCAGCAGTACGGTGAGCAGGGCGGCCAGTGCGGCGGGCAGGTGGAGCCGGCGCAGCGCGAGCTGCACCGGGTCGAGCAGCGCGGTGAGGAAGATGGTGACGGCCAGCGCGATGGCCAGCGGCGCGAGCAGCACCGCGATCTTCCCCAGCAGGTACAGGCCGGCGACGATCACCACCAGGCAGGCGCTCCACGCCACGGCCGAGCGGACCAGCCACGGGAGCGCCGCCCAGGTCTGGCGGGAGCCCGCGCCCCGGCCCGTCGTCCCCTCGGGCGTACGCCCGGCATCGTCTGCGACCACGTCGGCCCTCCTCGATCTCCGGCGAGTCGGTACCCGGCCGGCGTCCTTCCGACACCCGCGTCCCCTTTCACGCTAGATGGGCGGCCGGGGCGTCGGGGACGACCGGCCGTTTCCCGATCGCCCTCCGGCCGCTTCTCCGTCGCGTTTGCGCCCCTGGACCCAGGGAAGGCAGAGATCGGACCCGCATTCGAGGAGGACCCCGATGAGCGACTTCATGGACAAGGCCAAGGACTTCGCCGACAAGCACGACAAGCAGGCCGACCAGGGCCTGGAGAAGGGCGGCGACATGGCCGACAAGCGCACGGGCGGCAAGTACGACGAGCAGATCGACAAGGGCGTCGACCAGGCCCAGGCGCGCACCGGCGAGGGCGACGAGGTCCGCTGAACCCTTCGTGGCGTCCCGGGTCGCCCCGCACGGCTGGCCCGGGACTGTCGCTTCCTGACGGATCGACGCGTACCGCTAGCCAAGGATCGACCACTCTCGCTACTATCCGCAGTCGGAACATGACTCAACGTGGAGTCGTCCCCGACCGGACCGGTGCCCACCCCTTGGGGCGCCGTGACGAGAGGAAGTCATCCGGTGACCGAGGCCCCCGAGACGACCGTCCCCCACCGCTATCCGTTCAGCGACCCCGACCGGCTCAACCTCGACCCGCGCTACGCCCGGCTGCGCCGGGACGAACCGCTCACCCGGATCCGGATGCCGTTCGGCGAGCCGGCCTGGCTCGCCACCCGGCACGCCGACGTCCGGACCGTGCTCGGCGACCCGCGGTTCAGCCGGGCCGCCTCGGTGGGCCGGGACGAGCCTCGCAACTCGCCACGGCAGCAGGAGGGCGGGATCCTGTCGATGGACCCGCCGGAGCACACCCGGCTGCGTCGGCTGGTGGCGAAGGCGTTCACCGCCCGGCGGGTGGAGGAGCTGCGGCCGCGGACCAGTGAGGTGGCCCACGAGCTGGTGGACGGCATGCTCGCCGCCGGTCCGCCGGCCGACCTGGTGGAGCACCTGGCCACCCCGCTGCCGATCCGGGTCATCTGCGACCTGCTCGGCGTTCCGGTGGCCGACCAGGACCGCTTCCACACCTGGTCCGAGGCGATCGTGTCGACCACCTCGCTGAGCCCGGAGCAGGCCCAGGAGTACATCGACAGCCTCTTCGCGTACATGGGCGAGCTGATCGCGCGGCGGCGCGAGCAACCCACCGACGACCTGCTCGGCGCGATGGTCCGGGCCCGCGACGCCGACGACCGGCTCGCCGAGGACGAGGTCGTACGCCTGGCCGCCGGGCTGCTCGCCGCCGGGCACGAGACGACCGTGACCCAGATCCCCAACTTCGTGTACGCCCTGCTCACCCACCCGGACGAGTGGGCCCGGCTACGGTCGCGGCCCGACCTCGTGCCGGCGGCCGTCGAGGAGCTGATGCGGTTCGTGCCGCTCGGCGCGTCCTCGGCCTTCGCCCGCTACGCGTCAGAGGACGTCGAGCTCGGCGGCGTGCTGGTACGGGCCGGCGAGCCGGTGGTGGTGTCGATCTCGTCGGCCAACCGGGACGAGACGGTCTTCGCCGACGCGGACCGGCTCGACGTGACCCGACAGGCCAACCCCCACCTCGGCTTCGGGCACGGGGTGCACCACTGCGTCGGCGCGCAGCTCGCCCGGATGGAGCTCCAGGTCGTCCTGGAGACGTTGATCGCCCGCACGCCCGACCTGAGGCTGGCCGTGCCGGAATCCGAGCTGACCTGGAAGAGCGGCCTGCTGGTCCGAGGGCTGGTGGCCATGCCGGTGAGTTGGTGAACCGATGAGTGCGACGAACGAGCAGTGGCGGGTACACGTGGACCCGACCCGGTGCATCGGGTCGGGGATCTGCGCGGGCACCGCGCCGGGGCACTTCGTGCTGGTGGACGGGCTGGCCCGCCCGCTGGCCGAGCGGGTGGCGCCGGACGACGCGTTGGTGGACGCCGCGGACTCCTGCCCGATGGAGGCGGTCATCGTGTCCGAGGCGGACGGCCTGCACCGGATCGCGCCGGAGCCCTGAGCGGCCCCGGCGGCCAGGGGCCGGAGCCCGAGCGGTCCCGGCGGCCAACGACCGAGCCTGAGCAGCCCCGGCGGCCAACGACCGAGCCCGAGCGGCCCCGGCGGCCAGGGGTCGGAGACGTGAGCCGGCCCGGCGGCCAGGGGCCGGAACCCTGCGGCCGGCCGGTGGGACGGCGGTGGCCACGCCCCGGGCCGGGCGTGGCCACCATGAGCGGTTGCGGTCAGCGCTGGTTCTGGCCCAGCTCCGCCGTCGACGTGATGCGGCCGCTCAGCGCGTCCCGCATCCGGTCCACCAGACCGGCGCCGGGGTTGAGCAGCCGGTTCGCCGGCGGCCGGTCGGGTGCGGCCGGGTGCGGTCGGGTCGGGGCGGTCTTCTTGGCCGCCTCCACCTTCCCGGCCAGCTCGACCATCTCCTCGGCGGCGACCGCGGCGCGCAGGCGGGGGAAGAGGTCCGACTCCTCGTCCTTGACGTGGTGCCGGATCGTGCTCGTCAGGTGCGCCAGCAGCTCGTCGAAGCGCGGGTCGGACGGGTCGACCGACTCCAGCTCCTTCATGGTCCGCTCGGCGTCGGCGTGCTCGGAGATCTCGTGCTCGGCGATCTGGTCGCCGTCCGGCAGCGCCTTGCGGGCGGTCGGATAGACGTGCATCTCCTCGGCGACGGCGTGCCGGACCAACTCGGCGATCACCACGTCGGCCAGCTGCCGGCGGTGCTCGGGGGTGCCCTGCCGGCTCTCCAACTGCACGAAGAGTGCCTCGACCTCGCGGTGGTCGGCGGTCAGGACGTCCACCACGTCCTGACTCCTGGTGTCCTGTGGGTTGGTCATGTCTGCCCCTTACCGGTTGCGGAACGGTCGGCTGTGGGCCAGGTACCCGGGAACCGTCGACCGAACCCACCGGCCATCGATCCGTCGACCCCGGATCACGGGCTCGACAGGCGCCCGTTCCGCGGGGACGGCCGAGGGCCGGCCCTCGCGGAAGGGCCGGCCCTCGTCGGGGTCGGATCAGGACGAGTAGCCGCGCTCGGCGATCCAGTTGGCGACCTTCTCCAGGGTCATCCAGTACTCGCCCTCGGGAGCGGCCGGGTCGGCGATCCGGATCAGGTCGCCGCCGTCCCGGTAGCCCACCAGGGTCAGGTAGTGCCCGCCCTCGTACGAGTGCGGGTTGCCGACGGTGTCGACCGCGGTGCCCTTGATGTTGGCCACCACCGGCCGGCCCCTGTCGAGGGCCGCGACGACGTCGGACCGCAGCCGGTCGACCTGCTCCGGCTTGGCCACCGGATCCGGGATCTCGGTGGTCCGGTACCCGCCGCCGGTCAGCTCGTTGAGCACGCGGGTGATGTCCAGGGCCGAGTCGGTGCCGGCCTCGGTGGTGCCCAGTTTCTTCGCGACCTCGTCCTGGGAGAGCGCCCTGCCCAGTGCCGACAGGGCGATCCGGGTCGCGGCCGGGCCGCAGTAGTAGAAGTTGGGCTGGGCCTGGTACTCGATGCGCACGGTGCGCTCGGCACGCCGGTCGACGCGGCCGTTCTTGGCGGCGCGGTCGTTCTTGGCGGCGCGGTCGTCCGTGTGCACCGCACCGACCGGGGTGGTCGCCGACGGCGCCGCCTGGGCGGTCGCCGCCGGGCCCGCGAGGCATCCGCCGGCGACCAGCAGGCCGGCGACGGAGAGGCCGCTCTTCTGGACGATCGGATTCATGGTCGGGCTCCAATCGGGGGTCGACGCCTCCGGGGGGACCGGGGCGCACAGCACCGGGAAAGGCGCTCGGCTCGGGGACTTCGACGGCCCGGAGCGGTCGGCCCACGGGCGTACTCAGGGATGCAACGGCCCTGCTCCGGCGGGCATTCCGGCCCTCGACCGGGGCGTGCCGGCCGCACGCCGGGGTTCAACCGGGCCACGGGCGGCAGGATTCCGGCGTACGGATGCCCCGCGTCACACCCCCGCCGGGGTCGCCGGCGCCGGTGTGTCGCGCGGGGACACCGGACGGACCGGTCAGGCGTACGTGGGCGGCACGCGACGGGACAAACCGGTCAGCCGGTCACAGGCTGCCCAGCAGGCGGGTCACCGCGATCTCGATGACGACCCGGTCGGGATTCGGGCGGGGCGTCCGGTAGCGCTCGGCGTACCGGCGCTCGGCGTCGGCGACGGCCGTCCGGTCGGAGCGCACGACGGCCCGCCCCTCGATGGTGAGCCAGCGTCGCCCGTCGACGTGGCAGACGGCCACCGGGGCGCCCCCGGGGCCGGCGGCGGCGACGTGCCGCGCCTTGCGGGACGCGCCGCCGGTGATCACGCGGGCCAGGCCGGTCGACGCGTCGAAGGTGACCCCCACCGGTACGACGTGCGGGGTGCCGTCGGGGCGCAGGGTGGTCAACGTGGCCAGGTGCCGTTCCCGGCAGAACGCCACGACCCGCTCGTCGTGGGGTGCCAAGCGATGGTCACCGGGCATGTCCGTCCCCCGTCTCGCGCGGCACCGATCATGGCACGCGGCGGTGCGCCCGGTCGGGGGCGGACGGTGCGTCGGGTGCCCCGGGCAGCGGTGGCTTCGCGGCGCGGCGCTGCCGGACCAGCCGGCCGAGGTAGAGCAGCGTGCCGGCCAGCACCGCCATGTCGTCCAGGTAGATGGGGTCGGGAATCAGGTCGAGCGGCAGGACGGTGTAGAGCAGCGCGCCGTAGAAGGCGAGCTTGCCGTTCACCCCGAGCGTGCCGAGCAGTCGGCGGGTGCGGATCACGCGGACGGCCAGCACCACCGCGCCGACCAGCGTGGCGACCGCCACGACGCCGACGAGAACCCACGCCTCCCTGGACATGCCGTCACGCTAGCCCAGCGGGACCGGTTCCGCCCGGCTCTGCCGGTCAGTACGCGGGGACCGCCGCCCGGCCCCGGGCCACCGCCGGCACCTCGCGGCCGGTCACCGCCGGGAACTCCCGGGTCTGCTCCGTCACCCCGGCGCCCTCGACCAGCGGCAGCAGGGACTGCGACTCCTCGGGTCGGCGGTTGACCGCGGCGAACGCCTCGTCCCGCAGGCTGCGCGCGGCCTCGGCGGCGGTCTCGGCGGCCCGCCACGCGGCCTGCTCCCGCTCCCGGGCCGCCCGCTGCCGGGCGAGCAGGTTGTCCCGTACGGCCCGGCGCAGCACCAGCTCCTGCTCGACCGGGTGCAGCCGGGGATCCCAGCCGTCGCGGTGCGCGAAGACGTCGCTGAGCTGCTCCACCGACAGTTCCTTGCGCCAGTACGCGTCGAGGGCGGCCCGGTGCAGGAAGCGCTCGCGCTCGGCGTACTCGGCGGGCGTCCGGACGGTACGCGGAAGGGGCATCGCCTCGGCGACCGCCAGCCGGCGGACGTCCGCCTCGGCGGCCTCGTACGCCTGCCAGGCCGCCTCGACCTCCTCCTGCGCGGCCAGCCACTCGGCCCGCAGCCGGGCGGCGGTGGTGGCGGCCCGCTCCGCGGCGACCGAGACCTCCCCGGCGTACCGGGAACGTTCGCGCGCCTCCTCGGCCCGTTCCAGCTCGCTCGGCATCGCGGCGCGCCGGATGCGGGAGCCGGCGTCGAAGCGGAGCCGGCCGGGACGCAGCAGCAGACCGGCCACGGTGGCGGCCACGACGCCGAGCAGGCTCAGCCAGATCACGGCGGCCCGGGGCACGTCGAGCAGGACGGAGGAGAACATGTTTTCCATGGTCAGCACCTCGCGGTCGATCGAGGGAATCGACAGGGTCTGTGCCCGGCGTACGGGCGGGTGGGCATCGTGGGCGCGCGTGCGGGGCGTACCGCGGCGGTGGCCGCTCCGGCGACGGACGGCGACGGACCGACGGGTGAACGCCGGTGACGTGCGGCCGGAGCAGGGGGCCGGGGCGGACGGACGCCGCGTGACGGCGGTCCGTCGCGGCCGGCGATCCCGGATGCGGAGCCGGTGGCCGACGGTCAGGCGGCGGGCGGACCGCGCCGGGCGGGGACGCCCCGGCCGGGGTCGCGGGCGGGGCCGTCCTGGCGGGCGACCGCCACGGCGGAGGTGCCGGCCGGAGTGTCGTCGCGCCGCACCGCCGGCGGGGCGGCGAAGCCGTCGACCTGCTCGGCCGTCGGCTCGCGGCGCGACAGCGGTGGGATGAGCCGGGCGCCCGCGACGGTCGGAGCGGCGGCCGTGACGGCGGCCGGAACGGTGACGGCGGCCGGTGCGGCGGCGGACGGTGCCGGTGCGGCGGTCGTGCCCCCGAGGCCCACGGCGAGCACCAGCGCGGCGATCGCCAGCCGGGTCAGCTCACGCAGGGAGCGCAGCGTCACCGACCGGAACGGGTCGAGGGACGCTACGGAAGGCACCCGTCCAACCTATCGCCCGGGCCCGGCTCCCGCAGCGCGCCGGCGACCCGGGATCGGGTGACCGCTGCCACGATGTCCGAAAAGGATCGTCGGGCGGGTGCGACCGCGCCCGCCGGGACCGATGCCGGACGTGCGACGGCCCACCCGGTGGTACGCCCGCCGGGTGGGCCGTCGTCGTGCTGGTGCGGTCAGCTGTCGGTGCCGAGCACGGGCGGAGCGGCGGCGGCGCCGTCCCCCCAGACCATGTCGTCCTCCGTCAGCCAGGTCAGCCGGCCGTCGGTGTCGTCGTCGTGCGCGCCCTGAACGCCGCCCAGGACGCCGGGGCGGTTCGCCCCGGCGCGTGCGCCGCCCGCGCGCCCCGTCCCGCTGACCGCCCGGTCACCGGCGGCGCCCTGTCGTGCCCCGTTGTCGAAGCGCCGGCCCATCCCGGTCGCGGACCGGTTGTCCGCCACCGGAGTGCCGCCGGCGGACCGGACCGCCGTGGCCGGTGCGTTACCGCTCGCCGCGAGGGCTCCGGTGCCGAGCACGCCGCCCTGGGGACCGAACTGGAGGCCCGCCCCGGTGCCGGCCGAGGCCGTCGAGGTGCCGCCCAGCCCGACGGGACCCGTCGTGGGGGTGGTGCCGGTCAGCACCGTGGCACCGGCGAGGGAGGTGCCGGTCGTGACGCCGCCGGGAGCGCCGTCGACCGTGCCCCCGATGCCGCCGCCGCCCGGGTGTCCGCCGCCGACGGCACCCGGGACGAGCGTCCCGGTTCCGCCGCCGCCCGGTCCGGAACCCGGCCGGTCGGGGGCCGCGACGGTGGCGCCGCCCGGTTGCCCGGCGAGGCCGGAGGTCTTCGGCGCGGCCGTCGGCGTGTTGGCGCCCGGGCCGCTGCGCGGGGTCGTCGAGGAATCGCGGCTGGTCGTGCCGGGCGTGTCCGGGTGCGGTGGCGGCGGCGGGACGAGCCGGCCGTAGGCGGAGAGGTCGTAGCCGGCGGCCAGCTCGGCCACCACGTTGACCATGCGCTGGTGCGCCTTCTCCTTCTCGGCCTTGTCCTGCTGGTGACCCAGCAGCCCGCCGACCACGATGCCCGGCACGCCGAACACGGCGCCCTTGGCCGCGCCGGAGAGCGCCTGGTCGTGGTCGTCGGTCTCGGCCGGGCTCTCCGCCTGCTCGCGGGCGGTGCGCAGCTCGCCGGCCATCAGGGTCAGGCCCCGGCTCACGTCCGCCATGCCCTCGCCGAGCTTGTCGGCGTAGTCGGTGACGAGCGTCAACCGCCGCTGGAACTCCTGCGAGGCCGAGCCCGTCCAGGTGTTGGCGAGCTTGTCGAGGTCGCCGCTGAGCTCGCGGGACAGCCCGTCGAGCATGCCCTTGAGCGCCGTCCACTGCGCGGCGACGCCGTCGATCTGGCCGGGCTGGCCGGCCATCACGCCGTCGTAGAGCTGCTGGTGGCTGACGTGCTGGTAGCGCTGGGTGTACTCAGACACGCGGATCCTCCTTCCGCTTCAACGCGTCGTCCACCCCGTTCAGCGCGGCGGCGATGTCGGCGGAGTTGGCCGCGTTGCGCTCCTCGGCGGTGCGGTAGTTGGCCAGGATCGTCGCGGTGGCGCTCTGCGCCGCCTTCACCGCCGCACGAAGCCGGTCGACCTGGTCCACGTAGGACTGGTGGATGTCGGAGTAGCGGCGGGAGTTCTCGGTGGCGTCGGCGAACGAGCCCAGCGCCGGGGGCCGGCACTGCATCTCGGTGCTCAGCTTCCGCAACGCCTTCTCCGCCTCGGTCAGCCGGTGGGCCAACTTCTGGTGGAAGTCTTCCAGGGACAGCAGGTCGACTGTCGTGCGCCCGGTCATGGCAGCATCCCCGTACGTCATCGTCGATAACCGTTGGCAGGGCTCAGGTTAGTCGACGGGTGCGACTCGGGCGACCCGCCACCGGTGTCGATCCACCGGGTGCGGGCTCAGCCGTCCGTCTCCGGGCTCGGCGACGACGCGCCGGACGAGGCCGGCGACCCGGCATCGGGCTCGTCGGAGGGCGTCGCCGACGCGCCGGACCTCTCCGGGGTGGGGCTGCCCGTCGGCTTCGCCGGGCCGCCCGCCGGGGCCGACGGCGCGGGGCCGGGCGCGAAGTGGGCGAGCGCGTCGTCGCGCGAGAGCGTCGGCCCCATGGGCACCAGGGCCAGCAGCGACGCGGGTACGGCCAGCGGGGTGACCCCCTCGTAGCCCAGCGCCGACATGGCGCCGACGCCGAGCGGGTAGCGGACGCCCTGGGCGCTGATCAGGTGCACGGTCGCGCCGGGGGCGGCCGTGCCGCTCTCGCCGGATCCGGGCGTGGCCTGCACGAGCACGCCCTTGCCGCCGGGCAGCAGCACGCCCTCGGCGGTACGTACGCCGTCGCGCGCGCTCTGCCGCACGGGCACCCCGCCGGGCGCGGCCAGCTCCGCCGGCACGCGGTCGAAGACCTCCAGCGTGGTGGTGGGCGGCCCGCCGTCGGCACCCGCCCGGTAGGTCGCACAGACCGCCGTCCGCCCCGCGGTGACCGGGTGCAGCGCGGGCAGGGCCTGCGGCATCCCGGCCTCCTCCGCCCGCTGGTCGGTCAGCAGCTTGCCGGCCTGCGCCGGGGTGATGTCGGTGACCTGGCCGCCGTCGCGCAGCAGCAGCAGCGCGCTGATCTCGCCGATCGCGGAGAGGCCCTCCCGGGTGAGCACGTAGTGCTGGCCCGCCGCCCGGAAGACCTGACCGACCTTGGCCGGGCGCTCGGTGAGCGTGCTGGCCTCGTCCTCGCCGGCGATCGCCGGCTTGCGCAGGACCGGCCCGGCGGGCACGGCGTTGAGCAACTGCTGCCCCACGGGCAGGCGGGGCGCGTTGGCCATCCGCAGCGCGGCGAGCGCGGAGTCGCCGCCCGTCACCTGCAACCGCGTGTCGCCGGTGAGCAGGTGCCGCTGGCCGTCGGCCTCCACCAGCACGGCCCGGTCGCCGAGCGGCGCGCCACCGGGCAGCGGTCGGTCGATCACCACCCGGGTGCCGGAACGGCGGGGATCGGCCGGGTCCGGTACGTCGCAGACGGACCAGGGCAGGCCCGTCAGCGACTTCCGGTCCGGCAGCGCGTCGGGGGCGCCGACGATGCCGACCGTACGGCCCCGGGGCCGGTCCCGGATCGACGCCTGGGACATCGTGCGCACCTGCGGGGCCGGCTCGTTGATGATCAGTCGGGCCGAGGCGTAGTTGAGGGTGGGGTGCAGCTGCCCGTCAACGAAGACGTACGTCGCCCCGGTCTCCCGCTCGATCACCAGGGTGTTCGGCTCCAGCGGCGCCGTGTTGCCGGTGAACTGCCCGTACGCGCCGACGCCACCGAGCACCACGGCCGCGGCGATGACGCTGCCGAAGACCGCCATGCCGAGCCGCCGCATCGGCAGGTTGCTGGTCTCCGGGTCGCCCGACAGCAGCGCCGAGACGATCCGGCGGGTGACGAAGCGGTACGCCTGCACCTGATCGCGGCGGGTCCGCATGACTTACCTCCGGCGGGGGGTGGGTCCGCGACGAGCAGGTCCGAGTCGGTGTCGCGGGCTTCCCTACGATAAGGGGCCGTCGACGGGTCACCGGGACCAGCGCCCGACCCGATCCGGCGGACGCTCCGCCGTCCAGAAAGGACTGTCAGCGATGACGCAGGTTCAGGCGCCACCCGGTCGTCCGGCACCGCAGCCGTCCGGCGTCGCCCAGCGGCCGGTCGTCCCGGCCGACCGGCGCGACCGTGGTCGGATCGGGCCCGTGGCCGTGGGGCAGCTCGTGGTGCTGGAACTCTGCGCCCTGGCCGTCTGGGCGGCGCTGGGCGGGCCGGTCTGGCTCGCCGCCGTCGTCGGGGTGCTGTCGCTGGCGGTGGTGGGCGCGGTCTTCGCCCGGCGGGGTGGCCGCTGGTGGTACGAGGACCTGCTGCTGCGCCGGCGGCTGCGGCGGCGCCGGGAGGCGGCCAGGAGCACCGTGGCGGCCGGCGGCGGGACCGACCCCAGGCTGGCACCCCTGGCCCCGGAGCTGACAGTGACCGAGCTCACGGACCGCGGCACCCGCCTCGGCATCGGGCAGGACGCGCAGGGCTGGTTCGCGGCCGTGGCGTTGCAGGGCCACGCCGGGGCTCCCGCCGGTTCGGTCGAGGCGTCGGTGATGGACCGGGCACTGCGGGTGCTCGCCGACTTCACCGGCCCGGTCACCCGCGCCCAGGTCGTCTCGCACACCCTGGTCTGGTACCCGGCGCCGGGAGCGCCGCCCGCGGCCCACCGGACGGTCTGGCTGGCGCTGCGGCTCTCCGTACGGGACGCCCGCGTCGAGACCGTCAGCCGGGGCGGGGGCATGCCCGGCGTGCACCGCACGCTCTCCGCCGGCATCGGCCGGCTGGGCAAGGCGCTGACCGCGGCCGGGCTCGCCCACCGCCCCCTCAGCCGCGACGAGCTGCGCGCGGCGGTGGTCTCCGCGGCCGGGCTGGACCTGGCGCCGGCGCCGCCGGCGGAGACCTGGACGGGACTGCGCGGCGGCGGCTGGACCCAGCGTTGCCTGGTCCTGCGGCCCCGGGCCGACGCGCCGTTCGGCCCGCTGGTGGACGCGGTGACGGCGACGTCCGCCCCCTCGCACACCCTGGCCGTCGCGGTGCTGCCGGGCGGGCGCGTCGCCCCGCCGATGCTCCGCGTGGCGGCGCTCGACGACCACGTGGAGGCGCTGGTCAAGGCGGTGCGGGAGGTGGCCCGCCGGTCCGGCGCCCCGGCCCGCCCGGTGGACGGCCAGCACGGTCCCGGCGTCTACGCCACCGCCCCGGTGGCCACCATCGTCACGACCCTGCACCCGACCGACTGAGAGCGGGGACGAAAGAGCCGCTCAGGGGCGGAGGTTGACGATCCAGCCGTAGAGGCCGACGACCCAGACGGCCAGCGGGACCAGCGCGATGATCAGCATGATCTCCACGATGTCGAGCAGCCGGCCCCAGACCGGGGAGATCCGCTTGCCGGCCACGGTGAGCCCGTAGATCAGGCTCACCACGGCCGCGAGCACCAGGCCGCCGAGGATCACGCCGAGGCGTACCGCCGTGGAGCCGTTGCCGAACGTGGCGGCGGCGGTCAGGCCGAGCCCGGCGGTGCCGGCGAACAGCACCGGGGTGCGCTGGGCGCGGCCCAGGAACGGCCGGGCCCGCAGCAGCGACAGCAGGGCCAGCACGAGGCAGAGCAGCACCGCCGGCAGGCTGCCGTGCAGCGCGAGCACGACCTGGGCGCCGAGCACCAGCAGCGACACCGTCCAGAGCAGGCCGGTCAGGAACTCGTCGGCCCGCTCGCTGAGCTGGAGGACCTGCCGGCCGTCCACCGACTCGGTGTCGGTCTTGAGGTCGTCGGGCCCGGTCGGGATGGACGGCACCGGCAGCCGGGCCAGCCGGTACGCCGCCATCGGCAGCGCCGGCACCGCGCCGAACGCGATCGCGGCCACCACCGCGGCGGCTGCCGGCGCGTCGGTGTCGAAGGCCAGGCTGACCACCGCGCCGAGGCCGGTGACGGCGCCGACCGCGACCGCGCCGAAGAAGAGCGGCAGCCGGTCGCCGACGGCCAGCGCGGCCACCGCCGCGCAGAGCACCACCGCCGTGGCGCCGAGGAGCACGTGCGGGGCGGCCAGCTCCGTCAGCGGGCGGTCGCCGGCGAGCAGCAGCAGGCCGCCGACCCCCGCGTACGCCAGGCCGACGACCCCCAGCACCGACCCGGTCGCGCTGTCGGCGGCGGCCCGGGACAACACGGCCGCGGCGACCACCAGGGCGACCGCGACCACCAGCGCGGACAGCGCGCCCAGCAGGTGCGGCGGCCCGGTGAACAGCGCCGCCACCGCGCCGGCGCCGAGCGCCGCGGCGGCGAAGAGCACCGCGAAGGACCGGGTGGTGCCGACCTGCCAGGCACCCGGGCGCTGGTTGGTGGCGGTGGCGACGGCGTCGACCACGTCGTCGAAGACGATCTCCGGCGCGGTGGCGGACCGGGGGTTGAAGTAGAGCACCTCGCCGTCGCGGATGCCGAGCTGCGTGGCGGTCCGGCCGCCGTCCAGCGGCTGGCCGCCCAGCCGGGCCAGGCTCCAGCCGCCGTGCCGCACCCCCTCGTCGGCCAGGTCCTCACCCGCGTAACGGAGCAGGGTCGGCAGCAGGTCGGCCAGCGGTACGTCCGAGGGCAGCGCGAGGTCCATCCGGGTGCGGGGCGCCACGATGGTGATCCGGCTCAGGCCGCCGGTCGCCGTCTTCGTCGCCACAGTGGCCTCCTCGCGCTCTCTACGATCACCCCTGGCCGGAGACGCCGACGCACGGGTTCCTGACGCCCACGGGAGATTACCTACGATGGCGGGCACGTACGATGCCCACCCGACGACTCCGGTCGCTCGCCGAACTTCATCAGGGCCGCTTCTGGGGAGGAGACAGCCGTGAGCACGGTGGTGTTCCGCCGGCTCCCGCGTCAGCCGGGGCCTGCGCTGCCGCGAGGCGAGGTGCTGCTGGAGTCGCCTCCGGAGCTGCCCGAGCCCACCCCGCGCGGGATGGGGCAGCTGCTGATGATCCTGCCGATGGTCTGCGGCGTGGGCGCCATGGCGTTCCTCTACGCCGGCCGGGGCGGCGGCACGATGACCTACATCGCCGGCGGCCTCTTCGGCGTCTCGATGCTGGGCATGGCGATCGGGTCGCTGAGCAACGGCAACAACGACAAGGCCGAACTCAACGCCGACCGGCGCGACTACATGCGCTACCTCGCCCAGATGCGCAAGCGCACCCGGCGCGCCGCCGAGCAGCAGCGGGCGGCGATGGCCTGGCGGCACCCGGAGCCGGACGCGCTCTGGTCGATCGCCGCCTCCCGGCGGCTGTGGGAGCGGCGGATCACCGAGGACGACTTCGGCGAGACCCGGATCGCCACCGGTCCGCAGCGCCTGGCCGTCGAGATCGTCCCACCGGAGACCAAGCCGGTCGAGGACCTGGAGCCGATGAGCGCCATCGCGCTGCGTCGCTTCGTCCGCGCCCACTCGAGCGTGCCGGACCTGCCGACCGCGCTCTCCGTGCGGGCGTTCAGCCGGGTGGTGCTGCGCGGCGACCGGGAGCCGGTGCTCGACCTGACGCGGGCCGCGCTCGGCCAGCTCGCCACCTTCCACGCCCCGGACGACATGGTCGTCGCGATCGTCGCCGCGCCCGACCGGCAGCCGTCCTGGGACTGGGTGAAGTGGCTGCCGCACAACCACCACAGCGCCCGGAGCGACGCGGCGGGCGCCCGCCGGATGGTCTTCGCGAGCCTCGCCGAGGCCGAGGAGGCGCTCGCCGGCGAGCTGGCCGGCCGGCCCCGGTTCGCGCCGGAGGCGAAGCCGCTGACCACCGCGGCGCACCTCGTGGTGGTCATCGACGGCGGTGAGGTCTCGGCCGCCTGCCAGCTCATGGGGCCGGGGCTGCTCGGCGCGACCGTCATCGACCTCTCCGGCACCGTGCCCCGGGACGCCGGCCGCTGGCTGCTCTGCCTCGACGTGGGCGACGGCAGCTCCCTCGAACTGGTCCGCGGCACCTCCTCGTCCCGGCTCGGCCGGCCGGACCGGCTCACCGAGGCCGCCGCCGAGGGGCTGGCCCGGCAGATCGCCCCGTACCGGCTGTCGCAGCAGCAGACCACGTCGGAGGAGCCGCTGGCCAAGAGCATGGAGCTGCCGGACCTGCTCGGCGTCGGCGACGCCGCCGCGGTCGACGTGCAGCAGACCTGGCGCCCGCGCAGCCACCGCGACCGGCTGCGCATCCCGCTCGGCGTCGGGCCGGACGGCAACGTGGTCGAGCTGGACTTCAAGGAGTCCGCGCACGAGGGCATGGGCCCGCACGGCCTGATCATCGGCGCGACCGGTTCCGGCAAGAGCGAGCTGCTGCGCACGATCGTCGGGGCGCTGGCGGTGACGCACTCCTCCGAGGAGCTCAACTTCGTCCTGGTCGACTTCAAGGGCGGCGCCACCTTCGCCTCGCTGGACGCGCTGCCGCACACCAGCGCGGTGATCACCAACCTGGCCGACGAGCTGCCGCTGGTCGACCGCATGAAGGACGCGCTGGCCGGTGAGATGACCCGCCGCCAGGAGGTGCTGCGGGCCGCCGGCAACTACGTCTCCCGCTACGACTACGAGAAGGCCCGGGCGGCCGGCGAGCCGCTGGACCCGATGCCCAGCCTGCTCATCATCTGTGACGAGTTCAGCGAGCTGCTCGCCGCGAAGCCCGACTTCATCGACCTCTTCGTGATGATCGGCCGGCTGGGCCGGTCGCTCGGCGTGCACCTGCTGCTGGCCAGCCAGCGGCTGGAGGAGGGCAAGCTGCGCGGCCTGGACACCCACCTGTCGTACCGGATCGGTCTGCGTACCTTCTCGGCGGTGGAGAGCCGGATCGTGCTCGGCGTGCCGGACGCGTACGAGCTGCCCAACGCCCCCGGCCACGGCTACCTGAAGACCGACACCAGCACCATGCTGCGGTTCCGGGCCGCGTACGTGTCCGGGCCGTACCGGGCCCCGGGGCAGGCCGCCGCGTCGTCGCGGGCGCTGGTGCAGCGCCGGATCGTCCGGTACGGGGTGGACTTCGTACCGGTGCAGAACCCGACCCTGCCGGTGCCGGACGCGCCCGAGCCGGAGCAGCCCGCCGACGGCAAGGTCGTGGCGATGCTGGACGTGCTCATCGACCGGCTGAAGGGGCGGGGCCGCCCGGCGCACCAGGTCTGGCTGCCGCCGCTGGCGGAGCCGCCGGGCCTGGGCGAGCTGCTGCCGCCGCTGAGCGTCGACCCGAGGTACGGCCTCTGCACCGCCTCGTGGGGTGGCCGCGGTCGGCTGGCCGCTCCGGTCGGCATCGTGGACCGGCCGTACGAGCAGCGCCGTGACCCGATGCTCGTGGACCTGGCCGGCGCGGGCGGCAACGTGGTGATCGTCGGCGCCTCGCTCAGCGGCAAGAGCACGATGCTGCGCTCCATGCTCGCCTCGCTCGCGCTCACCCACACCCCGCGCGAGGTGCAGTTCTTCTGCCTGGACTTCGGTGGTGGCGCGCTGCGCAGCCTGGACGGGCTGCCGCACACGGCCGGCGTGGCCGGGCGGCGGGACACCGAGGCGGTGCGCCGTACGGTGGCCGAGGTGGTGGCCGTCCTGGACGAGCGGGAGAACCGGTTCGCCCAGCACGGCATCGACTCGGTGGCCAGCTACCGCCGGCGCCGGGCGGCCGGGGAGTTCGCCGACGACCCGTTCGGCGACGTCTTCCTCGTCGTCGACGGCTGGAACACGCTGCGCCAGGAGTACGAGGAGCTGGAGCAGACGATCACCACCCTGGCCAACCGTGGCCTGGGCTTCGGCGTGCACGTGGTGCTGACCGCCGTGCGGTGGGCGGAGATCCGGATCAACATGCGGGACCTGCTCGGCACGAAGCTGGAGCTGCGTCTCGGTGACGCCAACGAGTCGGAGATCGACCGGCGGGCGGCGGCGAACGTCCCGACCGGCTCGCCCGGCCGCGGCCTGACCCGCGACAAGCTGCACTTCCTGACCGCCATCTCCCGGATCGACGGCCGGCGCGACATCGACGACCTGACCGAGGCGTCCATCGCCCTGTCCCGGCACGTCGCGGAGGCATGGAAGGGCCAGCCGGCGCCGAAGGTACGACTGCTGCCGCGTAGGCTGCCCCTCAGCGAGCTGGCCCGGGTCGTCGACCGGTCGGCGCCGGGCCTGCCGATCGGCGTCAACGAGTCGGCGCTGGCCCCGGTCTACCTCGATCTCGTCAACGAGCCGCACCTGACGGTCTTCGGCGACGCCGAGTGCGGCAAGACCAACCTGCTGCGGCTGATCGCGCGGGGCATCACGGAGCGGTACACCCCGGCGCAGGCCCGGCTGGTCATCGCCGACTACCGGCGCGGTCTGCTCGGTGCGGTCGAGGGGGACCACCTGCTCGACTACGCGCCGTCGAACCAGGTGTTCGCACAGGGGCTCGCCTCGATCCGCAGCGCGCTGTCCAACCGGCTGCCCGGTCCGGACGTCACCACCGCGCAGTTGCGCGACCGCAGCTGGTGGAAGGGGCCGGACCTCTACATCCTGGTCGACGACTACGACCTGGTCGCCTCGGGCGGGAACAACCCGCTCAGCGCCCTGCACGAGCTGCTGCCCCAGGCCCGCGACATCGGCCTGCACCTGATCGTCACCCGGCGGGTGGGTGGCGTGGCCCGGGCGCTCTACGAGCCGGTCCTGCAACGCCTGCGCGAGCTGGACCAGCCCGGCCTGCTGATGTCCGGCAACCGGGAGGAGGGCGCGGTCTTCGGCACGCTGCGGCCGAGCCCGCAACCGCCCGGCCGGGGCACGCTGGTGCGCCGCCGCGACGGCCAGCAGCTCATCCAGACCGCCTGGTCGGAGCCGGCCTGAGGGTCCCCCCCCCCCCCGCCGAGGCGGCGGTCGGCGGGACCGCCCCGGTGTGACGGCATCCGGTAACCTGCGGCACGAGCGTCGCAGCCGACGAGAGGACCGTTTTGAGCACATCGTGGACGCCCGGCGGCATGGGCGGGGCCGGACTCGAGGGCATCCTGCGCCAGGCGCAGGAGCAGCAGCGCCGGCTCGCGGACTTCCAGCGGCAGCGCGCCGAGCTGCGGGTCGTCGGGGAGAGCCCGGACGGCCTGGTCCAGGTCACCGTCGACGGCGACATGAAGGTCGGCGACGTCCAGATCGACGCCCGGGCGATGCGGCTGGACAGCTTCAGCCTGGCCGAGTCGCTCCAGGCCGCCATCGACGCCGCCTACGACGCGCACGCGGAGCGGCAGCGCGAGCTGCTGGAGGAGATGCTCGGCGGTGCCGACCTGGTCCGGCGGGCCGAGGCGGGCAAGGTCACCCCGGAGGAGTGGTTCCAGCAGTTCGGGGTGGATCTCAACGACCCGCTGCGCCGGCTGCGCGGCTGACGAGAGGAGAGGGTCCAGTGGCCAACGTCGTCGACGTCGACGCCATCCGCAAGGCCGGGCAGAAGCTCGCGGCCGCCGACGGCCCGATGGCCTACCTGCGCAACGCGCAGCGGGCGCTGGAGGGCGTCAAGCTGTCGGGCATGTCCATGACGCTGCTCGGCCTGTCCGCCGTCAGCGCGCACAACGATGCCGTCGACGGTCACCTCGACAACCTGCGCACCGGCGTCGAGCACCTGGAGAGGGCCGCCGCCAACCTCGAACAGAGCGCGCTCAACTGGGAGAAGTCGGACCAGCCCTGGGTGGTCAAGTGACCTCGCGGGTGCCGGACGCAGGGAGGGCTCGATGCCGGAGATCCTGATCGCGAATTCCTCGGGCTCGGTGGTGGGGACGCACAGCGTCGCCGCGCAGACCGCGCCGGTCCGCTCGCTGGCCGGGGCGGCCCGGGCCAACTGGGTGTGGCTGGTCGGCGCCGCGTTCCTGACCGCCGCCATCATCCACCTCGAGACGTTCGACAACGACGAGGTCAACCAGTCCATCAAGGAGTGGGGCGACGCGGCCCGCTTCCTGGGCGGCGACCAGTTCGGCGCGGCAATGGAGAGCGTGATCCCCTCCAGCGACGAGTGGGACTTCGAGGACCGGGACGCGTTCGACGCCTTCGTGCAGAAGCTGAACGCCGAGATCGGGGCGCTCGCGGAGGCGCTCAACGCCAACAAGGAAGCGCTGACCGCCGTCCGCGACCACTTCAACGCCTCGATCGACGCCCTGGTCGGCGCGTTGGTGCCGATCCTCATCGCGGTCATCGCGGCCGTGGCCCTCCAGGCGTTCCCGGCGACCGCGCCGCTGGCGCAGGCGATCGGGGTGGCCGGCCTCACCGCCACCGCCGCGATCCTCGGGCTCATCTTCACGGACATCGGCGCGCTGTTCTCCACGGTGGCGTCGGCGTTCCGCGGTAACAGCCAGTACAACTTCGTCTCGGACTCCCGTCCGGGCTGGGCGACCGGCGACGCCGACCCCGACATCCAGGACATCCAGATCGACTGGGTGCAGGATTCGGGCTTCTACCGGGCCTGAGCGACCGGGCCGAGAGGTTGGGTGGCACCGTGTGGCAGAGCACGTTGTTCGGGTACGCGCTGGCGACCGTCCCGGTCTTCATCGTCCTGGGGGTGGTCGCGCAGCTCGCCCGGTCGCGGGTGGCCCGCAGGGCGATGGAACTCGTCCTGCTCAGTGGGGTGGCGGCGTTCGCGCTGGCCCTCGGCACCCTCGCCGACGACGCGGTGCAGTGGGTGCTCGTATCGATGCTCGCCCTCCTCTTCGTGGTCGGCCTGGTGATGCACGTCCGCTCGTACTCCCGTTCCTCCTAGTCGGACGGGTTCTCCGGCGGGCGTCCGCGCACCGCGCGGGGCAGGGCTGCGCGTGGTGGACACCGTCCGCTACGGTCTTGACTGAGTGTCCGTCGGTGGGGTGATTGCCTTGCGGCGGGGGAGGACGCGGCGACTGCGCCGCCACAAGAAGACGGAAGGGTGTGAAGCATGGCGTTCGAGGTCGAAGCAGCGACTCTGCATACCGCCGCGGGTGACGTGCGCTCCACGCGCAGCGAGGTCGACGGCGAGCTGAAGAAGCTGTGGAACGTGGTCGACGACCTGGCCATCGCCTGGAAGGGGCAGGCGTCCACCGGCTTCCAGTCGCTCATGCAGCGCTGGAACGAGGACACGGGCAAGCTGCTGACGGCGATGGACAACATCGCCGACCTGCTCGACAAGTCGGGTACGACGCACCAGGTCAACGACGAAGAGCAGCAGCAGATGCTGGACAAGTTCCACTCTGCACTCAACCCGTGATCCGCCGAGACGAGCAGGGGAGGAACTCATGAGCATCAAGGTTGACTACGCGGTCCTCGAGAGCAGCAACCAGCAGATGATGGCCATCTCGCGGACCATCGACGAGAAGCTGGACACGCTGCGTTCGATGCTGTCGAAGCTCCAGTGGGACGGTGAGGACCGTGCCGCGTACGAGCAGCACCAGGCGCAGTGGGACGCCGCCGTCCGGGACATCAACAAGATCCTGAACGACATCGGTGGCGCCGTGGGCATCGCCCGCGAGAACTACGTCAGCACCGAGATGAGCAACGCCAAGGCGTGGAACTGACACAATCGCCGACGCGGCTCCGGTCCGGTTCGACCGGGCCGGAGCCGCGTCGCGTTGTGCGTCGATAGGTCCTGGGAGAATCATGCGTGCGGGAAAGGCTTCGCGGCCCAAGCTCCGGCTGGCCGTCGCGGCGCTGGCGTTGTTCGTCGGCGCCGGTTCCGGTCCACTGGCCGCGCCGGCCCCGGCACGCGCCGACACGGTGCGCGGCCTCCAGTGGTACCTCGACACCCTGAAGATCCCGCAGGCCCACAAGCTCACCAAGGGCAAGGGCGTCACCGTCGCGGTCATCGACACCGGGGTCAACCCCGACCTGCCGGATCTGCGCGGTCAGGTCCTGCCGGGCAAGGGCATCGGTTCCGGGACGGCGGCCGACGGCCGCCGCGACGACGACACCAGGAAGGCCCACGGTTCGTCGATGGCCGGGATCATCGCGTCCCGGGGCGGTGGCGCGATGCGGCACCTGGGCATCGCCCCGGAGGCGAAGATCCTGCCCGTCGCGATGGGCGACTCCTTCGACTCGGCAGACCTCTCGGCGGGCATCCGCTGGGCGGCCGACGCCGGCGCCGACGTGATCAACATGTCCGTCGGGACGGGCACGGCGGCGACCCCCGACGAGATCGCCGCCGTCCGCTACGCCCTGGACAAGGACGTCGTGCTGATCGCCTCGGCCGGCAACCGGCTGCAGAACGACCGCGTCGTCACCAGCCCCGCGAACATCCCCGGCGTCATCGCGGTGACCGGGCTGGCGAAGAACGGCGAGTTCTTCGCGCAGAGCGCCACCGGCCGGGAGGCCGTGCTCGCCGCGCCGATGCAGGAGATCATCTCTCCCCGGTCCGCGTCGGTGTCGTCCAACGGCTACGGCATCGCCAGCGGCACGAGCGACGCCGCCGCCATCACCTCCGGGGTGGCGGCGCTGGTCCGCGCGAAGTACCCGGACCTCGACGCGGCCAACGTGGCGAACCGGCTGATCCGCACCGCCCGGGACCAGGGCCCGGCCGGCCGCGACAGTCAGTACGGCTTCGGCGCGATCGACCCGCTCGCCGCGCTGACCCGCTCGGTGCCGGCGGTGGACGCGCACCCGTTGCTCGCCGGTGCCGGGAACGGCGCCGCCCCGTCCGCGGGCGCGGCGGAGCCGCGGAAGGACGACGGTCCGGCGGTGTCGATCAGCATGAAGAAGGACACCGGCGCGCTGGTCCGGGGGGCGCTCTGCCTGCTCGTGCCCGTCGCGTTGCTGATCCTCGTGATCGTGCTGGTGCGTCGGTCCCGACGGAAGGCGACCGCTGCCCGGCCCGGCCCGCCCGGGTACCCGCCGCCCGGCGGCCCGCCCGGGTACCCGCCGCCGGGCTATCCACCGGCCGGCGGCCCGCAGGCCGGTCCGCCCGGTTACCCGCCGCCCCCCGGCCACCCGCCAGCCGGCGGCGCACCGGGCGGGACGCACGGTAACCCGCAGTTCGGCGCGCCCGGATATCCGCCACCCGGCGGGGCACCGGGCACGCCCGCACCGCCCCAGGCGGGACCCCCGCCCGGGTACGGCCCGACGCCCACCGGCGGGACCCACCCGTACGGTGCGCCGCCGGCACCCCAGGCCGGTGCCTGGCAGCCGCCCGGCGCCGCGCCGACGGCACCACCCCCGCCGGCCCCCGGCGGACACCAGCAGTAAGCCACATTGTCAGTCGGCGACGGGGAGGAACCGATGACGGACGACAGGACGGACCAGCCGGAGGAGATCCGGGTGGACACTCCATACATGCCCATCACCCCGCTGGCACCCACCGTGCACGTCAGCGGCATCACGATGGACAACGTCAACCGGGCGCAGGCCCCCTCCGGCCTGGTGCCGGGGGCGGGCGAGAGCGGCGACAACACGGAGTGGGACGCGTCCAGCCTGGACAGCGCCATCGAGTGGTTGGAGTCGCACGCCTCGTTTCTCAACAAGCAGTCGTACACGATGGTCGAGATCCAGGACAAGATGGGCGGCGCGGCGGCGTCGGGCGGCCTGAACGGCGTCGGCGGCGGGGCGACGAGCCCGCTCGGCGCCTTCGACCGGGCGGGCGACCTGGCCCGCAAGCACGGCAGCCTCTTCACCACCACGCAGCAGAGCGTCCGCAAGCTCGCCGAGGACCTCTACCAGGCCGCCAACGCGCTGCGCGAGGTCAAGGAGAACTACGAGACGGCGGAGAAGGCGAACGCCATGTCCGCCGCCGAGATGGAGCGCGCCTTCAGCCAAGCCGCCACCAACGGATCCAACGGCTGATCGGGAGGGTGACAGGATGCCGAGCTGGGAAGAGATGTGCCAGCAGATCGTCGTCGCGGGCAGGCCGGGCGACGTCACCAGCGCCGCCCTGGGCTGGGAGCAGCTGCTGAAGAACCTGAACTCCGTCAAGGAGAGCCTGGAGACGAACGTCGCCGATCTCGGTGAGGTGTGGAAGGGCCCGGCGTACGAGTCCTTCAAGACCCACATCAAGCAGATCGCCACGGACACGGGCCGGGTCGTCGACGACGCCGAGAAGCACAACGGCATCGTCCAGTCGTTGAAGACCGCAGCCGACAAGCTGAGCGCCGCGCAGGCCGAGTTCCCCATCCCCGCGAGCTGCGTCAACGACGTGCTCGAGGCGCGCAACGGCCGCATCGTGATCGACACGGGCCTCTTCGAGATGAAGGTCAAGCCCGACTTCCTGGGCCTGCTCGACCCGCTCACCTCGCTCGCCGACTGGCTCAACGACAAGTCCGACGAGGCGGCCAAGGTCTACAACCAGGTCAGCGGCGAGTACGTGACGATCGACTCGGGCACGCCCGGCCAGACCACGCCGGGCACCACCCAGTCGCCGGACGTGCAGACCCCCGACCTCGGCGCCGGCCCCGGGGCCGGTAGCGCCGGCGGCGCGCCCAGCATGGGCGGCATGCCCTCGACCGGTGGCATGCCGGGCGGTGGCATGCCGTCGCTCAGCGGGGCCGGCGTGCCCGAGACCGGGACCACCGGGATCGGCTCCACCGCGCACCCCGGCCTGACCGGTGGCGGCTACGACCCGAGCGGTGGCTACGACCCGAGCGGCGGTTACGACCCGAGCACCGGCAGCCTCGCCGACGACTACGGCAGCGGTCTGGCCGGTGCCGGCGCCCCGACGGTTCCCGCGCTCGGCGGCGGCGGTGGCGGCGGCCTGCCCGGCACCTCCGGGCTCGGCGGCGGTGGCGGCCTGGGCTCCGGTGGCGGCGGGCTCGGCGGCGGAGGCGTCATCCCGGGCGGCGGCTCGCTCGGCCGGCCGGTGAGCCCCAACATGGGGCCGATGATGGGCGGCGGCGCGGCCGGCGCCAACCGCGGTGGCGGCCGGGGCGCTGGCGGCAAGCTCGGTGCCGGCGGCAAGCTCGGTGCGGGCGGCATGGCGCCGATGATGGGCGGCGCGGCCGGTGGGGCCGGCCGTGGCGGCGGGCGCGCGGGTGTCGCCGGCGCGGGCGCCAAGGGCGTCGGCGCGGGCGCACGGGGCGTCGGTGGCATGGCCGGCATGGGTGCCGGCTACGGCGAGGAGGAGGCCCCTCGCAACACCTGGCTGGAGGAGGACGAGGACGTCTGGGGCGCGGACGGCGGCGGTACGCCGGGCATCCTGCGCTGACGAAGTCGTACCGAGCGCCGTCCACCGCACCGGTGGGCGGCGCTCGACGCTTCCCCGGGAGACCGACCGGAGAGGGGCGTCAGCCGGTCGTGGCGTCCGTTGCGGACGGGCGGCGGCCCGGGCGCCAGCCCCGGCGTCGCCCGCGGACCAGGATCGGCTTGACGGAGAGCAGCAGCCCGGCGACGAGCGCGCCGACGGCGGCGGCCCAGACCGCGACGGTGCCCTGCCAGGCGAGCGGATCCTCGGTGGAGGGCGGTGCGGGCATCGCGCCGGCCGGCGGGTCGGTACGGGTGCCGAGCACGGTCGCCACCGCGCGGTACGGATTCACCACCCCGTGGCCGACCTCGGCGTTCTTCCCCTCGGGCGGGCTGTCGGCCGTCCGGATCAGCCGGTCGGCGACCTGCTCCGGGCCGAGGTCGGGGTGGGCGGCCCGGACCAGCGCGGCCACCCCGGAGACGTACGCGGCGGCGAAGCTGGTGCCGCCCTGCGGCTCGGCGAGGAAGCCCTCGCCCCCGGGGGCCGGGCCGAGGATGTTCAGCCCGGGTGCCGCGAGGTCGACGTAGTCCCCGCTCACCGAGCTGCCGACGTGACCGCCCTCCTCGTCCACCCCGGCGACCGCGATCACCCCGGGGTAGGCGGCCGGGAACGCGGGCCTGTCCTGCTGGTTCTCCTGGCGGTTGCCGGCGGCGGCCACCACGACCACCCCCTCGTCGAGGGCGTAGCGGACGGCGTCGGCGAGATCCTGCCGGTCCAGGGTCACCAGCGACAGGTTGATCACGTCGGCGCCGTTGCGCACCGACCACCGGATCGCCTCGGCGATCTGCCCCGGCAGCCCCTCGTCGGCGGTGGTCCTCGTGTCCGGCAGGACGCGTACCGGGAGGATCCTGGCCTGCGGCGCGATGCCGCTGAACGACGCGCCGGTGCCCTCCTTCCCGGCGATGATGCCGGCGACGATGGTGCCGTGCCCGGCCAGGTCGCAGCGGCCCTCCTGCTGCGGCAGGCCGTTGAAGTCCCGGCCCACCCTGACCTGACCCTTCAGGGCGGGATGGAGGGCGGAGACGCCGGAGTCGATGACCGCCACCGTGACGCCGGCGCCCCGGGAGATCCGCCAGGCCGACGAGGGTTCGAGTCTCTTCAGCGGCCACGGCGTCTCGGCGGGGGCGGCGACGCCGGGGGGCCCGCAGCGGGGGACCGCCGCGGCGGCGGGGGACGGGGCGACGACGGCGGTGCCGAGCAGGACCGCCGCCGCTCCACCGAGGACCGCGCGGGCACCGCGCCCGCCTCGGCGGGCCGGCCCGGTCCCGCCCGGTCGGAAACTCTCGCGCACGCGGTGAGATTACCGCCGCGGGCCCACGGCGCGTGCCGCCGCCCGACCCGTCGTCAGGGACGCTCGGTGGCCTCGGCCGGCTCCTGCTCGTCGGCGAAGAGGGCGAGGAGGGCGCCGACCTGCCGGTCCGCCTCGGCGGGGTGCCGGAACCGCCCGGCGGGGTTGAGGGTGTACTCGTTGCGTCGGCCCACCCGGGTGCGGTGCAGGTAGCCGCCGGCCTCCAGGTCGGCGACGATCGCCTGCGCGGCCCGCTCGGTGACGCCCACCTCGTCGGCGACGTCGCGGAGGCGGGCGGTGGGGTTGCGGGCGATGGCGAGCAGCACGTGCCCGTGGTTGGTGAGGAACGTCCAGTTGCGGGTGCTCCCGTTCTCCCCTGTCGTCGCCATGTCCGCCATCGTATGGCCCCTGCTTCGTGTTTTGCTGCGTGCCCTCGCGGCCGGCGGACGCACGGCGGGCCCGACCGCCGTCGCGCCGGGCCCGCCGAACATATGAAATGCATATCACGCATACCTTGACGTATCTTGCAGTGCGTGTGACGGTGGTGGCAGCCCGCGTCCAGCGTCGGCCCGGGTGACCAGGCCGTTCACGTGCGGAGCGAGGTGTGGGATGAGTCGTCCCGGATCGCCAGGAACCCAACCGGGCCCGGAGCGGACGCTCCCGGTGTCGACCACGGGTGGAGCCCCGGCCGACGCCGGCACCACGTTCACCGTCCCTGCGAGTCCCGAGCAGGCGCTCGCCGAGCTGCACGCCGGCAACCGGCGGTTCGTGACCGGCGCCCCGCGCCACCCCAACCAGGACGCCGGGCACCGCGCCGCGGTCGCCGACGGGCAGCACCCCTTCGCGGTGATCGTCGGCTGTTCCGACTCCCGGCTCGCCGCCGAGATCATCTTCGACCGTGGCCTCGGTGACCTCTTCGTGGTCCGCACCGCCGGGCACACCATCGGCCCCGAGGTGCTGGGCAGCGTGGAGTACGCCGTCACGGTCCTGGGCACGCCGCTGGTGGTGGTGCTCGGGCACGACTCCTGCGGGGCCGTCCAGGCGGCGCGTACGGCGGACGCCACCGGCACCCAGCCGGTCGGGCACCTGTGCGCCGTGGTGGACGCCGTGGTGCCGAGCCTGCGCCGGGCCGCCGCCGAGGGGGTGGACGACATCGACCGGATCGTCGACATCCACATCGCGCACACCGTCGAGGCGATGCTGGGCCGCTCCGCCGTGCTCGCCGCGGAGGTGGCCGCCGGCCGCTGCGGGGTGGTCGGCATGTCGTACCGGCTGACCGCCGGCGAGGTGCGGACGGTGGCCTCGGTGCCCGCCCGTGCGGCCGACGCGCCGGAGCCGGCGGCCAGCGCCGCGCTCGCCTGACCTCGCCCGCCGGCAGATCGTCGCGGCGGGCCCGCACGACGGCAGAGGGCCGCTCCCGCGTCCGGCGGGGGCGGCCCTCTGTGTGCGTGTGGTCCGGCTAGAGCAGTGACACGTGGACGTGGTCGGTGTGGTTCGACGGCCCGCTGTAGGACTTCCAGCCCGTCGCCGGGAACCAGATCTGTCGGTTCCAGATCACGTAGTAGATGCCGAGCCGGTCGGCGTTGCGGACCAGGAACGCGGTCAGGTTGTTGCCGTACATGTAGGTGTCGTCGTTGTGCCAGGGGGAGAAGCCGCTCCTCTGCAGCGACCAGTCGCAGGCCCGACCCTTCGGATGCTCGTACGGCCCGCCGGAGCGGTAACAGCCGACGAACCGGTTGAAGCCGGCCCGCTTGACCTCCTTGTACATGTGCAGCGTGCGCGCGGTGATGCAGCCGGAGGTGGTGGGGTCGTTCTCGGTGCAGGACAGGGGCTTCCAGTCGCCGTCGGCGGTACGACCCGGCGCCATCTTCGCCACCGGCGAGGTCGCCACCACCTTGCCGCTGGTCAGCCCCCTGCCGCCGACCAGCGCGAGCGCCTTCTCCGCCTCACGCTTGCCGCGCGCCATCTCGTTGGTGAGCTTCTGCTGCTCGCGGACCTCGGCGTCGAGCGCCAGCTTGGCCTGCTCGGCGCGGTCCTTGATCGCGTTCACCTCGGCCAGCTTCTTGGAGTTGACCAGGTTGAGCTCGTCGAGGGCGGCGGCGCGTTTGACGAACGAGTCGGGGCTGGTGGTGTCCAGCAGCATGGACACCGCGCCGATCCGCCCGGTGCGGTAGGACTGGGCGGCGATCTGGCTGACCTGGGGGGCCAGCGCGTCCAGCTCGGCCTGCGCCCGGTTGACCTCCAGGGCCAGTTCGAGCTGGCGTTCTTCCGATTTCTTCAGCTTCGCCTTGGCCTGCACGTAGGACCGGTTGCGGGCCTCGATGAGGTCGTCGAGCAGCTTGGGCTCGTCGTCCCCGTGCCCGGAGGGCTTGGGCGGGGTGGGCGCGGCCGCCGCCGGGAGCGGCCCGGCGAAGACCGCCAGGGCGGCGAGTACGGCCACCACGGGCGTCAACCAGCGGCGTAGGGGTGCCGTCACAGTTTTCCCTTCCGTCGACCGCCGACCGGGTTAGCTGACGGGTTCGGGGCGGAAGTGGCCCCTACCGCTGTCGCGGATTCACCCCACGTACCTGGGTCCCCGGTTCGCCTCGCGGCGATTGGGCGGCGGCACCGCAGGCGCCGCTGCGCGCCTTCGGCGGTGACCGGCAGCGAGGTTACCCGAGAACACTCCCGGGGATCTACGTCCCTAAGCCGACTAAATGCGTTATTTCGTAATGGCGGACGGTGAGCAGTGACGCGTTTATCAGGCCGTACGTCCTGTTCGGTCACGCTGAGGAGTGTCACCATGCGGTGTCCGTGCTCCTGTCCCGGTCGGGCCATCCGGCGGGAGCGGCGGACGGCGTGTCTGCGCGCGGCCCGCTGAGGGCCTCCAGCGCCTCGGACCGGTCGGCGGCCGGCCGGGGCGTCGGCGCGGGCGCGGCGCGGTCGGTGGCGTTCCCGCCGCGGCGGCCGGCCGTGGTCACCAGGGCCGCCAGCCCGGTGGTCAGTGGCACGGCGGCGATCAGGCCCAGGGTGGCGACCGCGCTGCGGACGATCTCCTGGGCGAGGAACTCGCTGGTGAGGAGTTGGGTCACCGCCCGCGAGTCGGCCGTCAGCAGGAGCAGCACCGGCAGGGAGGCGCCGGCGTACGCCAGCACGATGGTGTTCACCGTCGAGGCGATGTGCGCCCGGCCGACCCGGGTCGCCGCCCGGTAGAGCTGCGTCCGGGACAGCCCGGGGTTGGCGTGTGCCAGCTCGGTGACCGTGGCGGCCTGGGTCACCGTGACGTCGTCCAGCACGCCGAGGGAACCGATGATGATCCCGGCCAGCAGCAGCCCGTGCAGGTCGACGTCGGCCTGGTACATCGACAGCGTGGTGGCGTCCTCGGAGCCGAACCCGGTCAGGTGGGTCGCGGCGGTGGCGATCGTGCCGAGGACGCCGGTCAGCACCAGGCTGCCCAACGTGCCGAGCACGGCCACCGAGGTCTGCGCGGTCACGCCGTGGGTCAGGTAGAGCACCACGAACATGATCAGCGCGGCGCCGACGACCGCGACCAGCAGGGGCGGGCTCCCGGCGCCGATGCCCGGCAGCACGAAGGTCAGCAGGATGGCGAAGCTCGCCGCCAGGCCGGCCAGCGCGGCCAGCCCGCGCCACCGTCCGAAGGCGACGATGGCGGCCGCGAAGAGCGCCACCAGCCAGACCAGCGGCTTGCCGCGCTGGTGCTCGGCGATGTTGTAGGTGCTGGCCGTGGGGTCGGCGGGATCGGTGAGCTCGACCAGGATGATCTCGTCGTCCACGGCGACGGTCGGCGCGCCGGGGCCGGCGGGCACCGGCGTCTCCACCTGCTGGCCGGCGTCGGGACCGTCCTGCACCCGTACGGTGACCGTGCCGCAGGGGCCCTGCGACCCGCCAGGGCTCCCCTCCGGGGTCTCCGGGGTGGGCGGGCACGGCTCCGTCACGACCCGCGTCACCGTGCCGTGGTAGCGGGGCGCGTCGGTGCCGGTCGGCGGGTCGGGCGCGTCCCACGGCCACAGCACCAGGGCGGCGACCAGCGTGGCGACGAAGAGGGGCACCACCGTCGCGACGAGGATCCGCCGCACCCTCGGCGGGGCGGACGGAGCGGGACGGGTGTGGTCGGCGCCCAACGAGTTTCTCCCAACGGATCCAGGGCGGGGTACGTGCCGGCGGGCCGGTCGGTTCACCCGTCGCCGCGTGGCCGGGACGGGGATCGCTTCCGTGTGGTGGCGCGGTCACGTACCGCGGTCCCGGGCCTCCGTCCGGTCGCGGTTGGTCGGTGTCGCCGCCCGGCGGGGCGCGCGGGGCGGGCGGTGCGGAATCGGGAGGGCCACCGGCCGAATGGTAGCCACCCCGACATCCGGGCGCAGGTCGTGCGGGTGGTGTCGGGGTGTGGCGTCGCCGTGTGCCCGCGTTTCGTCGCGGGGCCGAGGGGCCGGGACGGGTCAGCCGCGCTTCATCAGGCGGCCGACGGCGGCCATCATCTCGGTGGCCATCTCGTCGGCGCGCCCCTCGGCCGCGCCCTCGTGCATGCAGTGCCGGGCGTGCCCGTCGAGCAGGCCGAGCGCGACCTTGTCCAGGGCGGCCTGGATCGCGGAGATCTGGGTGAGCACGTCGATGCAGTAGCGGTCCTCGTCGACCATCTTCTCGATGCCACGGACCTGCCCCTCGACGCGGCGCAGCCGCGCGAGCAGCTGGTCCTTGGTGGCGGTGTATCCCCTGATCGGGGTGGGCGTCGGTGTGGTCATGGGGACGAGGATAGCGTACCCCTCGGGGGTATGGTACGTTCGTTCCTGGCCGGCATACCCCCACCGGGTACCGGTACAAGGCACAGGCACCGGTCCGCCTCCGATTTACCCCCGGGGGGTATATGCTGGGGGCGGCGAGAGGAGAGTTCGATGATCACCACGACGTACCAGGTGCAGGGCATGACCTGCGGGCACTGCGCCACCGCGGTCAGCACCGAGGTCGGCGCGATCCCGGGCGTCAGCGACGTCCAGGTCGACGTCGCCGCCGGTCGGGTCACCGTCACCAGCGAGGGCCCGTTGGAAACCGACACCGTGCGCTCCGCCGTCGACGAGGCCGGTTACGACCTCGTCGGCGTCTGAGATCGGGCACGGGGGAAACGAGGCACACCATGAACACGGCGACGAAGCTGAGCGGTTTCGCCCTCGGCCTCGCGGTGGTGTTCGGCGCGACGTACGGGGTCGGCCGGGTGGCCGACCCCGTGGCACCGCCCGCCGAGGCCCCGCACGAGGCCGGCGGTGGGCACGGCGAGGACGGCGGAGCCGGACACGGGGGCGACAACGGCGCGGCGGCACACCTGCCCGGCGGCCTGCTCGTCTCCGACCGTGGCTACACCCTGCGTCCGGTGGACGCCCCGGCCGGGCAGTTCGCCTTCCAGGTCACCGGTCCGGACGGCCGGGCGGTGACCGCGTACGACGTGGCGCACGACAAGCGCATGCACCTGATCGTGGCCCGCCGCGATCTCTCCGGATTCCGGCACGTGCACCCGGAGATGGCGCCCGACGGCACCTGGCGGGTCGACTCGCCGCTCGCCGGGCCCGGCGTCTGGCGCGCGTTCGCCGACTTCACCCCGACCGGGGGCGAGGCGCTGACCCTCGGCGTCGACGTGACCGTCCCCGGCGCGCTGACCGGGCGGCCCCTGCCCGCACCGGCGACCAGCACCACGGTCGACGGCTACACCGTCACGCTCGCCGGCGCCCCGCAGCCCGGCCGCACCGCCGAGCTGACCCTGACCGTGAGCCGTGACGGCGCGCCGGTCACCGACCTGGAGCCCTACCTGGGCGCGTACGGCCACCTGGTGGCACTGCGCCAGGGCGACCTGGCGTACCTGCACGTGCACCCGCACGGTGAGCCGGGCGACGGGCGGACGCGGCCCGGCCCCGAGGTGAGCTTCTCGGCGGAAATGCCGTCGGCGGGCGCCTACCGGCTCTACCTGGACTTCAAGCACGGCGGCGTCGTGCGTACCGCCGAGTTCACCGTCGTCGCCGGCAGCCCGACCGCGCCGGGTGTCCCGGCCACGACCGGCTCCCCGACGGCGGGCACGCCCGCCGCCACGAGCTCCCCGACCGCCGACGCCAGCCATGGCGTCCCCGGTCACGGGCACGACTGACGGGAAGCGTGATGACTACCAAGCCCTTGCTGACGGCGCCGAACCAGATCGAGCTGGCGATCGGCGGCATGACCTGCGCCTCCTGCGCCGCCCGGATCGAGAAGAAGCTGAACCGGATGGACGGGGTGACCGCCACCGTCAACTACGCCACGGAGAAGGCCACCGTCCGGTACGCCGACGAGGTCACCCCGGACGAGCTGATCGCCACGGTGGAGAAGACCGGCTACACGGCGGCCCTGCCGCCCCCGCCCACGCCCGCCGGTGGCGAACCGGCCGCCGAGCCGGTGGACGAGTTGCGCGGCCTGCGTACCCGGCTGTGGGTCTCGGCCGTGCTCACCGTGCCGGTGATCGTGCTGGCGATGGTGCCCGCCTGGCAGTTCGACTTCTGGCAGTGGCTGTCGCTGACCCTGGCCGCCCCGGTCGTGGTCTACGGCGGGCTGCCCTTCCACCGGGCGGCCTGGATCAACCTGCGGCACGGCGCGGCGACCATGGACACCCTGGTCTCGCTCGGCACCCTGGCGGCGTTCGGCTGGTCGGTCTGGGCGCTCTTCCTCGGCACGGCCGGGACGCCGGGGATGACCCACCCGTTCAGTCTCGCGATCAACCGCTCCGACGGCGCCGGCAACATCTACCTGGAGGCGGCGGCCGGGGTGACCGTGTTCATCCTCGCCGGCCGCTACTTCGAGGCGCGGGCGAAGCGGACCGCCGGCGCGGCCCTGCGCGCCCTGCTCGAACTGGGCGCCAAGGACGTCGCGGTGCTGCGCGGCGGCACGGAGACCCGGATCCCCGTGGACCAGCTCGTGGTGGGGGACCGGTTCGTGGTGCGGCCCGGTGAGAAGATCGCCACGGACGGCGTGGTCGACGAGGGCACCTCGGCGGTCGACGCCAGCATGCTCACCGGCGAGTCCGTCCCGGTCGAGGTCGGCCCGGGCGACTCCGTGGTCGGCGCGACCGTCAACGCGGGCGGCCGGCTGGTGGTCGCCGCCACCCGCATCGGCGGCGACACCCAACTGGCCCAGATGGCCCGGCTGGTCGAGCAGGCGCAGACCGGCAAGGCGGCGGTGCAGCGGCTGGCCGACCGGATCTCCGGGGTCTTCGTGCCGATCGTGATCGCCCTCGCGGTGGGCACCCTCGGCTGGTGGCTCGGCAGCGGGTCGGGCGGGACCGCCGCGTTCACCGCCGCCGTGGCGGTGCTGATCATCGCCTGCCCGTGCGCCCTCGGGCTGGCCACGCCGACCGCCCTGCTGGTCGGCACCGGCCGGGGCGCGCAGCTCGGCGTGCTGATCAAGGGGCCGGAGGTGCTGGAGTCCACGAAGCAGGTGGACACCGTCGTGCTGGACAAGACCGGCACCGTCACCACCGGCCGGATGACCCTGGTGGACGTGGTCCCGGCGGCCGGTGAGGACCGCGCTGAGCTGCTGCGGCTCGCGGGCGCGCTGGAGTCCGCGTCCGAGCACCCGATCGCCCGGGCCGTCGCCGCCGGGGCGGCCGAGGCGGGCCCGCTGCCGCCGGTGACCGGCTTCGTCAACGCCGAAGGGCTCGGCGTGAGCGGGACGGTCGACGGTCGGGAGGTGCTGATCGGCCGGCCCCGACTGCTGCGCGAGCGCGGCCTCGACGTACCGGAGGAGGTCGCGCGGGCGGCGGCCACGGCGGAGGCCAAGGGGCGGACGGCGGTGCTGGCCGGCTGGGACGGTCGGGCCCGTGGGGTCCTCGCGGTGGCCGACGTGGTCCGACCGACGAGCCGGGCGGCGATCGCGCAGCTCCGCGCGCTCGGCCTGACGCCGGTGCTGCTGACCGGCGACAACGCCACCGTCGCCCACGCCGTGGCCGCCGAGTTGGGCATCGACGAGGTGGTCGCCGAGGTCCTGCCCGCCGACAAGGTCGACGTCGTGCGGCGGCTCCAGGAGGAGGGGCGGGCGGTGGCGATGGTCGGCGACGGGGTCAACGACGCCGCCGCGCTGGCCCAGGCCGACCTCGGCCTGGCGATGGGCACCGGCGCGGACGTGGCGATCGAGGCGTCCGACCTGACCCTCGTCCGGGGCGACCTGATGGCCGCCGTGGACGCGATCCGGCTCGCCCGGCGCACCCTCGGCATCATCAAGGGCAACCTGTTCTGGGCCTTCGCCTACAACGTGGCGGCCCTGCCGCTGGCCGCCGCCGGCCTGCTGAACCCGATGATCGCCGGCGCCGCGATGGCCTTCTCCTCGGTCTTCGTGGTCGCCAACAGCCTCCGGCTGCGGGGCTTCCGCTCGGTCGCCTGAGCCCTTCGCACCGTGCCGCCGGCCCCACCCGCCAGGGGCCGGCGGCACGGTTCGTGGCGGGTCCGCCCGCCCGCCGGCCCGCGCCGTCCGCCGGCGGTAAGTGACCGGGACGGTTGGACGGTGGCGGTACGGGGTATTCGAAGGGCGTACCGGCACCGCCAATCGGGAGGTTGACATGGGTTTCGAGGACAAGATCAACAACACGACCGAGGATGCGGCCGGCAAGCTGAAGGAAGGCGCCGGCCGGGCCACCGACAACGAGCGGCTCGAGGCCGAGGGGCGCAACGACCAGGCCAGTGCCAAGCTCAAGCAGGCCGGCGAGAAGATCAAGGACGCCTTCAAGAGCTGACCCGCGTACGCGCCCTCCGCCGGATCGGTCCCGAGCCGACCCGGCGGAGGGCGTGCCGGCGTGTCCCGCGGGAGGCGCCACTCGTTGGCAGGTCGACGTCCCGCCGCCCGGCACCGGCCGAACCCGTGCCGTCCCCCTGACGGCCGAGACCCGAACGGGAGGTCCCGTGTCCCGATCCGTCGTCTACGCGCGGCGCGCCGCCGCCACGGTGGCGCTCGGGGTGCTCGCCGTGGGATGCCAGGACAGCGCGCGGGAGGAGGCCGCCCGGACCGGCGCGGCCCCGCCGAGCCCGACGGCGTCGGCGAGCGCCGCCCCGAGCCCCTCCCCGGTCGCCACGACCGCCGCCAACACGGCCGAGGTCTGCCGCGAGGTCGACCGGCTCATCCTCGCCGGCAGCCGGCGGATCGCCACCGACTCGGCCGCATCGGTCACCCGCGACCTGACCGGTGAGCAGGTCGCCGACCAGCTCCGGCGCAACCTCGCGGAGTTGGCGGACGACGTACGCGGGCAGGCCCGCCGCGCCGCCGACCCGGAGATCCGCGCCCTGATCCAGGAGACCGCCGACAGGATCGACGCCGGTTCCCGGGCGTCCCGGCCGGCCGCCTGGATGGACTCCACCTTCACCGCGATCCCACCGAAGCTCACCCGCGAGTGCCGCGCCTGAGGCCGACGGGCACGTGCCCCGGCGTCGTCGACGCCTGACCGGGACGCCGGCCGGCATGCACCCCCGAGCCGCACGCCGGCCGGCATCCGTCAATGTGACTCCCGCAGCCGCCGGGACTCATCGGTCCCCGTCAGCCGGGCGGCCCGCAACTCCAGGTAGCGCTGCTCCGGCAGGCTCGTCGTCCCCCGGGCCGCCGCCAGGTACGCCGCCCGCGCCCGCTCCGGTTCGCCGGCCAGCTCCAGCAGGTGGGCGCGGACGGCGGCGAGCCGGTGGTGCCCGGCCGTGCGGTCGTCGTCGTCGAGCGGGGCGAGCAGGGCCAGGCCGGCGCGGGGACCGTCCACCATGGCCACGGCGACGGCCTGGTTCAGGGTGACCATCGGGCTCGGGGCGGTCCGGGCCAGCAGCCGGTAGAGCGCCAGGATCTGTCGCCAGTCGGTGCGCCCGGCGGACGGGGCCTCGGCGTGCACGGCGGCGATCGCCGCCTGGAGCTGGTACGGGCCGGGCGGTGACCAGGTCAGCGCCTCGGTGACCAGCGCGGTCCCCTCGGCGATGGCGGCGTGGTCCCAGCGGTCGCGGTCCTGCTCGGCGAGCGGGACCAGCTCCCCGGCCGGTCCGGTGCGGGCGGCCCGGTGCGCGTCGGTGAGCAGCATCAACGCCAGCAGCCCGGTCACCTCGCCGTCGCCCGGGAGCAGCCGGTGCACCAGCCGGGCCAGCCGGATCGCCTCCGTGGTCAGGTCCGTCCGGTGCAGGTCCGGCCCGCTGGACGCGGTGTACCCCTCGTTGAAGATCAGGTAGAGCACCTGGAGCACGGCCCGTAGCCGCTCGTCCCGGTCCCCGGGGGCGGGCATCGTGAACCGCGCCCCGGCGGCCTCTATCCGCTGCTTGGCCCGGCGGATGCGCTGGCTCATCGTCGCCTCGGGCACGAGGTACGCCCTCGCGATCTGCGCGGTGGTGAGGCCGCCGACCGCCCGCAGCGTCAGCGCGACCTGAGCCGACCGGGCCAGCGCCGGATGGCAGCAGAGGAACAGCAGGGCCAGGGTGTCGTCACCCGCCGGCGGCTGTTCGTCGGCGGCCGGCGCGACCGTCGCGTACGCCGGCTCGCGGGCGGCCAGCGCGGCCTCCCGGTACCGCCGGGCGCGCTCGCTGCGCCACTCGTCGGTCAGCCGGCGCGTGGCGACGGTGAGCAACCAGGCCCGGGGGTTGTCCGGCACGCCCTGCTCCGGCCACTGCACGGCGGCGGCGAGCAGCGCCTCCTGCACGGCGTCCTCGGCGGCGTCGAACTGGCCGTGCCGGCGGACGAGCAGGCCGAGGACCTGCGGCGCCAGGTCGCGCAGCAGGTCCTCCAGCTGCCCTGCGCTCACATCTCCGTCCCGGCCTCGTCCATGATCGCCCGCACCTCCAGCACGCCGAAGCCCCGCCGCACGTCCGGCCAGCTGGCGGCGATCTCGGCGGCCCGCTCGGCGCTGTCGCAGTCGACCATCAGGTAGCCGGCGAACTGTTCCTTGCTCTCCATGTACGGCCCGTCGGTCACCTCCGGCCGGTCACCGGCCAGCCGGACCGTACGCGCCTGCGACGGGTCGGCCAGGGCCTGGCCGCCGAGGAACTCGCCCGACTCGGTCAGCTCCCGCATGACCTCGTCGACCTCGCCGAAGAGCGCGGTGCGTTCCTGCTCCGACAGCCCCTCCACGAACCCCGGGCGGTTCCAGATCAGCAGCATGTACTTCATCGGGTGCTCCTCGTTCCGTCGGCCGCGCCCATGGTGGCGCGTCTGCGGTGGAAGGTCGGAGCCGACCCGCCGGTTCCGACAGCCGGCCGTGCGGAATCTCAGCGCCGGCCGCGTACCTGGCGCTTCGGGGCGGGGCCGGCGCCGAGCGAGGCGCGGTCGGCGGCGGAGGTGCCCGACGACCAGCCCTCGGCGTCGCGCACGGTGAGCCGGCCCCGGACGACGCCGGGGAAGAGCGTGTCGAGGCGTTCGCGTACCGCCTCGGCGCGGGTGGCGAGCACCGGCAGCAGCCGCTCCGGCCCGGCCTGCGCCGTCGCCTCCCGGTCGGCCGCGTCGGTGGCGGCCCGCAGCCGCTCGCCGATCCGCAGCGCGAAGGCGTTGAGGAAGGACTCGTCGTAGTCCCGGGTCCGCCGGCCGGTGCCCGTGGCCCGCCGTTCCCCCCGGCCGCGCAGCATCGCGGCGGTGGCCTGCACCAGCAGCGAGGTGTAGAGCAGCTCGACCGCCTCCAGGTCGGCCGGCCAGCCCAGCACGGTGGTGAAGCCGAGGTCGTCGGACCAGACCGCCTCGCAGCGGTTCGCCGCCGCCACCTCCTGCGCCAGCAGCGCCTTCGCGCCCGCGTACGGGGGCTCGGTGCCGAGGCGCACCCCGCCGGGCCGGTCGGCGGGCTCGGCGACGCCCGCCAGCAGCGCCTGGTCGATGCTGTGCCGGGCGATCAGCTCCTGGGCCTTGCCGGTCAGCGCCTCCGCCTCGGCCGGGTAGGTGGTCGACTCCGCCTTGGCGAGCAGCGCCCGCACCCGGTCGAGCATCCGTGAGGCGCTGCCCGACCCGCCACGCGCGACGGCCGTTCCGGGCGCGCCGGGCGGCGGGCGCAGCACGGCGATCGGCGGGAGCCCCTCGACCAGGGCCAGCGCGTCGACCGCCGCCCGCAGCGCGGTGAACCGGTCGCAGCCGGCGCGGGCGGACCAGGCGGCCAGGTGGCCCTCGTCGGCGTCCCACCACACCCCGGCGCCCAGGTCGCGCAGCTGGTCGTCCCACCACGGCGGCACCGGGTCGGCCAGCTCGCGGCGCTGCGCGGCGAGCGCGTCGGTGACCAGCCCGGCCGCCCGGGGGCCGAGCCGGCGGGCGGCGAGCCGACCGAGGTCCACCGGCTGCCAGCCGTGCCGGGCCAGCCGCCCGACGCCCCGGGCCAGCCGGCGCAGGAGGGTGGCGTCCACCGCCGCCGCGCCGTCCGCGGCACCCGACCCGATCATCAGCCGGTCCAGCTGCCGCTCCGCGAGACGTACGTCGGTGCCGCGTACCGCCGCGAGCGCGTCGTTGACCAGTTCCTCGGCGTCCGGCACGGCCGTGTCCTCCTGGGGTCTGCTTCTTCCGCGCCGGGAAACGATCGTCGCCCGCCCGCCGAAGGTACCTCCGGGTCAGCGCGCCGTCCGCCGGTCGTGACCCGTGCCACCGGACCGCCCGTCCCTCCGGGGAACTTCCGCATGGTTCGGCCGGTCCGGGGTAGTTCGGGGGGAAGCGGGCGAGGCGAGGTGGTGCAATGGCGGGATCGTGGTTGCCGGGCAACGGCTCCGGCGCACCTGATCTTCGCCGGTCGGTCCTCGCCGCCGCGGTGATCGGGGCGGCGGTGATGGCCGCCGTCGACGAGATCGTCTTCCACCAGATCCTCGGCTGGCACCACTTCTACGACCGGTCCACCCCCTCCGTCGGGCTGCTCTCCGACGGGCTGCTGCACTCGGCCGAGCTGCTCGCCCTGGTCGGCGGCTTCTTCTGGTTCGCCGACCTGCGCCGCCGGGGTGCTGTGGTGCCCCGGGCCGCCTGGGGCGGGTTCCTGCTCGGCGCCGGGGCGTTCCAGCTCTTCGACGGGATCGTCGACCACAAGGTGCTGCGGCTGCACCAGATCCGCTACGGGGTGCACCTGCTCCCGTACGACGTGGTGTGGAACGTGGCGGCGGTGGCGCTGCTGCTGCTCGGCGCGTGGGTGACCTGGCGGGTGCGGTCCCGCGCCGGCCGCGACGCCCGGTGACGGCGCTCGCGCACACCGGTGCCGCCGCCGGGCCGGCCCCGCTGCCGCTCGCGGCGGTCGCGTTGCTCGCCGCCGGCTACCTGCTGGCCGTGTCCCGGGACCGGCGCGGCTGGCGTCGCCGGCGTACGGTCGCCTGGCTGGCCGGCTGCGCGGTGCTCGCGGTCGCCCTCGGCCCGCTGGCGGGCGGGCCGGGCGACCCCCGCGTCCACATGGCCCAGCACCTGCTGCTGGGCATGGTCGCGCCGCTCGCGCTGGCCCTCGGCGCGCCGGTGACCCTGCTGCTGCGGGTCGTGCCGCCGCCGGTCGGCCGCCGGGTGGGCCGGTTCCTGCGGGCGGGGCCGGTGCACGTGCTCGCCCATCCGGTGACGGCGGCGCTGCTCAGCACCGGCGGGCTGGCGCTGGTGCTGCTCACCCCGCTCTACGCGGCGGCCGAGCGGAACCCGGTACTGCACCACGCCCTGCACGTGCACTACGTCGCCGCCGGCTACCTGCTCGCCTGGTCGGTGGCCGGCCCGGACCCGGCCCCGCGCCGGCCGGGCCTGGCGGTGCGGGCCGGCGCGCTGCTCGGCGCGGGGGCCGGGCACGCCGTGCTGGCCAAGTACCTGTACGCGCACGCCGCCACCCTGCCGCCCGGGCTGCCCGACCGGGACGTCGCGGCGCTGCGCGCGGCGGCGCGGTTGATGTACTACGGCGGCGACGTGGCCGAACTGCTGCTCGCCACCGCCCTCTTCGCCGCCTGGTACCACCGGCGTCGGCCCCGCCGGCCGGCACCCGCCGTCGGGGAGGGCCCGCCCGGACGCGAGGCCGTGCGGGTCGCGCCCGTCAGCCGGTGTACGCCCTCCCGGCCGTCAGCCGGAGCGTGAACCCGGCGTCGTCACGCTGCCAGGTCACGTGGTTGCAGGACTGGTAGGTGATCCAGAGGCCGAGCCCGCCGGGGGCGCCGTCGGACACGGGGAGCAGCCCGCAGAACGGATCGCCCGGCCCCTCGCCGCCGTCGCTGACCGTCGCCACGATGCGGTCGTCGCCGGCCCAGACGCGCAGTCGGACCGGCGGCCTGCCGTGGCGCAGCGCGTTGGTGACGATCTCGCTGACCGCGACAACCAGATCCTCCACGTCGTCGACCGGCACCTGGCCCTGGTCGGCCTTGTGCACGGCGGCGCGCGCCTCGGCCGCCGTCGGGTCGGCCAGCTCCACGGCCGGCGGCTGCGCCTGGAGGGGGTCGGGCACGACCCGGGGGCACTGTCGCAGGTACTCCCTCGGCGGCGTCCAGGTCGGGCTGGGCACGTGCCGCCCGTCGGGGGTGGCGAACCGGGGGTGCGTACGGGCCACGTCCGCCAGCACCTCCGGCGGCGTGATCCGGGTGTCGTACGCGCACATGCTCCACAGGGGGAAGTCGTCGTACGCGTGGTTTATCGCCGACTCGTAGCGGGCCCACCAGTCCCAGGTCGCGCCGAACGAGACCGGGGGCACCTCACCGATGATCCGGATCTGCCCGGCGCCGGCGGCCACCTGCTCGGCGAGGAGCTGGCGGTAGGAGCGGATGGCGGCGGCGGGCCGGGCGTAGACGTCGCCGCCGGGCAGGAACTCGACCTTGGAGCCGGCCGGCAGCGCCGAGCGGACCAGCCCGCCGGTGCGCTCGCCCAGCGCGACGAAGGTCGGCTCGCCCGACTCGATGCCGCCGAGCAGGAACGGCACCGCCACGGCGAGCAGCTCGTCGTCGGAGTCGTAGTGGACGGCCTCGTGGTAGTAGCCGTGGTGCTGGGCGGCCGCACCGGTCCTCATGGCGTGACCTCCACCCGCATACCGGGCAGGCGCAGCAGCTCCACCAGGCGGGCCGGGGCCGAGCGGGGGGTGCGCAGCACGGCGGTCGCGCCACGGCGGTGCGCGTACTCGGCCAGGATGGTCAGGGCGCGGTGGTCCACGAAGCGCAGGTCGGCCGCCGACAGCACCAGCTCACCGTCGGTGGGCCGCAGGTCGGCGCGGTCCAGGGCGGTGTGGAACAGCTCGTGGTTCGACATGTCCAGCTCGCCGTCGAGCGCGGCGTGCCCGTCGGCGGGCGCCACGGCGTACAACCGGAACAGCAGGTCCTCGACGTTGGTCTGCGGATGCATGCAGGCCAGCTCGGTGACCGCCCGGTCGCCCAGCTTCAGCCGGTGGTAGGCGCACATGGCCTTGAACGGCCGGGTGCGCATGTAGCGGTCGATGAGGTGCTCGTAGCGGGTGAAGACGTCGAGCTGGGCCGGGGTGCGGACCAACTCGGTGGCCTCCGCGACCACCCGCAGCCCGGTGTGGCCGGCGGCCAGCGCCCCGTCGGTGGCCGCCGCGTAGGCGGCGACCTGTGCCGCCGGGTCGACGACGTGGTCGGGCGAGTAGGTCGAGACCAGGGGGACCACCGCGGCGGCGCCCTGACGTACGGCGTCGGAGAAGCTCGGCAGCGCGCGCAGCCGCTCGGCCACCAGGTCCGAGGGGCGCGGCGTCACGTACCAGAAGCGCTCGCCGGCGGCGAGGCTCGTGGCGAGGTGGCGCTCCGCCTGGTCGGCCAGGGACTCCGGGTCGTCGTACGACCAGCAGATGTGCCCGCCCGGCGCGGCCCGCCGTTCGCTGCTGGTCATGCTGACTTCCTCACGGCAACCAGTGTAGGTCGGCCGGGAACGGGCGCCGGGCCCGCGACCTGCCAGGACGCCCTTTCGACCGGTTCGTCGCCCGGGAGCGGGCGTGCGGCCGGCCGTTCCGCCCCGCGCCGCCCGGGCTGCCGGTGCCCGGTCAGGCGCTCCGGGCGCCGCTCAGGCGTTCGGTGCGGGGGAAGGACGCCCAGATGTTCTTGGTGGTGCCCGTGGCGTACCAGCCGACGTCGAGGGAGAGGGCGCGGGCCAGCTCCAGGCCGCGCCCGCCGTCGCCGACGGGCCGGGCCTCGGCGAGCTGCGGCAGGGACCCCAGGTCGTGGTCGGCGACGTCGAGGATGAGGCAGTCGTCGGTGGCGAGCAGCCGGACGATCGTCGGCGGGATCCCGTGGCGCAGGGCGTTCGTGGCCAGCTCCGTGGCGATCAGCGCGACGAGCTCGGGGACCTCCTCCAGGGCCTCGCCCTCTCCGAGCACGTCGCCGGTCAGTTCCTCGTGCAGGGACGCCCGCAGGGCCCGCAGGTCAACCGCCTCAGACAGGGTCCACCGGCGCAGCTCAACGGCCTGCGGCGGGGGTGGGGAACTGCTCAGCTGGCCCATGGTCCCGTTCTACCCGATCTCCGGCCGGCTCACTCCAGGCGCACGGGTCGGCGCACCGGGTCGTGGGTACCCCGGGGCACCCCGGGACGGCAGCGGCGCACCCGCTCGGCGGCCAGCCGTCCCCCCACCGCCAGCCCGTGCCACTCCACCGCCGTCAACCCGTACGCCCCACAGGTCGGCGTGAAGCGGCACCGCCCCGGCCAGTGCGGCGACAGCCACCGGCGGTAGCCCCGGATCGCCGCCACCCCCGCCCGGTCCAGCACCGGCGCCCGGGTAGCCGCCGCCGTCGCCGAGCCGAGCATCAGCAGGGTGGAGAACAGCCCCAGGTCGCAGCAGTCACAGCAGCCGTCGGGGTTCTTCGACTTCGACATGAGCCGTTGCTGCCGGCGGTTCTCGCGGGCCGTCTCACGGAGGCGTCTGAACATGGCCCGATCATCGGCCACCGCGGCGACCGGCGGGCCGTCGCCTCCGCAGCCGGTCAGCCGGTGGGACCCGGGCGCGGTGGTCGACGCGGTCGACGGCCCGACGCGACCGGTGCCGCCGGTGGCCGCATGCCGGGCGACGGTCGCGGGTAGTGCACAGGCAGTGACCGAGAGGAGAACGCCGTGCCCAGCACCACGATGCCGATGCTCGAGACGTACCCGAAGTCGATCAACCTGGACCGGGCCAAGCTGGCCGCCGTCGTCGACGCGCTGAACACCTGCGCCCAGGCGTGCACCGCCTGCGCCGACGCCTGCCTGAGCGAGGACATGGTCGCCGAGCTGACGAAGTGCGTACGGACGAACCTGGACTGCGCGGACATCTGCACGACGACCGCCCGGGTGCTGTCCCGGCACACCGGCTACGACGCCAACATCAGCCGCACCCTGCTGGAGGCGTGCGCCACCGCCTGCAAGTCCTGCGGCGACGAGTGCGCCAGCCACGCGGGCATGCACGAGCACTGCCGGGTCTGCGCCGACGCCTGCCGCGCGTGCGAGCGGGCCTGCCGGGACCTGCTCGCCACCATGAGCTGACCGGTCCGCGGACGGCGACGGCGCCGGCATCCCGCGCGGGGTGCCGGCGCCGTCGTGCCGGTGGTCAGCGCAGCCGGACCGGGCCGGCGTCGATCCGGACGCGGAACAGGGCGTACGGCTTGCGCCGCAGGTCCTGCCCGCGCTGGTACTTCGCCTGGCGGTGCAACTGGTTGGCGGTCACGTACAGGTGCCCGTCGCTCGCCACGGACATGGTGTCGGGCCAGAGCAGGCGGGGATCGTGCACCACGGTCTCGTACCCGCCGTCGGGACGGCGGCGCAGCACCGCGTCGTGCTCGTACGAGGTGAGGTAGAGCCGGCCGGCGTCGTCGGTCTCCAGGCCGTCGGAGCCGCCGCCCTTGTCGCCCTCGTCCACCACCGACGCGGCGACCTGGTCGTCGGCCGCCGAACGGTCGGTGAGCGCGTCGGTGGGCACGCTGTACCAGCGGCGCGAGGCGAGCGGGCAGTAGTGCAGCCGGGCCCCGTCGGCGGAGATGGCGATGCCGTCCGCGCCCATCGTCACCGGCTTCGGCGTTCCGTCGGCGGGGCGCTCCAGGAACGGCCGGCCCTCGACCACGGGCCGGAACGTCTCCAGCGGTTCGGCCTTCGTGGACGGGTGGTCGTGCAGCCGCCGCCAGGACGCGCCGCTGGCCAGGTCCACCACGATGATCCCGTTCGGGCCGGAGTCGGAGGAGTCGGTGACGTAGGCAACGCCCGCCTCGCCGCGGCGCAGGTCGAAGCGCACGTCGTTGAGGTAGGTGCTGGGCAGGGCGACGTCGGTCGGGAAGGTGATCACCTGGGCGACGGTGTCGGTGTCCAGGTCGACCCGGACCAGCTTCGGGCCGCCGGGCGAGGTGGGGCGGAACATCGGGCTGCCGGTGTCGAGGATCCAGAGCCGGTCGGCGGGGTCGACGACGATGCTCTGCACCGACACGAACGCCTCCGCGTCGTCGTCGCCCGACGGGCTGTTCCACCGCTGGTCGGGGAAGGGCACCTCGCGGCCGTCGCGCAGTTCGACCACCGTGGCGGGCACCTCGTCGCCCCACTTCGGGAAGTTGACGAAGATCCGGCCGGTGTGCGAGACGCTCACGCCGGTGGGCATCGGGCCGGTGAAGGCGTGGACGAGTTCCAGCTCGCCGACCGGCTCGGCGCCGACCGGTCCGCTCACGACGCGCCCCCGGGACGCGGCGCGGCGTCCCGCGCGCCGGTGGCGACGAGCGGCCCGTGGGTGGCGACCGGCCGATCGTCGCCACCGGCGACCGGCCCGCGTGCGGCGACGGGCGTCCGAACCGGTGCGGCGTCGTCCGCGACCCGGCGCGGATCCTCGTGGAGCACGTGCACGGCGTCATCTCCCTCTCGCGCGGGGTCGACCGTCGGGCTTCCCGGCGCCCACCGCCGCAAACCCTCCGCCCGCCTCTCCTCCGAGCGATCCGTCGGCATATACCCGGAGGGGGTATGTATGGTGGGTCGGGAGGAGGCGCAGATGCCCCACGAGACGCACCACCACGACGGCCACCCGCCCCGCGCGACGGGTGCCTCCGACGCGCACGCCGGCCGGCACGCCCACGGCGCGGGCGGACACGCCGGGCACGACAAGCACGCCGGGCACGACCCGGAGATGTTCCGCCGGAAGTTCTGGCTGAGCCTGGCGCTGACCGTGCCGATCGTCCTGACCAGCGACATGGTGATGGACTGGTTCGGCTACCGGCTGGAGTTCCCGGGCGTGGCATGGGTCGGCCCGGTCCTCGGCACGGTCGTCTTCCTCTACGGCGGCTGGCCGTTCCTGGTCGGCGCCGTGCGGGAGGTGCGCGACCGGGCGCCCGGCATGATGCTGCTCATCGCGATGGCCATCACGGTGGCGTACGTCGCCTCGGCGGCCACCGCGCTCGGCGTCTTCGACCTGGACTTCTGGTGGGAGCTCGCCGCCCTGGTCACGATCATGCTGCTCGGGCACTGGCAGGAGATGAAGGCCATCGGCCAGGCGCAGGGCGCGCTGTCCGCCCTGGCGGCGCTGCTGCCCGACGACGCCGAGCGGGTGACGGCGGACGGCGGGGTCGAGCGGGTGTCCGTGGCGGACCTGCGGGTCGACGACCTGGTGCTGGTCCGGCCCGGCGCCCGGGTGCCGGCCGACGGCCGGATCACCGAGGGCGGCGCCGAGCTGGACGAGTCCATGGTCACCGGCGAGTCGCGGCCGGTATCCCGGGGCGTCGGGGACCGGGTGGTCGCCGGCACGGTGGCCACCGACGCGGCGATCCGGGTACGCGTCGAGGCGGTCGGCGAGGACACCGCGCTGGCCGGCATCCAGCGCCTGGTGGCCCAGGCCCAGCAGTCCAGCGGTCGCGCGCAGGTGCTCGCCGACCGGTTCGCCGCCTGGCTGTTCTACGTCGCGACCGTGGTGGCCCTGGCGACCCTGGTGACCTGGGCCGTGCTCGGCGACCCCGGTGCGGCCGTGGTGCGTACCGTCACCGTGCTGGTGATCGCCTGCCCGCACGCGTTGGGCCTGGCCATCCCGCTGGTGATCGCGCTGTCGACCGCCGTGGCGGCCAGGGGCGGGATCCTGGTCAAGGACCGGCTGGCGCTGGAGCGGATGCGCACGGTCGACGCGGTGCTGTTCGACAAGACCGGCACCCTCACCCGGGGCGAGCACGTGGTGTCGGGGGTGGCGGCCACGGGGAACGGCAGCGAGGACGAGGTGCTCGCCCTGGCGGCGGCGGTGGAGGCGGACAGCGAGCATCCGCTGGCCCGGGCCATCGTGGCCGCCGGGTCCGAGCGCGGCGCGGCCCGGCGGGCGACGGGGTTCCGCTCGCTGACCGGGCGCGGCGTCCGCGCCGAGGTCGACGGCACGGCGTACGCCGTCGGGGGCCCCGCCCTGCTCCGCGAGTTGGGCGCCGAGGTGCCGGACGACCTGGGCGACCGGCAGGGCGAGTGGTCGCGCCGGGGTGCGGCGGTGCTGCACCTGCTGCGCCTCGACGGCGGGACGGCCACCGTGCTCGGCGCCCTCGCGCTGGAGGACCAGGTCCGCCCCGAGGCCCGGGAGGCGATCGCCGAGCTGCGGGAGCAGGGTGTCCGCAAGATCGTCATGATCACCGGGGACGCCCGCCCGGTCGCCGAGGCGGTCGCGGCCGACCTCGGCTTCCGTCCCGGCGTCGACGAGGTCTTCGCCGAGGTGCTGCCCGCCGACAAGGACGACGCCGTGGCCGACCTGCAACGGCGCGGGCTGCGGGTGGCGATGGTCGGCGACGGGGTGAACGACGCCCCCGCGCTGGCCCGCGCCGACGTGGGCATCGCCATCGGCGCCGGCACCGACGTGGCGATCGAGTCCGCCGGGGTGGTGCTCGCCTCGTCCGACCCGCGGGGCGTCACCGGCGTGATCCGGCTGTCCCGGGCCTCGTACCGCAAGATGATCCAGAACCTGGGCTGGGCGGCCGGCTACAACGTCGTCGCCCTTCCGCTGGCCGCGGGCGTGCTGGCCTGGGCCGGGGTGACGCTCAGCCCGGCGGTCGGCGCGATCCTGATGTCCGCCTCGACGATCGTGGTGGCGCTCAACGCCCAACTGCTGCGCCGCGTGCGCCTGCGTCCCCGGGAGGAGTGAGCGGCGCGGGCCCTCACCGATCAATCGGATTGTCTTGACAGGAAAAACTGTCGGTGGGACGCTGTGGTCATGTTCGACATCGCAGTGATCGAGGACCCGGCGGCGGCCGAGGCGTCGCTGGACCCCATGCGGGCCCGGCTGCTGGCCGCGCTCGCCGAGCCGGCCTCGGCGACGATGCTCGCCGCCCGCGTCGGCCTGCCCCGGCAGAAGGTCAACTACCACCTCCGGGCGCTGGAGCAGCACGGCCTGGTCGAACTGGTGGAGGAGCGCCGGAAGGGCAACGTGACCGAGCGGGTCATGCGGGCGACCGCGGCGTCGTACGTGATCTCGCCCGCGGCCCTCGCCGCCGTGCGGCCCGACCCGGCGCAGTCGCCGGACCGGCTGTCGGCGCGGTGGCTGCTGGCGCTGGCCGCCCGCCTCGTGCAGGACGTCGGCGCGCTCATCACCGGCGCCGAGCGGGCGAAGCAGCGGGTGGCGACGTTCGCGGTCGACGGCACCGTCCGGTTCGCCTCGGCGGCCGACCGGGCGGCCTTCGCCGAGGAACTGGCCGCCACCGTCACCGCCCTGGTCGGCAGGTACCACGACGAGAACGCCCCCGGCGGCCGCGAGCACCGGGTGGTGGTCGCCCTGCACCCCAGCGCCGACCCCGACGACAGCACCGCGAACGAGGAGCACTGACTGACATGGGACACCACTTCGAGCTGCGCAAGGACGTCGAGCTGGCCGCCACGCCCGAGCAGGTGTGGGAGGCCATCGCCACCGGGCCGGGCATCGACTCCTGGTTCATGGGCCGCAGCGAGGTCGAGCCGGGCGAGGGCGGCCGGACCCGCCTGACGATGGCCGGCCACGTCGAGGAGTCGACGATCACCGCGTGGGAGCCCGGCAAGCGGCTCGCCGACCGCACCGCGACGGCCCCGGACGGCACCTTCATGGCGATGGAATACCTCATCGAGGGCCGCGAGCGGGGCAGCACGACCCTGCGGCTCGTCCAGAGTGGCGTCCTCGGGGACGACTGGGAGACCGAGTACGAGGCGATGGGCGTCGGCTGGGACATGTACCTCGGGACGCTTGCCGCGTACCTCGCCCACTTCCCCGGCCGGACCGCGACCCCGGTCTCGGCCTTCCGCCCGGGCGTCGGCGGCGCGGACCGGGCGTGGGCGGCCGTGGCCGACGCCCTCGGCGTCGCCGGTCCGCTCGCCGAGGGGCAGCGGGTCCGGTTCACCGTCGCCGGGCTGCCGCCGATCGAGGGCGTCGTCGACCTGGCCGGCCTCCCGACCTACGTCGGTGTCCGCACCGCCGACGCGCTCTACCGGTTCCTCCACTCCGGCGCCGAGCGCGGCGACGCCCTGGTCCTCGGCCACCACGTCTTCGCCCCCGGGCAGGACCCGGCCCGGAGCGAGCGGGCCTGGCAGGACTGGCTGGCCGCCCTTCCCGTCGGCTGACCCGACGACAGGAACGGCGAGCGGGCCTGGCAGGACTGGCTGGCCGCCCTTCCCGTCGGCTGACCCGACGACAGGAACGCCCGGCGGGCGGGCCGGCCCGGACGCCTGGGTGGACGGGGGCCGATCCGGACGCCCGGCAGGCGCTGCCCGGTGGGAGTCGGGCCGGCCCCGCCGGGCGTCCGGGTGTGGCCAGGGCGTGAGGACGAGGCGCCCGCGCAGGCCGCCCGCGGCGAGGCGGTCGTGGGCCACGCCGACCTGGTCCAGCGGCAGGGTGTCCGCGACGCGCGGGCTGAGCCGTCCCGCGCCCACCAACGCGGCCAGTTCGGCCAATCGCGCGCCGTCGGCGAACACCTCCTGCACGACGACGCGCGTGGCCCGCAGGGGCGGCGGCGCGAACGGTGCGACCAGGGCCACGAAGGTGCCCTCCGGCCGCAGTGCCTCGTGCGCCGCGACGCCGACCACCGCGGCGTCGACCACCGGGCACGTCGTGGCGTACGGCCTCGGCGAGCCGTTGCGTGCGCGGCACGAACCAGGTCGCCCAGCTGCGGGAGCACCAGCGCGACGAGTACAACGCCTTCCTCGCGCAGTGCCCGGGTCACCAGCTGCTGGCGACGCTCAGCGACAAGGGGTGACGCTGGTCCTCGCCGCCCTCGCCGCCCTCGCCGCCCTCGCCGCCCTCGCCGACGGGCCCCTGCGCTACAGCGACCTGAGCCGCACCATCCCCGGCGCCAGCCAGAAGATGCTGACCCAGACGCTGCGCAAGCTGGAACGCGACGGCCTGCTCACCCGCACCGTCACGCCGGCGGTGCCGGTGCGCGTCGATTACGGGATCACCGCGCTGGGCCGTACCCTGCTTCCGATCCAGCAGGCGATCAAGAACTGGGCCGAGACGCACATCGAGCAGGTCCATCGCGCCCGCGCCGCATACGACCGCGGCGCCGCCGGCTGACCGTCGCGCTCCGACGCGGACGGGGTGTGGCCTGGGCGACACGGCCCCCTGGCGCTTGTTGCATGAGATTGGCAATTGCGGAATGCTGGCGTTAGTGGCCGGCTGCCCCCGGCACGCGATGATCGAGACCATCGCCGGGGCGTCCGTCCGCTCGTGACCGTGGACCGCCGCGGGCACGGTCGGTCAGATCAGGACGCCGGCCCCGGCGTGACGCCGGGCGGTCGCGCGAAGAACAGACCCGGGAGCATGTGATGGGTACGCCTGTGTCCAAGCGCGTGGCGGCGGTGGCCGTCGCCGGTGTCCTCGCCGTGGCCGGCTGCTCCTCGCCGACGACCACGTCGACGGGCGCGGCCGGCGCCGGCACGCTCGTCGTGGCGACGGCGGGTGAGCCGGACGCGTTGAACCCGGTGCTCAACTACGGCGTCGACGGCGGCTCCCTGATCTTCGACGGGCTGGTCGCCCGCGACGCCCGCAACGAGCTGGTGCCGGCGCTGGCCCAGGAGCTGCCGACCGTGTCGGCGGACGGCAGGACGGTCACCGCGAAGCTGCGCGACGGCGTGCTGTTCCACGACGGCAGCCCGTTCACCGCCCAGGACGTGGTCTTCACCTACCAGGCGGTGCTGGACCCGAAGGTCGACTCCACGCTCCGCTCCGACCTGGACATGCTCGCCTCGGTCACCGCGCCCGACCCGTCGACCGTGGTGTTCACCCTGAAGTACGCCTACGCGCCCTTCCCGCAGCGGCTGGCCCTCGGGATCGTGCCGGCCAAGGCGCTGGCCGGGCAGGACATCAACAAGGCCGAGTTCAACCGCAAGCCGGTGGGCACCGGCCCGTACCGCGTGACCTCGTGGACCCCGGGCGACCGGCTCGTGCTCGCGGCCAACGAGAGCTACTGGGGCGGCAAGCCCGCCAACGGCGGCGTGGTGGTGGCGTTCGTCGCCGACGACAACGTACGCGCGCAGCGGATGCGGGCGGGGGAGTTCGACGCGGCGGAGCTGGCGCCGAAGCTGACCACCGGCTTCGACGGGCAGGCCGGCTACCGGGTGCAGCGGGTGCCCACCGCCGACTACCGGGGCGTGATGCTGCCGATGGGCAACCCGGTCACCGCCGACCTCGCGGTGCGGCGGGCGCTGAACGCCGCGGTGGACCGCGCGGCGATGGTCACCGGGCTGCTCGGCGGGGCGGGCGAGCCCGCGTTCGGGCCGGTGCCGCCGACGTCGGAGTTCGCCGAGCCGTCGATCGTCGGCAAACCCGCCGCCGACCCGGCCGCCGCGACCGCCGCCCTCGACGCCGCCGGCTGGAAGCCGGGCCCGGACGGAATCCGCGCCAAGGACGGCCGGCAGGCCGCGTTCTCGCTGATGTACCCGGCCACCGACAGCCTCCGCAAGGAACTCGCCCTCGCGGTGACCGCCGACGCGAAGAAGGTCGGCATCAAGATCACTCCCGAGGGCCTGACCTGGGACGCGATCACCCCCCGGATGAAAAGCGACGCGCTCGTCATGGGCTACGGCACGCCGTACGACCCGGACTTCGTCAGCTACAAGCTGTTCGGCTCCGCCTTCGCCGGCCAGGGCTTCTTCAACCCCGGCTCCTACCGGTCGCCCGTGGTGGACAAGGCGTTGCAGGACGGCCGCGCCAACGCCGACCCGGCCGCCCGCAAGGCCGCGTACGCCACGTTCCAGAAGCAGCTCGCGACGGACATGCCGTGGGTGTTCCTCACCTACCTCCAGCACACCTACGTGGTGAAGGACGCCGTCGCCGGGGTGACCCCCCGGGTGGAGCCGCACGAGCACGACGTCGCCAACAGCCTCTGGTGGAACATCCACACCTGGACGAGGAAGTCGTGACGACGCCCGCCCCGACAGCCGCGCCGGCACCGGCGAGGGCCACCCCCCGACGTCGGACGCGTCGGATGGCGGGAGCCGGCGCGGTGGTCCGCCGACGGCTGCTGGTGGCCGTGCCGATCCTCGCCGCCACCAGCGTCGGCATGTTCGCCCTCGGCGCGGCCTCGCCCATCGACCCGGCCCAGCAGTACGCGGGCGCGGCGGCGTTCACCGCCAGCGAGGAGAACCTGGCGCAGATCCGCGCCAACTGGGGTGTCGACGACCCGCTGCCGGTGCAGTACCTGCGTTGGGTGGGCAACCTGCTCCAGGGCGACCTGGGCTGGTCCACGAGTCGCCACGAGCCGGTCACCTCCGTGCTCGCCGCCCGTGCCGGTTGGACCCTGCTGCTCGTCGGCGCCGCCCTCGCCCTCGTCCTCGTGGCGAGCCTGCTGCTGGGCACGCTGGCCGCGTACCGGCGTGGCGGCTGGTTCGACCGGGCGCTGCGCGCCACCGCGTACGCCGTGCAGTCGATGCCGGTGTTCTGGATCGGGCTGGCCGCGATCGCCCTGTTCGCCCTCACCCTCGGCTGGCTGCCGGCGGGCGGGCTCACCGACATCACCGCCACCGGCACCGACCCCGCCGACGTGGCCCGGCACCTGATCCTGCCGGTGGGCGTGCTGGCGATCGCCCAGACGCCGTGGTTCGTCCTGTTCATCCGGGACGCCGTCGCCGACAGCCTCCGCGACGACCACGTCCTCGCCGCCCGGGCCCGGGGCCTGCCCGGCCGCACCGTGCTGTTCGGCCACGCCCTGCGTACCGCGCTGCTGCCGTTCCTCACCCTCGTCGGCACCCACCTGCCGGAGTTGATCGGCGGCGCCGTCCTGGTGGAGACCGTGTTCTCCCTGCCCGGCCTCGGCGCGGTCACCGTACAGGGCGCGCTGGGCAGCGATTTCCCGCTGCTGGCCGCCACGACCCTGGCCACCACCGTCGTGGTGCTGGCCGCGAACCTCGGCACCGACCTCGCCTACGCCGCCGCCGATCCCCGGGTACGCCTCGATGACTGACCTCGCCCTGCCCCTGCGGGTCCGGCGGCCGAAGCCGCGTACGGGCCGGGTCGGCGCCGCCGTCGCCTGGGCCGTGCTCGTCGGCGCGGGCCTGGCCTGCCTCCTCGCCCCCGTCCTCTGGCCGCTCGACGAGAGCGCGGTGGACCTGGCCCGGACCCGGCTGGCGCCCTCCTGGGCGCACCCGGCCGGCACCGACGACCTCGGCCGCGACGTGGCCCACCGCAGCCTCTACGGCCTGCGGGTCTCGCTGCTCGTCGGCGCGGTCGCCGCGCTCGTCGCCACCGTGATCGGCGGCCTCGTCGGCGCGGTGGCCGGCACCCTCGGCGGCTGGGTCGACCGCGTGCTGATGCGGGTGGTCGACACCATCGCGGCGCTGCCGCACCTGCTGCTGGGTATCTTCATCGTCGCGATGCTGCGGCCGAGCCTGGGCGCGGTGATCCTGTCGATCGGGCTGACGCACTGGCTCTCCACCGCCCGCATCGTCCGGTCCGAGCTGCTCAGCCTGCGTACCCGGCCGTTCATCGACGCCGCGATCTCCGGCGGCGCCAGCCGGGCCCGGGTGATCACCCGGCACCTGCTCCCGCACGTGCTGCCCCGGTTGGCCCTGGCCACCACGCTGATGGTGCCGCACGCCGTCTGGCACGAGACCGCGCTGTCCTTCCTCGGCCTCGGCCTGCCCCCGCACCTGGCCTCGATCGGCAACATGATCAACGACGGGCAGCGGTCCCTGCTCACCGGCGCCTGGTGGGCCAGCATCGTGCCCGGCCTGCTCCTCGTCGCCGTCACGCTGGCCCTGGCGGCCCTCACCGGCCGGTGGCGCGACCGCCTCGACCCGCGCGTACGAGCGGAGCTGAACCTGTGACCACCACCCGCGAGCCCGCCCCCGCCGACACCACCGCCCCGGCCGGGAGGACCGCCACCCGCCCCACCGGATCCGCCACCACCGGCGAGACCGCCGGCAGCGCCGGCACGGGTGGCACCGCCGCCGACGGGCGGCCCGGCCTGCTGGAGGTCGACGGGCTGACCGTCCGCTTCCAGCTCCGCGACGCCGTCGTGCAGGCCGTCACCGACCTGCACCTGACCGTCCACCCGGGCGAGCTCCTGGCGGTGGTCGGGGAGTCCGGCTGTGGCAAGTCGGTGCTCGCGCACGCCCTGCTCGGCCTGCTCCCCGGCAACGCCACCGTCACTGGTCATGCCCGCCTGCGCCCGCCCGCCGGGGCGCAGGTCGACCTGGTCGGCTCCTCCGAGCGCCACCTCGCCCGCGCCGTACGCGGCCGCGCGGTCGGGCTGGTGCCGCAGAGCCCCGCCACCGCCCTGACCCCCGTACGGACGGGCCGGCGGCTGCTGGAGGAGACCCTGCGCGCCCATGGGCACACCCGGCGCGAGGCGCCCGCGGCGGCCGAGCGGGTCGCCGCCGAGGTGGGTCTCGACCCCGCCGACCTCGACCGCTACCCGCACGAGCTCTCCGGCGGCATGGCCCAGCGCCTGGCCACCGCCCTCGCCCTCGCCCCCGACCCGCCGCTGCTGCTCGCCGACGAACCCACCACGGGCCTCGACCGGCCCCTGGTCGACCACACCCTCGACCTGCTGCGCCGCCGCTGCGACGCCGGCGGCGCCGTCCTGCTCATCACCCACGACCTGGCCGCCGCCCGCCGGGTCGCCGACACGGTCGCCGTCATGTACGCCAGCCGGATCGTGGAACGGCGGCCGACGGCCGAGTTGTTCGCGGCGCCCGCCCACCCGTACACCGCAGGTCTTCTCGATGCCCTGCCCGAGCGGGCCTTCCGGCCCGTCCCCGGCCATCCGCCGATGCTCACCGACCTGCCGCCCGGCTGCGCCTTCGCCCCGCGCTGCGACCGCGCCACCGACGTCTGCCGCACCCCGCCCGCTCCCTGCGCGGGCGCGCCGGGCCGGGCCGCCTGTCACCACCCGCTGACCCTCGGAGCGCCGGCATGACCAGCACGGCCGGAAGCGCCGGCACGACCAGCACCGCCGGAAGCGCCGGCACGACCAGCACGGCCGGGAGCGCCGGCACGACCAGCACCGCCCTCGCGGCCCACGAGGTCGCGGTCTCCTACGGCGGCCGGCGCGTCCTCGACGGCGTCGACCTGCGCGTCGCGCCCGGCGAGACGGTCGGCCTGCGCGGGCCCTCGGGCAGCGGCAAGTCCACCCTCGCCCGGGTGCTGGCCCTGCTGCACGCCCCCGAGGCCGGGCACGTCACCCTCGACGGCCACCGGGTGGCGGGCGCCCGGCACCGGGTGCCCGCCGCCGTTCGTACCCGCGTCGCGATCCTGTTCCAGAGCCCCCGCGCCGCCACCGACCCCCGGCTGGGCCTCGCCGACATCATCGCGGAACCGCTGCGCGCCACCGGCACGCCCGAGGAACAGGCGCGGGCCCGGGCGGCGGAGCTGGCCGACCTCGTCGGCCTCACGCCCGACCTGCTCGCCCGCCGCCCGCACGCGGTCAGCGACGGGCAGCTGCAACGCGCCTGCCTCGCCCGCGCGCTCGTGCACCGGCCCGACTACCTGCTCTGCGACGAGGCCACCGCCATGCTCGACGCCTCCACCCAGGCGCACCTCGCGGCCGTCATCACCGACTACCAGCGGCAGCACGCCGCCGGGGTCCTGCTCATCACCCACGACCCGGCGCTGATGGCCCGCTGGGCCACCCGGGTGGTCGACCTGCCGACCGCCGCGCAGCCCTGACCGGCGCGCCTCCCGACAGCCCTCGGCGGACCGTCCCTGATGGTGTTCGTCGCGTGACTTCCGGGGCGGCCGGCGGCTAGGGTGACTCTGCCGTGGTGCTCGGGAAGCCGGTGGAAGACCGGTGCGGCCCTCGCCACTGTGATCGGGAAGTTCGCGGCCCTCGTCGTACGAGGTCACTGGGCGTAACCCGCCTGGGAAGGCCGGCCACGGACGCACCTCCCGTCAGCCAGGAGACCGGCCACGGCACTGCGTTGACCCGTCCACGAGGTGTTGGAAGGCGGTCCCGATGCGCGTGCGCGCAGTGCGGTCCACCCTGTCCCGGCGCGTTGCCGCGCCCCTGTCCGTCCTCGTCGTCCTGCTCGGCGCCTGCGCCACGGACGACCCGGCCACGGCGCCCCCGGCGGCCGCCGCCCCGGTCGCGCTGACCAACTGCGGTACGCCGGTCGCCGTCGCCGCCCCGCCCGAGCGGGCGGTGACCCTGAACCAGCCCGCCACGGAGATCATGCTGGCGCTCGGCCTCGCCGACCGCATGGCCGGCACGGCGTACCTGGACGACGCGATCCTGCCGGAGCACGCCGCCGCGTACGCCGCCGTGCCGGTGCTGTCGGACAAGTACCCGGCGAAGGAGAAGCTGTTGGAGGCGGCGCCGGACTTCGTCTACGCCTCGTTCCACAGCGCCTTCGGCGACGAGGGCGTCGGCGACCGCGCCGCGCTCGCGGGGCTCGGCATCGGCACGTACCTCTCGCCGGCCGGGTGCCCGAAGCAGCACCGGCCGGCGAAGCTGACGGTGGAGGACGTGTTCGCCGAGATCCGGGACGTGGCGGCCGTCTTCGGGGTGCCGGAGCGGGCCGAGAAGCTCATCGCCGACCAGCGGGCCCGGATCGCCACGGCCGCCGCCCGGATCGGTGGCGCGCGGGACGTGTCCGTGCTCTGGTGGGACGCCGGCACCGACGCCCCGAGCGTGGGCGCCTGCTGCGGCAGCCCCAACATGATCATGTCGGCGGTCGGGGTGGGCAACGTGTTCGGCGACCTCACCGGCGGCTGGGCCGACACCAGCTGGGAGGCGGTCGTGGACCGCGATCCCGACGTGATCGTGCTGGTCGACGCGGGCTGGGACGCGGCAGCCGCGAAGCGGGCCTTCCTGACCCGCCACCCCGGCCTGAAGGAGTTGCCGGCGGTGGCCCGGCAACGGTTCGTCGTCATCCCGTTCTCCTCGACCTCCGCCGGGGTGCGCGTCGTGCTCGGCGTCGAGGCGCTCGCCGCGGGCGTGGCGCAGCTCCCCGCCGGGGCGGACCGCTGACCGCCGTGGCCCGCCGCGCCGGCCCGGGACCAGCACGCCGCACCGCCCCCGACCCGACCCGCCGCGCCGCCCCCGGGTCCGCCGACCGCGCCGCCCTCGGGTCCGCCGACCGTGCCGCCCCCGCTGGCGTCCGCGCGGCCAACCCGCTCGGCCTGGTGGTGCTGCTGGTCGCCCTGCTGGCCGGGCTGGTCGTGTCGATCGGGGTGGCCGTCACCGTCGGACCGGCCGACATTCCCGTGTCGACGGTCTGGTCGGTCGTGGCCGACCGGCTGGGACTCCCGCACGCCGAGGTGCCGCTGCTGCGCGAGCACATCGTCTGGCGGCTGCGCCTGCCCCGGGTGCTCGGGGCCGCCGCCGTGGGAGGCGGGCTGGCGGCCGTCGGCGCGGTGATGCAGACCGTCACCCGCAACCCGCTGGCCGACCCGTACCTGCTCGGGGTCTCCTCGGGGGCGTCGCTCGGCGCGGTCGCGGTCCTCGTCCTGGGCTTCGGCGGCGGGGTCGCCGCGCTCACCGGGGGCGCCTTCGCCGGGGCGCTGGCCGCGTTCGCGGTCGTGGCCGCGGTGGCCGGCCGCCGGGCCGCGCTGGCCCCCACGAGGGTGGTGCTGGCCGGCGTGGCCGTCGCGCAGCTCTGCGGGGCGGCCACCTCGTTCGTCATCATCTGGGTCGCCGACCCGCACGCCACCCAGAGCATCACGTTCTGGCTCTCCGGCTCGTTGGCCCGCGTCGACTGGACCGCCCTGGCCTGGGCCGCGCCGGTCCTGGCCGCCGTGCTCGCCCTGGTGGCGGCGTACGCCCGCACGCTCAACGCCTTCGCCTTCGGCGAGGACGCCGCGGCGACCCTCGGTGTCCCCGTCACCCGGGTCCGGTGGCTGCTGCTGGTCGCCACCGCGCTGCTCACCGCGGCGCTGGTCGCCGTCAGCGGCGCGGTGGGCTTCGTCGGGCTGATCCTGCCGCACGCCGCCCGGTTCCTCACCGGGGCGGACCACCGGCGCCTGCTGCCCGTCGTCGTCCTCGCCGGGGCGATCTTCCTGGTCTGGGTGGACACCGCCGCGCGGACCCTCTTCGCGCCCCGGGAGCTGCCGGTCGGCGTGCTGACGGCGCTGCTCGGGGTGCCCGCCTTCGTGGTGCTGCTGCACCGCCGGAAGGTGCGTGGCTGATGCTCACCGTCACCGGCGTGTCCTGGTCCGTCGCGGCCCGGCGGATCCTCGACGACGTCACCTGCGCGGTGCCGGCGGGCAGCCTCGTCGGGCTGCTCGGCCCCAACGGCTGCGGCAAGACCACCCTGCTGCGGATCGTCGCCCGGCTCGCCACGCCGGACGCCGGGTTGGTCACGGTCGGCGGCGACGACGTCACCGCCCTGCCCCGGGTCGCGCTGGCCCGCCGGACGGCGCTGCTCGCCCAGCACGCCGACACGGACCTGGACCTCACCGTCGGCGAGGTGGTGCTGCTCGGCCGTACGCCCCACCGTGGCTCGCGCTGGTCCGACAGCGGCGCCGACCGCGCCGCGGCGGCCGACGCGCTGGCCCGGGTGGACCTGGACGGGTACGCCGGGCGCCGCTGGCACACCCTCTCCGGCGGCGAGCGGCAGCGGGTGCAGCTGGCCCGCGCCCTGGCCCAGCAACCGCTGCTGCTGTTGCTCGACGAGCCCACCAACCACCTCGACATCGGCCACCAGCTGCACCTGCTGCACCTGGTCCGCCGCTCCGGGGTCACCACCCTGGCCGCGCTGCACGACCTCAACCTGGCGGCCATGTTCTGCGACGCGGTGGTCGTCCTGGCCGCCGGGCGGGTCGTCGCCGCCGGTACGCCCGCCGAGGTCCTCACCCCCGGGCTGCTCGCCGACGTCTACGGGGTGCGGGCCGACGTCGCGACGCACCCGGGCACCGGGCGGCCCGCCATCACCTACCACCCGCCGGCGCCATGACCGTCGCACCGGGCTGCCTCGTCACCGTGTGCCGCGACTGCTGCTGCGGCAGCGCCCGCAAGCACCCGTCCGTCGACCACGACGCGCAGTTGCGGCGGTTGCGTGCCGGGTTGCCGGCTCCGCACCGGGTACGGGTCAGCGCCTGCCTCGACCTCTGCGCGCAGTCGAACCTGGTCGTCGTGCACCCGACCCCGGCGGCACGCCGCGCCGGCGCGCGGCCGGTCTGGTTCGGCCTGGTCCTGCACGACTTCGTCGTCGACGACATCACCGGATGGGTCCGGGCCGGCGGGCCGGGCGTGGCGCCGCTGCCCGCCGCGCTGGAGCTGTCGGTGGTCGCCCCGGCGCTCCACCCCGGCCGGTGAGGCGGCCTCAGCGCGGGCGGTCGTCGCCGGGGCCGGCGGGATCGGCGCGACCGGCGGCGGCCAGGAAGGAGTTGTAGCGGGCCAGGTCGTCCGGCTCGCCGGTGGCCTCGGCGCGGGCGGCGGCCCGGTCGAGGCGGGCCTGTTCCCGCCGGTCGGCGCGGACCCACTGGCGGACCAGCACGACCAGGACGACCGCGGCGGGGATCTCCCCGAACGCCCAGGCGATGCCCGCGCCCAGCCTCTGGTCCTCCATCAGCGACGACGCCCAGTCCGGGTGGACGGCGACGTACCAGTCCGGGGCGATGAGGCTGGTGGTCTGCATCAGCACGAGGCCGAAGAAGCCGTGCGCCATCATCGACGCGAGGTGGATGATCACCAGGAGGGGGTGGGCGAGCCTCGGCCGGCCCGGGTCGACCCCGATGAGCACCCAGAACAGCAGGTACCCGGCGACCACGAAGTGCGTGAGCATGGCCAGGTGCCCGAGGTGGGAGCGCATCAGCGTGCCGAGCAGGTCGCTGAGGTAGAGACCGAAGAGGCTGCCGGCGTAGATGCCCAGCGCGACCAGAGGGTGGGTGAGCAGCCTCGCGGGCCGGCTGTGCAGCGCCAGCAGCAGCCACTCCCGGGCCCCACGGACCTGCGGGTCGGTGGGGCGACGCAGGGCGCGCAGCGCCAGGGTGACCGGGGCGCCGCCGACGAGCAGGATCGGCACCAGCATCGACAGCACCATGTGCTGCACCATGTGGGCGCTGAACAGCACGTACGCGTAGCGGGCCACGCCCAGGTTGGTGACGGCGGCCAGCAGCAGCAGACCGGCCGACCAGCTCGCGGTCCGGGCCAGCGGCCAGCGGTGCCCGGCCCGGTGCAGCCGCCACACCCCGGCCAGGTAACCGCCGATGCCGAGGACGGTGAGGGTCAGGAAGAACATGTCCGGCAGCGGCTGGCCCACCAGGCGTTCCGGGGTCGGCGCGGCGGGCATCGGGAAGCCGAGCAGCTCGGTGATCGGGTCGGCGTCGAGCGGGTCCTGCGCCACCGGGGTGGGGCTGCGGGACAGCGCCACGGCCAGCCCGACGGTGGCGGCGAACACGACCACCTCACCGGCGGCCAGCCGGGCGAACGCGCCGCGCCGGCCCGCGCGCAGGGCCGGCAGGGTCCGCGACCGGTGCACGGCGCCCAGGGTGCCCAGGACGGCCAGGGCGACGAGCTTGCCGAGGACCAGCCAGCCGTACCGGGACTGCCAGAGCTGGGACACGTCGCCGAGGCGTACGGCGGCGTTGGCCGTTCCGCTCACCGCGACGGCCACGAAGCAGCCCAGGGCGAGGCGGCCGTACCGGTCGGCGGCGTCGGCCAGTTGCCGGCTGCGGCGGACCATCAGCAGCGCCACCAGCCCGCCGACCCAGAGGGCGGCGGCCAGCACGTGCAGGACGAGGCTGGACACCGCGATCTGGTGGTTGCCCGCCCCGGCGGCGTGCCCGGTGAACGCCGGCGGCAGTACCCCGACCAGCGCGATCAACGCCGTCGCGGCGGCGAGCCCGCGCGAGACGCCCACCCGGGCCAGCACCGCCACCGCCAGCGCCAGCCCCGCCTGGAGCAGCAGCGCCCGCCCCTGCGAGATCGAGGAGGCGAAGCTGACCACGGTGGGGACGCCGAGTTCGTCCACGGGGACGCCGAGCAGGTCCGAGACCGTCAGCACGATCAGCGTCAGCGCGGTCACCGCCCAGCCCGCCGCCGCCGCGCCCGCGCGGCGCAGCAGCAGCCAGCCGTACGCCGAGACGCTGCGCCCGTCGCCGGGCAGCAGGAAGGCCGCCGTCACCACCATCCCGACCGTCAGGGTGGCGAGGCCGTCGGCGAGCAGCCGGACCACGGGCAGCGCCCACGTCGTGACCGGCCCCGGGTCGGGCAGCCCGGGGACCGCTACCGCGAGCGCGTCGCCGGCACGCAGGCCGAGCAGGAGTACGGCCACCGCCGACGCCACGGCCGCGACGGGTACGAGCCACCCGCCACGCCCCCGGGAACCGGGACGGAGGTTGGGGCCGGGCGTGGCCGCGACCGGGGTGACGGCGGCAGGCTGGTCGTCCACGTCGGCTTCACCCACCGTCGTCGCCACGGGCTCGGCGCCCGGGCCCCGGACGGGCTGGGCGGGGCGGGAAGTGGTGTCTGGCACGTCGGTGTCCCTTGGGTTCGGGGAGGGCGGTTCGCGCCCGGGGCAGGTCCCGGGGCTTCGAGGGTCGGGGTGCTGCCGGTCAGCGGGTCTCGCGGCGCCGGCGCAGCAGCAGCGCGGCCCCGCCGAGGACGGCCACCAGGACCCCTGCGGCCAGCAGCACGGCGCCCGTCCCGGGGCCGCCCGAGCCGGTCGCGGAGGCGGGGGGTCCGACCGACACGGCGGCCGGCGGCGCGGCGGCGGACGATGCGGCGGCGGTCGGCGCGGTGGCGGACGGCGCGGTGGCGGTCGCCCCGCCGGCGGTGTCGACGCCGCCGGCGACGGTGAACCGGTACGACCCCTGCACGGGATGCCCGTCGGCGGAGACGATCCGGTAGGCCACGGTGTAGGTGCCCTCGCCCAGCGTCTCGTCGACGGTCACCGTGCCCTTCGTCCCGTCGACGGCGGGCGCACCGGTGGGGACCTTCCGCCGGGCGGCGTCGGTCAGCGCGATGGTGGTGAAGGTCGGGTCGAGCCGCTGCGCGAACTCCAGGGTGATCCTCGTCGGCGGCGTCGTCAGGCGGTCGCCGTCGGCGGGGCTGGCGGCCCGCAGCGTGTTGTGCGCGGCGGCGGGGGCGGCCGGTACGAGCAGCAGCGCGGCGGCGGCCAGAGCGGCGGCGACGAGGGCCGCGGCGGTCGGGCGGCGGAACCGGGTGTGCATGTCTGGTGCTTCTCCTGAAAATGGTGGTGGTGGTCAGCCGAGCGGTTGCTGGCCGAGCCGGCCGCCCCCGGGGCAGCCGGGGACGTTCCGACCCGGGCGGGTGCCTCGGCCCGGAGCCCGGTCAGGCCGCGCGGCGGTCGGAGACGCGCGCGGAGCCGGGATACGGCGACGGGAGCAGCCGCAGCCCCGGCGACTCCGTGGGCTCGTCGGCGGGCAGGCTCCAGCGGGGCTCGTCCGGCCGGCTGCGCCGCGCCGGGCCGTCGGGGCGCAGCCCCGGGCGGGACAGGGCGACGACGATGACGTAGCCCGCGAGCAGGAAAACGTGGCTGACCAGCCGGGCGGTGTCCACGCGCCCGGTCAGCAGGTCGTTGACCGACAGCAGCGCCAGCATGCCGACGAAGGCGCTCAACATCGGCACCAGCCCGGTCGGCGGCGTGCGTCGGGCCGCGACGAAGAGGAAGCCCGCGCCCACGGCGACGTTCCACGCCGCCGACTCGTGCCACAGGTGCCCCGACATCAGCCCCCCGGCCGCCGGGTGGGCGTGGGCGCTCGCCGTGCCGCGTCCGACCTGCGCCAGGCCCAGCACGAGTTGCAGTGCCCCGACCAGACCCAGGACCGCCCGCAGGGTGAGCACGACCCGCTCCCGCCGGCGACGCGGAGCGGGGGTGGGCAGCGCGCCGAGGATGACGTCGGTGCGGTCGTCACCGGCGACGGCGACCGACAGCCGGGCCCGGCGGGTCACCGCCGTGGCGCGGTCGTACCACGTCCGGCAGCCGCCGCAGCCGGCCAGGTGGGCCGCCACCGCCGTCCGCTCGGCGGCGGTCTCCTCCCCGTCCAACTGCGCCGACAGCACCTCACGCCACTGCTCGCACCCCATGTACCGGTAGTCGTCCCGGACCCGCCGTTGGTTCCGCGCAGTTTCGTGGACCGTCGCCTTCCCGCAGGTCAGGGCGGCAGGCGGCTCAGCCGGTGGCGTCGCCGCCCCGGCCCGTGTCCGGCTCCGACCAGCTGCGTACGGCGGCGACCAGATCCTCCCGGGCCCGGGCCACCCGGGAGCGGATGGTGCCCACCGGGCAGCCGCACACCTCCGCTGCCTCGGCGTAGGACAGGCCGAGAACCTGGGTGGCGACGAACGCCTCCCGCCGGTCCCTGGGCAACGCCGCGATGAGGCGTTCGAGCACGACCTGCCGGTCGAAGCCGCTGCGCGCCGGGTCGGGCACGTCGTACCCGTCCGGCATCGGCACCGTGCGCGGCCGTGACGTCACGGTGCGGACGTGGTCCGCCGCGACCCGGCGGGCGATGGCGAGCAGCCACGTCCGCGTCGAGGAGCGCCCGGCGTACGACGGCAGCGACCGCATCGCCCGCAGGAAGGTCTCCTGGGTCAGGTCGTCCGCCTCGTGGGGCGTGACCAACGCGGCGAGGAAGCGGCGGACCTGCTGCTGCGTCGCCCGGACGAAGCAGGCGGCGGCCGCCCGGTCACCCCGGCCGGCGGCCAGCGCCCACGCGGTCAGCTCCGCGTCGTCAGCCATCCGGCACCTCCGTGTCGGGCCGCCGGGGAGCGGGTGCCCCGACGACAATCACGACAGGTCGTAGTAGTGACTGGTCGGCAGCGTACCGCAGTCGGCCCGGTGGTGGCCCTCCCCGAAAGTCCCGCATCCGGGTGCCACCGCGCCCGTCGCCGGGGGATGTCTAGCATGGACGGCCCCGCCCGACCGTCGAAGCAGGCAGCCCATGACCGGTACGGTTTTCGAGAACGCCCGGATCCACACGCTCGACCCCGCTCGACCGCACGCCGAGGCGATGCTGGTACGCGGCGAGCGGATCGTCGCCGTCGGAGACGCCGACGAGTGCCGCGACCGCGCCGGCGCCGGGGCGCGCCGGGTCGACCTCGCCGGGATGGCCGTGCTGCCCGGGCTGATCGACAGCCACCTCCACTCGGCGCTCTACGTGCGCGGCCTGGAGCAGGTGGACCTGCGCGGCACGACGAGCCTCGACGAGGCGTTGACGCGGATCGGGCGGCACGCCGCCACCCTGCCGCCCGACGCCTGGCTCTTCGGGGGACGCTGGGACAGCCACAAGTGGGACCGGCCGGTGCAGCCGACCCGGGCCGAGCTGGACCGCGTCTGCCCGGACCGGCCCGCCGTGCTGCCCAGCATCGACGGGCACACCACCTGGGTCAACACGGCGGCCCTCCGGCGGCTCGGCATCGACGCCGACACCCCCGACCCGGTCGGCGGGCAGATCGTCCGCGACGAACGCGGCGAGCCGACCGGCATCCTGCGGGAGGCGGCGGGGGACGCGGCGTACGACGTCATGCGCTCCTCGCTCGCCGGCGACCTGGTCGCGCAGTTGCGTACCCATCTGCCCCGGCTGCTCTCCGTCGGCCTGACCAGCATCCACGACCTCGACGGTCAGGACTGCCGGGCCGCCTACGAGACCCTGTACGCCCGGGGTGAACTGCCGCTGCGGGTGCACAAGTCGATCCCGTCGACCGCGTTGGACGAGGTGATCGACCGGGGCTGGGCGACCGGCGACGGGGACCGCTGGCTCAGCACCGGCCCGGTCAAGATCTTCACCGACGGTGCGCTCGGCTCGCACACCTGCCTGATGACCGAGCCGTACGAGGGCGAGCCGCACAACCACGGCATCGCGGTCACCCCGGCGGAGGAGTTCGAGCGGCTGGTGGCGAAGGCGGCCGGGGCCGGCATCGCCGTCGCGGCGCACGCCATCGGCGACGCGGCGAACCAGATGGTGCTGCGGGCGTACGCCAACTGGCAGGAGTCGGCGCGCACCAACCCGACCGTCGCCGGGGCGGTGCGGCGGCTGCGGCACCGGATCGAGCACACCCAGCACCTGCGCCCGGCGGACGTGCCGCTGCTCGCCCGGCTGGGCGTGACCGCCTCGATGCAGCCCACCCACTGCACCAGCGACATCCCCCTGACCAGCCGGATGCTCGCCGGCCGGGACCTCGCCTCGTACGCCTGGCGCAGCCTGCTGGACGCCGGCGCGACGGTGGCGTTCGGTTCGGACGCCCCGGTGGAGGACCCGGATCCGTTCTTCGGCATCCACGCCGCGGTGACCCGGCAGCAGCCCGACGGCACCCCGCCCGGCGGCGTGGACCCGCACGAGCAGGTGGACCTCGACACGGCGCTGCGCTGCTTCACCGAGGCCGGCGCGTACGCCTCCTACGAGGAGCACCTCAAGGGGCGGCTGACCCCGGGGATGCTCGCGGACTTCATCGCGCTGCCGACCGACCCGTACCGGGTCGAGCCGGCGGAGCTGCGCGACCTCACGGTGGCACTCACCGTGGTCGGCGGGGTCGTGCGCTGGCAGCGCTGACGGGACCCGCCGCCCGTTGACCGGGGCCGGCCGCCCAGGCGGAGACCAGCGCCGTCACCCGGGGGTGGGTGGACACGCCGAGCAGCCCCGGAAGCAGCACCCAGCCGAGCGGCGTGCCCACCTCGGCCACACCCATCACGAGGGACGCCGTCACATCGACCGCCGCGGACCTGCGCGCGGGAGGTCGGCGACCGGTCGCGGGCGCGGGCGCGCCGCCACCCCGTATCGCCAATATGCGGATTCGCTCCTTACCGGTTAGGGTTGGCTAACCGGCTGTCGAGCTCTGGGGAGGGTATGTGCTGGTTCTGGTGGCGGTCCACGCACTCGCAGCCGTGATCGCCCCGGGACTGATACGTATCTGGGGGCGACGGGCCCTCTACCTGGTGGCCCTGGCCCCGGCCGCGACCCTGGTCTGGGCGCTGACCCGGACCGGGACGGTCCGCTCCGGCACCCCGGTCGTCGAGACGGTCACCTGGGTCCCGCAGCTCGGCCTGGAGATCGCCCTGCGGATGGGCACCCTGGCCTGGCTGATGGTGGTGCTCGTCGGCGGGGTCGGGGCGTTGGTGCTCGCCTACAGCGCCCGCTACTTCCGCTCCGACGACCCGGGCCTGGGCCGCTTCGCGGCCGTCTTCGTCGCCTTCGCCGGGGCGATGCTCGGCCTGGTGGTCTCCGACGACCTGCTGCTGCTGTACGTGTTCTGGGAGCTGACGACCGTCCTCTCCTACCTGCTGATCGGCAGCGACCCCACCAAACGCGCCAGCCGGCGGGCCGCCATGCAGGCGCTGCTGGTGACCACCCTGGGCGGCCTGGCGATGCTCGCCGGGTTCGTCATGCTCGGGCAGCACGCCGGCACCTACCGCTGGTCCGAGATCGCCACGAACCTGCCCGGCGGGGGCTACCTGGCCGTGGCCCTGGTGCTGATCCTGCTCGGCGCGCTGAGCAAGTCGGCGATCTTCCCCTTCAGCTTCTGGCTGCCCGGCGCGATGGCCGCGCCCACGCCGGTCAGCGCCTACCTGCACGCCGCCGCGATGGTCAAAGCCGGTGTGTTCCTCGTCGCGCTGATGGGACCGGCCGTGGTCGGGGTCACGCCGTGGCGGCCGGTGCTGCTGGCCGGCGGGCTGATCACCATGTTCCTCGGCGGCTGGGCGGCGCTGCGGCAGGCCGACCTGAAGCTGCTGCTGGCCTACGGCACGGTCAGCCAGCTCGGCCTGCTGATGGTGGTCCTCGGTGCCGGCACCCGCGACACCGCGCTGGCCGGCGCGGCGATGGTGCTGGCCCACGCGCTGTTCAAGTCCACCCTGTTCCTCGTCGTCGGGATCGTCGACCACGTCGCCGGCACCCGTGACCTGCGCGAGCTCAGCGGCCTCGGGCGGCGGGCGCCGGCGCTCGCGGCGGTGGCCGGCCTCGCGGCGGCCTCCATGGCCGGCCTCCCGCCGCTGGCCGGATTCGTCGCCAAGGAGGCGGCGGTCGAGGCGTTCCTGCACGGCGGCACCGCCGACCTGGTGGTGCTCGCCGGCGTGGTGCTCGGCTCGGCGCTGACCGTGGCGTACACGCTGCGCTTCGTCTGGGGCGCGTTCGCCACCAAAGGCGACGTGCCCGCCACCCAGGCCCGGCCGGTCCGGTGGCCCTTCCTCGCACCGGCCGTCGTGCTCGCCGCCGCGGGCCTGGCGGCGGGGCTCTTCGCGCCCGCCGTCGACAAGGCCCTCGCCCCGTACGCGGACCTGTACCCGAGCAGCGAGCCCGGCTACCACCTCGCGCTCTGGCACGGGCCGACCCTGGCGCTGGGCCTGTCGGCGCTGGCGGTCGCCGGCGGCGTGGGGCTGTTCCTCCTGCGGCACCGGGGGCGGCTGGGCCCGGCGGCCCGCCTGCCCTTCGACGGGGCCGCGGTCTACGACCGGCTGATCGGTGGGGTGGACCGGCTCGCGGTGGAGCTGACCGGCGCCACCCAGCGCGGATCCCTCCCGTTCTACCTCGGCGTCATCCTCCTGGTGATGATCACCTTGCCGGGTGGGGCGCTGCTGGCCGGGATGCCCTGGCCGCAGCGGTTCCAGCTGTGGGACACCCCGTTGCAGGCCGTCGCCGCCGCGGTGGTGATCGTGGCCGCCGTGGCCGCCGCCCGCGCCCGGCGCCGACTGACCGCGATGATCCTCGTCGGCGTCGCCGGCTACGGCACCGCGCTGCTGTTCATCCTGCACGGCGCCCCGGACCTGGCCCTGACCCAGTTCCTGGTGGAGACCGTCACGATCGTCATGTTCGTGCTGGTCCTGCGCCACCTCCCCGCCAAGTTCTCCGAGCGGCCCATCCGGTCCAGCCGGCGCGGTCGCATCGCGCTCGGCGTCGCCGTGGGCGTGGTCACCGCCGGCATGGCGTACGTCGCGGCGGGAGCGCGGATCGCCACCCCGATCTCCGTCGACTTCCCCGACGAGGCCGTCTCCTACGGCGGCGGCAAGAACATCGTCAACGTGACCCTGGTCGACATCCGGGCCTGGGACACCATGGGCGAGATCGCCGTCCTGGTGGTGGCCGCCACCGGCGTGGCCAGCCTCATCTTCCGCCACTCCCGGGACCTCGGCCTGCGCAGGGGCATCCCCGGCGTCGGCCGCACCGAGTCGGCGCGACCCCGCTGGCTCACCACCGGCGCCACCACCCGCCAGCAGTCGGTCATCCTCCAGGTCGTCACCCGGCTGCTGTTCCACGCCATCGTGCTCTTCTCGATCTACCTGCTCTTCTCCGGGCACAACGCCCCGGGCGGCGGCTTCGCCGCCGGGCTGGTGGCCGGGCTCGCGCTGGCCGTGCGCTACCTGGCTGGCGGGCGCACCGAACTCAACGGGGCCGCCCCCGTCGACGCCGGCGCGGTGCTCGGCGCCGGGCTGTTCGTCGCGGTCGGCACGGGCGTCGCCGCGATGCTGCTGGGCGGGGAGTTCCTCCAGAGCGCCCTGCTGGACCTGCACCTGCCGGTCCTCGGCCACGTCCACTTCGTCACGTCGGTCTTCTTCGACGTCGGCGTCTACCTCATCGTGGTCGGCCTGGTCCTGGACATCCTGCGCAGCCTGGGCGCGGAGATGGACCGCCAGCAGGAGACCGACCAGAACGAGACCGAACAGGCCGACGACCGGACGAAGGAGCTGGTGTGAACCCGAACCTGACCTACGTCCTCGTGGTCGGTGTCCTCTTCGCCGCCGGGGTGACGCTGCTGCTGGAACGCAGCCTCACCCGGGTGCTGATGGGCGTCATCCTGCTCGGCAACGGCGCCAACCTCCTGCTGCTCACCGGCGGCAAGGCCGGCGGGCCGCCGATCGTCGGCACCACCGCCGAGGGGGACATGAGCGACCCGCTGCCCCAGGCCATGGTGCTGACCGCGATCGTCATCACCCTCGGCATGACCGCGTTCCTGCTCGCCCTGGCGTACCGCAGCTGGCACCTCAACGGTCACGACGAGGTGCAGGACGACGTCGAGGACCGCCGCATCATGGAGCTGGCCGACCGGGACGAGGGGCCGGGCACCGCCGACACCGACGGCGGCGACGCCGACGGTGACGACGTCGACCCCGCGCTGGCGACCGTGCCGGCCGACGGCGCCGCGACGAGCCCGGCCGGGGACGCGGGGAGGGGCCGATGACCTGGCTCGTACCCCTGCCGGTGGTGATGCCGCTGCTCGGCGCGGCCCTGACGCTGCTGCTCGTCGGCCGGCCCCGCGCCCAGCGCTGGGTCAGCCTCACGGTCCTCACCGCCACCGTCGCCGTGGCGGCCACGCTGCTGGTCCGCTCCTCCGTGGACGGGCCGCTGGTCGTCGAGGTCGGCGGCTGGGTGGCACCACTGGGCATCGTCCTGGTCGCCGACCAGCTCGCCGCGCTGATGCTGGTCGTCTCCGCCGCCGTCACCCTCTGCGTGCTGGTCTACTCGATCGGGCAGGGCACGGCCGACGGCAACGAGGAGACGCCGCTGTCGGTCTACCACCCGACCTACCTCGTGCTGACCGCGGGCGTGTGCAACGCCTTCCTCTCCGGCGACCTGTTCAACCTCTACGTCGGCTTCGAGATCCTGCTGGTGGCCAGCTACGTGCTGCTGACCCTGGGGAGCACGGAGACCCGGATCCGGGCCGGCACCACGTACGTCGTGGTCAGCCTGCTCTCGTCGCTGATCTTCCTGGTCGCGATCGGCCTGGTCTACGCGGCGACCGGCACGCTCAACCTGGCCCAGCTCGTCGACCGGCTCGACGCGCTGCCGGACGACCTGCGGCTGGTGTTGCAGGGGATGCTGCTGCTCGCCTTCGGCATCAAGGCGGCCGTGTTCCCGCTGTCGGCCTGGCTGCCGGACAGCTACCCGACCGCCCCGGCCCCGGTCACCGCGGTCTTCGCCGGCCTGCTCACCAAGGTCGGCGTGTACGCGATCATCCGCACCGAGACGCTGCTGTTCCCCGGCGGGCGCACCGCCGACCTGCTGCTGGTGGTGGCGGCACTGACGATGGTGGTGGGCATCCTCGGCGCGGTCGCCCAGTCCGACGTCAAGCGGCTGCTGTCGTTCACCCTCATCAGCCACATCGGTTACATGCTCTTCGGCGTCGGCCTGAGCACCTCCCTCGGGCTGTCCGCGGCGATCTTCTACGTGGTGCACCACATCACCATCCAGACGACCCTGTTCCTCGCCGCCGGCCTCGTCGAACGCCGGGGCGGGAGCACCGCCCTGGACCGCCTCGGCGGGCTGGCCCGACTCTCGCCGCTGCTGGCCGTGCTGTTCTTCGTACCCGCGCTCAACCTCGCCGGCATCCCACCGTTCTCCGGTTTCCTCGGCAAGCTCGGCCTCGTCCAGGCCGGCGTGGACGACGGCGGCGCGCTGGCCTGGACGCTCGTCGCCGGCGGGCTGCTCACCAGCCTGCTCACCCTCTACGCCATCGCCCGCGTGTGGAACCTCGCCTTCTGGCGCGCCCCGCACCCGGACATGCCGGACGCCGGCGACGTCGTCCGGGCCGCCCGCACCGACGGCGCCGAGCAGCCGCGCCGGGCACCGGACGCCGAGGGGTCGGGCGTCGTGCTGCCCCGGCTGATGATCGGGTCGACCGCCGCCCTGGTGGTGCTGGGCCTGGCGCTGACCGCGGTGGCCGGGCCGCTGTTCGACATCAGCACCGACGCCGCCGACGACCTGCTGCGCCGGACCCCGTACGTCGAGGCCGTGTTCCCGGACGGTGCCCCGTGACCAGCGACCGGACGACCCCGACCACCCCACCGGCGAACCCGCCGCTGACCCGCAGGGCCCGCCGGCGCAACCGGATCGTCGCCGTGACCGGGCTGACCAGCGTCTGGGTGCTGCTGTGGGGCACCCTCTCCTGGGCCAACGTGATCAGCGGGCTGGTGCTCTCCGTCGTGCTGCTGGCGGTGTTCCCGCTGCCGCCGGTGACCTTCGCCGGGCGGATCCGCCCCGTGCCGCTCGCCCGGTTCTGGGTGCGGTTCCTGCGGGACCTCGTGGTCGCCTCCGCCCAGATCGCCTGGCTGGCGGTGCGGATCGGGCACCCTCCGCTCAGCGCGATCATCGCCGTACCGTTGCGGGTCAACACCGACCTCAACCTCACGCTGACCGCCGAGGCGCTGTCCCTGGTGCCCGGCAGCCTCATCATCGAGGCCGACCGGACGACCGGCACCCTCTACGTGCACGTCATCGGCGTCCGCAGCCGCGAGGAGGTGGAGCGGTTCCGGCAGGGCGTGCTCGACCTCGAAGCGCGGATCGTCGCCGCCATCGGCTCGCCCGACGAACTGCGCCGCGTGACGCAACCCCACGTCGCCGGCCCCTCGGAGCCGGCCCACCCGGAAGGGGTACCCAGTTGACCGTCGTCGCCGTGACCGTCGCCGCGCTGCTCGCCGTGGCCGTCGGACTGACCCTCGTCCGCATCATCCGCGGACCGTCCATCCTCGACCGCGCCGTCGCCACCGACGTCCTGCTCGCCGTCGTCGTCGCCGCCATCGCCACGGAGGCCGCCTACAGCCGCGACGCCACCGCGCTGCCCGTGCTGGTCGTCCTCGCCATCCTCGGGTTCGTCGGCTCGGTCAGCGTCGCCCGGTTCGCCGCCCGGAGGAACGACAAGTGACGCTCGACGCCGTCCTCGACGTCGCCGCCGGCGTCTGCCTGATCGCCGGCGCGCTGCTCTGCGTCGCCGCCGGGGCGGCGCTGCTGCGCTTCCCCGACCTGCTCGCCCGGATGCACGCGGCGGCCAAGCCCCAGGTGCTCGGCCTGCTGCTCGTCCTGCTCGGCTGCGCGCTGCGCCTGCGTACGGGGGTGGACATCACCACCCTCGTGCTCGTCGGCGCCTTCCAGCTCGCCACCGCGCCCGTCGCGGCGCACATGGTGGGCCGGGCCGGCTACCCGCACGACGAGATCCGCCGCGACCTGCTGATCACCGACGAACTCGCGCCCCACCTGGACCGCATCAGCTCCGGCCGCTCCTGACCGAAGGGTCGCGGCAGCTCTGCGGGGCGCGGCCGGCCGGGACGACTCGCGGGGACGGATCGAGGCCCATTCTGGGCCGGGCCCGTCACGATCGGCGTCCGACCGGACATGGGATGGACGTGACCTCCGCGACCGAGCACGAGGACCATTTCCGACGCGTCTACGCCGACGGCTTCGAGCCGCTGCTGGCGTACGCCCTGCGGCGCGTCGAGCACCCCGAGGACGCGGCCGACGTGGTCGCGGAGACCTTCCTCGTGGCCTGGCGGCGCAGACACGAGATGCCGACGGACGCCGAGACCCGGCTGTGGCTGTACGGCGTCGCCCGGCGTGTGCTCGCCAACCACCACCGCAGCGGCAGGCGCCGGCAGCGGCTGGGCGAGCGGCTACGACAGGGGATCACGGCCGCGATCGCCGCCGATCCGGGCAGCGAGGTGCCGGAACGGCTCACCGTCCGGGCCGCGCTGGCCCACCTGTGTGAGCTGGACCGGGAGGTGCTGATGCTGACCGTCTGGGAGGGCCTGGAGCCCCGTGAGGCGGCCGCGGTCCTCCGGGTGAGCCCGGCCGTGGTCCGTACCCGCCTCTCGCGCGCCCGGGCCAGGCTGCGCGACCTCGTCCGTGACGATCCCGACCCACCCGGACATGTACTCGGCGTCCTGACCGCACCCACCCCGAAGGAGGACCGATGACCGAGGAGCACCTCGACCGGATGGTTCGAGACGCCGATCCCTACCGACCCGATGTCGTCGGGCACCTGGACGGGGCGAAGCAGACCCTCCTGGAGGAGATCATGTCCGAGCCGAGGCTCGATCGCGTCGTCGAATCACCGCCACCACGCTCCCGGGCGGGCCGCGGCACGGTCCGCCGCTTCGCCGGCGCGCTGACCGCCGCCGCCGTCCTCACCGGCGTCCTCGCCGTCTCCACCGTGTTCCGAGAGCATCCGGACGACAGTCAGGTCCCTCCCACGGGCGCCGCCAGCGCGGGCGCCCCCGTCGTCTACTCGCCCGTGGCGATGAAGGCCGCCGAGGGGAACCCACGGCTGCTCATCGACCAGCCGGGCTGGAAGGTGACCACCGTCTACGGGTTCACCGAGCAGCAGGGCACCATCGCGTTCAGCAGCGGTGGGCGCCAGTTGGAGATGAACTGGTACCCGGCCGCACAGTACGAGGGCTTCCACGCCGACCGGCGCAACGTCAGCCCTCCGAAAACGGTGCGGGTCGACGGCTGGCCGGGTGACCTGTTCCGCTACAGCTCCGACGACTTCGCGGTCATGCTCCGCCCGCGCGACGGCGTCTTCGTCGAATTCCGTACCGGGGGAGGCTGGAGCCGGGACGAGTTCGACGGGGTCCTCGCCGACATCGTCCGCGTCGACGTACGCACCTGGCTGGCCGCGCTTCCGGCGGAGATCGTCACGCCCGGGCGGGTGGCCGAGCAGGCCGCCAAGGTGCTCGCCGACGTGCCGCTTCCGCCGAACTTCGACCCCACCGCGCTGGGTGACGTCGGCACCAACGACTCCTACCAGTTCGGCGCCCAGGTGACCTCCCGGGTCGGCTGCGCGTGGATCGCCGAATGGCTACGCGCGAAGCGGGTCGGCGACGACGCCGCCCTCCAGCGGGCCGGCGACGCCCTGCGCAGCAGCCACAACTGGCGGGTGCTGCACCAGATGAACGACGAGGGCGACTGGCCGGAGGTGTTCTGGGAGATCGCCGACAAGGTCGCCGCCGGAAACCCGCCGCCCGCGTACGCCCAGGGGTTGGGCTGCGCCTGAGCGCCTCGACCGTCCCGACGCCGGCACTCGCGCAGCGTGAGTGCCGGCGCGGCCCCACGTCCAGGGTCGGCTGAAACTACTCGGTGGGCAGTTTCTGCCCGGTGGTGTCCGATTCCTGGGAGGCGGCCCATGAGGCGAGCAGGCGCAGCGCGTCCTCGGACGGTGAGCCGGGTTCGGCGGCGTAGATGGTGAGGGTGAGGCCGGGCTCGGCGGCCATCTCCAGGCCCTCGTAGGCGAGGGTGAGGTCACCGACGATGTGGTGGTGGAACCGCTTCGCGCCGGTGCCGTGGTGGCGGACGTCGTGGGTTCCCCAGCGGGTGCGGAACTCGGTGCTGCGGGTGGACAACTCGCCGACGAGGTCGTGCAGGTCCTTGTCCCGCGGATCGGGGCCGGCCTCGGTACGCAGGATGGCGACGCAGACGTCGGCGGCGGAGTCCCAGTCGGGGTAGAAGTCGTGGGCGTTGTCGTCGAGGAAGGTGAACCGGGCGATGTTCGCCGGGCGCTGCGGGTCGGCGTACACCCGGGCGTAGAAGGCCCGGGCGAGCTGGTTGGCGGCGAGCAGGTCCATGCGGCCGTTGCGGACGAACGCGGGGCCGGCGGTGACGGCGTCGAGGGTCCACTGCAGGCTGCGGTGCGGGGTCCACTGCCTGGTGCGGCGGCGCCGGGGCTTCAGCAGAGCGCTGCCGTCGGCGGCGCGGGCGAGGTCGAAGAGGTGGGCCCGTTCGGCGTCACCCACGACGTGCGGCTGCCCGGCATGGAGCTGTTCTTCTCCCACGTACGCCTGCACGGCGGGCCCGCCCCCGTGCGCCGCTTCCTGCCCGAACTGGTCGACCTGATCACGAGCCGGCAGATCGACCCCGGCAAGGTCTTCGACCTCGACCTGCCCCTCGACCGGGCGGCCGAGGCGTACCGGGCCATGGACGAGCGCCGCGCCATCAAGGTGCTGCTGCGTCCGTGATCCTTCGCGCCGCCCGACAGCGACGGCGCAACAACGCGGGAGAGGGCAGGGGCGGTTCCACCGTCGTCTGTCCTCCCGGCGAGGAAGACTGGCACGGGCCGCCGACGGCACGTTCATGAGCCACCTGGCCATGCTCGAAGCCCCACCCGGTGGGCAGGATCCCACCACCTGGCCCGAACCCCTCGCCGACGAGCGGCACCTGACCGCGAACCAGCACCACGCCTGACAGCCACCCGCCGGCACCCACGAGGGCATGAACCGGCGCCACCGACCCCGACGACGAGGAGCAGACCATGACCGCCACCGGCAAGACCGCCGACTACGAGGGCAAGGTCGCCTTCGTCACCGGCGCGGCCAGCGGCATCGGCCGCGCCACCGCACTGGCGTTCGCCCGCGCCGGCGCCAGCGTCACCGCCGCCGACGTCTCCGAGCAGGGCGTCCAGGAGACCGCGCGCATGATCGAGGAACTCGGCGGTCGGGCGCTCGCCGTCCGGTGCGACGTCACCTCGTCCCGGGACGTGGCCGCCGCCCTGGCGCAGACCGTGGAGACGTTCGGTCGCCTCGACGTCGCCTTCAACAACGCCGGCGTCGAGCAGCCCGTCACGCCCACCGCCGACATCACCGAGGACGACTGGGACCGGACCGTCGCGATCAACCTGCGCGGCGTGTTCCTGTGCATGAAGCACGAGATCCCGCTGCTGCTCCAGCACGGCGGTGGCGCGATCGTGAACACCTCCTCCGGCGCCGGGGTCGTGGGCATCGCGGGACAGGCCGCCTACACCGCCGCCAAGCACGGCGTCGTCGGGCTCACCAGGTCCGCCGCCCTCGACTACGCCCGTTCCGGCGTACGCATCAACGCCGTCTGCCCCGGCATCGTCGCCACCGAGATGATGGACCGCTTCACCGGCGGCACTTCCGAAGGACGCGACCGCGTCATCGCCCAGGAACCGATCGGACGCATGGGCACCGCCGACGAGATCGCCGCCGCGGTGCTCTGGCTCTGTTCGGACGCCGCGGCCTTCGTCATCGGCCACGCCATGGTCATCGACGGCGGACAGACCGTCGGGCCGGCATGAGTCCGAGGCCACGGCCTTCGATGGACCCGCGAGGTGAGGACGGCCCGCCCCGAGCCGGCGCCGTCCGGCCGCGGGGTTCCCTCCACGGGCGCGGTTCCCGCTCCGTCAGCCATCGCCGCCTTGAGCGGCTGGTCTCTAGGAAGCCTGGCGGACGGGCATGTCGGCCCGCCAGACGTCGGCCAGGTCGCTGAGGGGGACGTCGAGGGCGTGGCTGAGGCCGACCACGGTGCCGAACGCCGGTGCGGGCAGGCGGCCCGCCTCGATCTTGCGCAGCGTCTCGGGGGAGATGCCGGCTGCCAGGGCCACCTCGACGAGGCTGCGGCCGGCCCGCGCGGCGCGGAGGGCGGCTCCGAGACGCTGGCCCGCTGCGATCTGTTCGGCGGTGAGTGGTTGGCGCACCATGGCAGCAGGATACCCCCGGAGCGCCCCGACCCGGCGTGGTATAAAAATACCGCACAGGGGAGAGGGAGGCTGTCGTGATCGAACTCAAGTCCGCCGAGGAGATCGACCGGATGGCGGTGACCGGCCAGTTCGTCGGCGAGCTGCTCGCCGAGCTGGGTGGTGTCGCCGCGGTCGGCGTGAACCTGATGGACCTCGAACACCACGCCCGCCGCCGGATCAAGGAGCGCGGGGCCGAATCCTGCTACTGGGACTACGCCCCTTCCTTCGGCCGCGGCCCGTTCCGCAACGTGCTGTGCCTGTCGGTCAACGACGCGGTGCTGCACGGCCTGCCGCACGACTATGTCCTGCGCGACGGTGACCTGCTCAGCATCGACATGGCGGTCGGCATCGACGGCTGGGTCGCCGACTCCGCGCTCTCCGTCGTCGTCGGCACCCCCGACCCGGCTGACCTGAAGCTGATCGAGGCCACCGAGGTCGCGCTGGAGGCCGCCATCACCTCCGCCCAGCCCGGCGGCCGCCTCGGCGACATCTCCGCCGCGATCGGCGAGGTCGCCCGCTCCTACGGCTACGGCGTCAACGCCGAGTTCGGTGGGCACGGCATCGGCCGCACCATGCACGAGGCCCCGCACGTGTCCAACGACGGCCGCCCTCGCCGCGGCCTGAAACTCGACCCCGGCCTCACCATCGCCATCGAGCCCTGGTTCTGCCGCTCCACCAACAAGATCAAGTTCGACAAGGACGGCTGGACGATCCGCTCCGCCGACGGCTCCCGCACCGCCCACTCCGAACACACGGTCGCCATCACGCCTTCCGGCCCCCGGGTCCTGACCCGCCGCCCCACTCAGGGCGTCACCTCGGCCGACCCCACCAGGAAGCCCGCCACAACCTCCTGACCCACCGCCCGCCCCGGGGCGGCCATGGGCGTGCGGAGGAGTTCGCCTCAGGGGTTCCGAGGACCGACGGAGCGGGCTGTCGCCGTCGCGTCCCGCCCCGATGCCGATACGGAAGACCGCACCGTGCCGAAGAAGACCGTCGTGGACAAGGTTCTGTGCTACGTGGTGCGGGAGGGACGGTTGCTCGTCTTCCGGCACACCGACTACAGCTACGAGGAGGTGGGCATCCAGGTGCCGGGCGGCAGCGTTCGCCCGGGTGAGGACCCGGTGGACGCGGCGCTACGCGAGGCCCGCGAGGAGACCGGGCTGACGGGCTTCACCGTCGTGCGCAAGCTCGGGGAGGTCGAGTACGACATCAGCCCGCTGCGATTCGAGGTCCAGCGTCGTCACGTCTTCGAGTTGGCGCTGCACGGGGTGACGCCCGAGCGGTGGGCGAGCCGGGAGGACCACGACGGCGAGCGGGAGCCCACCCGCTTCGAGTGTTTCTGGATACCGTTACGGGCCGCGCACGTCCTGCAGTCCGGCCAGGGCGTCCTCGTGGGCCGGTTGTTCGACTGACCAGGAATTCCGACAGCGGCAACCAGGGGACACAATGCGGGAAGACGAGATGCGGGACCTGGTCCGGCGCAGCCCGTGGCTGATGCGGGCGCTGGGCGTCGTTCGGGACTGCGGCCTGCCGGACGCCTGGATCGGCGCGGGCGCCGTCCGCGACCTGGTCTGGGGCGAGCGGTACGGCGACGGCTTCGACCCGTCGTCGGTGCGTGACGTCGACGTCGTCTTCCTCGACCCGGCGGACCTGACCCGCGACAACGACGACCGGGCCACCCGGCGGCTGGTGGCCGCCTGGCCGGACCTGCCGTGGGAGGCGAAGAACCAGGCCGCCGTGCACACCTGGTATCCCGCGAAGTTCGGCGGCGGCCCGGTGGCCCCGCTGCGCACCATCGCCGACGCGGTCGCCACCTGGCCCGAGTACGCCACCGCGGTGGCCGTACGCCTCGACGCGCACGACCAGATCGCGGTGTGCGCGCCGCACGGCCTCGACGACCTGCTCGACGGCGTGTGGCGGCGCAACCCGGCCAGGGTCAGCCCGGAGATCTCCCGGCGACGACTCGCCCGCCACCGCCCCGCCGAACGCTGGCCCGGCGTCCGCGTCGTGGCCTGAGCCGGCACTCGAAGCCCGCCGAGGCCTGCGACCCTGGGTCTGGAGCCGCTTCGTACCGAACCCGGTCCTCGTTCGTGTCACCCCACGCCTCGAACGCGTTCTCAGACCGCTCGAACCTCGGCGAGCCGCCGGACTGCGTACTCGTCGTCCCAGCAGACGGCGGCTTCCCACGCGGCCGACGCTTGCCCGGCGATGTCGAGCGTGCCGTCGTCGAGGCCGGCGGCGTTGTCGGGCAGCACGAGGTCGAGGTCGGGAACGTCGACGTGCGCCTCGTCCCAGTCGATCAGCGCGACCTGACCCGTGGTCATGCGGACGTTGCCAGGGTTGTTGGGATTGCCGTGGACGACGCATGTCTGACGTCCGGCGAGCCGCGCCCACGCTGCTCGGCATCGAGCAACGCTCTCAGGGGGCATCGCGCCGAGGTCGATCTTCGTCCCGGTCTCGGCGTGCAGGAGGTCGGTCGACGATCGCCAGCCCGGGCGCTGCGGCCAGCCCCGCGTCAGCCGGTGCAACTCGCGGAGCGTGCCGGCCACGCGACGCCAGTCGGCCCGGGTCTCGGGCGGTCCGCCATCCAGGTAGGTCATCACCACCAGACCGTCGGCGAACAGCCGGCCGTCCGTGGTCGGGATCGGGACCGGCACGGTCAGGCCCTCACGGTCGAGGTGTTGCAGGAGTGCTGTCTCCCACGCGAGATCAGCGTCGCTCCTGGTGCCGAGACGACCGACCGCGAGGTGCCCGTTGACGCGTACGCTCCACACGTCGTTGGCGACTCCGCCCGCGAGCGGTTCGATGCGAGCGACGCCTTCACCCCATTGCCCGAGTGCCTCCCACCCCATTGGCCACACCTTACGGCTTCCCCACATCACTGTTCCCGGCATGAGCAGTCCGCTGACTCGTCGATCTCGCAGGTGCGGCCCTGACTCTCGCTCGACGGCAGGAAAGGACGTCGTGCTCCTCGTCGAGGAGCTTCTCTCGAAGAATGTCTGCGTGCCCGCAATGCTGGGTGAGTTGGCACTGCCGGGCGTCAGCCGTAGTTGCGGCCGGCCAGTTCGATCAGGGCGAGCCGCGTGTCGTGGCAGTCCTCGGCGTTCGTCATCACGGCGACCGCTGTGCCCGACTCCGGCCAGGCGAACGAGAAGCAGCTGTAGCCGGTGTTCTGCCCGGTATGCCCAAAGCGCCCGTCGCCAAGTTCGGTGCCGAGACCAAACCCGCCGGGCACCTGCGGGGTCAGCATCTGTGCGGCCAGATCCTGCGGCAGTAGCGCGGATTCGCCGGCGGCGGCACGACAGATCTCCAGCTCCAGCCGCACCAGGTCCGCCGGGGTGCTCCACAGCCCGGCGCCGGCCATCTCCGGCTGCGTATGCCAGCCGCCGTGCACGGGGGTGCCGCCGCAGTGGCCGCGGGCCGCACGGTCCCGGTGCCCGTTCGGGAATTGCTGGTCGTAGCTGCTGTCCGCCATGCCCACCGGTTCCAGCACGAGCGTCGCCATCAGCTTGTCGAACGGCGTCGAAGTCACGTCGGTCAGGAGCTGCTGGAGAACGGCGTAGTGGCTGCCTGAATAGCGGAATCGAGTGCCCGGCGGCAGCTCGCGCCGGACCCTCGGCGTGTTGGCCGGTGGTTCACCCCGCAGAATCTGCTGTAGCGATGGCACGGGCTCGCCCGCGGCGTACCCGGGGAACCAGTTCTCGGTCAGGCCCGCGGTGTGGGCCAGAAGCTGGCGTACGGTTACCGTGCCGGTGCCCGGCAGCTGCCAGGCGGACAGGTAGGTGTTGACGTCGGTGTCGAGGTCGAGGGTGGCGTCGGCGACCAGCCGCAGCGTGCCGAACGCGGCGACGTGCTTGCTGATCGAGCACGCCGGGAACAGCAGGTCGTGACCGTCGGTCCAGACGTTACCGTCGAGCCGGCCGACGGCGATCCCGATGCCGGAAATTCGGTCGGTACCCGGAACCAGGTCCTGCCACTCCTCTTCGAATCCCATGACTCCGGAGTATGCCGTGGCCAGACCACACCGATGAGTTTCAGTAGTCGGGCCACCGCCTGGCCGCAATCGCCCCGAGGGCGCGACGGACTGTCTGAAAGATTGGTTACCGCTGGCTGCGCCCGTCCTTTCGTCGCAAGGCGCGGGAAGCGTCGTTGAGACTCAACCGCCGGCGCTGGGGCGCCCGAGCGTCTTCAGGTTGGGCAGCGACCGTTCCGCCGTCACCACTCCAGCAGCGCTGTACCCGACCAGGACCGGCGGGTCGACGTTCTCGTTGGCGAGATACCAGAAGAAGAACAGATCTTCGGCGCGGACGGCTGACCGTACAGTGCCGTCGGGCAGTCGCAGTTCCGCCCGTACCGCATTCCCGGCGGTCGTCCACATCGTGTGTATTCCCTGGCCGTCCGCCGACCCGCCCATGCTGCTGAATGACTCCTTTCCCTGGTCGCCGTCAGCACACTGCCCACCGGCAAGCGTGAAACTTGTCGGGGCTGGCCGGTCGAGGTCACCGGGTGGCTCGAACATCGGAGCGATGCAGGTGGTGCCGCCCTGGCCCTTGGCTGACCAGACGGTCAGTACAGTGCCGTCGGGGCCCGGTGCCTGGGCAACTCGTCGTGCTGTCTGGACGTCCACCACGCCGCCGGTTTCTGTAGCCCAGAACGACAACGGCTTGGTAAACGACTCAGGCAGCAATCCTCCGGCGGCGGCGACGCTCGCACCCGACACGACAAGCCCGGCGGTCAACGCGGCAGTGAGCACGACTCGTCGCCTGCGCGACCGTTGAGGTGCCTCCGGCGGTTCGGCGGCGGTGGCGATCAACAGACGCTCCAGCGCCGCTTTCCTCGCCGATGCAGGCCAGTGGTCTTCGATCGTGGTAACCGGCCTGAGTTTCTCCACGATGATCATCGTGTCACGTTCCGTGGTCATTTGGTGCCTCCTGTGAGTGGCAGTGGACGTTGGGCGGCGTCGGCGTGGGGCGGCGCATCCGGCTCGCCATCAACGCGTAGTCGCCGCCGCGCCCTGAACAGACGCACGTGGAACGCCGGGAGTGAGCAGCCCGCCACTCGCGCCGCCTGCTCCGGGGTCAAGCCGTCCCAGGTGATCAGCAGTAGCGCCTCCCGCTCCTTGGGGGTCAGCGCCGCCAACTGGGTCAGTACGGTTGCGCGCTCCGTGGCGAGAACGTCGGCGGCGGCCGCCGGCTCCGCGACCTGCCGCAACCGTTCCAGTTCGAGGGCCACCCGCGCCTGCCGGCGTCCTGACCGACGCAGGTTGGAGATGGTGTTGCGGGCGACCACGAGCAACCACGGCAAGGGTTCGTCCGGGACGCTGGCAAGCTTCCGCCATGCCACCAGGAACGTCTCCGACACCACATCCTGCGCCGAATCGGAGTCAACATGTCGCAACGCGTACGCCATCACCCGTGGCCCGTGCTCGGTCCACAGCGCCACGAATCGCTGTTCATACCGCTCAGCCGTGTGGTCTTCTCTCACACCACGTAGTGTCCGGCCACACTCCGGAACTTACGGCGACAAACTCCGAGAGGTTGAGCCGGTGCAGGCCCTCAGGACAGTGATCATGCGGCGTTCCCGGCGGCTCTGACGCTGTATCAATCGATAAGCCACCAACGCACTCTCTCGACATGTGCGGACGCTGGGGACCGCCATGGTCAGAATCGCGGGATAGAGCACCGGTTCCTAAACCGACGCTCCGTTTGTGTCTGCGAGACGACGACCTGCGGCTCCTTTCTCTCGGTGCCCCTGCCCCGGTCGCATGCGCGGGGCGCTGTGACCGCCTGCTTGAGATCAGCAGAAGGAAACCGCCCTGCTGTCGGACGCTGGATCGGTACCGGCCTGAGTCATGGGCTCTTCTCGGAGGGTGATCCGCTCAGCGGAGGCCGCCCGGCCCGACCAGGCCCGTTTCGTAGGCGACGATGACCAGTTGTGCCCGATCACGTACCGCCAGCTTGGTCAAGAGTCGCCCGACGTGTGTCTTGACGGTGGCGAGGCTGAGACCGAGGTGCCCGGCCAACTCCGCGTTGGACAGGCCCCGGCCGATCAGCATGAGCACTTCCCGTTCCCGTTCGGTCACGCCCTCCAGCCGTCGCGGCAGCGGCCGGGCCGGCTCAGGCCGACGTGCGAACTCGTCGATGAGCCGGCGGGTCACCGTCGGCGCGAGCAGCCCTTCGCCGGCGGCCACCACCCGGATGCCGGCCAGCAGTTCCGCCGGCGGGGTGTCCTTGAGCAGGAACCCACTGGCTCCGGCGCGCAGTGCCCCGTAGACGTACTCGTCCAGGTCGAACGTGGTCAGGATGACGACCCGGGTGCCGGTGGTGGCGGGGTGGCCACAGATCCGTCGGGTCGCCTCGATGCCGTCCATTTCTGGCATCCGTACGTCCATCAGCACCACGTCCGGCCGGTGCTCGGCGGTCAGCGCCACAGCCTCCACGCCGGTGCCCGCCTCACCGACTGTGGTGAAATCCGGGGTCGAATTGACCAACAGCCGGAAACTGCCGCGCAGCAGGGCCTGGTCGTCGGCGATCAGCACCCGGATCACGCGGCCACCCGGTAGGGCAGTCTGGCCGTCACTGCGTAGCCGCCGCCGGAGCGTGGCCCGGCGTGGAACTCGCCCCCGTGCAACGTCACCCGTTCCCGCATGCCGATCAGCCCGTGTCCCTCCCGGCCGATCAGGACCGGGCGGCGGCCGTCGTCGGTCACCTCGACCCTGACCTCGCGAGGCGTGACGGTCACCGTTGCCTGGCAGGCGGCCGGTGCCGCGTGTTTCACCACGTTGGTCACCGCCTCCTGCACGATCCGGTACACCGTCAGTCCTACCGACTCCGGGACTGCCTCGGTCGGTTCCTCCCGACGTACGTCGAGCCGTACGTCGACACCGCCGATCGCCGCCTGCTGGGCGAGCACGGGCAGCTCGTCCAGCCCGGGCATCGGGGCGTACGGGGTGCCCTCCCGCAGGACGCCGAGCACCCGGCGTACGTCGGTCAGCGCGTTGCGGCCGGTCTCCTCGATCACCCGCAGTGCGGCCCCCGCCTCCCGCGGGTCGGCCGCGGCGACGTGGTTGGCGACAGCCGCCTTCACCACGATGAGGCTCAGCGTGTGCGCGACGACGTCGTGCAGCTCGCGGGCCACCCGCAGTCGTTCCTCGGTGGCGGCCTGACGGACCAGTTGGTCACTCTGCCGGGTGGCGAGGGCGCGTCGCTCGCGGAGCAGCCAGCCGATCACCCAGGCGGGCGCGATCATGACGGCGGCGTAGACGACGGCACCGGCCCGTGACCACAGATCGCCTGCGGTCAGCACCAGCGCGACGCTCACCAAAGCGAGACAAGCGGCGGCACTGAGCAGCGACCGGCGCGTGGTCGTCGACACAGCCACCGTGTAGAAGGACAGACCGATGGCGACCGCCGGCGCGGCAGCGGCGAAGTTGGGGATTACGCCGGTGACCAGGGTTGCGGCGGTGCTGCCGCTGATCACGGCGGCGACGGGGATCGGCCACCGTCGCCGGACGGCCAACGGCAGCCCGAGGAACATCCCGACGAGCACGGACACCCAGAGCGGCTCGCGTACGCCACCGTGCAGCGGCGATTCCAGGGCCGCGTACGGGCAGAGCAGCCCGCCGACCGCCATGGCGAGCACGGCGTCCACGATGTACAGGTCCACCGGCCGCAGCCGCCGGGTCAGCAGGGAAGCGGTCACCTGCAAGACGGTATCGGCCAGCCGGGTCGGACGCGTCCACCCGCGGGCGGTCATCCCGGAGGACGACGTACCGGCGATTCAGGGCCATCGCCTCCACCCGGGGGAGGGCCGGAAAGTGTCCGCGCCGGCACGACGCGCGGCACCCCGCAACCGGGCACCGTGGCGGTCATGACCACACAAACGGTGACCCTGACGGGGCTGCGCGCGGTGTACGGCACCGGGACCCGGCGGGTGACAGCGCTCGACGGCGTGACGACCGGCTTCGCGAGCGGCACGTTCACGGCGGTGATGGGCCCCTCGGGTTCGGGGAAGTCCACCCTGCTGCACTGCGCGGCGGGGCTCGACAGCCCGACCGAGGGGATCGTCACGATCGACGGCATCCGCCTCGACGACCTGGGTGAGGACGAGCTGACCCGGCTGCGCCGCGATCGGATCGGGTTCGTGTTCCAGACGTTCAACCTGGTGTCCACGCTGACCGCGGCGCAGAACGTCGAGTTGCCGCTGCGCCTGGCCGGCCACCGCCCGCCGGCTCGGGACGTCGCCGCTGTGCTCGACGCGGTGGGGTTGGCTGACCGGGCTGGGCACCGGCCGAGTGAGCTGTCCGGCGGCGAGCAGCAGCGCGTCGCCGTGGCCCGCGCGTTGATCACTCGCCCGGCGGTGGTCTTCGCCGACGAGCCGACCGGGGCGCTGGACAGCGCGGCATCCCGACAGGTGCTCCGACTGCTGCGCGCACTCGTCGACGACCACGGGCAGACCGTCGTGATGGTGACCCACGATCCCGCCGCAGCCGCGTACGCCGATCGGGTCCTGCTGCTCGCCGACGGCCGCGTCGTCGACGAGCTGGACGGCGGGATCACCGCGGCGGTGGTCGCCGCCCGGATCGCCGAGTGTGAGGCCGGCCCGTCCCGGCACGCGGCGACGCCAGCGGGGCCGTCGTGTTGAGCATCCGGCGGTCGGTCAGCGCGTTCGTGGCCGTGGCCATCGGGGTCACGCTGGTCGCGGCGGCCACCCTGCTTCTCGCCTCCGGGCGCCCACAGGTGCCGGACCGGCTCGCGCGGGCGGCGGTCGTGGTGCAGAGCCCCGAAGCGGGCGCGTCGGCCGACTCGTTCGTGCCGACGCGGCCCTGGTCCGCCACCGCGACGGCGGGGCTCGTCGGCCGGCTGGCCGCCCTGCCCGGTGTCGCGGCGGCCGTGCCGGACCGGACCTTCTACGCGCAGCCCCTCGTCGACGGTCGACCCGCGGGCACCGATAACCGGCGGGAGGACGCCCACCAGGGGCACGGCTGGTCCAGTGCCCAGCTCGGTGGACTGCGCCTCACGGCCGGCGAGCCGCCCCGCAGGCCCGGCGAGGTGGTCGTGGACCGCGCGCTCGGGCTGCGCACCGGCGTGCCGGTCACCCTGCTGACGGCGGTGGGTTCGGAGTCGTACACCGTCACCGGTCTGGTCGACGGGCCCGGCGTCCATGTCGCTGACGAGGTGGCCGCCACGTTCGCGCCCGGCGTCCGGGCCATCGGGCTGGTGCTCGCGGCGGGCGCCGACCCCGAGCGGGTCGCCACGGCGGCTCGCGGAGTCGTCGGCGCGGACGGACGGGTCCTGACCGGCGACGCGCGTGGCGCGCTGGAGCCTCGCAACGACGCCCGCACCCGCTGGATCGGCATGCAGGTACTCACCGCCACGGCGGCCCTCGCCGGCTTTGTCACGGTGTTCGTGGTCGCCTCCACCTTCGCGTTCGCCATCGCGCAGCGCCGTCGTGAGCTGGGCCTGCTGCGCGCCGTCGGCGCCACCCCACGTCAGGTCCGCCGCATGGTGTACGGCGAGGCGCTTGTCGTCGGCGCCTCGGGCGGAATCAGCGGCCTGCTGGTGGGGGGAGGGCTTGCGCCGCTGCTGGGTCGGCTTCTCGTCGACGCCGGCTTCGAACCATCGACCTTCCGGGTTGGGTACGAGCACTGGCCGGTCGCGCTCTCGCTCGTCGCCGGGCCGGTGATCTCGCTGCTGGCCGTCTGGTCGGCCTCGCGCCGGGCGGCGCAGGTTCGACCCCTGGAGGCGTTGCGCGATGCGGCGGTGGAGCAGCGACCGATCGGGCGGCTGCGCATCGCCACCGGCGCGCTGCTCGTCGCGGCGGGGGTCGCGCTCAGCGTCGGGACGGCGACCGCCGACGAGGCCCGTGTCGCGGCGCAGTACGCCCTGTACGCGGTGATGGCTCTGGTGGCCGGTGCCACCGTGCTGGCACCGGCGGTCGTCGGCCCGGTGGTGCGGATGCTGCGGTTGCCGGTGCGTCGACCGGGTGGCGCGATCGGGATGCTGGTCCGGGCCGGGGCATTGACCGCGACCCGACGGACAGCTTCGATCGCCGCCCCGGTGCTGCTCACGGTCGCGTTCGCGGTGCTGGTCTCCGGGATGGTGCGCACCACCACGGCTGCCTACGCGGCAGGCCGGGCCGACAACGTGAACGCCGGCTGGATCGTCGTGCCCGACCGTGCACCGGGCCTGTCGGACCAGGCCGTCGCGGCGACCGGGGGCACCGCCCTCCTACCGACTACGGTCTTCGAGAGCGACCCGAACTCGCGGCCGGAGAACCGGCCACTGACCGCGCTCGGCGTGGACCCGGCGGGCTTCGCCGCCGCGAACCGGGCGCTCACCGTCGTCGCCGGCTCACTAGACGACCTGAGCGGCGGCGACGCGGTGGTTCTTCCCGCCTCGGCGAACCGGCAGCCGTCCGAGCCGTACGCGCTGGTCTTCCCCGATGGCGAGGTGGTGTCGCTGCGCGTCGTCGCGGTCGTCACCGACGACTCGATCCCCGGCGACCTGCTACTACCCCGGCACGTGGTGCGAGCGCACGACCCCTCGGCGCTCACCTCCGCGGTGTACGTCCAGGACCGGATCGATCCTCCCATCGGAGCGCGGATCGTCGACGTTTCCGCGTGGGCGGCCGAGGCGGACCGCGCCGAGGATCGCCTCGTCTGGCTCTTCACGCTGCTACTGATCGGTGTCTCGGCCGGCTACGGGGCGGTCGCGGTGGCGAACACGCTGCTGATGGCCGCCGCCGGCCGGGTGGCTGATCTGCGGCTGATCCGGCTGGCCGGAGCGACCCGGAGGCAGGTCATCTGGCTGGTCACGGCCGAGTCCACCCTGGTGGTGCTGATCGGCGCGCTGCTCGGAGGGGCTGTCGCGTTCGTCGGTCTGCTGAGCATCCGTGCCGGCCTCGCCGAGCAGGCCGGCGTACCGGTCGACCTGGTGGTGCCGTGGTCGGTGGTCGGCGGGGTGGTGGGGCTCTGCCTGCTGCTGGCGGTGCTGGCGAGCGCACTGCCGACCTGGCGGTCACTGCGTCACCGTCCCGCGCGGTCTCCCGTCGGCATCGTGGGGTGAACCCGTACCACCGCCCTCCCCGGTGGGCGGTCGCGCCGCTACCGCCCAGGGACGCGACCCGTGCACCAATATCCCGCTCTCTCAGTCACCGTGCTCCTTCCCCCGCTCGACTCAGGGAACCGATGCGCCCCAGGCCGCACACCGGGTCCGAGACGCCCGGCGGCGGGTGCGGCAGACTGGCGCTGCCGCGCCTGCAGGCCGGGAGTGGGGATGGCTGAATTGTGTTCCGCCGTGGCTGTGGCTGAGCTTCGAGGGATCGGGTCGAGGGTGCTCAGGAACGTGGCCAGTTCGCGTGGCCGGTCGGTGGGTGGGTGCGGGTAGGCGGCCAGCACCGCGTCGGCGACCGGCCGCAGCCATCGCCGCCGGACCCCGAGGACGAGCCCACCCTGGCCGACGAGATCGGCGCGGCGCCAGCCGTCGCCGGCGAGGAACGCGTCGGCGAGCGCGGTGGCCAGGGCGTGGATGGTGGTCACGGGCAGGCCGGTAGGGGTGGCAGCGTGTCCCGACGATGCCCGGTCGTACGGGTGCACAGGCTCGCGGAGCGTGCCGACGCACCTGTGGTGTGGTGCCGAGGTGAGTGTCGCGTCCCCGGGGTTACCCCGGAGAGACCATGACCGGACCCCGCGTGGGGGAGCGGCCTGGTCAGCTCGGGACACGCTGCCGTGGGAGCAGCGCAGAGAACGGAGACCGTCATCGGTGTCCGCGATGCTCGTGGCGCGGTGGAGAGAACCGTGCAGGGCTGGGTCTCGCTGTCGTGGGACAACGGGCGTGCCGGCCGGAGTGCGTCGCGACCGTACGGCGCTGTTGATCGGTCGGTAGGCGGTACCGGTGTCGGGTCGATCTCGGCGCGGACCTCGCCGTGCCTGCCGGGACACGCCGGTGACCCTGACGACGGCGGACCAGAGAATCTAGGCTGAAACGACTAGAAATTCTCGGCGGCGTGGAATACTCTTCTGCGAGTCGAGAGAGAAGGTTCGTCAAGACGCAGACGGGGCCGCCCGGCCGTGAGGTCACGACGGACGGCAAGTGGTGGGGTTCGTCCCGCCAGAACGGCAGTAGGAGCACGTCAGCCCCAACGTGTGATGCGCGATGGGGCACGCAGGTGGGGCCGAGGCTTGCTCAGGGCTCCAGCTGATGTTCGCCGCACGTGTCGGGGCCATGAAGTCGCGTGGGCTCCGGCGCCGGCGGACCGCAAGGTAAGAAGAAGCAGAGGAAAGGGAGGGCCGTACACCGTTGGATCGCCCGCCAGTAGCCCGTCATTCCAGGCTCGGCGGACACCGCAGTTTCCATCGAACGAGAGGTGGTCTCCGGTCACGCATATGCGATCCTCGCACCCGAAGCCTTCAGCGGCTGGTGCGGATACGACAAGCCGACGTTCCTGTCGGTAGATGGTGTTCTGACCCGTAACCCTGGGCCCCGGCGCGTGAGCGCCGGGGCCCTCGACGTGGAGGTGACATGGGGCGAAACCCCGATGACATGTTCGGCGACGAGAACACTCCGGCCTACACCATCGGCCAGGCCGCGGAGATGCTCGGCACCACGCAGGACTTCCTGCGCCGCCTGGACGAGGCGAAACTGATCAACCCGCACCGCTCTGCCGGTGGGCACCGCCGCTACTCCCGCTACCAGTTGCGTCTGGCCGCCCGGGCCCGCGAGATGGTGGATCAGGGCACCGCCCTGGAAGCCGCCTGCCGGATCATCATCTTGGAAGACCAGCTCGAGGAAGCCCTGCGGCAGAACGAGAAGCAGTAGCGTGGGCCGTGGCGGCAGACTAGCCGGCCCGCTCTCGGCTGAGGTCGTCGGGCGATGAGCCGGCCGCCCGCCAGAGCGAGAGTCCCCCGTCCCCGGCTCGGTCCTGGTAGCCCCGTACTCCTGCTTGTCGCACCTCTTCGCATCCCGGGCCATCGGCCGGGATTGTTGCTGTTCGTGACCGGCGGTCCGAGGCGGCCGTCGGCCGCCGGTGCTCGGGGCGCGGCGGGCCGGCGGCGTGTAGCGTCCGACCATGGGCAGCGGCGGGACGGACGACGTGGGTGCCGGATGGCGCACCGCTCGTGGCGCCGACGAAGCGGCGTTGTTGTCGGAAGAGATCACCGCTGCGCGGGTGACCGCGCTGCGACACGCGGTCGCCGCGGCAGCCCGTTCGGCGGGTCTGGTGGGCCACGGGCTGGAGGACTTCGTGTTGGCGGTGCACGAGCTGGTCACCAACGTGGTGCGCCATGGCGGGGGTAGCGGCGAGGTGCGTCTGTGGCAGCACGCTGACCTGCTGACCTGCCAGGTCAGCGACGACGGGCCTGGGTTGGGTGACGTAGACGTCGCCCTGCCGTCGCCGGGGGAGGTCGGCCACCGGGGACTGTGGCTGGCGCAGCAGCTCACCGAAGGACTGATGGTCGACAACTCCGGTCAGGGCACGACCGCCTCGGTGACGGCGCGGCTGCCGGCCCGATCGATCGTGAACGAGGGACGGTGACAGTGGCCACGGAGCAGACCTGGCAATGGCGTGTCGACGTCGGTGCCGCTCGCCGTGTCGTGGCGCTGTCGGGTGAGATTGACATGTCGGGCGCCGACCGGCTCGACGACCTGCTGCACGAGACGATCGCCCAGACCGCGACGGTGGAGGTGGACCTGGCGGGGTTGACCTTCATCGACTCCACCGTGCTCAGCACCCTGGTCGGCGCGTACCACCATGCGGCTGACCGGGGAGTGGATCTCACCCTGGTCAACGCCGCTGGGCAGGTTCGCCGGGTCCTCGACATGACCGGCATCATGCAGATGTTCGGCCGGGTGGCAGATCCGCCACCCGCCGCGATCTGAACTCGCGAGGCTGGGGTTTCGTCGCGAGGGCTGCCGGCGCGACGCTGGGACCGTGGGATGGTCAGCCGCGGCCTGTCGTGGGCTCAAGGAAGCGGACCATGAGTACGGTGGCGTCGTCCTGTAGTTGGTCGTCCTGGTAGGCGAGGATCGCGTGGACGAGACGCCGGGCGGTCTCTGGCAGCGGAAGTCCGTCGGCCAGGGCCCGGACGGTGAAGTCGACCAGCCGCTCGGTGCCGAACCGCGTCCCGTCGGCCGACCGGGCCTCGATGATGCCGTCGGTGTAGAAGAGCACGTCGTCGCCGGGTTCGAGGGCTTCCTCGACCACCACAGGAGGACGCCGGTCGCCCAGGGCCACCGGTAGGGCGGTGGGGGTGGGCAGGACGGTGGCGACCCTGCCGTGGCGGAGCACCAGCCCGCCCGGGTGTCCGGCGGAGATGGCCCGCAGCCGGCCGGTGCGTTGGTCGAGTTCGGCCAACACGCCGGTGATCAGCCCGCGTGGGTCGTGGTCACGCACCGCGGTGTCGATGTGGTGGTACGTCTCGACCAGGTCGAACCCGCCCCGGCGGGCGTTGCGATACGCGGCCAGGGCCAGGCTGGCGAGCATCACGGCGCGCAGCCCGCCACCGGAGCCGTGCCCGACGGCGTCGAACAGGGCGAGGTGGGCGGTGTCGCCGTTGACCGCGTAGTCGAAGGCGTCGCCACCCACGTCGTAGCAGGGCTCCAGGATCCCGCTGATGATCAGGTTGCCGGTGGAGAAGGTAAGCGGCGGAAGTTGGGCGCGCAGCATCTCGGCGGGCAGGCGCATCGGCTCCCGGCGGCGGACCTGCTCGATCGTGTCGCTGTAGTGCGATCGCGTGATCACCAGCTCGGCGAGCAGGGAGGCGACCGCCTCGAACGCGGCCACCGCGGAGTCAGACACGGCAGCTGCGGCGACCACCTTCGCGACGCCCACGCGCTCCAGACCGTTGAGCAGCGGCAACCACAACCGCGCACCGTCGTCCACGGGCCCGCCGAACGGGCGCAGCATGCTGAACGCCCGGCCGGCCAGGGTTCCCTCGATGGGCAGCGAGTCCCGACGCGGTGCGTCCGGACCGGGCAGGGCAAGCAGCTGACGCTGCTCGTGGTCGACCACATAGAGGATCATGTCGTCGGCGCCGAGCTGCCGGGCGGCCCGCCGTGCCATCCCCGGCAGGTCCTCAGGCCGGGCGTGGTGCGACTGCCGCAGCAGACCTCGCAGTGCGTCCCGCTCGCTCATGCCCACCGACCTTCGCCCCGCCCACGCGGGGCTGCCCGAGCGGTCAGAGTACGCGGGCGCTTCACCCATCCCGCACCAGTACGACACGGTGGCCTCACCCGGCGCACGTCGCCGGGTCACGCGAGGGGGATGCGGTGCCAGTCGCCGCCGACCGGACCGAGCAGGCCGTCGCTGGCCAGGCGGCGGCGCTCAGTAGTGGGGCCGCCATGGCTGTGATCGTTGAGTTCGGCGCGGAGGGTGTTGGCGAAGCCCTCGGCCGTGGCGAGTTGGTCGCGTAGGGCAGTCACGCGGGTTGTGGCGGCGGGTGTGGAACGTGGCAAGCCTGTCGAGCAGGTCGGCGCGGTCGGTGCCGGTTGCGGTGTTGAGGGTGTCGAGGACGGTGAGGAGGTCGCGCATCTCGTCGAGGGGAGCGGCGTCACCAAGGTGAGCGCGTCCACGATCGCCAGGCGCGCCGGGTTCGCCGAGCGCGGCGTGGATCCGGGCGCGCCTCCGCAGGGAAGCAGCTCAGTGGCCAGGTCCACTTCCCGCCATGGGATCGACGACGGATCATGTGCTACGGTAGCCGGGTTGCAGTTTTGATTTCCGTAGACGTTTTCCGGCGCCTGATGGGGCATCTGAAACCCATCCAGGCGCTTTTCGTTTTTCGTGTCGTTTCGACGCGGGTGATCAACGCGGCGGCGTAAGAGTCCGCACAGTGCGGTCTCTAACAGCCTGCGAAGGAGCAGACATGACTACAGGTACCGTGAAGTGGTTCAACGCCGACAAGGGCTTCGGCTTCATCAGCCCGGACGACGGCGGCGCCGACGTCTTCGCCCACTTCTCCGCGATCTCGGCGAGCGGCTTCCGCAGCCTCGACGAGAATCAGAAGGTGGAGTTCGACATCACCCAGGGCCAGAAGGGCCCGCAGGCGGAGAACATCCGCCCGCTCTGATCCACATTCTGTGAGCGGCGGCCCGACTGGTTCAGCGGGCCGCCGTTCGGCGTTTCATGCGCTCACCACGGCATCGCGAAACCGTCTGATCGGCAGAAGGCCGGTCATCTCGGCGTGGAGCCAGCTCAGCATTGCCCCCGTGTTCTCCTCCCTGAATCGATTCGGACCTCGGGCGCCAGCCTGCCAAGCATCCACCCTCATCCCTGACGAGCCGAATACCGCATCGCCGCCCTGACGGTCGAGGCACGTACGGTCGCGGTCAGGTGGAACACACCATGGTCGGACTCGACGCCTTACCTCCTGATGACTGTCAGACATTCGGGACCCGGGGTGCACGGCGCTACATCCTGAAGGGTTGTTGACTATGACAACGACCTACTCCGGTCCTGCGAGGCTGATCCTGAGCCCTTTTCATTGTGGGTAGCGGTTGGCTTCGACGTGGTGCAGCACGAGGATGGCCTGCACAATCGAGTGGCGCGGCGTGGGCAGCACCGCAGTTTGGTTAGGCTCTTCCAGGTGTCGAGGGTGGCGATGGCGCGTTCGCCGAGGGCACGGATCCGGGCCTGGGACCGGTTCACCGCTCTCTGACGTCGGGATAGCTGCGGCCGGTGGCGGTGCCGTTTGAACGGGGTGCGGACCGCGCCGCCCGCGCCTTGGTAGCCCTTGTCGGCGATGACCTGCACGTCCACACCGTGTCGTTTGTGCTTTCCAGAGTAGTAGGGGTTCTGGTCGGCGACCCGGTCGATCGGGATCAGGCTGCCGTCGAGGATCGCGTAGCCAGCCGCGCGGCGCAACGGGTGGCCTCGGTCAGGTTGTCGGCATGCGCGGCGAGCAGGTCGACGGCCTCGCGTCCGTACCGCCACGCGGTGCTCGTGCCGATCTCGAACCCGGCGGCGAGCCTGGCATAGGTGTCGCCGTTGCGCAGATGCGCCAGGGCCAGTAACGCCTGCCGGCCCGGATCGAGTCGCCGCCACCTGCAGCGACGTTCGTCGCGACGACTACGAATCAGGTTCGCGAGGTGGTTAGGGCGCGAGTGGACAGCGCAATCGCCGCAGGGTGAGACAGCAACGAGGGCTCCCTCTTGGGACATGGGTTGTGGTCGACTGCTGTCTTACCCGGAGCCTCACCTCACGCCTATGCCGGCCATTGCACAGCCACCGAACCAGCACCGTCACGACGGACACCGTGAGCAGGCGAGCACGTCACCTGCACGTCCGATTCACAGAGATCGTCGGGCGTCACCCCTGCTGTCCCTGACCCTAGGAGCCAGTGAATGCGCATCAGCATGGCGACGAGCGTCGGTTGTGCCGGCCAGTCGAACGAGGACTTCGTCGGCGCTGCTCCCGGCGCTGCGGTGCTGCTAGACGGCGCCGGCATCCCGGGATCCAAGTCGATCTGCTCTCATGGTGTCGCCTGGTATACGCACCGTCTCGGCGGCGCACTGCTTGGCCGGCTGTCGCGTGACGACGGGCGAGGTCTCGCGGAGATCCTCGCCGCCACGATCGTCGAGATAGCCGCCCATCATCGCGGCACCTGCGATATCACGAACCCCAGCAGCCCACAGGCGACCGTGGTGATTGTCCGTGCCCACCGGGGCCGCCTGGACTATCTCTTGCTCGCGGACTCCTTTCTCGTCCTCGACCAGGTCAGCGGCGGCCTCCAGGTCATCACCGACGAACGTGAGGTCACCACCAGACGCGTCTGCTCAGTGCCATTAGATGGCGTTCCAAGGGGAACGCCGGAGTACGAGCGCATCCGAGACTCCTGCGTCGAAGCGTTGCGCGCTCGCCGGAACCAGCCGGGCGGCTACTGGATCGCCAAAGATGATCCCCACGCGGCGGAGGAAGCGGTAACAGGCAGCCGGCCCCTCCATGACCTGAACGGCGTCGTGCTACTCAGCAATGGCGCCAGCCGCATCGTCAGCCCATACGGCCTTACCGACTGGCCCGGACTACTGGAACTGCTCAACGCCAACGGGCCGGCCGACATCATCCGTCGCGTCCGGCAGGCCGAAGCCCTCGCCGCCGAAGGCCCCGATGCTCCGATCCCTGACGACGCCACCGTTGCGCACTGCACCGACCTACCGCGTTCCGAGATCGCGGTAGGTCGGTGCAGCGAGAACTAGCCCCTGATGCCCGCTAAATGACGACCAGGATGGAAAAGGCTCCCTGGTCGACGGCGCCTACATCTCCGGCATGGCTTGCCTCAGTACCAACTAGCGCGGAGGACTCAACGGCTGGGGCGGCACGTTCCGTCCGGACGAGATCACGACAGACCTTCGCAACGCAGTCCAGGGGCTGCAATCGGAGCTGCCCTACGACCGGGTGGGGACAGTCGCCGTCACCGGCATACGCAAGCTACTCGCCACGCAGGTATTGATGTCGTTGGCAGGCTGCGGACGCACCCAGGAACCGTCAACTCTCTAGCCGCTGACCGAGCGTGCCGGGTGCGTTACGAGAGTGCGTGCAACGAACAGTCGTTCCTTCCCAGGAGAGTGCGCGCACCCGACTCTGTCGGCCCCGCCTGAAAATGACCCCGTGGTTCCGGCTGACTCGACCGTCGCCAGCCTTCGGGGTGTCACTCGCGGGTCAGGCCCGGTGGCAGCGCGTCCTCGTCGGGTCGAACCCGGCGGGCGTTGGCCAGGGGATCTCGTTGGAGGGTGTTGATCAGCGCTTCCGAGCCCCCGACGCAGGTCCAGGTGTCGTCCCAGAGTGCGGAGACCAGCCATGATCGGTCTGCGGGAAACAACAGGTCGGGTAGCGATCCGCGGGGGTGGCGCATGTGACCACCGGTCCGCCAGGTGAGGGCCTGCTCGGGGCCGGCCTCGACCAGCACGTACGGCCAGTTCCAGTAGAGCGACACCCTGGGGGCGTGGGGGAAGACGACGTCGTGGGCGCCGGTGTCGAGGTAGGCCAGCCACCACGGCTGGTTGGGGGTGTGCGTGATGAGGTCTTCCACCAGGGTGTGCTCGTAGGCGGCGGCCGTGACGTCGTCGGCCTGGTACGTGGTGGCGTAGGCGTCGAAGACCGGCGGGATGGCGGTGGTGATCGAGACGCCGGCAGTGGTGTGACCAGCGATCCAGCCCACGTCGGCGGCGGCGCCGATGCGCCAACTCCGCCCGTCCTTGCTGACCTGCACACCGCTATTCAAGCCGCTGCGGTGATGGTTGGCGTGAAAATCGCGCCGGTCGCGGGGCGGTCGGCGGCCTCCGTCATGGTCAGTCACACCGAGCTCTTGCCCGCTCGATATGGGGCTGACGCTCCCGGACCTCGCACAGCGGGTCCGAGATTTCCGGGGGCGGGTGCGGCAGGCTGGGGTCGTCGTGCCCACTGGGCCGGGGGTGGGGATGGCCTCTGTGTGTTCCGCCGTTTCTGTGGCTGACCTTCGAGGTGCCATCCACTCCCGTCGTCGCGGGTGGACGGGTTGAACGGGCGCGGCCCTGGTGGCCGTAGTTCCTGATGCCCGGGAGCGGTGGGTATGGCTGCGTGTGTTTCGCCGAGATCGCTTGGCTGAGACGGTAGGAGATGCCACCCGCCGCTTCGTCGTCTGCGAGATTCGGTAGACCGCTGATGGAGACCCGCGACCTGCGTTCGCATCGTTAGAAGGTGCCGGCAACCCGAATCCACAGACGAGGACCATCCGAGAAAAGAGGGTTGCCGCCGAGCCGCGCCTACTGCCGGCCGGCGGGTCCTAAGCCCCGGGGAGCGCACATTATGACCTTCGATGATGTGCGCGGCGTGTGCTCTCCAGCGGATGCCAACCCGGGTGAACCGGTGCCACGCGGGTCACCGCGGCCGACCGCCGGTCGCAAACCGGGGTTCGTGTGCTCGGGGTGTGGTCCTGGGCTGGGAGAACAGGGTTCCGGGTGACGTGGGTGAACGTGGGCCACTCCCTGCCACCCCAGGTGAACCCCCAGGTCGCTAGACTAGGCCCTCGCGCCCTCGTAGCTCAGGGGATAGAGCATCGGTTTCCTAAACCGTGTGTCGCAGGTTCGAATCCTGCCGGGGGCACCTCGAAGATCAGCGATAACGCCATCTGGCCTGCGGGTACGCTCTCGCGTCGATGGCCTGCCTTGCGCAGTGGTATGCCGCCCGAAGCCGCCGCTTGTCGATGTCCACGGACTATTCACGGATTGATCTTGGCCCGTGATGCGAGGTGTTCGTGCAGCTCACAGTCTGTATGCGGCACCGCTACACCCGTTCCGCGGGCGTTGCGTCGCGTGCTGGCGGGGGATTGGGGCCTGTCCAGTCGGCGCTACGACTCGACGAGACGCGCCGTGGGTGCCTTCGGGGAGCGCGGACGGAGCTTCGCTGCTGCTAGGTGGCCTTGGATGTGTTCGACGAAGCTAGGGGCGCCACCGTTGCTGAGACACCCGAGTAACTCCTCAACGCTCAGTTGGGGCTTCCCAGTCGAGCGGCCGGTCTCGGCGCTCTGCCGTTTGATGATGTCCACAACCGCCGACGGAGCCAGGTCGTACTGCAAGCATAGAAATCGGTCGGGTGCCAGTACTTCGATATGCAGGGGACCTACGGCGGCCTGCGGGAAGTGTCTCAGGTTGTTCGTCACGATGACGTCCGCTCGGCCTGCGACGGCGGCAGCTAGAACGTGCCGGTCACCCATGTCGTTCGTCATGCCCTCGATGAGGGACTCGTAGCCCGTGACCAAGGGCGTCACTGAACGCTTCGTTCATGCACGCGAACATCGCGTCAAGTCGCTCGGGGTCAACGCTCGGGCGTAGCCGCAGGATCGTTCGCCGCGTCTCTGCGAGGATGTCCTGGCTCCAAAGCGGACGGTAGAAGTCCGCCTCTGCGACCCGTAGGAGAGTGTCGCGGAGCGCGTTTGGAACCAGGACGTTCGCATCGAGCAGGACAGAGAACGGCACCAAGTGAGCCTAAGTGCTAGGGGTGCCTCTTGGAAGCTTCGGCTTCACGTTCTGTTGTCGTTGCCTTCCTCAAGGTCGTTAGCTGGTAGGTCATAGAGCCCCATGTCAAGGCTCTCTACCGTCATGCGTTGAAGTAGCTGCCGCCGTTCCTGCCGTCGCTGCTCTTGGTACTTGAGTACATCGGCAAGCTTGATCCGGCGGTGGCTGTTGGGTCGCTCATGCGGAATCTTCCCCTCGTCGAGCAGCTTGGTGAGGGTCGGCCGCGACACCCCCAGCATGTCTGCGGCTTGCTGCGTGGTAAGTGTTGTGTGTTGCGGCGCGATCGTGACGGCGTAGCCGTTGGCCAGGGCTTCAAGTGCCTTGACCAAGATGTCGTGCAGGCCGTCGGGCAGGGGTTTAGAGCTGGAGCCGTCTGCGCTTACCAGGCGTGCTCTTGCCTCGGGCACATCGTGGCCACGGTCGCGTAGGACCTGAAGGAGGTCTACGACTTCCGCGCTGTTGGCGGCATCGGGCAGGATCGTCTGCTCGTCCATGACGCGGGCTGCGGCTGTCATGGCGTTAGCATGCGTCTAATTCGCAAGAAACGCAACGTGATCTAGGGTTGCTGCTCGTCATGTTGGATTACTGACAAAACGGACGATTCTTCACAGGCTGCAACTCGGGATCTTCGCTTTTCATACATCGACGGCGGACCTGAGCAACCTTCTGAGCTGCGCTCACGCCTTAGACTCGTTCGGCGGTAAGTCAGCCGTCTGTAGGCGTTGGAGTTGCGCGGCCCTCAGTACTCTCATAAGCAGGGCCCTGACTTACGATCTGGTCAGAGCCGCCTCAATCCGCTGGTTCACTGTCGCCTCCTGGCCGTCGATGCACTTGGCGTACACCTTGAGCAGGACGTCGACGGAGTGCCCGGCACGGGCGGCGACGTCGGTTGCCGGAACACCGGAGTTCAGCCACAGCGACACCGCCGCGTGCCGCAGGTCGTACGGTCGCCCGGCTAGCGGGGACGCCACCTGTGCTGGAGTGAGCGCCAGCTCCCGCGCTGCCTTCCACACCCGTGAGTATGTCGACGCGGCCACCACGTTGCCCTTGTCGCTGCGGAACAGCCGACCGTCATCGGCGACGTCGAACCGGTCGACGTGCCGCCGCAGGATGCCCACCAGCTCCGGCGGGATCGGCACGATTCGGGACTCCGCCGCCGCCCGGTGCTTCAATCCGCGCCGGTCGTGGACCTCGCCGCTGTCGGTCCACCGCTTGCCCGCCTGGGGCCGGTTGTCGACCAGCGAGAGCCGGCCCCACCCGGTTGCCGGAAGGTGGCAGTCATGCTTGCGCAGCGCCAGCGCCTCACTCGGGCGGAGCGCCGCGAAGTACAGGCACGCGAAGAACGCGACCAGGCGCTCACCGCGGCCGACCTGACCCCGCTCGCCGATGTACGGTACCTAGCCGCCGAAGGCTTCGGCCATCAGGGCAAGCCGGTCCTGCGACGCGCCTGAGTGGCGTGGGCTATGTACGCCGAGGCAGACAGGTAGGCCGTTCCGTTGGCCCCAGTCGCTGTCGCCCCAGAACCGATGGCTCGCGTTCAGTAGCTCCCGCGCAACGTTGTCCTGTCGGTGCTTGGCTCCGACGGCGGTGACGGCTGATGTCACGACATCATGAGCCTCGGGTGGGATACCGGAATCGCCTGCGGCGGGAAGAAGCAGGAGGAGACGTTCGGCCGGGCCGTGCTTCGAGTTTGGTTGCCTCGCAGTCTTGACCAGCTCCGACCAGGAGAGCGCCGGCCCCTGGAAACCACCTTCTAGGGCCGCAGCGGTGATCGCCGTGTCAGACCCGGCCGGCTGAACCAGGTAGTCCCACCCCGAATCGCCGTCGAAGTTGCGGAAGAGGATGTGCAGGCGGTGGCCTCGGGCCAGATCCAGGGAGATGACGGGCCAGTTGTCGTGCTGATGCATCTCCTCCGCGTAGACCTCGACATCCGCTGGGTCGGCGTCAAAGGCCACCGCAGCGGCCCAGGAGCCGCCCGGCGCGAGTAGGAAGGCTGGCCAGAACAAGGGGTCATCCAGCGACGGCGTGGCGTCTACAAGAACCGACGTGTCAACTGGCGGTTGGAAGCCATCGAGGTAGCCACGGAGAGGCATCCGGCCATCCTCGCAGACCGTGGTGGTCACGCTGATCCACGTCGTGACCTCGTCCGCGTCGCAGAGCTGCTGCATTCGCACGTGCCCCCTACGTGCCCGTCGCTGTGGGAAACCACGGGGAACCTCGTTCAACCATGGGCTGCATGACCAGGAACGCGACGCCTTGACCTTGAGTCATGCCCGCGCCCCAGCGAGTTCCCAAGCTGATGGCTCGCCCGTCACTTCGCGCTGCGGGTCACCCTGCGGGCGGCCTCCGGCCGTCCTCGGGCACCCGCAGCGCACGACATCGGGCTTGGAGGGATCCGGAGCGAGAACCGTGCCAACCACGTGCCATAGGCCGGTGCCGTAGACGGTCGCCAGCGGGCAGGTACGGGCACCGCGACACCGCCGACGACCAGGCACTCCGGGCAGATCAGGTCACTGGATCACGACCTTCCAAACTGACGCTCCCGAGCTCAAGATCAGGCCGTTTCCAGGCCGTCAGGCCGTTTCCAGGCCGTCAAACGCCGACCAAAGTTGACCAAGAACGACCATCGATGCCGGACATAGAAGCAGCTCAGAGCCTTGACCACAGCTCTGAGCTGATGGGCGACGGACGAGTCGACCTGTACGCCCGATACTGGTCACCCCTTGGTGCCTCGTAGCGTCGCTGTATGAGTGGAGTTTCGGCGGCGTGGGGGCTGCTGGCTGTTGTACTGGTGGGTGGGCTTGCCGCCGCCGGGGTGCTGTTGCGTCGTCGCAGGCACGCGGCTCAGCCGCAGGACCATGCGGAAGTGATGCGGGCAGCGCGGGTTGCTGCCCGCCAGATCTCGCGAGACCGGCGTCGAACCCAACGCGGCACGCTCCGTGGCAAGGGTGGCGGAGGCGACACCAGTCTTTCGCACGACGCCGCATACGGTAGCGACGGCGGGACGTCGAGCGGCATCTGACACCGAAGGCCAGTGATCTGGCGGGCCATCGACGGGTCATATGCCGGGGTAAATGCAGGCCAACCGAGGTCACCAGGGACCATGTCGACCTGGTGAAACGCCGTACGACGGCCGGATCTTGTGCGATTCCCAAGCTGACAGTTCACCGTATAGGGCGCATGCGGACCGCCCTGCGGGCGGCCTCCGGCCGTCCTCGGGCGTCCGCAGCGCCAACGGCTGCAGCTCGGCAGGGACGGCCCGAACCCACGGACTATCCATGGACTGATCTTGGAAGAGCTGTCCTGGGCTTTGCCCGCAGCAGCAGGTCATGCGCTCAGTGCGGCCGTTGGCTGTACTCCATTCCTAAATCGTGTGTCGCAGGTTCGAATCCTGCCGGGGGCACCTCGAAGATCAGACAGAACGCCATCTGAGCAGCGGATACGCTTTCGCCGTCTACCCCACTCGGCCGAGGCGGGCCGGTCGGAGGGTGCCCAACTGCTGCCGGCGGAGCCCGACGACGGCGAGTGCGGCAACCTCAGAGTCGCCTGCGAGCAGGCGGCCGAGGCGGCCTTGCCCGCCCGGGACGACGTCGGTCCGCGCGGGGATTGATCGGCGGTCCCAGTGATCCGTTCGGCGCGTCCATCAGCTGGGCACTCGCCCTGGCCGGCGCCGAGGGTTCCCGTGCGCGGCTCGGCCCTCACAGCCGCTGCAGGTGACCGACGTCCGTGACCTCGTCGCATTCCTTCTGCGGGTCGGTCCTGGGTCGTTCAACGTGATGCCGCCGCCGATGGCCTTCGACCAGATGCTCGACACCTGCCGTCGGGTCGGTGGTGGACGGCGAACGTCAGGTGGAGCGGGACGAGAACGTCGACGACCTCGGCGGGTTCATCGTGCAACCCCGCGACGAGAGTGAAGACGGTGTGTTCCGGCTCTCCGGCGATCGGGCATGGCTGGCGGGCTAACGGCCCCGGAGGAAAGCGGCCCGGGGAGCGGAGTGTTGGTCGGCCAGCGGCCGCATCACGGCGACGCCGTGCGCTTTGCGGACGAGCTGGTACGTCCTCCGCGCCCCGGGCGGATCACCGACGACCGGAAGGAGTGCGCCGGGCGGTGCCCGACGAACTCCTTCCAGCGATCGGCGAGCGATGGCTCAGCTGAAGGTGTAGCAGTACAGCTGCACGTTGGCGGTGTAGTAGTAGTCGCTGACCTTCGTGCTGCTGCTGTAGGTCGTGCGGCAGTCGAGGTACGTGTTGAAGCCGCCCATCTGGGCCTTCCACTTGGCGTCGTTCTCCGCCGACCAGATGGCGAGCGAGGCGGAGGATCCCGAGCCGTAACCCGTGTACCAGCCGACTGCGTTGGCTCCAGCGTCGGCGGACGCGGGGGCCGAACCCGCCAGCAGGGACACCGCGGTCGCGCCGGTGACGGCGGTGGCAGCGAGGACCTTTCGGATCGCGCGCATTGAAGCTCCGTTCTGTTCGAAGGGATGCCCCGAGCCTGCCACGAGAATCAATCACTGTCAATTAGTCACGCCTGCTGTCGGCCCTTGTCGAATCGTTGGCAGGGCGCGATGGTTGTTTCGAGGATGTCGTCTGCCGGATCGGTCCAGGTAGACGGCTTGAATGGGCGTTCCATGCCGCGATCCAGGCGGTTGCATCGGCTTTCAGGTCGGCGAGACTGTGGTAGGCCTACCGACGTGGTTTGCGGTAGGTTGGTTCGCGGAACCAGTTCGACCAGAGGGGCGCCACGACGAGTAGCTCAGAGTGAAGTCCAGGTGAAGCTGGCGTTCTCAATGAGCCCCTGTCGGGGCGGCGGGTGTCAAGTGGGTGGCATGGCTGCCAGGCGTGACACGTAGTTCCAGCTCGGTCGGGGCCTGGTCGGTCGATGGTGCACAGGAAGCCAGTAACCCCTGGTGGTGGCGTGTGCGAGGGGTCTGGCCGATGGGTCACGCCCAACGCGGCGAACAGGTTGTCGGTGCCGCGGCGGACGTAGTCGGTGGTCACTGCCCGTCGAATTGGGTCAACCCTCGAGGGTGTGACCACGGGGCGGCGATGGACGATTCGTAATTGGTCCTTCGACCTGGCGCACCATGCCGTTGTTGGCCGCGATCTGCTTCCTCTTGAGGTGGTGATGGCGATCGGTGTGGAGGCGAGTTTGCCGGGTCGCGGTCAAGCCGCCCGTGGGCGTGGACCCTTTGCAGATTGATTTGTCCTGCTCGTCTCAGGCGCCTTCCGTAGCAGCAGGTGAGCGGCCCGTACGAGGCGTGCTTCGTCCTGTATTCCTGACCGGGCTGGTTGTCGCAGGTTCGGATCCTCGCCGGGCGCAGGTAATTGGCCAAGGCGCGACAGCGCTCGCCTCGAAAGGCTGGTTGCCACGCGCGCCTGCACTCCGTCGTCGTACCCGAATCGCGGCCCCGCGCGGCGCGGGGATCGAATCGGGAACCGGACGATGACACACGTCGACGCGGCCCACCTGGTGCCGCCGCTGCTGGAGATCGACACCTGGCTGCGCGCGTACGACATCGGGGTGAGCCGGTGACGACGCGACCGGCGGACGCCACCGGGTGGGCGGCACGCCTCCCGTCCCTACGCGGCGGACGCCGCGGAAGGCGCCGCCGCGATCGACCGGTACGACCCGTGGAGATAGAGCAGCGGCGCCTTCGCCGGATTCAGCGTGCCGTAGGAGACCGCCTCCCCGATGACCACCGAGTGGTCGCCCTGGTCGGAGAGGTCGCGTACCCGGCAGTCGAAGTAGGCCAGTCCCTCGCTGAACACGAGGCAGCCGGTGGCCGGCGCCCGGTGGACCCGGACGCCGGCGAACGCGGCCGCGCCGGAGGGCCGCCGGGCGTCGGCGAACCAACGGGCGACGTCCCGTTGGTCCGCTGCCAGCACCGTGACCGCGAAGATGCCGGAGTCGCGGATCTGGGTGAGCAGTCGACTCCGGTGCTTCAGGCAGGTCAGGACCAGGGTGGGGTGCAGCGAGACGGTGGTGAACGAGTTGACCGTCATCGCCAGCGGGATGTCGTCGTGCACGCTGCTGACGATGCCGACGCCGGTGGCGAAGGCCCCGGCGGTACGGCGGAACTCCACTGCCCGGTCCTGGTTGGTCATGTCGTCAGTCCTGACCCCAGACCAGGCAGAACGGGTGTCCCACCGGGTCGGCGTAGACCCGGAAGCCCTGGTTGCGGCCCCCGCCGCCGCGCAGCAGGGTGGCGCCCAGCCGGAGCACCGCCTGCTCGGCCTCCTGGATGTCGTCCACCTCCACGTCGAGGTGGGCTTGCTGCGGGAAGGTCGGATCCGGCCACTGCGGCGGCTGGTAGTCGGCGACGCTCTGGAAGCAGAGGCGGGGGTGCCCGTCCGCGCCCTTCAACGTCACCCAGTACCCGTCGCTGTCCGCCCACTCCAGGCCGGTCAGCTCGACGTAGAACTCCGCCAACTTCTCGGCGTCCGGACAGTCCAGCACCACCGAGTGCAGTCGACCGATCATCCGACCTCTCCCGTCATCGTCGTGTGCGCGATGACCGGCGCCCCCGGCCACCGCGTCAGTGAAGGTACTCGCCGAAGGTGGTGAAGTAGTCGATGGCACGCACGGGTGGCCCGGTCTCGGTGCAGACCTGGAGCAGCACCACCCCGCGGTCGTCGCCGTCGCCCGGCCCGCCGCTGGCGACGACCACGCCGCCGTAGTCGGCCTTGACGATCCGGCCGGGCGTGCCGCCGTGCGCCCGGGTCGGCCGGGTGGCGGCCTTGACCCACAGCCGGAACCCGCGGTGCGTCGTCCACGCGTTCACGAACGGGTCCGACTGGCCACGCACCAGGTTGCAGATCGTGGTGGCGCTGTCCCGCCAGTCGATGCGGGTGTCCTCGACCCCGATCCGGTGGTAGAACGACGCCCCCTCGGGCGGCTGCGGCTCGCCCCGGTGCCCCTCGGCGACCCGGTCCAACGCCTCCAGCGTGACCGGCACGTACTCCGCGAGGAGCCGTTCCAGGATCTGGCCGGCGGTGTCGTGCGGGCCGATCTTCACGCGGGCCTGGGTGATGACCGGTCCGGTGTCCAGCTCCTCCGCCATGTAGTGCACGGTGAGGCCGGTCTCCTCCTCGCCGTTGCGGATCGCCCAGTTGACGGCGCCGAACCCGGCGTACGCGGGCAGCAGCGCGTCGTGCGTGTTGACCGCGCCGCGCTCCGGGATCCGCAGCACCTCCACCGGCACCCGGGTCCGCCAGTTGGTGGAGACGATGAGCTCCGGTGCGAGTTCGCGCAGCTGCTCGTGCAGGTCGGGCTCGCGGGCGGTGGCCGAATAGCGCACCGGCAGCCCCAGGTCGGCCGCGGCCAGCTCCACGTCCGGCTCGCCGAGGCCGCTGAACTCGGCCCGGTGGGTGAGCACGAGCAGCACCTCGTGGTGCGGCGCGATGCCCCGCAGCACGGTGGCGCCCAGCTCGCCGTACCCGAAGAAGACGATCCTCACGGCTTCGCCGTCCCGTTGGCCCGCCCGGCCCGGAAGCGGACGGTGTTGACCCGCAGCCAGCCGGAGGAGTCCCGCTGGTCGAACACGTCGTCGGCCTCGAAGGTGGCGAACGCGGTGTCGTAGCGGCTGTGCGGGGAGCGGCGGCCGATCACCTGGACCGTGCCCCGGTGCACCCGCAGGATCGCGTCGCCGGTGACGTCCTGCTGGCTGAAGTCGATGGCGGTCTGCAACATCAGCCGCTCGGGGGCGAACCACAGGCCCCGGTAGACCAGGGCGGTGTACTTCGGCATCAGCTCCTCCTTGAGCTGTGCCACCTCGGGGTCGAGCACCAGCGACTCCACGGCCCGGTGGGCGTGCCAGAGCAGGCTGCCCGACGGCGCCTCGTAGATGTTGCGGGTCTTCATGCCGAAGATCCGGTTCTCCACGATGTCCAGCCGGCCGATGCCGTGCCGGCGGCCGATCTCGTCGAGCGTCTCCAGCACGGCGCTGGCCGACAGCGGCGTCCCGTTGACGCCGACCGGGTTGCCGCCCTGGAAGTGGATCTCGACGGTCTCGGGCTCGTCCGGGGTGTCGGCGAGGTCGCGCACCCGGAACAGCAGGCCCTCCGGCGCCGGCTGCGCCGGGTCCTCCAGCGCCTCGCCCTCGTACGAGGTGTGCAGCAGGTTGCTGTCGATGGAGTACGGCCGCTCGCCGCTGCTGAGGTCCAGCTCGATGCCGTGCCTGCCGGCGTAGGCGAGCAGGTCGCTGCGGGAGGCCAGGTCCCACTCCCGCCACGGGCTGATCACCGTGAGGTCGGGGCGCAGCGCGGCGAAGGTCATCTCGAAGCGGATCTGGTCGTTGCCCTTGCCGGTGGCGCCGTGCGCCACGGCGTCGGCGCCGACCTCCTCGGCCACCCGCACCTGCGCCGCGGCGATCAGCGGCCGGCCGATGGAGGACCCCATCAGGTACTGCCCCTCGTACAGGGCGTTGGCCCGGTACATGGGGAAGGCGTAGTCGCGGGCGAACTCCTCGCGCAGGTCGACCACCCGCACCTCGTCGGCGCCGAGCTTCTCGGCCTTGCGGGCGGCGGTGTCCAGCTCCTCGCCCTGCCCCAGGTCGGCGATGAAGGCGGTCAGCCGGCAGCGGTAGCGCTCCTTGAGCCAGACCAGGGCCACCGACGTGTCGAGCCCGCCGGAGAAGGCGAGCACGATGTGCTGGGGGGCGATGTTGTTCCGAGCAGACATGATGGTCACACCTCTCCGGCGGGCACGGTCGCCCACAGCTGGTCCATGGTTTCGTGGGTGAAGTCGCGGGTCAGGTCGGTCGTCGAGGCGTACCCCATGTTGATGATCTTGCGACGGCCCTGACGGACCGGGGCGACCCGGTGCAGCGTGGTGTTGGTCCGCATCAGGTACAGGTCGCCGGGGAACAGCTCCATCGAGTAGATCGGGCGGCTGACCAGCGCCCGGTTGATCTCCGGACGCTCCTTGTTCCAGGTGGTGCCGGGCACGCACTGGACGAAGCCGCCGTGCTCCACCGGCGGGCACTCGACCACCCAGACCAGCGCGAAGGTGAAGTCGTCCCAGTGCCAGCCGTGGGTGTCGCCGTCCTTCTCCAGGCAGGTGATGACGAACTGCTCCGGCTCGTACGGGCAGGGGTGCACCGGCTCGCCGGCCACCTCCGACAACACCCGCAGGATCGGCTCCGCGGTGTAGATCGCGTTGATCACGGTGCCCAGTTCGGCGATCTCGGCCCGGGTCACGTTGCGCATCCGGCGCGGCGTGTAGTCGGTCTCGGCGAACCGCAGGTCCCGGCGCGTGCCGGCCTTGTCGATCAGCTCGTTGACCTCGTCGGCGACGGCCTTCTTGACGGTGTCGGGGGCGACGAAGGAGACCTTCGCGTGCCCCAGGTAGGAGAAGTCGCGGCGGGCCGTGGCGATGTCGTCCGGCGCCACGTCGCGCTCCACGTGCTCCCGCAGTTCCTGGTACAAGACTCTCGAGTCGAACACGGATCCTCCTTGGTTAACCTCGCGCCGCCGCGACGCGTGCGAAATCGATGACGGCCGCCGCCACCTGCGTCACGGCGGCGGAATGCAACACTCCGAAGTGGTCGGTGCCGATCCGCTGGGACCGGGCCGTCCCGACCCGCGCCGCCCACTGGGCGAGCTGCGCGTCGAGCAGGTCCGCGCCGATCACCAGCGCGGGAGTGTCGACCGGGCCGTCGTGGACGTACTCGGCGCTGGCCCGGAGGTGGCGCTCGTAGCCGCGCCACCGGTGCGTCAGCAGCGCCGTCGGCACGGGCTGCCCGACGGCGGCCAGGCAGGCCGCGAGCGTGCCGATGGCCAGCCGCCCGTCGAAGCCGGCCGGCTCCGGGTCACCCGTCACCCGGGGTCTCGGGGCGTCCGGCTCCAGGTCGAGGGCCCGGTGGATGTTCTCGGTGAAGGTGTCGAAGCGGTGCCGGACCTCGTCGGCCGGCAGCTCGTACCCGACCGGCGGGGCGGAGTCCAGCAGCACCAGCGCCGAGCGTCGCCCGACCTGGTCGGCGGCCATCTGGTAGGCGACCTGACCGCCGAAGGACCAGCCGCCGAGCAGGTCCGGGACCAGCCCCGCCGCGTCCAGGTCGGCCCGGTACCGGCGGGCCAGCGCCGCCACCGTCGGCAGCTCCGCGCTGTCGCGGGAGGCGGTCACCCGCCAGTGCTCCGGCAGCTCCGCCAAGAGGTCCCGGTAGTCCTGCGGGCTGCCCCCGGCGCCGTGCACGAGGTGCAGGTGCGGCCCCAGGCCCGCCCGCAACTCCACCAGCGTCGACTCCGTCGCCACCGGCTGCGACCCGTTGCCCAGCAGGTCGACCAACCGGCGGGGGGTCGGCTCGCCCAGCCACCGTACGACGTCCACCGCCGGTCGCCCGTCGGCCGTCAGCGCGTCCACGAGGCGGAGGGCGCTCAGCGAGTTGCCGCCGGCGGCGAAGAAGTCGACGTCCGCGCCGCCCGGCGGGCCGCCGAGCACGTCGGTCCAGGCGGCGACGACGTGCCGCCAGTCCGCCGACTCGGGCAGCGGGCCGGCCGCCCGGTCGCGGTCCACGGCGGCGGGGGCCGCGCGGCCGGCACGGGCGCGGGTGGCGACGTCGAACGAGCCGACCGTACGCTGCGGCTCGGCGCCGCCGTCGGCCAGCACCGCGTCCAGGTCGTGCAGCAGGGCCAGCACGCTGCTCTCCCGGTAGCGCCCGGTGTGGTACTCGATCTCGGCGAGGTAGCCGCCGTCGGCCTCCCAGACGGACATCGCCAGGTCGGCCCGGGCGGCCCGGTTCGGGCTGGGCAGCAGCGTCGCCGGGACCGGGCCGAGCCGCAGGTCGGTGCCGATCGGGCCGAGGTAGCTCAGCAGCAGCGGGGCGGGGTCGCCCAGGGCGGTCCGGGTCCGTTCCGGCAGCGCCCCGAACACCACCGGGTACGGCACCGCCTGGTGGGTCAGCATCTGCCACATCCCGTCCCGCGCGGCGCCCACCACCCCGGCGACGGTGTCCGCCCCGGTGACCGTGGCGCGGGCCACGCAGAGGTTGGCGGTGTACCCGAGCAGCGCCTGGTCGCGGGCGGTCATCCGGTTCGCGGTCACCACACCCACCGCCACGTCCGGCCCGGCACCGGCCCGGGCGAGCACGATCTGCGCCGCGCCGAGGATGATCGCGAAGGGGGTGGCGAAGGTGGCCTTCGCCAGGGCGGCGATCCCGGCGCCCGCCTCGGCGCTGAAGCCGTAGCGCAGGATCGCACCGGGCGCGCCGCTGGCCACCTCGCCCGGCAGGTCGGGCTCCAGGGAGACGGAGGCGGCGCCGGCGAGCGCGTCGCGCCAGTACGTCAGGCTCTTGTCCCACCGGCCGTCCGCGCGGGCCGCGGCCTGCTCCCGCGCGTACGTGCTGAACGGCACCGGGTCGGCCGGGAAGCTCACGGCACGTCCCTCCCGCGCGGCCGCGTACGCCTCGGACAACTCGCCGACGAGCAGCTGGACCGCCCAACCGTCCAGCACCACGTGGTGCACGGTCAGCAGCACCTCGTGCCGGTCACCGACCCGGACCAGGGTGATCCGGGCCAGCGGTGCCGCCTCCGGTTCCATCGGCCCGGCGTGCACCTCCTCGGCGACGAGCCGCAGCAGGGTGCCCGGGTCGGCCGGTCCCGGGTCGTCCACCTCCACCCGGTGCAGGCCCACGACGATCCGGGGCGCCACCACCAGCGTGACGGCGTCCGCCTGCCGTACGACCGAGGTCCGCAACGCCTCGTGCCGGTCGACCATCGCCTGCCACGCGACGGCCAGCGCCGCCTCGTCGAGCGGCTGGTCGACGGCGAGCCGCCAGGTGAGGTGGTAGACGGACCGGTTGCGGGCCCGCTGGTGCACCCACCACAGGGCCTCCTGCATCGGGGTGGCCGGGACCGGGCCCGGGGCGGCCCCGGCGGGCTGCTCAGCCACGGGTGGCGAGCAGCTCGGAGGTCAACCGCTTGCGGTCGACCTTGTCCACCTCGGTCAGCGGGATCTCCGCCCGGTAGTGGAACGCCCGTGGCCGCATGTACGGGGGCAGGTGTCCCACCAGCCGGGTGAGGTCGTCGTCGGCCAGCGACGCTCCGGTGTAGACGGCGTGCAGGTCCAGCTCCCCGTCGTCGCCGGCCACGGTGAGCACCACGGCCTCCACCACGTCCGCGTGGGCGCGCAGCGCGGCCTCGATCTCGGCCAGCTCGACGCGGTTGCCGCGCACCTTCACCTGGTGGTCGATCCGGCCCTGGTGCACCAGCTCGCCGAACTCCCGGCGGACCCGGTCGCCCGTGCGGTACCAGTGCTCGGCGGTCAACGGCCCGGTGCCGTCGTAGAGCCGGCCCCGGTCGCCGTCGAAGGAGACGAACCGGCCCGCGTTCTCCGTCGGGTCCAGGTAACCGGGGAAGCGCTGCTCACCGCGGACGCACAGCTCGCCGTCGTCGCACGGGCGCAGGTCCTCGTCGAGCAGCACGTAGTCGAGGTGCGGGTAGATGTCCCCGATCGGCACCGACCGGTTCGACGACTCGATCCGGGCGGCCGGATCGGCGGGCACCTCGTACGCGGTGACGATGACCGTGGTCTCGGTGGGGCCGTAACAGTTGATCACGGCGGTGTTCGGCGCGGCGGCCGTCCAGTCGTTCACCTGCTCGATGGTCAGCGGCTCCCCGCCGAAGGAACTCAGCCGCAGGGTCGGCATGCTCTCCGGCGCCAGCGCCCGCAGCCGCTTGGCGAACGAGATCAGCGACGGTACGGACAACCAGTGCGTGAGCCGCTTCGTGTTGATGAAGCGCACCGGCGTCAGCACGTCGCCGCGCTGCGCCACGCACAGCGTGGCCCCGGTGCCCCACGCGCCGAACATCGCCAGGATCGAGCCGTCGAAGCACATCTCGAAGGTCTGCGAGACCCGCGACTCGGGCCGGAACCGGTACCTCTTGATCACCTCGGTCAGGAACGAGTCGACGTTGGCGTGGGTCGCCGGCACCCCCTTGGGCTTCCCGGTGGTGCCGCTGGTGAAGATGATGTACGCGAAGTCGTCGCGGCCCCGCTCCACCTCCGGCGGGACCTCCGCCGCGTCGCCCGGGGCGAGGAACCGGCGCCAGCCCTCACCGGTCAGGTCGAGGACCCGGACGGTGGTCTGCGCGCGGAACTCGGCCAGCCCGTCGCCGGAGGTGTCGTCGACCATGACGAGGTCGAGCCCCGCCTCGTCGGAGATGGCGAGGTTGCGGGCCGCCGGGTTGGCGGGGTTGAGCGGCACCACCGTCGCGCCCAGCCGCAGGGCGGCCAGGTAGGCGACGTAGCCGACGAGGCTGCGGGAGGTGAGCAGCCCGACCCGTCGGGGTGGCCGTCCCGGCGCGCGCTGCATGGCGGCCGACAACCGCTCGGCCGCGGCCCGCAACTCGGCGTAGGTCAGTGCGTCCGAGGCGACCTCGATCGCCACGTTGTCCGGGTGCAGCCGGGCTGACGTACGGAACCAGTCGTAGAGGGTACGGGTCTGCATCGCACATCCTTCACAAGGTCTGCCGGTGCGGGCGTTCCGCCGCCGGCGCTGGGGTGGTCGACCGGTCTCGTTCCAGGTGCCGCAGGTGGTCGAATGTGGTCCGCACCAGCGCGGACCGGGGGCGCCCCCGGCGGGCCGACTCCACCGCGAAGCGCAGGGCCCGGGGCAGGTCCGCCCAGGCCCGCGCCGCCTCGTCGTCGCCGAGGTGGCGGTACCGGAACGTCCGGTGCTGCGCGACGGCCCACAGGTCGTCCAGGTGCGCCCCGGCGGCCTGCGGGTGCGCGACGACGTGGTCGCAGAGGAACTCCAGGGCCGCGTCCTCGCCGAGCAGCCAGTCACCGGGCAGCTCCGGCTCGGTCCCGGCGCTGCCCGTACGGACCAGCCAGTGCGGGTGCCCGCCGGCCGGCGGGGGCGTCCAGAAGCCGAAGGCCAGCGCGTTGCGTCGGTCCTGTTCCGGGCGCCACGCCAGCGGCGGGGTCATCGCGGCGAGCAGCCCGGCGGTGCCGAGCCAGCCGGCGTACGGCTCCTGCTCGCCGGCGGGCAGCAGCCCGCTGAACCCGTCGACGACGTGCCAGTCGTCGCCGCGCCGGCCGTCGACCAGCAGCCAGTGCGGCGCGTGCGCGGTGCCGTCGGTCGAGGGGGACCAGGGCAGCGCCGCGTTGTCGGTGACCACCAGCACCCGGCCGTGGCGGCGCAGTTCCGCGTCGACGGAGTCGACGACGCCGTCGGCGGGGGCGGTGGCCCACGCCAGCCGGGTGCCGTCCGGCAGCCGGTCGAGCGGCACCCGGTGGTGGGAGAAGGCGAGCTGCCGCTCCGGCAGGTCCGTGCGCACCGCGACGCGTACCGAGTCGGCGAACCGGTTCGGGGTGTCGGCGAACTCGCCGGCCTGGTAGCCGGCCAGGTTGGCGGTGTAGCAGCTCAGCCCGGCGAAGCGGGGGTCCGGGGCGGTCATCGCGTACCCACCCCGTGCGCCACGCTCGCCGGGACGCGGCTGTGCCCGCGCAGGCTCACCCACCGCAGGTCGGCCCACCGGCCCGTCCGCCGCCCCGACGGCACTGGAATGGCCCAGGGCCGGCCGCCGAGGCCCGCGCCGGTCGCCTTCACGCACGCCTCCTGCACCGTCCAGATCCAGGCGAACTCGCGTACCCGGGCCGGCCCGGGCAGCCGGTCCAGGGCGGCGCGGACCGTCGGGGCGCAGCAGCGGCGCAGCAGCGCCCGCGCGGCCAGCCGTTCGGCGCGCGGCCCGGCGGGGAGGTCACCGACGGTCGCCAGGTCCGTCGGGGCCGGCGGAAGGTGGGCGAGGAGCCGCTGCTCGGCCACGGCCACCCGCACCCGGGCGCCCAGCCGCAGCCGGACGATGCCACGGTGGCGGCCCGTCGGGTCCCGGCGTGGCCGCGCCCGGCGGGCCAGCGCCGCCCGCTGCCGGGCCGTCACCACGGTCGGCTCCCGAGCAGGTCGGGCACGTGCTCGGCGATCCCGGCGAGCATCGCGCCGGTGGCGCCGCCGGCCGTGGCGAACATGCCGGCCGCGGCCCGCAGCTGCGCCAGCCCGCCCTCGGCGTACGCCTCCGCGCCGAGCAGGGCGGCGCACTCGCCGAGCACCACGTCCAGGCCCTGCGCCACCGAGACCTTCAGCAGCATGCTGGTCACCAGGGGCTCGGTGCTCACCCGGTGGGCGTCGCAGGCCGCCTGGATCCGCCAGGCCTCCACCACGCACCGGGCGAACCGCTCCCGGATCGCCGGGTTGTCCCAGGCCCGGCCGCCGCTGAGGGGACGGTCGACCAGCCGGCGGTGGGTGTCGGCGAGCACCCGCCGGCACATCGCGGCGGCCCACACGCCGCCCGCGAAGCGTTCCGTGGCGATGTGCCGGGCGAAGCTGACCATCCCCCGGCCGGGCCGGCCGACCAGGTACGACCGGTCCAGGCACACCTGGTCGAAGTGCAGGTCGCCCAGGGCGGCGCCGGAGAGCGGGGTGCCCCGGGTCGCGGACACCCGGACGCCGGGGGCGTCCGTGGGCACCAGCACCCACACGAAGCTGGTGAAGTGCCGCTGCGGGCGGTGCCGGGCCAGCACGAGCGCGTGCCCGGCGGTGCGGGCGTTGGTGATCCACCGCTTCCCGCCGTCGAGCACCAGCGACCGGTCGTCGAGGCGTACGGTCGTGCCGAGCTCCATCAGGTCGGAGCCGGCGCCGTCGCGGTCCGTCGCGGCCAGCGCGAGCGTCGCGCGACCGGCGACCGCGTCGAGGTACGCGGCCCGCACCGGCCCGTCCTCCGGCGCCGCGTCGACCTGTTCGCGCAGGACGGGCAGGGCGCTGGCGACCTGGACGCAGACCGACAGCACCACCCCGACCGGGCAGTGCGCGTCGAGGGTGCCGAGCAGCCCCGGCAGGTCGGCCGGCCCGAGGTCGCGCAGCAGGCCGTGCTCGCCGAGCGCCCGCCACACCGCGCGGGCGTCCCCGGGCGTCGCCAGCCCGCGCAGCGCCGCCCCGGTACGCGCGGCCACGTCGCCGCCGGGGTCGGGTGCCGCCGGGCCGGGCCCGGTGCGGGCCGTCGCCGGTGCCGTCCGCAGCTCAGGCAAGGTGCACCTGCCGGTCGCGCAGCGTCAGCGCCCCGTTGACCAGCAGCAGCCGGTCGTTGGCGTAGTTCAGCGAGGCCGAGCGGAGGTCCCGGAAGACCCGCTCCAGGTACAGCGGCGACGACCTGAGGTAGCCGTGCCGGAGACCGACCAGCTCCACCATCTCGTCGGCGGCGGCGAAGCACTGCTCGGCGGCGTGCACCTTCAGGGAGTTGACCAGCAGCTGGGTCGACGGGTCGGCCACGTCGGGGGTGCCCTCCACGGCGGCGACGGTGTGCCGCAGCAGGGCGTTGACCAGGTCGAGCCGGCCCCGGACCCGGGCCAGCCGGGTCAGCAGCAGCTCCGACGACGGATCGAACTGGCCCCGGCCGGCGTCGCGGATGTGGTGCAGGATCCGCGACAGCGCGCCGGTCGCCGCGCCGAGCCACGCCGCCGACCAGCCGATGTGCGCCAGCGGGCCGAAGGTGGGGGCGACGATCTCGCGGAACTTCCCGGGGGCGCCGATCACCTGGTCGGCCGGCACCCGCCCGGTCAGCCGCATCGGCACGCTCTGGGTGGCCCGCATGCCGAGCGGCTGCCAACCGCCGCGCACCTCCAGCGTGAGCTGGTCGCGGCGGGCGTACACCAGGGAGACCTGGCTCGGCGAGGTGGCGTCCGGCGCCAGCGTGGTGATGAGGTACGCGTCGGCGTGCCGGCCGCCGGTCACGATGGGGGCGTCCCGGTCGATGGTCAGCGTCCCGGCGTCCTGCCGGACCGTCGACTCCGAGCTGAGCAGGTGCCCGCCCTTGCCGCGCTCCGTGGTGACCGAGGCGAGGTAGACGTCGCCCTTGCCGAGCTCCGGCAGGAGCCGCGCGGCGAGCGGGCCGTCGGCGTGCCGGACCACCGCCACGACCTGCTGGCAGTGCATCGCGAAGATCAACGCGACGGACATGTCCACCCGGGCCAGCCGCAGCGTCACGTCGACGAGGTCGCCGAGCCCGCCGCCACCGCCGCCGTGCTCCGCCGGCACGAGCAGACCGAGCAGGCCCGTCGCCCGCATCGCGTCCAGCGCCGCCGTGGGGAACTCCGCCGTCTCGTCGGCGTGCTCCGCGTGCGCGGCGGCGGCGGCCAGCACCTCCTCCAGCGCGCCCTCGTGGCGGGTCGCGGTGCTCACGCCGCCCGTCCCCGCAGCGACTCGATGGTGCTCCACAGGCTGCCCGCGGTGGCGAAGGTGCTGTCGGTCAGCAGCTCGTCGGGCATGGACACGCCGTAGGTGTCCTCGATGGTGAACAGCAGCTCGATCGCGCGCATCGAGTCCAGGCCCAGTTCGTTGAGCGAGGCCTCGGCGGTGATGGGCTGCGTCCCCGCGTACTTGAGGAACGGCTTGAGCAGGTCCGGAAAAGCGGCGTCCATTGTCAGATCAACCCCTGTCGCTGCCGATGACGGTGTGCCGGGTGAGCTCCAGCCGGGTCACGCCGGTGATCCGGCCCCCGGCGACGGTGACCTCGACCGGCATGGGATGCGCGAGGAAGGCCACCAGGCTGGCGTAGAGGCCGTACGCGCCCACGTTGGGCACGGCGACCAGCTGGCCTGGGACCAGTGGCGGGAGAGCGGCGGCGCGGGCCCACGTGTCCAGCGGCGTGCACAGCGGCCCGGTGACGATGGTCCCGGGCACCGGCGCGCCGGCCGCCGCGTCCACGGTGACCAGGTCCGGCACGATCGGCGGCAGCCTGCGCAGCCCGGACATCCCGCCGAGGTGGTGGATGCCCGACTCCAGCACCACCACGGTGGCGCCCTGCGACCGCTTCACGTCCAGGACCCGGGTGACCAGCGTGCCGCAGGTGCCGACCAGGTACCGGCCGGACTCGAAGGCGACCCCCGGCCCGCGCTCCGGCCAGCCCGGGAAGGCGTCGCCCAGCAACGCCGTCAGCCGGTCCGCCAGCTTCGGCAGCTCCGGCCGGTCGCCGGCCCGCGCGAAGGGTGCCCCGAAGCCGCCGCCCAGGTCGATCAGCTCCGGCTGCGTCCCGGTCGCCGCGGCCAGCCGCCGCACGGTGTCGACGGACTGGGTGAACTGGGCGAGCAGGGCGTCCTCGCCGTCGACGTTGCTGCCCATGTAGAGGTGGAACCCGACCGGGGTCACGTTCCGGCGCGGCCCGAACAGGTCGGGCCGGTCCAGCACCCAGCGCACGTCCGCGCCGAACTGCGAGGCGACGCCGGTCATGGTGAGCCTCTGCCCGGGGGCCGGGGTGTCGTCGTTGATCCGCACCAGCGCGCGTACCTCGACGCCGTGCTGGCGGGCCACCCGGTCGAGCTGGTCCAGCCCGTACGGCGAGTCGACGGAGAAGAGCCCGACGCCGGCCCGTACGGCCTCGACCAGGTCGACGTCCCGCTTGCCCGGGCCGGTGTAGAGGACCTCGGCCGGATCGCAGCCGGCCGCCAGCGCGACGCGCAGCTCGCCGGGGGAGCAGACCTCGGCCCGGCACCCGGCGGCGGTCAGGTCGGCGACGACCGTCGGGTGCGGGTTGGCCTTGAGCGAGTAGAACAGCTCGGCGGGCGCGGGCAGGGCGGCGCGCAGCGCCGCGTACGAGCGGGCCAGCTCGTCCAGGTCGTAGAGGTACGCCGGGGTCTGCGGCGCGTCCGGCCGGTCGAAGAGTCCCGCGAGCTCAGACACGGGCGCGCTCCGTCCACATCCGGTACAGCTCCGCCCGGTCGACCTTGCCGTTGCGGGTCAGCGGGATCTCCGGCACGACCAGGCAGGTCCGGGGCGTCTTGATCTCGTCGAGTTCGGTGCGCAGCGCGGCGAGCACCTCCGGCGCGGTCAGCTCGGTCACCGCGAACAGGGTGGCCGAGTCGCCGCCGTCCTCGGCGCGGGGCGGCAGCACGGCGGCGGCCTGCACCTGCGGTATCCGGTACGCCGCCGCCTCGACCTCGGTGACGCTGACGCGGATGCCGTGTTCCTTGTAGATGTCGTCGCGCCGGCCGACGAAGTAGAGGTAGCCGTCAGCGTCGAGCCAGCCGTGGTCGCCCGTGCGCAGCTGGGGGAAGAGCCCCTCGACGCGGGGGAAGCGCTGCGCGGTCAGTTCCGGGCGACGCCAGTAGCCGGCCATCACGTGCGGGCCCCGGACCACGATCTCGCCGACGGTGCCGGGCGGCACCGGCGCGCCGTCCGCGTCCACGATCAGGATCTCGGTGCCCGGCAGGGCCCGCCCGGAGGCGCCGGGCCGGCGCAGGTCCTCGTCGACCGGCATGATCGCGGCACGCTTGCACTCGGTGAGCCCGAACATCAGCTGTACGCGCAGGGTGGGGATCCGGGCGCGCAGGTCGCGCAGGACCTCGGGCGGCATCGCCGCGCCGGTGTTGGTGAGCAGGCGCAGCGCGGGCGTGGCCGTGCCCGGGCGGGACAGCATCCGGGCCAGGCCACGGGCGAGCGCGGGCACCGCGGGCAGCACGGTCGCGGCGCTGTTCACCAGGTGCCGGGGCAGCGTCGGGCCGGTGTCGGCGGGGGAGGCCAGGTGCAGCCGGGCGCCGGCCAGCGTGCTGAGGAAGATCTGGTACATGCCGTAGTCGAAGGAGAGCGGCAGGGCGCACCACACGACGTCGTCGGCCCGGTAGGCGAGCTGGGAGGCGATGGCGCCGACGGCGAAGACCACCTGCGCGTGGGTGGACACCACCGCCTTCGGCATGCCGGTGCTGCCGGAGGTGTAGATGAGGCAGACCGGGTCGACGGCCAGCGGGGCCGCCGCCGGCTCGGCGTCCGGGCCGTCCCGTACGACGCCGCGCAGCTCCGCCGTGCCGACGGTCGGCACCCCGTGATCGGCGGCCACGGCCAGCGCCCGGGGGCTGTCGGTGACGAGCAGCGCCGGCTCCGCGTCGGTCAGCACGTGCGCCAGGGCGATCGCGGGGGACTGGTCGTTGACCACGCTGAACACGGCGCCCGCCCGGGAGCAGGCGTACAGCAGGGCGGGCAGCAGCGGGTCGGTGGGCAGGCAGACGACCACCCGCTCGCCCCGGCGGACACCCCGCCCGGCCAGCCAGCCGGCGAGCCGCCGGCTGGCGGCGTCCAGCTCGCCGTAGCTCTGGACCAGGTCCCCGTGCGCGATCGCCGGCGCGTCCGGGCGGGCGGTCGCGGTGCGGTCCAGCAGGTCGTGCAGCAGCCCGCTCACCGGCCCGACACCCCCTGCGTCGCCGGCCGGGCCCGCTCGAACACGGCGCCCAGCGAGTCGAGGTCGTGCAGGGCCGGGCCGGTAAGGTCGTCCGGGTCCAGCTCCACCCCCAGCCGGGCCTCCGCCCGCTCGATCACCTCGACCAGCCGGAACGAGTTGAAGCCCGACAGCGTCCGCAGGGGACGCCCGTCGACCGGCACCTCCGGGCCGACGCCGAGCACGGCGCGCACCTCGTCGGCCAGCACCGCGCGGATCCGGCCCGGGTCGGCGGCCGGCCCGTCCTGCGGCGGCGGCACCGGCCCGGCGTCGGCGAGGCGCCCGGCGAGCGCCACGTCGTCGCGCAGCAGGCCGGCGAGCTGGTCGAGGACGGGGGCGGGGAAGACGCCGCCCCGGCGGACCCGGCGCATCGCCACGTAGCTCTGACCGGCGAGGGCGAGCCAGGCGTCGGCGCGTTCGGTGGCCTCCCGCGCCGCGTCGGCGGTGTCCGGGGCGCCGGCCAGCCAGGCGGCGTGCAGGGCCCGGGAGCGGCCGAGCAGCCACACGTCGAGCACCAGCTGGGCCGCCGCCGCCGCCTCGCCCGCCCGCCGCCGGACCGCCGCCAGGTAGTCCTCGATCCGGTCGGCCTGGGCACGCAGCGCGGCGGCGTTGTCGCGCAGGACCGCCGCCCGGTCGAGCACCGGGGCACCCTCGGCGACGACGGTCATCGCGGTCGCGCGGGGCACCGCCGCGTCGAAGTCGGCGGCCGACATCCGCCACGTCCCCGGTCGCGCGTCGCCCCACTGGGTGGAGTTGTGGTAGCCGTCGACCACGACGCAGTGCTCGCCGGCCTCGACCAGCAGGAAGCTGTGCTCCATGTGCTGGTGGCCGGCGTAGGGCAGCCAGCTCATGGTGAACGTGTCGGCGACCACGTAGAGCGGCGAGTGCTCCGCGAGCAGCTCGCGCAGCCGCGCGCCGGGCACGTCGTCCCAGCGCCGGGCGACCCGCAGGCCGAGCAGGTCGGCCGCCTCGGCCAGCCGCTGGTCCACCGACGCGGTCACCGCCGGCGTCCCGGCGGGCCCCTCGGCGGCGTGGAAGCGCAGGGTGGCGCCGAGCGCCAGGTGCGCGCCGGGCCGGTAGGCCCGGTCGGCCAGCGCGGCCAGGTTCACCTGGACGCAGTCCAGCAGGTCGGCGCGGAGACCGGTCAGCACCGGCGTCCACTCCCGGCTGCGCGTCGGCACCGCAGGCACAGCGACCATGTCACGCCCTTCACGTCGGGTGGACCGCGCGGAGCGACGCCGTCGCCGCCCGCAACGCGTCCGCGTCGGCCGGCCGGTCCTCGGGCAGACCGGCGAGGAGCTTGTCGTACGCGGCCAGGTCGAGCAGGCCGTGCCCGCTGACGCAGACCAGCACCCCGTGCCGCGCCGGGTGCCCGGGTTCGTGCCCGGTCGCCACGCGGGCGGCGGCGGCCAGCGCGTGACCCGACTCCGGCGCGGGCAGCACCAGCTCGGTCAGGGCGAACGTCCGGCCGGCGGTCAGCGCCTCCCGTTGGCCCACCGCCAGCGCCGAGATCTGGTCCCGGTGCCGCATGGCGGAGACCAGCTTCGCCGCGCCGTGGAAGCGCAGCCCGGCCGAGTGCGACGCGGGGATCGCGTACCCGCTGCCGATCGTGTACATCGGCTCCATCGGGCCGGTGCCGGTGGAGTCGGTGTGGTCGTAGGCGTACACCCCCCGGGTCAGCTTCGGGGTGGCGCTGGACTCGGCCGCGATCAGGTCGGCGGGCACGTCCAGCTCGCCGGCCCGCCAGGCGGCGAAGAACGGCAGGGCCAGCCCGCCGAAGTTGCTGCCGGCGCCCACGCAGCCGACCACCGCGTCCACGGTGGCGTCGAGGGCGGCGAGCTGGTCGATCGACTCCAGGCCGATAACCGACTGGTGCAGGATGCTGTACGTCTCGCCGCTGCCGATGCAGAACGCCCGCTTGGGGTCCGCCCGGGCGTACTCGACGGCCTCGCCGATGGCCAGCGCGAGGCTGTTGCCCTGCCCCGGCCGCTCGGCGGCGGCCCGTCCCACCCCGGTCAGCGGGCTGGGGCTGGCGTGCAGCTCCGCGCCGTAGAGCCGCATCAGGCTGCCCCGGTACGGCTTGTCGCGCAGGCTCCCGCCGACCATGAAGACGGTGCAGGCCATGCCGAACGCGGCGCAGGCGGCGGCGAGGGCGCTGCCCCACTGCCCGGCGCCGGTGCCGGTGACCAGCTCCCGGAAGCCCGCGCGGTGGTAGTAGTGGGCCTGCGCCAGCGCGGTGTTGAACTTGTGGCTGCCGGAGATGTTGCCGCCCTCGTACTTGACGTAGATCGGGACGGTGGCCCCGATCTCGGCCTCGAAGCGTCGGGCCCGCCACAGCGGCGCCGGCCGGTAGGCCCGGTAGCGTTCGGCCACCGGCTCCGGGACGGGCCAGAACTCCCGGGCCGACACGCTCTGCCGGATCAGCTCCAGCGGCAGGGTCGCGGTCACCGGGCCACCGGTGTCCGCCGGCGTCACGTCCGCGGGCAGCTCGTAGCCGAGGTGCGGCAGGACGCTGCGCCAGGCCCGGGGTGTCTCGGTCACGACTCCTCCTTCACCACGTCGGCGACGACGTCGACCAGGTCCGCGACGGTCGTGAAGGTCCGCCCGGCGAAGATGTCGTCCGGCAGCGTCACGTCCAGCTCGTCCTCCAGCCGGACGAGCATGCCGAGGAAGCCCAGCGAGTTGACCCGCAGCAGGTCGCCGTTGAGGGGCTCGTGGTCGTCGACCGTGCCGGGGTCGACCGTGAGCCGGGACTCGCGTACGACCAGCCGTTTCACGGCCTCGTTGATCAGGGACCGGTCCGTCATGCCGCCTCCGTCCCGTCGCCGCGCAGCCTGCCCCCGGCGTCGACGACCCAGCTCCAGGTCAGCAGGGCGGACAGGTCGACGGGCCCGCGCACGTGCAGCCGGCCCGTGCTGATGGACAGCTCCGGTCCCAGCGCCATCGTCGGACCGTCGTGCAGGCGCAGGGAGCCGTTGACCACCAGCGCGGCGGCGTCCACCCTGGCCAGGAACCCGGCCACGACCGCCGGGTCGGCGGCCACCACGCCCTCGGTGTGCCGGGAGCCGAAGCGGCGGATGTGGGCCGCCGCCTCGTCGAGACCGGCGACGGGCCGGATGCCGACCGCGCGTTCCAGGAACTCGCGGCCGTCGTCGGCGGCGGTCAGCTCGGCCACCGGCGCCCCGGCGGGCACGGCGGCGGTCAGCCGGGGGTCGACCCGCAGCAGCCACGGCTCGGCCAGCCCGGCGCCGGCCCGCAGCAGGGCCCGGGTCAGCTCCTCGGCCACGTCGGTGTGGGCCAGCACCAGTTCGAGGGTGTTGCACGCGGTCGGCTCGCCCAATTTGCTGTCGAGTGCGATCCGGGCGGCCAGTTCCAGGTCGGCGCTGCGGTCGACGTAGAGGTGGTTGACGCCGCCGCCGCTGGCGATGACCGGGATGGTGGAGCTGGTCAGGCAGTAGTCAATCAGGGACGGGCTGCCCCGGGGGATCAGCACGTCGACCGCGTCGTGCCGCTTCAGCAGGGCCCGCACCAGCCGGCGGTCCGGGTCGGTGACGATCCGTACGGTGCCGGCGGGCAGCCCCGCGTCCTTGAGCGCCTGCCCGACGACGGCGGCGAGGGCCCGGTTGGTGGCCGCGATCTCCGACCCGCCGCGCAGGACGGCCACGTTGCCGACCGCCACCGGGAGCAGGGCGCCCTCCACGGTCACCGTCGGCCGCGCCTCGAAGATCATCAGTACCACGCCGAGCGGCTTGGGCAGCCGGCGTACGGTGGCGCCGTTGCCGGCCCGGTGCCCGGCGGCCGGCGCGGTCACCGCCGGCAGCGCCGCGCGGGTCCGGGCGATCAGGTCGACCAGCGCGTCGAGGTGGCGCTTGCCGAGCGCCAGGCGGTCCACCAGCTCGGGGCCGAGACCCGCCTCGGTGCCCCGGGCCACGTCGGTGGCGTTCGCCGCCAGGACGTCGGCCCAGCCGGAGGAGAGCCGGTCGGCGAGCGCCTCGCAGTACCTGTCGTAGCGCCCGTCGCCGGGCGAGGGCAGCTCGGCCCGCGCCCGCGTCGCGCCGTCCAGGATCTCGTCCACATCGGTCACCACATGAACTGCCCACCGTCCACGATCAGCTTCTGCCCGGTCAGGTATCCGCTCGCCGGCCCGACGAGGAACTCCAGGGCGTCGGCGATCTCCTCGGTGGTGCCGATGCGGCCCCGGGGGATCTCCGCGACCACCGCCGCCCGGGCGGCCGGGTCGTCCAGCCGGAACCGGGTCACCAGCTCGTCGGTCTCGGTCATGCCCGGGATCAGGCAGTTGACCCTGATCCGGGGCGCCAGCTCCAGCGCCAGGCACTTGGTGAGCTGGAGCAGGCCGGCCTTGCTGGCGCAGTAGTTCACGCCGTTGCGGCGGGGGCGGATGCCGGTGGTGGCCCCCACGTTGACGATCACGCCGTCGCGCTCGGCCGCCAGCATCGCCGGCGCGAACCCCCGAGTGAGGTGGAAGACGCCGGAGAGGTTGGTGTCCAGCACCCGCCGCCAGTCCTCGGTCGACATCTCCAGGAACGGCCGGTCGATGTTGATGCCCGCGTTGTTGACCAGCACGGTCGGCGGGCCGTGCTCCGCGAGGACCGTCCGCACGGCGGCGTCGACCGCGGCGGCGTCGCCGACGTCGAGCCGGACGGGGTGGAACGCGTCGCCGAGCTCGGCCGCCGCCGACGCCGCCGCGACGGCGTCACCCCGGTACGGCGCGACCACCCGGTGTCCCAGCTTCACCAGCCGGCGGCTGAAGGTGAGGCCGATGCCCCGGGTGCCGCCGCTGACCACCGCCAACGGGCTCATCGCCGCACCGCACCGGAGGCCCGGCCGAGGAACGGCGTCACCTCGTCGACCAGCTGCGGCAGGCGGTCGGGGTCGAAGACGTCGAAGTGCCCGGCGTCGAGCTGCCCGGCGCGCAGGTCCGGTGCGAGTTCCCGCCACCGGGCCGCGGCCTCCACCCGGAACCCGAACTCCTCGTCGGTGCACATCAGCATCAGCACCCGACCGGCGTAGGGCCGGTCGGCCCGGTAGTCCGCGAGGGCGGCGACCTGGGTGTCGAAGACCCGCCGGACCCGCTCGACGGTAGCCGGGTCGGGGCGCGGCCCGAGCATCCCGACGACGGTCTCGCGAACCCGGGCGTCCTCCTCGGCCGTGGCGTGGCGCGGCAGCGGCGTCGCGTCCACCAGCACCAGGTCGGGCAGGTGCCCCCGCTCGGCCAGCCGGACGCACAGTTCCCAGGCGACCGAGCCGCCGAGGGACCAGCCGAGGACGGCCGCCGGGACGGTCCCGTCCTCGTCCAGCGCCCGCGCCGCCGCGTCGGCCATCTCGGCGATGCTGAGGTCCGGCTCCTCGTCGGGCAGCAGGCCGGCCGCGCGTACCGCCGCGACGTTGTGGGTCCTGCCGATGGCCGCGGCGAGCCGCAGGTAGGGGTGCAGGCCGCCGCCGGCGCCCGGCAGCAGCACGCACGCCGGTCGGGCGCCCTTCCGCAGCAGGGGAACCAGCCGGCCGGGCAGCCTGGCCGTCACGGCGTCACCGCCGGGTCCTCGCCGCGCGCCGAGCGGACGAGCCCCGCCAGGGTGGCCACGGTGGGCGCGGCGAAGAAGTCGACCAGCGGCACCGCCACCCCGTAGCGCTCCTGCACCTCGGCGAGGGTGGTGAAGATGTTCAGCGAGTGGGCGCCGTACTCGATGAGCGGGCGGTCCGGCCGGATGCCCTCGACGTCGAGCACCCCGCCCCAGAGCCCGGCCAGCTCCCGCTCCAGGTCGTCGGCGTACGCGACCTCCGTGCTGTCCGCGCTCTGCTGCTCGACCAGCAGCTCGTCGGCGAGCCGCAGCAGGGCGTCGCGGTCGGTCTTGCCGGTCGGCGTGGTCGGGACCCGGTCGACCGGGAAGATCCACAGGGGACGCATGTAGACCGGCAGCGCCGTGGTCAGCCGTTGGCGGACCTGTTCCGGGTCGACGGTGGAGCCCGCGTCGGGACGGACGAACAGCCCGAGTTCCCGGTCGGCCCCGGAGCCCCGGACCACCGCCACCGACTGTCGGACGCCGTCGACCTGGTTCGCGACCGCCTCGATCTCGCCCAGCTCGATCCGGTATCCCCGGATCTTGACCTGGGTGTCCATCCGCCCCAGGAAGACCAGGTCGCCCCGGTCGTCGCGGACCACGAGGTCCCCGGTGCGGTACGCGGTCGCGTCGGGCGCGCCGGAGAACCTGTCGGGCACGAACCGTTCGGCAGTGATCTCGGGGTCGTTGATGTAGCCGTCGGCGGGGCAGTCCCCGCCGAGGAGCAGCTCGCCGGCGACGCCGGGCGGGGCGAGGTGGCCGGTGGCGTCGACCACGTACGCGCTCACCCCCGGGTACGGCTGGCCGATCGGCACGTGGGTCGGCCAGACCGCGTCCCGGTAGGACAGCCGGTGCGAGGTGACCGCGTGGGTCTCGGTGGGGCCGTACAGGTTGACCAGGGTGCAGTGCGGGTGGGCGAGGAAGAACTCGCGGATCTCGTCGTCGACGATGAGCTGTTCGCCGGAGACGCACAGGTAACGCAGCGCGGGCAACCGGGTGCCCCGGCCCGCGGCGGTCTGCACCAGGGGGCGCAGCGCCGCGACCGGCAGGTAGACGTGGGTCACCTCGGTCCGGGCGATCCGGCTGAGCACGGCCGTGAACATCCGCCGGTCGGCCGGCTCGCGGGAGACCACCGTCCCGCCCGCCGCCAGGGTCGGCAGGATCTCCTGGAAGGAGACGTCGAAGCCGAGCGGGGCGTACTGCAGGAAGCGGGTCTCGGCGTCCATGCCGAGGGCCGCGATCTGCCAGCTGGTGAGGTTGGCCAGTGGGCGGTGCCCCATCTGGACGCCCTTGGGCTGCCCGGTGGAGCCCGACGTGTACATGACGTAGATCGGGGCGTCGGGATCGGCCAGCGGTTCGGGCACCGGCTCCGTCGCGGCGGCCAGGTCCGCCACCGCGACCGTGGGCACGTCGGGCACCAGCGCCTCGCCGACGACGAACTCGCAGCCGGCCCGCCGGACCATGTACTCCAACCGCTCGGCGGGCAGGCCCGGATCCAGGGGGAGGTACGCCGCGCCCCGGCGGAGGATGGCCAGGATGGCGGTCACCGTGTCGCAGAGGGTCGTCGCGGCGAGGCCCACCACGGCCCGGGGACCGACGCCGTGCGCGGCGAGCCCGGCGCTGATCCGCTCGGCCTCGGCCAGCAACTGCCGGTAGTCGAGCCGGCGGGTCGGGTCCTCGATCGCCGGGGCGTCGGGGCGCCGCCGGGCCGCCGCCGTCACCCAGTCCCACGGCGTGTCGCCGGTCAGCGGGCTGGTCCAGCCGTCGGAGCGGACGCTGGCCGCGGCGGAGGCGTCGGCGAAGAGGTCACCGAGCCGGCGCGAGCCGTCCGAGACCGCCCCGCGTACGGCGTCGCGCAGCGAGGTGAGCAGCCCGTCGGCGACGACCGGTGCGATGAGCTGCCGGTCGTACTCGAGTTCGAGCAGCCACCGGCCGTCGACGGGCGTGGCGCCCAGCCAGAGGTCGAACTTGGCGGTGCCGTTGCCGGGCTCCAGGACCCGCAGCACGGCCCCGCCCGCCTCCGGCGTGAAGGTGTCCTGCATGGCGAGCATCGCCGAGAACAGCGGGTTGCGGTTGCTGGAGCGGTCGGGCCGTACGTCGGCGACGAGCCGGTTGAAGGTGACGTCGACGTTCGCGCGGCAGAAGTCGATGGACTCCCGGACCACCTTGCCCAGATGCTCGTCGACGGTGCGGCCCCACTCCACGTCGACGGTGACCGGCAGCGTGTTGACGAAGAAGCCGCCGAGGTCGAACGCGCCGATCGTGCGGCGGGCCATGAACGGGCTGCCGACCAGGACGCTGGACACGTTGCCGTGCCGGGCCAGCACGGTGCCGTAGACGCCGGAGAAGAAGACGAAGGGGGAGATCTCCAGCCGCCGGCAGGTCTCCGACAGCGCGGTCGTCTCGGCCTGGCTGAGGTACCAGCTGACCCGGTCGCCGGTGAACTCCGTCTGCGCGGCGCGGCCGGGCAGTGGGGCCAGCACCAGGGGTGGGACCTCCCGCAACCGGGCCGCCCACTCCCGGGACCGGTCGACGACGCGGTCGGAGGTGGCGGTGCGGTTCTGCGCGGCCAGCTCCTTGACGAAGGCCTTCTCGCGGGCGGCGCGCCGCTGCTCGATCTCCGCCCCGACGAGGCGGCCGGACAGCGCCTCCTCCAGGTCGTGCACCAGCGGCCCCATCGACACGCCGTCGAGGATGATGTGGTGGTCGCACATGAGGACGGCCACGCGGGGCTCGTCGACGCAGCGGACCACGGCGAAGCGGTACGCGGGGCCGTTGGCCAGGTCGAACTCGGGCCGGCCGATCCGCCGCTGTGCCGCGCCGACCGCCTCCTCGAAGTCGCGCAGCCGGGCCGTGACCCGTTCGAGCGGGAAGTCCTCCGGCCCCGGCGGCGGGGTGAGCCGCGCGTGCATCTCCGGGAGCAGCCCGAAGACCTGGCGCATCGCCGGCTGGACGGCGACCACCGTGGCCAGCGCGCGCTCGATCGTCTCGTCGGGGATCGACGGGTCGATGTCGAACCGGACGAGCTGGTTGTAGACGGCGCGGCCGGGCGAGCGTTCGTTGACGACCAGCAGCCCCTTCTGCGACTCGGTGATGGGCAGTCGCACCGGCCCGGTGTCCGTCGCGGGTTCCGTCCCGGCCGTCGTGGTCACCGTGCGCCTCCGGTCTCGGCTGCCAGGCCGCTCAGCTCGCGTAGCCACTGCTTGAGGTCGCCCACGGTGCGGAGGTCCACCAGGCGGGTGGCGTCGATCTCCGCGTCGTCGTCGTCGGCCAGCTCGACGGCGAGCCGCAGCAGGGACAGCGATTCGAGGCCGGCCTCCAGCAGGGGGGTCGAGTCGTCGAAGGCCACCGACGCGTACTTCGCGATCGTCGTGTCGAGGTCAGCTGGAGTCGTCATCCCTGCTTCCCGTTCACCTGAGGTCGGCCGCGCCGCAATGATCGGAAACCGGACGAGGAGCCGTTCGCCGATCGAGGTGGGGTCGACTGAATTTGCGCTTGGAAGTTCTACGGGTCCGAGCATCCCGGCGCCGATGTTTTCTCGATGTTCCCGGGATGGAATGTCGTTGGTCGCTGATTCGGTCGGCACCCCGGTGCCCCCGTCCGGCTCCGGCCGGGGCGGCGCAAAAAGGGCGCTGGCCAGTGGCGGAGGCCGGGAGGCGGTGCGCGGCGGGGCGGCAATGCCGCCGTAATCGCCCAGATGCGGCACGGGGCGACAGAAACGCCCCGTACGCATTATTCGGGGCGGTGATGGCCGGTCGTGGCCGCCGCCGAGGGGCCGGCCGAACCGCTGAGTGAGGATGGACACGTCCCCTTGGATGACCTATGGTGCAACCAGCGCAACGCAGAGTATTCCCATAAGGTCCGAAACGGACTTTCCGCGATTGTTGGAGCCGCCTGCCGATATACGTACGACCACCCTGCCAACGCGGACCCCGATGACCTGCCACTCCACTTCGCCCCGGCGACCAGCCCGATCGGAATTGTCGGGGACGACCGGGACAAAAGTGCGGGATCGGTCGCTCACCCGCTCGGCATTGCGTGTCAGCTAATTGACATGCGCGACCGGGGGAATGCGCCTTTATCGTTTGTCCGGGTGGTGTGCGTACTTCGCGGCAGAGTTCCCATTCACTTCTCCTAATTCAAGACCGTGCGAGGGATTGTCGTGGCCACAGCTCACACCACAGCGCAGGCGGATCCGCCCGGAGCCAGGCGAAACGAATGGATTCTGGTCATCTTCACGGGCACCACGAACATCGCCGACGCGGTGGCCCGGATCGCCCTCCCGCTGCTCGCCGCCCAGATCAGTCGGTCGCCCGTCGTGGTCACCGCCGTCGCGGCCATCATGAGCCTGCCGTGGTTGGTGGCCGCGCTGCACGTCGGGGTCTTCGTCGACCGGATGGACCGGCGGGCCCTGCTGATGGCCGCCGAGATCGCCCGGATGGTCTCCGTCGGCGCGCTCCTCGTCGCCGTGCTCGCCGCGAGCCCCACCCTGGCGCTGATCTACGCCGCCGCCCTGGTGATCGGCCTGGCCGACGTGGTGGCCGGAATCGCGGGAGCCTCCATCGTCCCGTCGGCCGTGCCGAAACACCGCTGGGAGACCGCCAACGCGCGGATCACCGCCCTGGAATACCTGTTCAACGGCTTCGCCGGGCAGCCGATCGGCGGCTTCCTGGTGGCGATCGGATTCGGCCTGGCGCTCGGCGTCACCGGCTTCGCGTACGTGGCCGGCGCGGTCCTGCTGCTCCTGCTGGTCGGCAACTTCAAGGTGGCCGCCGCCACCCGCAAGCGCTCGGTCAACGAGGACATCCGTGAGGGCATCCGGTTCCTCTGGCAGCACCGGCTGCTCCGGACGATGGCGTTGCTCATCGCGATCATGGCCGGCTGCTGGGCGGCGTGGCTCGCCCTCATCCCGGTCTACGCCGTCGGCGGCCCGCTCGGCCTCGACGAACGGCAGTACGGCTTCCTGCTCACCTGCCTCGGCGCGGGCGGGGTGATCGGCACCGTCATCGTCGGGCCGGTCAACCGGTGGATCGGCCGACGCTGGTCCATGTTCACCGACATCGTCGGCGCCTTCGCCCTCGTCGCGGCCCCCGCGCTGCTGCCCGCCGCGCCGTCCAGCGCCTGGGTCATCGGCGCCGCGGCGTTCGTCGCCGGTGCCGGCGGCACGATGTGGACGGTCAACTCCCGGTTCATCACGCAGTCGCTGGTGCCGGCCGACATGCTCGGCCGGTTCAGCGCCGCGAGCCGCCTCGTGGCCTGGGGCATGACCCCGGTCGCCGCGATCCTCGCCGGCATCCTCGCCCAGGTCTTCTCCTACCAGGTGGCGTTCGGCTTCTTCGCGGTGCTCTGCGTGCTGCTGATCTACCCGTTCTTCAAGGTGGTCACGGCGGAGCGGATCGCCGAGGTCGACGGCCCGGCCGCCGCGCCGGCGCCCGGCGGCCCGGACGGAAGCGGGGGCGCCGGCACCGCCGACGACGGCGGGGACCTGCCGGAGGCGGCGACCACCGGCGGCTCCCGGTGAGCGCGGACGGCCGGACCCTCTTCCAGGGGTTCACCGACGCCGTCCGCCGGCATCCCGACGCCCCGGCGCTGCGCGTCGCCGGGCACGAGCTGACGTACGTCGAACTCCTGGACCGGGTCGAGCGGCTGGCCACCCGGCTGGTCGCCCTGCACGGCCGCCCGCCCCGGGTCGTCGGCCTCTGCGCGTCGCGCAGCCTCGCGGCGTACGTCGGCTATCTCGCCACGCTGCGGCTGGCCGCGACCGTCGTGCCGCTCGGCCCCGACGCGCCGGCGGAACGGATCCGGCGGACCTGCGCCCACGCCGGGGTGGACGCCCTGCTCGCCGACGACGCGGGCCGGCGGGTGGCCGACGAGGCGGCCGGGCCGGCCGGCGTCCTGCACCTGCCCGACACCCTGGAGCAGCGCTGGTACGACGTGCCGGCCGAGCGGTGGACGGACGCGTACGCCGGCGGCCCCGACGACGTCGCCTACACCCTGTTCACCTCCGGATCCACCGGCATGCCCAAAGGGGTGCCGATCCGGCACCGCAACCTCACCCCGTACCTCGCGCACTGCGTGCGGGCCTACCAGGTGGGGCCGGGGTCGCGGCTGTCCCAGACCTTCGAGCTGACCTTCGACCCGTCGGTGTTCGACATGTTCGTCGCCTGGCTGTCCGGCGCGCTGCTGGTGGTCGCCGCGCCCGGCGACACCCTGGCTCCCGTCCGCTACGTCAACGACAACCGGATCACCCACTGGTTCTCCGTACCGTCGGTGATCTCCCTGGCCCGCCGCCTGCGCACCCTGCGGCCCGGGAGCATGCCGGGCCTGCGGTGGAGCCTGTTCGCCGGTGAGCAGCTCACCCTGGCCCAGGCGCGGGCGTGGGCGGACGCCGCGCCGGGCAGCACCCTGGAGAACCTGTACGGGCCCACCGAACTCACCGTCACCTGCACCCGCTACCAGCTTCCCGCCGATCCGGCGCGGTGGCCCCGCACCAGCAACGACACCGTGCCGATCGGGCGGATCCATCCGCACCTGGAGGGGGTCCTGCTGGCGGCCGACGGGGCCGCCGGAGACGACGGCGAACTCTGCGTGCGGGGCGGCCAGCGGTTCGACGGCTACCTCGACGCCGCGCAGAACCACGGCCGGTTCGTCGACCACGACGGGCACCGGACGCTCCCGGTCGACGGCCCGCCCGGCCCCCGGAGCTGGTACCGGACGGGCGACCGGGTCCGTCGGGAGGACGGCGAACTGGTCCACCTGGGCCGGCTCGATGACCAGGTCAAGATCCACGGCTACCGGATCGAGCTGGGCGAGATCGAGTCCGTCCTGCGCCGGCACCCGGGGGTGCACGACGTCGTCGTCCTGGCGCTGCCCGGTGCCGGAGGGGTCGAGCTGCACGCGCTCTACACCTGCGACACCGTGGCGGAGGCGGCCCTGGCGGCCCTGGTGGCCGACCACCTGCCGCCCTACATGGCGCCGGCGCGGTACCACCGGGTCGAGTTCTTCCCGGTCAACGCCAACGGCAAGGTCGACCGCCGGCGGCTGGCAGCGGACGTCGGACTGGTCTGAGCGGCACCGACTCCCACCACGCTCACGAATCGAGAGCAGAGATGCCCATCCCGCCGCAAGCACCGCCCGCCCGCCTGCGTTTCCGGTTGATGGGGCCGGTGGAGTTCCACGACGGCGTCCAGTGGCGGGGGATCGGCTCGGCGAAACAGCGCGCGTTGCTGGCGATGCTGCTGCTCAAGGCCGACCAGGTGGTGTCGCTCGAACAACTGGTGGCCGAACTCTGGGACGACAAGCCGCCGGCCTCGGCCAGCGGCCTCGTCGCCGGGTACGCGTGGCGGCTGCGCCGCGCCCTCAACGACCGCGACGGCCGCGTCCTGACCACCCGCAGTCCCGGCTACCGCCTGGTGGTCGCCCCCGAGACGATCGACATCGGCGAGTGCGAGCGGCTGATCAGGCAGGCCCACGCCGATCTCGCGGCCGGCCTGCCGGACGCCGCCGTCGAGGGATTCGACGCGGCGCTGGCGCTGTGGCGCGGCGCCCCGCTGGCCGACGTCCGGCCGACCCCACTGGTGATGGCCGAGGTGGCCCGCCTGGAGGAGACCCGGATCGCGACGGTCGAGGCCCGCATCGGCGCCGAGCTGGAGCTGGGCCGGCACGGCATGCTGCTGCCGGAACTCAAGGTGCTCGTCAGCCAGCATCCCCTGCGGGAGCGCCTGCACGCCCACCTGATGACCGCCCTGTACCGCGACGGCCAGCAGGCGGTCGCCCTGGGCGCGTACCGCGACCTGCGGCGGTTGCTGGTCGACGAGCTGGGCATCGAGCCCAGCGAGTCCCTGCGCGACCTGGAACAGCGGATCCTGCGCAACGATCCGGCGCTGCGGCTGCACCACCCCGGGGCCCGTCCACCCGTCCGGGTGGTCACGCCGAGCCCGCCGGCCTCCCGGTTCCCCGCCGACCCGGTGCCCCTGTACGGGCGGGGCTCCGAGCTGGGCCGGCTGGTCAGGGGCGTGCGGTCGGGGCGGCCGGGCGTGGTCCAGGGCCTGGCCGGCGCCGGCAAGACCGCCCTGGCGGTACGCGCCGCGCACGAGCTGGCCGCGGAGCATCCGGGCGGGTCGGTGTTCGTGCCCATGGACGGGGGGACACCCGACGGGCCGGCGGAGGCCGCCCGGGCGGTGCGCGTCCTGGCCGAGGCGCTCGGGCTGTCGTCGCCGACGGCCGACCACCCCGCGTCGGGCTGGTCGGCCCTGTTGACCGGCCGTCGGGTCCTGGTCGTCCTCGACGACGTGGCGACCGCCGCGCAGGTACGCGTCCTCGGGCCGGTGCCGGTCGGCAGCGCCCTGATCGTCACCTCGCGGTCCGGGATGACCACCCTCGACGGCGCCACCCGGGTCTCCGTCGGCTCCCTGGACACGGACGACGCGCTCGACATGCTCCGGTACCACCTCGGCGCCGAGCGGGTGGACGCCGAGCCCGAGGCGGCGCGCGCGCTCGTGGCGTGCTGTGACGCGCTGCCCCTGGCCCTGCGGATCGCGGCCGCCCGGCTGGCGACGCGGCAGAACTGGTCTCTCGCCGCCTTCGCCGCCCGGCTGGCCGATCCCGCCGCCCGGCTCGACGCCCTGGTCTGCGAGTCGATGACGATCCGGGACTGCCTCGCCGGCGCGGTGCGGGTGCTGACCCGGTACGGCGACGGCGACGGTGTGGCGCTGCGGGCCCTGCGGCTGCTGAGCCGACTGGACCGGGGCCTGGTCAGCGTGGCGAACCTCGCCGCGCTGTCGGGCCAGCCGATGGCCGTCGCCGAGGTCGCCGCCGAACGCCTGGTCGACGCGGGGCTCGCCGAGGCCCTGCCGGACGGCCGCTACCGCATCCCCCAGATCGTCCGGGCCCACGTGCGCGAACTGGGCCGCAGCCCGGAGTGCGACCAGGTCGTCGCCCTGCAGGGGCAGCATCCCAGCACGACCGCCCGACCGCGCCGGTGAGCCGACCCCCGAGCGGGCCCGCGGTGCGGCGGCCCGGCTGTCCGCGGCCCGGATGCCGGCGGCTGATCGGCGGCGGGCCGGCCGTCGGAGGGGCCGGTCAGGCGACGGCGATCGCCTCGATCTCGATGATCCACTCCGGGTCGAAGATCCCGGTGACGATCACCGTCAGGGCCGGACGGTGCGCGCCGAGCACCTCGTTGCGGACCTTGGTGTTGACGTCGGCGTGCCGGCGGTCGGCCAGGAACGTGGTGACCTTGACCAGATTGTCGACGTCCATGCCGGCGTCGGCGAGGACGGCCCGGATGTTGTCCCAGACCAGTCGGCACTGGGCCTCGGGGGTGGCCGGGACGTGGCCGTCCCGGGTCTGGGGGATCTGCCCGCTGATGAACAGCATCCGGCCGGCGGTCTGGACCTCCAGCGCGTTGTGGTAACCGCCCGTGGCCTCCGGCACCGACTCGGGGTTGATCGGCCTCATCTGCATGGTCTCGATCACGTGAAGTCCTTCCGATTGTCCGGGGGAATCCGGATTACGGACTGTGACCTTAGTCTAAAGGTCGTCCCGGGGGACCGAATCCCGGACGGACCGGGACCGCGTCCCGTCCGGGCTCCTTCTGGTACCCGGAGCGGGGTCTCGCCCAACCTCCCCGCGTGCGGTCGGCCCACTCGGCGAGGCCGGTGGTGTCGCCGGGGTCGTGTGCCAGCGCCGGCGACCGGGACCCCGATGGTGGTGCCGACCGTCCAGCGCCCCGCGAGGGTTGACCTGAAGCGGGATTGAGGTTGTCGGATGGGGGCATGCGCGCCATTCGGCTTCACGAGTTCGGTCCCCCCGAAAACCTGGTGCTCGACGACCTGCCCGACCTGACACCCGACCCCGGCCAGGTCCGGATCGCCGTGTCGGCCAGCGGCGTGCACCTGCTCGACACGACCCTGCGCCGGGGCGAGGCCGGCGGCCCGCTCCCGCTGCCCGACCTGCCCACCGTCCCCGGCCGGGAGGTCGCCGGCGTCGTCGACGGGCTGGGTGAGGGCGTGGACGGGGCGTGGCGCGGCAGACGGGTCGTCGCGCACCTGGGCATGGTGCCGGGCGGCTACGCCGAGCAGGCGGTCACCGCCGTCGGGTCGCTGTTCGCCGTACCGCCGGGGCTGACCGACGCCGAGGCGGTGGCCGCCGTCGGCACGGGCCGGACGGCCCTCGGGATCTTCGAGCTGGAACCGCCGACGGCGGACGACGTCGTCTTCGTGCCGTCGGCGGCCGGCGGGGTCGGCTGGCTGCTGGCGCAGGCCGCGCGGACGACCGGCGCCACCGTGGTGGCGGCGGCGCGCGGGGCCGACCGGACGGCGAAGCTGCGCGAGCTGGGCGCGGACCTCGTGGTGGACTACGGCCGCCCGGACTGGGCCGACGTGGTGCGGGACCGGGTCGGCGGCCTGAGCCTGGTGTACGACGGGGTGGGCGGCGCGGTCGGCCGGGCCGCCCTGGAGCTGACGAGGCCGGGCGGCCGGTTCATGATGTTCGGCTGGTCGGCGGGCGAGGCGACCCGGATCGGCACCGACGACCTCGTCGGCCGGGGCCTGACCGTGGGCTGGCTGGGGCAGCGGATGCGCGCCCTGCCCGGCGGCATCCCGGCGTTGGCCGCCCGGTCGCTGGAGCTGGCCGGGCAGGGCTGGTGGCGACCGCTGGTCTCGACCTACCCGCTGGCCGACGCCGCCACCGCGCACGCCGACCTGGAGGGGCGCCGGGCGCTCGGCAAGGTGGTGCTGACCCTGCCGCGCTGACGACAGGGGAGAGGGCCGGGTCGGCGGCCCGGTGGCCGGCGCGGGGCTCAGCCGGCCGGCCGGCGGGCCAACAGGTACGCGTGCGGCGTGCGCTCCTGTTGGAAGGGGTACGTCTCCGGCTCGCGCACCAGCCGGGCGCGTACGTCCAGCCCGGCCTCGGTCAGCAGTTCGGCGACCCGGTCCGGTCGCCGACGCCGGAAGCTGAGCGAGATCGACTGGCCGAACCCCTCGGTCAGGTGCAGCGGTTCGTCGCCGACCTGGAACGCCAGGACCAGGTGACCGCCGGGCGCCAACACGCGGCGGAGGTCGGCGAAGGCGGCCGGGAGCAGTTCGTCCGGGACGTGGATGGTCGAGTACCAGGCCACGACGCCGCTGAGCGAGGCGTCCGGCAGCTCCAGGTGGGGCATCGCGCCCACCTCGAAGCGCAGGTCGGGGTGGGCGCGGCGGGCGATCTCGACCATCCGTGGGGAGAGGTCGATGCCGAAGGCGTCCAGTCCGAGCCCGTGCAGGTACCCGGTGAGCCGACCGGGGCCGCAGCCGACGTCGGCGACGGGCCCGTTCCCGGCGGCGCGTACGAGGTCGGCGAAGCCGGTGAGGACCGCCCGGTCCCACGGCATGTCGGCCAGCGCGTCCTGGAACTGCTCGGCGTACTCGGCGGCCATGGCGTCGTAGGAGGCCCGGGTGTCGTGCAGGTGGTCCGGTTCGGTCACGCCCACGCACGCTACCGGTCCCGGGTCGGGCGGCGGACACCTCCTCGAACGCCCCGGGTGCGCCGGCGCGGCGTCCGTGCCGCACCGGTTCGGGGCCTCGGCCGGGGGTGCTCGCCGCCGCCCTGCGCGCCCTCGTACGGGCGGCACCGCCGGACGCAGCGGGATTCGTGTAACGAGATTCGTGCACAAGACGCTGCGCCGGCAGCCCGAGCGGATTCCCACCGGCGGGAATAGGCTCCGTCGTATCGGCGGCCAGCACGGCGATGGCCATCGCGTACCGGAGGTCGGACGCGGATCGAGGGGGCGCGTCCGACGCCGGTGTCGCCACCTCCCGTCGCGGCCCGGTCCGTCAGCTCGCCGGGAGCTGCTCGGCCTTCGTGACCACCCGGTCGATCAGACCGTACTCGCGGGCCTCCTCGGCGGTGAACCACCGGTCGCGGTCCCAGTCCCGCTGGATCTCCTCCAGGCTGCGCCCGCTGTGCCGCGCGATCAGCTCCTGCATGGTCCGCTTCACGTGCAGCATGTTCTCCGCCTGGATCCTGATGTCGGCGGCGGTGCCGCCCATCCCGCCGGACGGCTGGTGCATCATGATCCGCGAGTGGGGCAGCGCGAAACGCTTGCCGGCCGTGCCCGCGCAGAGCAGGAACTGCCCCATCGAGCCGGCGAAGCCGAGCGCCACCGTGGCCACGTCGTTGCGGACGAACCGCATCGTGTCGTAGACGGCCATGCCCGCGCTCACCGAGCCACCCGGCGAGTTGATGTAGAGCACGATGTCCCGCTCCGGGTCCTCGGCGGCGAGCAGCAGCATCTGGGCGCAGATCTGGTTCGCCGAGGCGTCGGTGACCTCCGTGCCGAGGAAGATGATCCGCTCCTTCAGCAGCCGGTCGAACACCTGGTCGCCGAAGGACGGCTGCCCGCCGTCCAACATCCGCACGTCGAGACCGATCATCGCGTCCGCCCTTCCGGCACTGCCGGCGGGCGACCGGAGGGCGCCCGGGGGACCGGCCCCTCCAGCCTGCGCGGAACGCCACCCACGGGGCCAATGATTCTGCCGGCGGCAGATCAGCCGACGGCAGAACCGGCCGGCCTAGACGACGGTCAATGCGCGCGCGCCCACCCGCGCCCGTCCGCAGCCCAGCGCGACGCGGGTACGCGGGCCGGAGTGGCCGTGCACGGCGGAGGTGGGCCGCCCGGCCTGGAGGGTCGTGCCGCCCGGGCGCGGAGCCAGGTGGAGCAGTGGGCCGCCGGCCCGGGGCGCGACCCGCGCGGCCGGGGTGGCGGCGTCGGGCCGGCCGACCTCCGCCCGCTCCAGCCGGGCCAGGCCGGCCCGGGGCGCGGCCGGGATGCGTGGCTCGACCCGACGCAGGTCGTCGCGCGCCTCCTCCAGCAGGTCGGACAGGTGGATGCCGAGCGCCCGGCAGATCGCCGCGAGCACCTCCGAGGAGGCCTCCTTGCGACCGCGTTCGACCTCGGAGAGGTAGGGCACGGACACTCCGGCGGCCTCGGCCACCTCGCGCAGCGTGCGGCCCTGCCGCAGCCGGAGCCGGCGCAGCACCCCGCCGATCACTCGTCGCAGCAACGACATGCGGGCCTCACTTTCGGGCTCGTCGTCCGGGGGACACCCATCATCATGCCCCCTGTCGGCCGCGCGGGTCGTCCCGTCGCGCCGCGCGTCGTGGGTGAGCCCACGTGCCCCGGGTCGACGGCCCCGCCGTGCAAGATCCGCGCAGGCCGCTATGTTGTGCTCGTGCAGGCGACGACCGGGCCGGGGAAGGCCCTCACGTGATCCACTTTCCCGCCCAGCGACGGGGCCCACTGAGCGCGCTGAGTCTCCGGCTGGCCGCCGCCATCGGCCTGGTCTTCGCCACCGTCGCCGTGGTCTACCTCGACCGGGACGGCTACCGCGACGTCAACGAGGACGCGCTGACCCTCCTCGACTGCTTCTACTACGCGGTGGTCACCCTCTCGACCACCGGCTACGGGGACATCACCCCGGTCAGCCAGACCGCCCGGCTGATCAACGTCGTCTACATCACGCCGGCCCGGGTGATCTTCCTGATCATCCTGGTCGGCACCACCCTGGAAGTGCTGACCGAGCAGTACCGCACCGGGCGCCGCCTGTCGCGGTGGAGGAGAGCCGTGAAGGACCACGTCATCATCTGCGGCTACGGCACGAAGGGCCGCAGCGCGGTCTCCGCCCTGCTGGAGAACGGTCTCGACAAGTCCCGGATCGTGGTGGTGGAGCGCAGCGGTCCGGCGCTGCGGCAGGCCACCTCGGCCGGCCTGGTGGCGATCGAGGGCTCGGCGACCCGCTCGTCGGTGCTCAACGAGGCGCACGTACGCAACGCCAAGGCGGTGATCATCGCGACCGACAGCGACGACGCCTCGGTGCTGGTGGCGTTGACCGTACGGCAGCTCACCGCCGGGCAGGTGCGGATCATCGCCGCCGCCCGGGAGGCGGAGAACGCCCCGCTGCTCAAGCAGAGCGGCGCCCACCACGTGATCGTCTCCTCGGCCACCGCCGGCCGGCTGCTGGGCCTGTCCACCTCGGCCCCGCCGCTGATCGACGTGGTGGAGGACCTGCTCACCCCCGGCCAGGGCATGGCGCTGGCAATGCGCTCCGCCGAGCGCTCCGAGGTGGGGCGCTCCCCCCGGGAGCTGGAATCGCTGGTCATCGCCCTGGTCCGGCGGGGCAAGGTGGTCACCCTGGCCGACAAGGCCGGCGCGGTCATCGAGACCGGCGACATGCTCGTGCACGTACGCGACGACCGCCCGCAGGCGACCGCAGCCTCCTGACCGGCGGCCCGCCCTGACTCGGGCGGGGGCCGATACTGGTGTCGGTGCTGGTGCTGGTGCTGGTGCTGGTGCTGGTGCTGGGCCGGTGTCGGTGCGGTCGCGATGCCTCGCCGGCGCAGGTGCCGGCTGCGGGTCTCCCGTGCGTCGGGCCCGGCGCCCGCCCCCGGTGCGGCACAACGGGACGCCGAGCGACATGCGCAGCACGCCCGTCGGGGCCGCGCGGTCACGCACAGTGTTCGATCCGCAGGTCCCCGCCCCATGTCCTCCGGACGCTTTGCTCTGCACTCTCGTGCGCACCGGTAACCGTGGGTGCCTGTTGCGTATGATGATGCAGAGCAAAGGGCGGATGGGACTTAGTCGCTCCCGAGGGTGCGTCACGCTGAAGACGCTGGTCACGAGCTTTCGGCGTCAAGAGTGGCGAGCGCCCCGCCCTTCCGCGCCGACGCAACCGTCACTCATCGTAGTAACTGGCGGAAGGGTGGGTTCCCTTACTTACCGTAACCAGGGCGGGGTGCCGGCGGAGGCGGGCCAGGGTGCGTCGGCGGCTTGCGCAGGTGGTCGCGCGTGTTCCAAAGGGGAGGGCCCGCAACCCGGGATCGGATTGCAAGCCCCTCCTGTCGTTCCGGCAACGCGGCGGTGCGCCTGCCCGGCTCCCGCTCAGGGGCGGCCGGCCGCGTCGGTCAGAGGATGGTCCAGGTGTCCCCGCTGGCGAGCAGGCCGGCGAGCTGCTGCTCCGGGGTCTCGGTGACCTTCGCCTTCGCCTCGGCGAGCTGCTCCTGCACCACGCTGTCGTACGACGGCCGGTCCACCGAGCGGAACACGCCGATCGGGGTGTTCCGCAGGTCCAGGCCGGGCAGCCGGGACAGCGCGAAGGCGTACGCCGGGTCGGTGACCGTCGCGTCGTGCACGACGATCTCGCCCGGGTTCACCGACGCGGTCTCCCGGACCTCCAGGCCGAACCCGCCGGGCGGGTGCACGACGCAGAACTGCCCGTCCTTGCCGAACGTGATGGGCTGCCCGTGCTCCAGGCGGATCAGGAAGTCGTCGCGGGTGGCCGGCTCCTTGAGCTGGTCGAACGCGCCGTCGTTGAAGATGTTGCAGTTCTGGTAGATCTCCACGAACGCCGAGCCCTGGTGCTCCGCCGCCGCCCGCAGCACCGACTGGAGGTGCTTGCGGTCCGAGTCGATGGTGCGGCCCACGAAGGTGGCCTCGGCCCCGAGGGCGAGCGACAGCGGGTTGAACGGCGCGTCGGCCGAGCCGGCCGGGGTCGACTTCGTGACCTTCCCGACCTCGGAGGTCGGTGAGTACTGCCCCTTCGTCAGGCCGTAGATCCGGTTGTTGAACAGCAGGATCTTCAGGTTGACGTTGCGGCGCAGCGCGTGGATCAGGTGGTTGCCGCCGATCGAGAGCGCGTCACCGTCACCGGTGACCACCCAGACCGACAGGTCGGGCCGGCTCGCCGACAGGCCGGTGGCGATCGCCGGGGCGCGGCCGTGGATCGAGTGCATCCCGTAGGTGTTCATGTAGTACGGGAAGCGGGACGAGCAGCCGATGCCCGAGACGAAGACGATCCGCTCACGCGGGATGTTCAGCTCCGGCATGAACTGCTGGATCGCGGCGAGGATCGCGTAGTCGCCGCAGCCGGGGCACCAGCGCACCTCCTGGTCGGACTTGAAGTCCTTGGCGGTGAGCTTGAGGGCGACGGGCTCAGACATTCTTCAGGACCTCTTCCAGCATCGTCTCCAGCTCGGCGGCGGTGAACGGCAGGCCGCGGACCTGGTTGTAGCCGATCGCGTCGACCAGGTACTTCGCCCGGACCACGTGGGCGAGCTGGCCGAGGTTCATCTCGGGGATGACCACGCGGTCATAGGAGCGCAGCACCGTGCCGAGGTTGGCCGGCATCGGGGCGAGGTGTCGCAGGTGCGCCTGCGCGATGGCGTGGCCCCGCTGGCGCAGGCCCCGGCACGCCGCGCCGATCGGCCCGTACGTGGAGCCCCAGCCGAGCACCAGCACCCGGGCGTCGCCGTCCGGGTCCTCGACCTCGACGTCCGGCACCGGGATCGTCTCGATCCGGGCCGCCCGGGTGCGCACCATGAAGTCGTGGTTCGCCGGGTCGTACGAGATGTCGCCGGTCTTGTCGGCCTTCTCCAGGCCGCCGATGCGGTGCTCCAGACCGGCGGTGCCCGGGACGGCCCACGGCCGGGCCAGGGTCTGCGGGTCGCGCAGGTAGGGCAGGAACGTGGTGCCGTCGTCGCCGTTGGGCTTCGTCGCGAACTCGACCCGCAGGTCGGGCAGCGACTCGACGTCGGGCAGCAGCCACGGCTCGGAACCGTTGGCGACGTAGTTGTCGGAGAGCAGGATGACCGGCGTGCGGTAGGTCAGCGCGATCCGGGCCGCCTCGATGGCCGCGTGGAAGCAGTCCGCCGGCGACTTCGGCGCGATCACCGCGACCGGGGCCTCGCCGTGGCGGCCGTAGAGCGCCATGTTGAGGTCGGCCTGCTCGGTCTTGGTGGGCATGCCCGTGGAGGGACCGGCCCGCTGCACGTCGACGATGACCAGCGGCAGCTCCAGCGCCACCGCGAGGGAGATCGTCTCGCTCTTGAGCGCCACGCCCGGGCCGCTGGTGGTGGTGACGCCGAGCGAGCCGCCGTACGACGCGCCCAACGCCGCGCCGACCGCGGCGATCTCGTCCTCGGCCTGCATGGTGAGCACGCCGAAGCGCTTGTGCTTGCTCAGCTCGTGCAGGATGTCCGAGGCCGGGGTGATCGGGTAGGCGCCCAGGAAGACCGGCAGCCCGGAGCGGACGCCGGCGGCCACCAGGCCGAGCGACAGTGCCGCGTTGCCGGTGATGTTGCGGTAGGTGCCCGGCCGCATCTTCGCCGGCTTGACCTCGTAGCGGACCGCGAAGTCCTCGGTGGTCTCGCCGAAGTTCCAGCCGGCCCGGAACGCCGCGACGTTCGCCGCGACCAGCTCGGGGCGGGCGGCGAACTTGCGCTCCAGGAAGCGCAGCGTCGACTCGTAGGGCCGGTTGTACATCCAGGAGAGCAGGCCGAGGGCGAACATGTTCTTGGCCCGCTCGGCGTCCTTCTTGGACACCGCCTGCTCGGCGAGCGCGCCGACCGTCATCGAGGTCAGCGCCACCGGGTGCACCACGTAGCCGGCGAGGGAGTCGTCCTCCAGCGGGTTCGACTGGTAGCCGACCTTGGCCAGGTTGCGCTTGGTGAACTCGTCGGTGTTGACGATGATGTCCGCGCCCCGGGGCAGGTCGGCGAGGTTCGCCTTGAGCGCCGCCGGGTTCATCGCCACCAGCACGTTCGGCGAGTCGCCGGGGGTGAGGATGTCGTAGTCGGCGAAGTGCACCTGAAAGCTCGACACGCCCGGCAGGGTGCCGGCGGGAGCCCGGATCTCCGCCGGGAAGTTCGGCAACGTGGAGATGTCGTTGCCCAGCTGCGCGGTCTCCGAGGTGAACCGGTCGCCGGTGAGCTGCATGCCGTCGCCGGAGTCACCGGCGAACCGGATGACCACCCGGTCCAGTTGACGGATCTGCTTGGTCACGCCTGCACCTCGCTTCGCTGGGCGCGGTCGCGCGGGCGGCTGGACGTGATGGTGACCTCGCCTTGCCCGGCCACGTGACCTCCTTGACGCACCGCTGCACCAGACCCGCCGAGGCGGGCCCGGTCCGCTGTAGTTACCTCACCTGAGAGCCTACGTCGAATCGCCGCCCCAACATTCTCGGAGGCCGCCCTGTGGGATGGGATCCAGCGAGATTCCACCCCGTTTTGAGGTGTTTCCGTCCCGCCGCCGTAATCCAGATCACCGGTAGCGGGGGCGGGCGGGACGCCGGCCCGGTCGGACCGGTCGGACCGGCGCCCCGGGGCGGGCCGGGTCACTCGGTCGGTGCCGTGGACGGTCCGGCCGCCGGGACGGTCATCCGCCGCCGCAGGGAGGTGGTCGCCAGCGTGAGGGCGAACACCACCAGCAGCGTGGAGATCACGATCAGCAGGATCGCCGTCCGCCGTACCGAGCCGCCCCCGCCGTCGTCGCTGACGGCCGGGGCGTCGGCGGCGAGCACGCCCTGCGACCCGGTCGGCGCGGGCGGCGAGGCCACCGGGGTCGCCAGCGCGGCGGCGGCGGTGATCCGGAAGCTCATCTGCACCTGCCGGGCCCGGCCGCTGCGCGGGTCGAGCTGCCCGAGCACCGCGCCGGCCAGCGGGGCCTGCCGCTGGGCCTCGGGGGTCGCGGAGACCGGCAGCCGCAGCTGCGCGGTCCGGCCGGCGGCGAGGGTGCCCAGCTCACAGCGCGTACGGGTGGGGTCGACCGTGGTGCAGCCGGACGGGGGCGCGGGCACGGTCACCCCGGCCGGCAGGACCACCTCGATCCGGCCCTCGGCGTCCACCTTCCCGGTGTTGCCCAGGCGCACGTCGAGCCCGCTCGACCCGCCACTGATGTCGAAGGAGACCGCGTCGGCGTCCAGCCTGATCCCCGGCACCGGCGGGCCGGGCGGGAAGAGCACCGCGAAGCCCTCGTCGTCGCCCACCGCACCGGGCACGCTGGGCGCGGTCGCGGTGACCCGGACGGAGCCGCTGAGCGGCATCCGCTTCCAGGCGTCGCCGTCGACGCGTACCCGGATCAGGGTGCTGAACCGGGCACCGGGCGCGCTCGCCCACTCGCCGCAGCGGTGCTCCCCGCCGTCGACCTGGGCGCAGCCCCCGGTGCCGGCGTCGGTCAGCCCGGCCGGGAGCGTGTAGGCCAGCCCGATCCGGGCGGGCGTGGTGCCCGTGTTCGTGACGGTCACCCGCAGCGTGGTCACCGTGCTCGGCGCGTTCCAGTACGCGGCGGTCAGGGTGATGTCGTCGGTCGTGACGCTGACGCCGGCCAGGGGCGCCGGCGGGGTGGCGGCGGGCGCGGAGGGCCGGACCGGCGGCACCGACGGCGCCGGGAGCGGCGCGGCGGTGGTCGGCGCGGCGGTGGTCGGCGCCGGCTGCTCCGGGGCGGTGGTCGTCGGGGCCGGCTCGGTCGTCGCGGCCGGGGGCGTGGTCTCCGGCGGTGGCGCGGTGGTCGAGGGCGCCTCGGTGGGCACCGGAGCCGTGTCCGTCGGATCCGCCGTGGGCGGGTCCCCGCCCGGCTCGCCGGCCGGCTCGGTCGTGGGGGAGGCGGCCCGCGCGGCGGTCGGGGCGGCGGTCGCCCAGCCCGGCACCGCGGCGACGGCCAGTCCGACCGCGAGACCGATCGCCAGCAGGGGCACGGCGCGTCGGTTACGCGCCCGCCGGCCGGGCCGTACGTCCACGCGAGCCATCTGTCCTCCGGTGACGATGAGTGAGATCCCAATATTCGACAATTGTTGCCAGAGGGCACTAGTCCCGTCGGGAAACGAATCCGTAACGGGTTCGACCCGGGCGGCGACGAGGAGCGGTAGGCTCAGCGACCGTGACCGGTTACCTGGGCTCGTACGCGACGCTCGGGCTGCTGCTGCTCGCCAGCGTCCTCTTCTTCGTTACGGCGTTCTCGGCCAACCGGGTGTTACGTCCCGCCCGTCCGGCGGATCCGTTCGGCAAGCGCACCAGCTACGAGTGCGGCCTCGACCCCGTGGGCGCCGACTGGGCGCAGATGCAGATCCGTTACTACGTGTACGCGTATCTCTACGTGCTGTTCGCCGTGGAGTCGGTGTTCCTCTTCCCCTGGGCGGTCGTCTTCGACCGGCCGGGATTCGGCATGGTCACGGTCGTGGAGATGGCGGTCTTCGTCGCGGTGCTGGCGCTCGGCATCCTCTACGCCTGGCGGAAGAACATCCTGCGCTGGTCCTGACGGCCCCGGGCGGCCGACGGTCGCCCCGCCGTCCCCGTCCGGCCACGGTCAGGCGAGGCCGCGCCGGGTCAGCGTCGGGGGGCGGTCGCCCCGGATCGAGGCGACCATGTCGAGCACCCGCCGGGTGGGGCGGACCTGGTGCGCGCGGAACACCCGGGCGCCCAGCCAGGCCGAGACCGCGGTGGCCGCGAGCGTCCCCTCCAGCCGCTCGGCCACCGGCAGGTCCAGCGTCTCGCCGATGAAGTCCTTGTTCGACAGGGCCACCAGCAGCGGCCAGCCGGTGCCGGAGAGCTCGCCGAGCCGGCGGGTGATCTCCAACGAGTGGCGGGTGTTCTTGCCGAAGTCGTGGGCGGGGTCGATCAGGATCCCGTCGGCGCGTACGCCCAGGGTGACCGCGCGTTCGGCGAGCCCGGTCACCGTCGTGAGCACGTCGGCGACCACGTCGGCGAAGGCCGCGCGGTGCGGGCGGGTCCGGGGTGCCAGGCCGCCGGCGTGCGAGCAGACCAGGCCGGCACCCGTTTGCGCCGCCACCTGGGCCAGCGCCGGGTCGGCGCCGGACCAGGTGTCGTTGAGCAGGTCGGCCCCCGCCGCGACCGCCTCCACCGCCACCTCGGCCCGCCAGGTGTCGATCGAGATCACCACGTCGGGGAAGGCGGCCCGGACGGCGGCGATGGTCTCCACCGTGCGGCGGATCTCCTCGGCCACGTCGACCTCGGCGCCCGGACCGGCCTTGACCCCGCCGATGTCGATGATCTCGGCGCCCTCCTCGACCGCCCGTTCCACGGCGCGCAACGCGCTGTCCTGGGCGAAGGTCGCGCCCCGGTCGAAGAACGAGTCCGGCGTGCGGTTGACGATCGCCATCACCACCAGCTCGTCCGGGCCGAACGTGCGCCCACCGAGCCGAAGCGCCCCCGCCATGCCGCCTCCTGAAGGTCCGCCGCCGACCCGTCCCCGCCGGCGGCCGATGACGACGCTAGCCGGTCCGCCCGGGTCGGGCCCCGCCGGTCCGCCGTCGCCGCCTACCTGGACAAGCGGGAGCGCGGCTTCGAGCGGGTCGTGATCATGCTCCCGGACCGGTGCGTCGGGCGGAGGTCCTTCGGTACGGATCCGGGACGCGGCGGGTGGCGGGGTCGCTCCCGGCGGTTCGACATGCCACGATCTGTGCATGGGTCAGGTTCTGCTCCTGCTGGTCGTGGCGTTGACCGTCGCGGCGGTCGTGTTCGGGGTGACGGTGCTGGTCTCCGGCCGGGATCCCGGCCTGGTGCCGGCCGAGCCGGACGGACGGGCCGTGCCGTTGCCGGCGGCCCGCCCGCTCGCCGAGTCCGACGTGGGCGAGGTCCGGTTCGACACCGCGCTGCGGGGCTACCGCATGGCCCAGGTTGACCACGCGATGCGCCGGGCGGCCTACGACATCGGCTACAAGTCCGAGCTGATCGGCGTGCTGGAGGCGGAGGTCGCCGCGCTGCGCGAGGGGCGGACGGCGGATGCCGACGCCCTGCGCCGGGCGCGGGAGCAGGCGGCCGCCGCCACCGCGCCGTCGCCGCAGGCCCGGGGGACGGTGCCGGTCGGGGCCGACCGGGCGGACGCACCGGAGGACAGCGACGTGGTCGTCGCGCCGATCCCCGCGTTCGCGGGCCCGACCGTCGCCTCGGCGGCCAAGGACGCGCCGTCGGCCGGCCCCGCAGCCGCCACGCACCCCGGCGCCGTCCGGGCCGCGGACCGGACCGGTGCCGACCGCGCCGCGGACCGGACCGGCGAGGACGACGACGCCGCTGTGGACCGTGCCGCCGTGGATCGGACCGGCGAGGACGACGCCGCCGTGGACCGCGCCGCCGAGCAGCACGCCGCCGTGGACCGGACCGACGGGGGCGACGCCGCCGTGGACCGGGCCGGGGCGGGCGACGGCACGACGCGGCCGGCGGGCGACGCGACCAGCCCCGACCCGGTGGTCGGGTCGGAGTCGAAGTGACCGGACCGGAACCCGGCGACGACCTGCGCGACGTGGCGCAGCCCGGCGCGGGCGAGGTCACCGCCACGGTGATCGTCGACGCGCCGGCGGAGCGGGTCTTCGCGGCGCTGACCGCCTGGGAGCGGCAGTCGGACTGGATCCCCTTCACCACCGTCCGGGTGGTCGAGGGCGACGGCGGCGAGGGCAGCCTGATCGAGGCGGTCACGGCGCTCGGCCCCGCCGTGCTGCGCGACGAGATGCGGGTGGTCCGGGTGGACGCGCCCTACGAGGTGGGCGTCGTGCACTGCGGGAAGCTGCTGCGCGGCCCCGGCGTCCTCCGCTGTACGCCCCTGGAGCGGGACCGCACCCAGGTGGTCTGGCACGAGTGGTTCCACCTGCCCGGCGGGCCGGCGGGCCGGGTGGCCTGGCCGGTGCTGTGGCCCGGGTCCAAGTTCAGCCTGAGCCAGGCGTTGAGGAAGTTCGGTCGGCTGGTGGAGCAGGGCCGGCTCCCCTGACCGGGGCGGTCGGGGATCGTGCGTGCCCCGTGGGACGACCTGGCGTGATCGACTCGACGTCGCTGACATCGGGGTGACGGCGGCACCGGGACGCCCCGATGTCGTCGATCTCGGTCGGACCGGGCCCGGTTGTCCGGGCGCGGCGCGGGACCGCGGGCCACGGGCCCGTCGGGGCGGTGCCCTAGCGTGGACGCGTGACTGACCTGGTGATCGGCGCCGACGGGCTGCCGCGATGCGGCTGGGGGCACAGCACCCCCGACTACGCCGCCTACCACGACACCGAGTGGGGCCGGCCCCTGCGCGGCGACGACGCGCTCTACGAGCGGCTCACGCTGGAGGCGTTCCAGTCGGGGCTGTCCTGGCTGACCATCCTCCGCAAGCGTCCCGCGTTCCGGCTGGCCTTCGACGAGTTCCGGATCGAGACCGTGGCCGGCTACGACGACGCCGACGTCGCCCGGCTGCTCGGCGACGCCGGCATCGTCCGCAACCGGGCCAAGATCGAGGCGGCGATCGCCAACGCCCGGGCGGCGCTGGGGCTTCCCGAGGGGCTCTCCGCGCTGCTCTGGTCCTTCGCCCCGCCGCCCCGACCGGCCCGACCCACGTCGTTCGCGGAGGTGCCGGCGCTGACCGCCGAGTCCACCGCGATGGCCAAGGCGCTCAAGAAGCGGGGCTTCCGCTTCGTCGGCCCGACCACGGCCTACGCGCTGATGCAGGCCACCGGCATGGTCGACGACCACCTTGCGGGCTGCCACGTCGTGGCGGCGCGGTCGGCGTGATGGGATGGGGGCCATGACGACCGACACCGCGCACCGGGTGGACGGGGCGCGCCCCGCCGACGGCACGGGCGCCTGGGCGGTGCTGCTGCCCTCCGGGCGCTACGAAGCCGAGCGGCTCGTCCACCACGACACGCTCGAGTTGACCGGCCTCGCCGACGCCACCCGACCCCGCCCCGGCGACCGGGTGGCCGTGCTGGCCGACGCGCCGCCCAGGCTGGTGGCGCTGGGCCGGGTCACCGGGGCCGGCGGCCAGGAGCCGGAGGACCCGGACGACGCGCAGTCCGAGCGGGTCGAGGCGCCGCTGGTGGTGGTGTACACCCGGCGGGCCTTCGACGAGCCGGTGCCGGCCGACGCGCTGGCGCTCGACGGGCCGGTGACCGCGCTGGACCCGGCGGCCTTCCGGGCGCTGGCCGACCGGCTCGGCCCGCCGCCGCAGCGGCGTTCCTGGCTGGTCAGCCTCGACCTGCCGATCGAGGCCGCGTCGCCCGCCGAGGCGGTCCGCCTGTTCTGGGCCTACGTGCAGGAGCTGGGCCCCCGCGAGCTGCCCGCCTTCGTCTCGCCCTCCGGCGACGAGCTGGCCATGCAGGCGTTCGTGCTCGGCGCGGAGGCCAACCAGGATCCGGAGGAGGACGACTGACCCCGTCCCGGCGGGCGTCAGCGGCCCTCGTAGACCGGCTTCTGCTTGTTGACGAAGGCCAGGGTGGCGGCGCGGTGGTCGGCGGTGCCCCCGCAGATCGTCTGCGCCTGCGCCTCGGCGGCCAGGGCGTCGGCCAGCGTGCCGGCGTCGGCGATGGAGAGCTGCCGCTTGATCGCCCCGTACGCGACGGTCGGGCCGGCGGCCAGCCGGGCGGCCAGCTCCTGCGCCGTCGGCAGCACCTGCTCGTCGTCCTCCACCAGGCGGTTGAGCAGCCCGAGCTGGCAGGCGTCCGCCGCGCGTACCGGCTCGGCCAGCATCAGCAGCTCGATGGCCTTGGCGTGCCCGACGAGCCGGGGCAGCGTCCAGGAGGCGCCGGTGTCGGCGGCGAGCCCGACGTTGGCGAACGCCATCAGGAAGCTGGTCGACGGCCCGCCGATGCGGATGTCGGCGAGGAAGGCCAGCGAGGCACCGGCCCCGGCGGCCATCCCCCGCACGGCGGCGACCACCGGCTTGGGCAGGTTGGCCAGCCGGGCGGCGATCGGGTTGTAGTGCGCGCGGACGGTGTCCAGCGGGTTGCCGTCGGTGGACTCCAGGGTCTGCACGTGCTCGCGCAGGTCCTGGCCGGCGCTGAACGACCGACCCGCGCCCGCGAGCACCACCGCGCGGCAGGACCGGTCGGTCTCCAGCTCGGCCAGCGTGTCCCGCAGCGCCTCCTTGAGTGCGACGTCGAGCGCGTTCATCGCCGTGGGGCGGTTCAGCGTCAGGGTGACGACGGCGTCGGTGCGGTCGACGAGCAGCGGCTCGGTCACTTCTAACGACCCTTCTGTCGGGCGATGCGGTTGCCGGAGTCGAGGCACTGCTCGACGTACCGGTCGGCGGCCGGCCGCAGTCGCGCCGCGTGCCGGTCGAAGAAACTGGCCGCGGCGGTGCCGGGCCAACGCTCGGGGAGCAGCGCCGGGGGCAACTGCGGGTCCCGGAACAGGAAGGTACGCCACGCGTGCACGAGCCGGAACCGGGCGGCGTACGCCTCCTCGTCGAGGCTGCGCACGGTGACCCCGGCCAGCAGTGGGCGCTGCTCGGCGACGAACTGCTCGTACGCCTGGCCGATCTCCGCCAGGTCCCAGGCCCGGCGGACCACGCCCATCGCGCCGGGGGTGCCGGCGGTGTGCGCGGCGGTGAACCGCTCGTAGCGCACGCCCGCCTCGTCGAGCAGCACGTCCACGTCCTCACCGGGCCGGGTCGCCACCCAGGTGCACTCGTCGAGGGCGCCGTAGCCGAGGAAGGTCAGGTTGGCCGCGAGCCGCTGCCGGTCCCGCCGCGACAGGGGGGCCTCCAGCACCAGGAGGTCGAACCGTCCGTCCCAGGTGATCCGGCCGGTCCGGTAGATCCGCGCCGCCGCCTCGTCCAGCCGGCGGGCGGCTTTCGGGGTGATCGAATATCCCGGCCCGGAGGTCAGCCGGCACGGGTCGAGCCACCCCTGGCGGACCATCCGGGAGACCGCCGTACGCACGGCGGGCGGGGCGATCCCGAGCGGCGCCAGCAGCCTGACCAGGGCGGCAACGGGTGCCCGGCCGCCCCTCGCCCGGAGGTGGTCGCCGTACAGGTCGAAGAGTGCCGACCGTGCCTGCATGACCGCACATTGTGACAGGCCTTCTCAGGATAAGCTAGATGCTGTTACATCAATGCTGCTTCGGTTTGGGTCCGGCGGTGTTCATCAGGGAAAATCGTTGGTCGACACCCCCGCGTACGTTGCGGGTGGTCAAGACGAAGTGGCTGTGGGGCAACCCACCGACCCTGGTGTAGGTCTGAGGGGAGACAACATGGCGGCGATGAAGCCGCGGACGGGCGACGGTCCGCTGGAAGTCACCAAGGAGGGCCGGGGCATCGTCATGCGCGTCCCGCTGGAGGGCGGTGGCCGGCTCGTCGTCGAGATGACTCCCGACGAGGCCAACGCGCTCGGTGACGCACTGAAGGCAGCCGCCGGCTGACCGAGGAACGGCCCGCGCGCTCGCGCGGGCCTTTCGTCAACCCCTGAGCCACCGGCCCCGCCGGTGGCTCAGGGTCTTCATTCCCCGCGGAGCCACGCTCCGCGAGCTTCCTGGAGGTACGGCTCCGCGTGCTCGCCATCCGTCTGCTCGCCGAGCCGGACCGGCTCGACACCCTCGTTCTGCCCGTCCGGCCCGGTCCGGCCGACGATGACCAGGCCCGACCGGCCCCGACCGGGGCGAGGCTGCCCGACGGCGTGGCCGAGGAGGCCGCCGCCCTGGCGCCGGCGGCACGACTGACCGGGCGTCCCGGCGAGGTCCAGGCGCAGTTGCGGCCCGGGCGGGACCCCGGCCGGCTGCTGCTGCTCGGCGTCGGCGAGGGCGACGAGGCGGCCTGGCGGGCGGCCGGCGCGGCCCTGGCCCGTGCGGCGAAGGATGAGACACGCGTCACGTTGGCGATGCCGGCCGGCGTCACGTCGGCGGCCGTACGCGGACTGGCCGAGGGGCTGCTGCTGGCCTCGTACCGGTTCCGGCTGACCGACGCCGGCGCCGCTCCCGCCCTGGCGGAGGTCGACGTCGTGGTGGCCGACCCGGACGCGCACACCGCGGCCCTGGAGGTGGCCCGGACGACGGCCCGGATGACCCGGTTCGCCCGCGACCTCACCAACACCCCCTCGTCCGTCAAGAACCCCGAGTGGTTCGCCGACCAGGTCGCCGCCCTCGCCGCCGACGTGCCGGACCTGCACCTGAGGGTACGCGGCCCGGAGGAGCTGGCGGCCGAGGGCTTCGGCGGGATCCTCGCCGTCGGGGGCGGCTCGGCCAGCGGCCCGCGCCTGGTCGAGCTGGACTGGCGGCCGGCCGACGCGCGTACCCACGTGGTGCTGGTCGGCAAGGGGATCACGTTCGACACCGGCGGCATCTCGATCAAGCCGGTGGCGTCGATGAAGCTGATGCGCAAGGACATGGCCGGGGCGGCGGCGGTGGTCGCGGCGACCCTCGGCGCGGCGGCCCTGCGCCTGCCGGTCCGGATCACCACGCTCGCGCCGCTGGCGGAGAACATGCTCAGCGGCTCGGCGTTCCGTCCCGGCGACGTCATCCGCCACTACGGCGGCACGACCAGCGAGACCACCAACTCCGACGCCGAGGGGCGCCTCGTCCTGGCCGACGCGCTCGCGTACGCCGTCGCCGAACTCCAGCCCGACCTGCTGGTCGACCTCGCCACGCTGACCGGGGCGAACGCGGTCGCGCTGGGCAAGCGCCACGGCGCCCTCTACAGCGACAACGACGGGCTCGCCGCGGACGTGCTGGCCGCGATCGCCGCCGCCGGCGAGGCCGCCTGGCGGATGCCGCTGCCCGACGACTACGCCGAGCACCTCGGCAGCGAGCTGGCCGACCTGCACAGCTCGCCGGACCGGGGCGCCGGGTCCGTGATGGCCGCGCTCTACCTGCGGGAGTTCACCGGTGGGCTGCGCGACCGGTGGCTGCACGTCGACATGTCCGCGCCGTCGTGGGCCGACGGCGACGACGCCGAGCTGACCCGGGGCGCGACCGGCTGGGGCGTACGCTCGCTGCTGCGCTGGCTGGGCTCGCTGGGTTGACCGGCCGGCGGCGCCCGCCCCCGGCGGGCCCCCGGTCAGCGGCGGGTCAGCACTTGACGGCGGCGAGCAGCCCGTGGCCGACCGGCAGCAGCGCCGGGATCCAGTGCTCCGACTCCCGGATCGCCTTGATCGCCTCGCGGACGGTCACCGTCTCGACGTCGCGGGCGGCGGGGTCGCCGATCCGGCCGCCGGCCAGCGTGCCGTTGAGCGCGACCACGCCGCCCGGCCGCAGCAGCCGCAGCGCGGCGTCCACGCAGGCGGCGAACCCGGTCGCCTCCGCGTCCACGAAGACCAGGTCGTACGCGCCGTCGGCGAGCCGGGGGAGCACGTCCAGCGCCCGGCCGGTGATGATCCGGGTGCGGCCGGCGGCGAAGCCCGCCTCGGTGAAGATGCGTCGGGCGATCCGCTGGTGCTCGACCTCGACGTCGATGGTGGTCAGCACGCCGTCGGCGCGCATCCCGCGCAGCAGCCAGACCCCGCTGACTCCCGTGCCCGTGCCGATCTCCACCACGGCCCGGGCGCTGCCGGCGGCGGCGAGCAGCCGCAGCGCCGCGCCGGCGCCGGGGGTCACCGCCTCGAGGCCGACCTCGTGGGCCAGGCTGCGGGCGGTGCGCAGGACGAGATCCTCGGTCACGTACGACTCGGCGAAGTGCAGGGTCTGGGCCGTCGAATTGCCGGAACCGGCGACCGTGGCGATGGGACACCTCCGGGCGGCATGCGTGGTGCGGGGGCGGGTGGGCACTGTGAGCCTAGAGGCGACGTCGAACGGGCGCAGCCGCGCGTCCGCCACCCGACGATCACGGTCGGCAACCGGTGACTCCATCCGCGGCATCCGTGTAATCCTGGAAGCGGTGTTCCGGCGAGCGCGACCGGGCGACGCTGTCGCCGGGTCCGTGGAGCGCGGGAGCCGGGGATGGACTGGGAGGGCACCGACGTGACCGACGGCTGGGACTGGCGCCAGCCCGGGGGAACTCCGGCGCCGGCGCGACCGCCGGTGCCCGGACATCCGCCGGTGGGGTCGCCGCCGACGCCTCAGGGCGCCGGGGGCGGCACGACTTCGCCCTGGTGGTCCGACGCGCTGGCCGACCCGTGGCGCGACCCGACCGCGCCGGCCGCCGTGGTGCTGCCGGCCGCGCCGAGCCCCGGCACCGAGCCGGAGCCGGTCAGCGACCCGGACGCCCCGGGCCGGCCGACGCTGCGGCAGCTGCTGCTCATCCCGTTGATCACCGCGCTGCTCGCGGGCAGCCTGGGCGGCGCGCTCGGGTACGCCTTCGCGGTGCGCGGGGGCGGCGTGGCCGGCACGGTGCTCGGCGCGGACCCGCAGGCGCCCGGCCTGGCCCAGCGCAGGCCCGAGTCGCTGGCCGGGGTCGCCGAGCGGGTGCTGCCCAGCGTGGTGACCGTACGGGTGGCGGGGCTCGGCGGCACGAGCGAGGGCTCCGGCTTCATCGCCAGCGCCGACGGGCACGTGATCACCAACGACCACGTGGTGGCGGGGGCGACCGGCAAGGCGTCGGTGGTCTTCAACGACGGCAGTTCGGCCCCGGCGACCGTCGTCGGGCAGGACCCGGAGTCCGACATCGCGGTGATCAAGGTCTCCCGGACGGGCCTGCGGCCGGTCGAGTTCGGCGACTCCGACGCGCTGGCCGTCGGCGACCCGGTGCTGGCCATGGGTTCGCCGCTCTCGCTGGCCAACACGGTCACGGCCGGCATCGTCAGTGCCCTGGACCGGACGATGCGGGCCGGCGAGCCCGGCGGCCCGACGCGCTACTACGCGGCGATCCAGACCGACGCGGCGGTCAACCACGGCAACTCGGGCGGCCCGCTGGTCGACGGCGCGGGCCGGGTCATCGGGGTCAACTCGACGATCAAGTCGCTGGTCTCCGAGGGGCAGGAGGCGGGCAACATCGGCCTCGCCTTCGCCATCCCGATCAACCAGGCCAAGCGGATCACGCAGGACATCATCGGCACCGGCAAGGCCCGGCGCACGGTGATCGGCGCCCAGGTCGGCGGGTCCGGCGCGGGCACCGGGGGAGCTGGCGTACGCCTGGCGGCCGTGGAGCCGTCGGGCCCGGCGGCCGGCGCGGGGCTGCGGGCCGGTGACGTGATCCTGAAGCTCGACGGTCGGCCGATGACCGAACCGACCGACCTGATCGCCCTGGTCCGGAAGTTCGCACCCGGCGCGGTGGTGACCGTGGAGTACCGCCGGGGCGCCAACCGGCAGAACGCCTCCGTGACCCTGGCCGCCGACGCCAAGTAGGGACCGGTCACCCCCTCCCCGGGTGGTGCCCCACGTGCGTAGTCTTGCTGCTGACGCCGAAGGAGGCCCGCGCAGTGTTCGAGAACCTGAACTGGTGGGAGATCGGTGCGCTGCTGCTCCTGGCGCTGCTGATCTTCGGTGACCGGCTGCCCGCGGTGATCAGTGACGGCCTGCGCATGGTGCGCAACCTGCGCACGATGGCCAGCAACGCCACCACCGACCTCAGTCGCGAGCTGGGCACCGACATCCAGTTGGAGGATCTGCACCCGAAGGCGTTCATCCGCAAGCACCTGCTCAGCGAGGAGGACGAGCAGGCGATCCGGAAGCCCCTCCAGGGCGTCTACGACAACCTGCGGGCGGACGTCACCGGCGTGCACAACGAGCTGAAGGACGTGGCCTCCGCCGCCGACGTGCGCGCCAACGGCAGCCGCCCGGCCGCCGCCACCGGCAGCGCCCCGGCCCCCGCTCCCCGGGCCAGCTACGACGACGCGACCTGACCCCGCCCGCCGCGCCGGAGACGGCGACGGGGGCGGCGCTCCCGGAGGAACGCCGCCCCCGTGCGGGTGGCGACAGCGCCGGCCGTGGCCGGCGTACGGTCAGCGGCCGGCGGGCTTGAGGCCCAGCGGCTTGCCCAGCAGCGACTCCCGGCGCACGGCGAGCCGGTCGGCGACCTGGCCCAGTGCCTTCGCGGCCGGCGAGTCCGGCTCGGCCAGCACGATCGGGGTGCCCACGTCGCCGGCCTCGCGTACGCGGGTGTCGAGCGGGACCTGCCCGAGCAGCGGCACCTGCGCGCCGATGGTCTTCGTCAGCGACTCGGCCACCGCCTGGCCGCCACCCGCGCCGAAGACCTCCATCCGGGAGCCGTCCGGCAGCTCCAGCCAGGACATGTTCTCGATGACGCCGACCACGCGCTGGTGGGTCTGCAATGCGATCGCGCCGGCCCGCTCCGCCACCTCGGCGGCGGCGGTCTGCGGGGTCGTGACGATCAGGATCTCGGAGTTGGGCAGCAGCTGCGCCAGGGAGATGGCCACGTCGCCGGTGCCCGGCGGCAGGTCGAGCAGGAGCACGTCCAGCTCGCCCCAGTAGACGTCGGCGAGGAACTGCTGCAACGCCCGGTGCAGCATCGGGCCGCGCCACACCACGGCGGCGTTGCCGGCGGTGAACATGCCGATCGAGATGACCTTCACGCCGTGCGACTGCGGCGGCATGATCATGTCTTCGACGCGGGTCGGGCGCCCGTCCGCGCCGAGCATCCGGGGCACCGAGTGGCCGTAGATGTCGGCGTCGACCACGCCGACGGAGAGCCCGCGGGCGGCCAGCGCGGCGGCCAGGTTGACCGTCACGCTGGACTTGCCGACGCCGCCCTTGCCGCTGGCGACCGCGTACACGCGGGTGCGGGAGCCCGGCTGGGCGAACGGGATGACCGGCTCCTGGGAGGCGCCGCCGCCGCGCAACTTCGCCTGGAGTTCCTGGCGCTGCTCGGGGCTCATCACGCCGAACTCGATCGTCACGCCGGTCACCCCGGGCACCGCGCCGACGGCGGCCGTGATGTCCGAGCGCAGCTTGTCCTTCAGCGGGCAGCCGGCGACGGTGAGCAGCAGCTCGACCCGTACGACGCCGTCGTCGCCGACCTCGGCGGAGCGGACCATGCCCAGTTCGGTGATGGGCCGGCGGATCTCCGGGTCGTTGACGGTGGCCAGCGCGGCCTGGATCGCGTCGGAGACGGTGCTGACGGGTGCTGACATGCCCGCAATGCTACGTCGGCGGCCATGCCCCACCGCCGTCAGCGGGGGGCGGTGTGAGCGAATCGATGGCGACGGCTGGGGCGGACGGCATACCGGACGAAGCGGGACGATCGGGCCGGCCCCACTCGGCCGGCGCGCCCGGGGCGGGCGGCGTTCGGGCCGCTCAGGCCTCCGCCTCCCGGCCCTCCGGGTGGCCGCCGTGGGCCTGGTCGCCGTCCAGGTCGTCGCGGGGCTCCTCCAGCCCGTCGCCGTGCTGCGGGATCCTGTCCTGCTGCCGGCGCTCCAGCCGCTGCCGGCGCCGGCCCGCCTCGTCCAGCTCCTCGGCCAGCCTGGCCAGCTCCGAGCGGAGGAAGTCCCGGGTCGCGACCTCGCCCATCGCGTTGCGCAGCGCGGCGATCTCCCGGGCCAGGTACTCCGTGTCGGCCTTCTGCATGGTCGCCCGGCGGCGGTCCTCCTCCAGGGAGACCCGGTCCCGGTCGGCCTGCCGGTTCTGCGCCAGCAGGATCAGCGGGGCCGCGTAGCTGGCCTGGAGGGACAGCACCAGGGTCAGGAACGTGAAGGTGTACGGGTCGAAGCGCAGGTGCGCCGGGGCGAGGGTGTTCCAGCCGAACCACAGCGCGATCACGCCCGTCATGTAGACGATGAAGTTCGCGGTGCCCATCCCCCGGGCGATCCCCTCGGACCACCGGCCGAAGGCCTCCGGGTCGAACCGGGGCAGCTTGACGCCCCGGGGCTCGCGCGGCTGGTCGAGCCGCTGCGCCCGTCGCTGCTCAGCCATCCGCGCCGTCCAGCGTCGGTCCGGCGGTGGACGGGCGCTCGGCGGCGTCCCGGTCCCGCCAGTCGCGGGGCAGGAGGTGGTCCAGCACGTCGTCGACCGTGACCGCGCCGACCAGCCGGTTGTTGCGGTCGATGACGGGCATGGCGACTAGGTCGTACGTGGCCATCCGGCGGGTGATCTCCGGCAGCGGGGTGGTCGGCCGCAGCGGGTCGATGTCGTTGACCACGATGCCGCCGAGCAGGTCGGCCGGCGGTTCGCGGAGCAGCCGCTGGAAGTGCACCATGCCGAGGTAACGGCCGGTCGGCGTGGTCATCGGCGCCCGGGACACGAAGACCTGCGCGGCGATCGCGGGGGAGAGCTGCGGTTCCCGGATCCGGGCCAGGGCCTCGGCGACGGTGGCGTCCGGCGGGAGGATGACCGGCTCGGAGGTCATCACGCTGCCCGCCGTTCCCGGCGTGTACTTGAGCAGCTGACGCACCGGATCGGCCTCGCCCGGCTGCATGAGGTCGAGCAGCACGTCCTGCTCGGGCGGCGGCAGCTCGCTGAGCAGGTCGGCGGCGTCGTCCGGGTCCATCTCCTCCAGCACGTCGGCGGCCCGCTCGCGGTCCAGGGCGGCCAGGATCTCCACCTGGTCGCGCTCGGGCAGCTCGCTCAGCACGTCCGCCAGGCGCTCGTCGTCCAGCGCGGCGGCGACCTCGTTGCGCCGGGCGTCGGGGAGATCCTGCAGGGCGTTGGCGAGGTCGGCGGGGCGCATGTCCTCCAGCACCGAGAGCAGGTTGGCCGTGCCCCGGCTGTCGGCGATGCCGCTGAGCCCGCGTACCCGTTCCCACTCGACCTGGTGCAGGTGGCCCCGGCGGGTCAACCGGCCGGTCTGCTCGCGTACGGCGACCCGGGCCAGCGACCACTCGCCGCCCCGGCTGCACTCCATCGCCACGTCGACCACGGAGCCCGACTGCCCGCCGGGGTCGACCTGCACCCGGCGGTCCAGCAACTCCTGGAGCACGAGCAGCTCGTTCGGGCGCTTCTCGAAGCGCCGCAGGTTGAGCGTGCCGCTGCCGAGCACGACCGCGTCGGCGTCGATGGAGGTGATCCGGTTCAGCGAGAGGAAGATCCGCCGCCGCATCGGCATCTCGGCGACCAGACCGACCACCTCGGGCGGGCGTTGCGTCGGCCGCAGCCTGCCCACCGCGTCGCGGACCCGGCCCACCTGGTCGCCGTTGGGATCGAAGACGGCGACTCCGGCGAGCCGGGCGAGGTAGACCCGGGTCGGCGTGCTCACGGGCACCAGCCTAAGCGCCTAGTGTTTATCAACATGTCGACCTTGGCCTACGAGATCGTGGACGTCTTCACCGACCGCCCGTTCGCCGGCAACCCGCTGGCGGTGGTGTTCGGCGCCGAAGGGCTGGCCACCGAGCAGATGCAGGCGCTCGCGCTGGAGTTCAACCTCTCCGAGACGGTGTTCGTGCTCCCGCCCACACAGGTCGGCGCCACCTACCGGGCCCGCATCTTCACCCCGGCCGAGGAACTGCCCTTCGCCGGTCACCCCAGCGTCGGCGCGGCGGTGACCGCCAGCCGCCGTGGCATGTTCGGTGTGGGGCAGGTCACCCAGGAATGCGGGGCGGGCGTGCTGCCCGTCGAGGTGACCGCCACCGGGGCGACGCTGACGGGCGGCGTACCCACCCTCGGCCCCGAGCTGGACCCGGAGCCGCTGCTGGAGATGGCCGGGCTCACCGCGGGCGACCACGTCGGCCCGGCTCCCCGGGTGGCCGGCTGCGGGCTGGAGTTCCCTTACCTCCCGGTCCGCCCGGACGCGGTGGCCCGCGCCCGGGTCAACGCGGCGGCGGCGCAGCGGTACGGAGTGGAGCACGTCAGCGTCTTCTCCTGGGACGCCGCCGCCCAAACCGCGCACGCCCGGGTCTTCGTTCCCGGGCTCGGCGTGCCGGAGGACCCGGCCACCGGTTCGGCCGCCCTGGGCCTGGGGGTGTGGCTGGTCGCCAGCGGCCTGCTGCCCGCCGACGGGCGCGCGGAGTACACCGTCCACCAGGGCATCGAGATCAACCGCCCGTCCGTGCTGGCCTGCACGGTGACCGCCGCGGACGGTCAGGCGGTGGGCGCCACGGTGGCCGGCCACGTCGTGCCGGTGGCCCGGGGCGAGATCACCGTTCCCCCGTTCGTCGGCTGACCTCGGCGATCCGCGCCGCCCGCCCGGGCGGGCGGCGCTGACGGACGAGGGCGGATGCGGGAGGATGCGAGGGTGACCGACGCGGAGCGGACCAGCACGCCGCTGGTCGACGAGGCGATGAAGAAGGCCGCCGTGGCCTGGGTGAGCGTGCCCGGCGGGCCGGCGCTCGCGCTGTGGTGCCTGCCCCTGGAGGGGGCGCTCTTCGTGGTCAGCGGCCCCGGGGAGCAGTCCGCCCCGGGCCTGGCCGACGCGACCGAGGCGCAGGTCACCCTGCGCGGTGACCACGGCGGGCGGATCGTCACCTGGCCGGCCCGGGTGAGCCGCCTGGCGCCCGGCACCGAGCACTGGGAGACCACCGCGCCGCTGGTGGCCGCGAAGCGGCTCAACGCGCCGGGGCCCACGGCCGAGCTGGTGGAGCGCTGGGCGGCCGACGGCTGCGCGGTGAACCGGTTGGAGCCGGCCGGCGAGCCGGTCGCCGGCGCCGGGCTGCCCGCGGACTCGCTGGCCGAGGTGCCCCGCGAGACGCCGGCGGTCCGGGCGACCCGCAAGCCGTTCCGCCTGCACCGGGTCCGCCGCCGCTGAGGCACCCGGCCCGGGCCCGGGCTCACGCGGAGAGGCAACCGGCCGGCACGGGTGCGACCGCCGGCCCCGGCACCCGCTCGACGAGGCCGACCACCTCGTCGAGCGAACGCAGCACCGGCCCGTTCCAGGCGGCGTCGGCGTTGAACACCATGTGACCGGCCAGGTCCGGCGCGGCCAGCCGCACGGCGGTCATCCCGGCCCGCTCCGCCCCGGTCAGCTCCTGGCTGCCGCCGTCGCCGACGTAGAGGCAGTCCGCCGGCGCCAGGTCGAGCCGCCGGCACGCCGCCTGGTAGAGCGCCGGGTCCGGCTTGCAGCGCCCCACCAGCACGGAGAAGACCCGCACGTCGAGCAGCGGGGCGACCGGCAGTTGCGGCAGGAACGCCGGCAGCTCGTGCGTGCAGTCGCTGATCACCCCGGTACGCAGGCCGAGCCGGCGCAGCGCGGCCAGCGTCGGCACCGCCTCGTCCCGCAGCCGGGTGTCGGCGCGTACGGCCCGGTGCCGCGAGGCGACCGCCGAGCGGACCGCCTCGTCGGACGGGTGCACGCCGGCCTGCTCGCAGACCCAGCGCAGGGTCGCCTCGGCGCTGCCGTGTCGCCCGCAGGCCCGCTCGTAGTAGGTGCGGTCGAGCACGTCGACGAGCGTGCGTGGCGGGCAGCCGAGCAGCTCGGCGGTCGACCGGTGGGCCGCGCCCCGCTGGACGGAACGGGTCAGCGTGCCGAAGAAGTCGAACAGGACCGCCTGGTACGTGGGCATGGGGGAGCGCCTCCGGGCGGTAGGGAATCGCCGGCGCGGACATGCATGATCGTAACGGAGTGCTGACGTTACGTGGCGACTCCTGGCGTGTGAGGATTGCTCCTCGTGTCCCCCGCAGCGCACCGCCCGCCGTTCGACCCGGTGACCACCGGGGCGGTCGTTCTGGCCGTCGTCGCCGTCTCGTCGTCCGCGCCGCTGGTGGCCTTCGCGGCGGCGCCGGCGCTGGCCGTCGCGTTCTGGCGCAACCTGCTCTCGGTCGCGGTGCTCGGCCCCTTCTCAGCGGCCCGGCGACGCGCCGAGTTCCGGTCGCTGACGGTCGGCGCCGGGCGGCGCGAGGGCCTCTACTGCGTGCTGTCGGGGGTCGCGCTCGCCGCGCACTTCGCCACCTGGATGCCCAGCACCAAGCTCACCTCGGTCGCCGCGGCGACCGCCCTGTGCGCCACCCAGCCGGTCTGGCAGGGGCTGATCGCCCGCGCCCAGGGCCGCCGGCTGCCGGGCGTCGTCTGGGTCGGCATCGGGGTGGCGGTCGCGGGGGCGGGCGTGGCGACCGGGGCGGACTTCGCCGTCTCCGGCCGGGCCGTCGCCGGCGACCTGCTCGCGGTGGCCGGCGGCCTGTTCGCGGCGGTCTACACCGCGCTCGGCGAGCGGGCGCGCACGACGATCAGCACGACCACCTACACCACCATCTGCTACGGGGTCTGCGCCCTGGTCCTGCTCGTGGTCTGCCTGGTCGGCCGGGTGCCGCTGACCGGCCTCGACGCCGACACCTGGCTCGTCGTGCTGGCTCTGGTGGCCGGCGCCCAGCTGCTCGGGCACTCGATGTTCAACTTTGCCCTGAAGAAGGTCTCGGCGACCACGGTCAGCGTGCTGGCCCTGCTGGAGGCCCCGGGCGCGGCCCTGATCGGCTGGGCCTGGCTCGGGCAGCTGCCCGGGGTGACCGCCCTGGTCGGGCTGGCGCTGCTGTTGTCCGGCGTCGCGGTGGTGGTGCTCGGTGGCGCCCGCGCGGCCCGCCGCCTCCCACCGCTCGCCACCGCCGTCCCCGCCGACGCCGGCCCGCCGCCCAACTGACCCGGGTGGCCGCGGGTGGTGGCGTCGCGGGCCGGCCACCAGGGCGTCCCGGATCGCGAAGTAGTCGCGGGCGGTGGCGAAGACGGTCCGGTCCCTCCGCCGGGGCACCGGCGGCAGGCCGGCCACCCCCGGCCCCCTCGCGGCCGGGAGCCGGGCGGCGGCCGTCAGTCGCGTCGGGCGACCACCGCGACCCTGGGCAGCGCCTCCGGGTCCGGTACCGGGGTGAGCAGGTCGTCGATTGCGGCGACGTGGCTCGTCACCCAGCCGGCGTCCGCCAGGGCGGCGAGCACGTCGGCCACGGGATGGGCGGTGTTGGTGATCGTCGTGGCGAAGGGGGTCGCGCGGCCGTCGTCGGTGCGTAGCTCACCGGTGACGTGCAGCGGGCGGCGATCGCCGTCGAGCGGGCCCCGGGCCACCACGACCGAGACGGCCTCGTCCTGCCGGCTGACCGGTGGGACGTCGGCGAGGAGTCCCCTGACCGTGGACATGTCGAAGCCGAACCATCCGCCCGGGGCGACCGCCTGGTGGACGCGGCGCAGGTAGGCGCGGACCCGTTCGATCCCGCCGACGTGGTTGACGATGTCGTAGGTGGAGACCGCGAACGCGCAGGGCCGCGGCACCTCGAAGTCCACGGCGTCCGCGGCGATCAGCACCGCGTCGGCGCCGGCCAGCCGCTCGCGCGCGCGGGCGATCATCGCCTCGGAGACGTCGACGCCGACGATCCGGTAGTTGGCGGCGGCGAACCGGGCGGCCACGATGCCGGTGCCGCAGCCGACGTCGAGCAGGCTCCGCTCGGCTCCGGGTGCCACATGTGCGTGCAGCCGCAGCCACGCGTCGCCCATCCGCTCGGGGTACGGCGCCCAGAAGCGGTCATACGCCGTGACGAAGGCGTCAACGTACTCGGCCATCGGGTTGCCTTTCGTAGTGCCGGACGGGGGAACTGGCCAACGGGAGGAGCGCGGCGACGAAGATCACCGCGGCCAGACCGAGCAGGGTCGTCCGCACGCCGATCCCCGGTACGACGAAACCGGCGGCGATCATGACCGGCGGTCCCAGCCCCACCGCCCCCAGCCACTCGTACGCGCTCACGCGGGACATCGCCTCCGTCGGCACCTCGGACTGGACGGTCGTCTCCCACAGCACGCCGAAGACGTCGAAGGCGACCCCGGCCAGCACGGCGGCGAGGATCACGAACGGCAGCGCGGCACCGGCTCCGAGCAGCAACGCCGGCAGTCCCAGCATCGACACGGCGAGTACGGCCGTGCGCAGGGGACGGGTCGTGGTGATCCGCAGCGCGACCAGCACGCCGGCGAACATCCCCACCGCGTACCCGGCGAGGACGCCGGACCACGCGCCCGCGCCGCCCAGGTGCGCTCTGGCGAGCAACGGCCCCGCGAGCCCGAAGGTGACCCCGACGGCGGCGTTGATCACGGCCGCGCAGAGCACGATCTGCCACAGCCACCGCCGTCGGACGAACTCGCGCCAACCGTCGCGGAGTTCGGCGGGCAGGTTCCGCCTGGCCGTCCGGGTCGTCGCGGCGAGGCGCAGCCGCGCGAGAAGTCCGGCGGCGACGGCGAACGTCGCGGCGTCGAGGGCCAGCGCCCAACCCGGTCCCAGCCAGGTGATCAGCGCCCCGCCCGCGGTGAAGCCCGCCACCGTGGCGGTGTTCGTACCCAGCCGCAGCACCGCGTTGCCGCGCTGCCGCGCCCCGGGCGCGACGAGTTCGGCGGTCAGCCCGTTGAGCGAGGGCAGCAGCAGGGCGGAGGCGGTGCCGGCGACGGCCGCGCAGACGGCGAGGGCGGCGACGCTCGCCCGTCCGCTCAGCACGAGGACGGTCATCGCGGCGTACGCCGTGCCGCACATCAGCTCGGCCGCCACGATCACGCGGTGACGCGGCAGCCGGTCGCCGATGACGCCGCCGAGCAGCATCAGCGCGATCCTGGGCACCGAGATCGCGGCGAGCACCAGCGACAGCGCCGGAGGCGATCCGCCGGGCAGGTCGAGTACGGCGAAGGTCAGCGCGAGTGGGCCCATCGCGTTGCCGAAGACGGAGATCGTCCTGGCCGTGGCGAACAGGACGAACCGGCGCTCGCGCAGCGGGTCCGCCGGGCGGTCCACGGACGCGACGGTGTCGGTCATGCCCGGTCCGGGCGGACCAGCGCCTGCCACCGCGCCACCGGCTCGCCGTCGTCGAGCACGTGCAGCAGCGGCCGGCGGGCCACCACCGGGCACACGTGCCCGGGCAGCACCCGCAACTCGTCGCCCACCGACACCGAGTCCGCGGCGACCGGCGCGCCGTCCGGCCCGGTCAGCACGACACCGCTCATCCAGGTCTGGTCGGCGCCCGCGAGCAGCGTGTCGGCGTCGGTGCGCAGCGCCTGCCCGTCGTTTCCGGTGACGGTCGTGGTGACGGCGATCGCGACCGCCTCGGGACGGCACTCGCCCAGCCGGGCCAGCCCGCCGTCGAGCAGCGCGTACGCGCCCGCGCACACCTCGGTCACGCCGGCGACGTCCAGCGCGCCGGCGAGGGTCGGGGTGCCCCCGACGCTCACCTCCGGGCAGGGTGACCCGGCCGCGCGGATCCGCTGGGCCACCGACACCAGCAGCTGCGCCTGGCGACGGCCCAGCTCGACCCGGTCGTGCGCGGCGGCGGGATCGACGATCCCCACGTAACCGGTCACGCCCGCGAGGCGCAGCCCGCCGGTCTTCGCGACCGTGGCGGCCAGTTCCCCGGCCGCGTCCGGGTCGACGCCGACCCGGTGCAGACCGGTGTCGACCTCGATCCGTACGCCGAGTTCGACGCCGTGCGCCTCGGCCGCCGCGCCGAGCCCGGTCACCGCGTCCGGGTGGTCCACGTGCACCGTCACGGCGCAGTGCCGGGCGAGCCGGGCGAACCTGGTCCACCGCCACGGATCGCGCCACGGCCACGCCACCGTCACGTCCGTCACGCCCACCGCGACGTAGGCCTCGGCCTCTGCCGCCGAGTGGACCGCGACGCCCACCGCTCCGGCGGCCACCTGCCGGGTGGCGATCTCGGGGCTCCGGTGCCCCTTGACGTGTGCCCGTAGGGCCACCCCGGCCTCGGCCGCGCGCCTGCCGTACCGCGCGATGTTCGCGTCCAGCCGGGCCAGGTCGACGGTCACCCTCGGCGTCATTCGCCCCGTCCGTGCCAGGCGTCCGGGGGGAAGGAGAACGCCGCGTCGCCGCCGGCGAGCATCGCCGCCTGGCGGTCCCGCTCGGCGGGGTGCGGCACGCCGACGCCAGACACGCCGAGGAAGATCTCGTCCAGCCAGGACAGGCCGAGGGCGTCCTCGACGGGCGCGTCGCGGGTGGCGGCGGTGAAGAACGTCCCGAGACCGAGCGCGGTCGCGGTGAGGTACACGGTCTGGCTCAGGTGACCGACGTCGAGCAGGAGCGCACGGTACGCGCGCGCGGCCGGGTACTTCCACACGGTCCGGTCGAGCACCGCCGCGTACATCAGCAGGAAGTTTGCCTGGGCGGCGTGCGGCTGACCGCCGCACCACTCGCGCAGCTGGTCCTCGCCAGGAGCCGGCGTGAGCCGCACCAGCTCGTGGCGGCGCACCGCGTAGTGGTAGACGCCGGGCTCCAGCCCCTCGACGTCGCGGACCACCGGGTAGACCTCGACCGGGTGGCGGGCCCCGCCGGAGGGGGCGGTCTTGAGTAGCGCCGTACCGACTCCGGAGACGTCCACCTCGCGGCGGACCCCGGCCGTCCAGCGCAGCAGGGCGGCGAACGCCGACAGCGGCACCGGACGATCCGGGTCGAACCATCGCGTCGACCGCCGGGCGGCGAGGACCGCGGTGAAGTCGACGGCCGGCGGGTCGGCGGGGGGCAGGGCGATCCGCGGACCGTCGTGCTCCTTGACCGGCTCCGGCTGGCCGGTCTTGGCCCGGAGCACCGCGGCGTCCTCGGCGGCGGAGCGGAAGACGTCGCTGCCGAGCGTGCGGCTGGCCAGGTGGTAGTAGGTGGCCGCCGGTCCCAGGTCGCGCCAGGCGCCGAGGCGTTCCTCCCGGGCGTGCTCCGGCGAACCCTCGGCGACGAGAACGTGGGCGTCGAGGAGCTGCTGCGCGAGCCGGCCGTCGAGCTCGGCCCAGTCGGCGTAGTCGCGCAGCAGCCTCTCCGCCTCGACGGTCAACGCGAACTGCCGGTGCCTCAGCGGGTCGTCGCAGACCAGTTGGCCGTCACGCCACAGGAAGACGACCAGCCGCGACACACGGACACGCATGACCACTCAGGCTTCGACCGGTCAGGCCTCGACCGGAGGCTCCAGGCAGGTCAGTTCCTGGTCGTAGTCGTCGGACGCCACCGGCTCGAAGGCCTCGATCTGCTCGGTCATGCGGGAGCTCCCCTCATTAATCGGCGTTGATCACTGCAATGCACCGTATCAGACCGTCCACAGTGAACACACCCTCTGCAGGGGACGGGCCTGTCCGCGCCCGCGCCGGTTCAGACCTCGTGGACCTCCAGCACCCGGGTGGTCGGGGCGGCGTCGCCCAGTTCCTCCCGCAGCGCCACCCGCTCCGGGTCGGCCAGGAAACCGTCGTAGCCGTCGCGGGTGTCGAACCGGATCAGGTGCACCTCCGTACGCCCGTCGCCGGTGCGCTGCCGACGCTCCAGCCGCCCGCCGTGCCGCCCGAGCAGGCCGAGCACCGCGTCCTCGTACCGCTGGCCGGCCTCGACCGCGTCGGGGGCCAGCTCCACCAGCGCCACCAGGCGCACGGCGGCGGCCGGATCGGTGACCAGCGACTTGACGAAGTGGTGGTCGACGTGGCCGCCGGGGATGCCCTCGCGGCGGCCCGTGTCGAGGTAGCCGTGCCGGCGGTAGAACTCCGGCGCCTGGAACGAGAACGAGGAGACCGACATCTCCGTGCAGCCGCGCCGGCGGGCCTCGTCCTCGGCGGCGCGCAGCAGCCGCCCGCCCCAGCCCTCGCCGCGGCGGTCCTCGCGCACCCACACCATGTTGATGCCGGCGCAGCCGCCCCAGGACCAGCCGGTGAGGCCGGCCACCAGCTCACCGTCGGCGTCGTCGACCCGGACGTTGAGGGTGGCCTCGTCGTCCGCGCCGGTGGCCCGGTTGTTGAAGACGGTCAGCTCGGCGTCGAGCCGGCCCGGAAGCTCCTTGTCATCGCCGAGCACGCGCAGGATGGCGCCGGCGTCGTTCCCCGTGGTCGTCATGCGGCGGAGTATCGCAGCGCCCCGGCCTCCGGCGACACCGCAGATCCGGCGGCACCGCCTGCCGGGCGGCCCCGCTATCCGGCGATGCCGACGGCGTCGGCGCTGGCCGCCCAGAGCCGGGCGGCGAGCTGCGGGTCGGCCGCCTTGGGCCACGGTCGGCGCAGCCGCCGGTCGATGTGGTAGCCGCCCGTCACCAGCCGCTCCGGGTCCTGGTGGGCCAGCCAGACCAGCGTCTCCGCGCCCTTCTCCGGGCTGCGCAACGGCAGGATCCGCATGCCCAGGGCGACCAGTCGGTTGTCGTTGCCGAACCGGCTGCGCACCACCCCGGGATGGAAGGAGTACGCGGGGACGTCCGGCCAGCGTCGGGCCGCCTCGGCCGCGAAGAGGATGTTCGCCTGCTTGCTGGTGCCGTACGCCCGCATCGGCCAGTAGCGGCGCAGCGGGGCGTTCAGGTCGGCCGGGTCGAGCACGCCACTGCGGTGCGCGCCGGAGGCCGTCACCACCATCCGGCCGATCCGGTCGCGCAGCAGGTTGCTGAGCAGGAACGGGGCCAGATGGTTGGCCTGGATCGACAGCTCGAAGCCGTCGACCGTGGTGAGCGGCTGGAGCACGATCGCACCGGCGTTGTTGGCGAGCACGTCGATCCGGTCGTACGCCTCGCGCAGCTTCCCGGCCAGCCGGCGGACGTCGTCCAGCACCGCGAAGTCGGCCCGGAACAGCTCCGGCCGTTCGCCGGACGCCTCCCGCACCTGTTCCGCCGCGGCCTGGAGCCGGGCCGGGTCCCGACCGACCAGTACCACCTGGTCACCACGGCGCGCCAGGTCGACGGCGGCCGCCAGCCCGATGCCCGAACTGGCCCCGGTCACCACCACGAGCCGACGCCCAGTGAGATCTTCCACAGGTTCATTCACCCCGGTCACGGCACGAGGTTACCGTGGCGTCACAAAGACCTTTGGGATCGTTAAGTCCTCGTCAGGTGACGTCGGCGTGCCCGCCGCACGCTGGAAGGAGCACATCCATGGCCGCAGTCGGTCGCCCCCGCCGGTCCTGCCTCGCGGTACCCGGCTCCAGCGTCAAGATGCTCGGCAAGGCCCAGGGCCTCCCGGCCGACCAGGTCTTCCTGGACCTGGAGGACGCGGTCGCCCCGCTGGCCAAGCCCGACGCCCGGAAGAACATCGTCGCGGCGCTCAACGAGGGCGACTGGTCGGGCAAGACCCGCGTCGTCCGCGTCAACGACCTGACCACGCCGTGGACCTACCGCGACGTCATCGACGTGGTGGAGGGGGCCGGCGCCAACCTCGACTGCGTCATGCTGCCGAAGGTGCAGAACGCGGCCCAGGTGCAGTGGCTCGACATGACGCTGACCCAGCTGGAGAAGACGCTCGGCCTGGAGATCGGCCGGATCGGCATCGAGGCCCAGATCGAGAACGCCGCCGGCCTGGTCAACGTGGACGCCATCGCGGCCGCCTCGCCCCGGGTCGAGACCATCATCTTCGGTCCGGCCGACTTCATGGCCTCGATCAACATGAAGTCCCTGGTGGTCGGCGCGCTCATCCCGGACTACCCGGGCGACCCCTACCACTACATCCTCATGCGCATCCTGATGGCGGCCCGGATGCACGACAAGCAGGCCATCGACGGCCCGTTCCTGCAGATCCGCGACGTGGACGCGTTCCGCGAGGTGGCCAAGCGCTCGGCGGCGCTCGGCTTCGACGGCAAGTGGGTGCTGCACCCGGGCCAGATCGACGCCGCGAACGAGGTCTACTCGCCGGCCCAGGCCGACTACGACCACGCCGAGCTGATCCTCGACGCGTACGAGCACTACACGTCGGAGGCGGGCGGCAGGCTCGGCGCGGTGATGCTCGGCGACGAGATGATCGACGAGGCGTCCCGCAAGATGGCCCTCGTGGTGGCGGCGAAGGGCCGGGCCGCGGGCATGACCCGTACCTCGTCGTTCACCCCGCCGGCGGAGTAGTTCCGCCCTTCCGATCGTCCGTGCCGCCCCGGTCCGCGCCGGGGCGGCACCGTCGCGTCAGTAGGTGCTGCTGTTGCCGGACTGGGAGATCGCGAAGACGATGATCGCCACGTAGAAGAGGACCACCAGCAGGTACAGGCCGGTGACGATCCAGCCGACGATGATGCCGGCCTTCGCCATGCCCTCGCCGCCCTCGCCGGACTGCCGGATCTGGTTCAGCGCGACGTGGCCGAGGATCGCGCCGATCGGCGCGGTGATGCAGGAGCCGATGCCGACCAGCGCCAGCACCAGGGCGGCGATGGCGAGGCCGTTGGTCTTCAAGGCGGGGGCGTAGCCGTACGGCGGGTAGGCCGGCGGATAGGCGGCGGGCGCGGGCTGCCCGGAGGCCTGCTTCATCCCGGCGTACGGGTCGCCGCCCGCGTACGGGTCCGGGGCGTACGGATCCGCCGGCGCGTACGGGTCGGCGCCGGTGGGCTGTGCGGGGACGGGGTGACCGCTCACCGGGAGGGCGGGGTCGGCGGGCGGGCTCGACTGCTGGCCCGACCACGCCGGGTCGTTCCAGCCGCCGGAGGGCGGGGGATATGTCATTCGTCTGCTCCGTAGGGTCGGGGTGCGCCCGTCAGGGTAGTCAGCCCTGCCCAAACCCCGAGGTGCCGCCACCGGGTGTGCCGCGTTGCCCGCGCCCGGGGAAGCGGGCAGGATCCTGGCATGGTGATTGACGCGCGAGCCGCGGACCGCTCCGGCAGCCGACCGAGACGGGACGCGAGCCGCCCCGGCGTGGCCCGGCGCACCCGCGCCGCCGCCCCAACGGGCACCGCCGGCACCGACGAGCCCGCGCCGCTGCCGGACCCGGTGACCATGCGGCTCGACGGGAAGGTCGCCCTGGTCACCGGGGCGGGCAGCCCGGACGGCATCGGGTTCGCGACGGCCCGCCGGCTGGCCGACCTCGGCGCCCGGGTGGCCATCGTCTCCACCACCCGACGCATCCACGAACGGGCCGGCGAGTTGGGCGTGACCGGCTTCGTCGCCGACCTCACCGACGAGTCGGAGGTGGGCGCGCTCGCCGACGCGGTCGCCGAGCAGCTCGGGGACGTCGAGGTGCTGGTCAACAACGCCGGCCTGGCCAGCCGGGCCAGCCCCGAGGTGCTGCGCCCGGTCGCCCAGCTCAGCTACGACGAGTGGCGCGGCGAGATCGACCGCAACCTCACCACCGCGTTCCTGTGCAGCCGGGCCTTCATCGGCGGCATGGCCGAGCGGGGCTGGGGCCGGATCGTCAACCTGTCGGCCACCGCAGGGCCGGTCAACGCCCTGCCGACCGAGGCGGCCTACGCGGCGGCCAAGGCGGGCGTGGTCGGGCTGACCCGGGCGCTGGCGATGGAGATGATCGCCGACGGGGTGACCGTCAACGCGGTCGCGCCGGGCACCATCCACACCGCGGCCTCCACGGTGGCGGAGATCAGGCAGGGCCTCGGTACCCCGGTCGGCCGCCCCGGCACGCCGGACGAGGTGGCCGCGGCGATCGCCTTCCTCTGCTCGCCGGCCGCCTCGTACATCACGGGACAGATGCTGGTGGTGGACGGCGGCAACAGCGTCCGCGAGGCCGAGTTCCGCTGATCTGCGGGGCTCAGTAGTTGGGGCCGCTGTTGCCGGCGACGGCGAACAGCGCGATCCAGCCGCAGCAGGCCAGCAGGCCGAGCCCGGTGATGACGTAGCTGAGGATGAGGCCCCACGTGGCCAGCTGGTCGCCCTCCTCGCCGGTCGTGCGGATCTGCCGCTTGGCCAGGTGCCCGAGGACGATGCCGGCCGGGGAGAAGACGAACGCGAAGACGAGCGAGAGGATGGCCAGCACGTTCGTCCCGCCGGGCCGGTGACCGGACGGCGGGCCGTACTGCCCGTAGGGCACCTGCGGGGTGTACGGGGGCTGGTGCCCCCACTGCTGCCCGTGCGGCGGCTCCCCGGGCTGCTCGTAGCTCGGCTGCCCGTAGGAGGGCTGCTCGTGCGACGGCTGTCCGTAGCCGGGCTGCTCGTAGGACGGCGGTTCGGGGGCGGGTGGCGGCTCGTACCGTGACGGGTCGTGCCCCGGCGGGGGCTCCCAGGGCGACGGCGACCGGTCCGGATCGGGCGGCCCCGACGACGGTGGCTGGCTCACGGTCTCCTCCTGCCGGTGGCGGATCGCGTCCCCTCTTGCCGGACGCTACCCGCAGCGGTGAACCTTTTCACAGCGGTTGTGTGGACTGGTCACCTTGGCCTCGACCGCCGTGCGGCCAATACTGACGAAGCGTTCAGTTACCCATGAGTAAGGCGCCGACCCCCGGAGGCTGAGATGGCCCGACTCGCCCAGACGCCCGGCCTGACCGATGTGCAGCGGTCGATCCTGGAGACCGTCCGGGAGTTCGCCGACAAGGAGATCATCCCGCACGCGCAGCGGCTGGAGCACGCCGACGAGTACCCGAGCGACATCCTCGACGGGATGCGCGAGATGGGGCTCTTCGGCCTCACCATCGACGAGGAGTACGGCGGGCTCGGCGAGTCTCTGCTCACCTACGCGCTGGTGGTCGAGGAGCTGTCGCGGGGCTGGATGTCGATCTCCGGCATCGTCAACACCCACTTCATCGTCGCGTACCTGGTCTCCCAGCACGGCTCCGCCGAGCAGAAGGCCCGGCTGCTGCCGAAGATGGCGACCGGCGAGGTGCGCGGCGCTTTCTCGATGTCCGAGCCCGAGTGCGGCTCCGACGTCTCCGCGATCAAGTCGAAGGCCGTGCGCGACGGCGACCGGTACGTCATCAACGGCCAGAAGATGTGGCTGACCAACGGGGCGTACTCCTCCGTGGTGGCCACCCTGGTCAAGACCGAGACCGGCGCCGACTCCGTCTACGGCAACATGAGCACCTTCCTGCTGGAGAAGGAGCCCGGCTTCGGCGAGACCGCGCCCGGCCTGACCATCCCCGGCAAGATCGACAAGATGGGCTACAAGGGCGTCGAGACCACCGAGATGGTGCTCGACGGGGTGACCGTCGACGAGTCCGCCGTCCTCGGCGGCGCGGAGAAGGTCGGCCGCGGCTTCTACCAGATGATGGACGGCATCGAGGTCGGCCGCGTCAACGTGGCCGCCCGCGCCTGCGGCATCTCGATCCGCGCCTTCGAGCTGGCCGTCGCGTACGCCCAGCAGCGCCGCACCTTCGGCCAGCCGCTCGCGAAGCACCAGGCCATCGCGTTCAAGCTCGCCGAGATGGGCACCAAGATCGAGGCCGCCCACGCGCTCATGGTCAACGCCGCGCGGCTCAAGGACGCCGGCCAGCGCAACGACGTCGAGGCCGGCATGGCCAAGCTGCTCGCCTCGGAGTACTGCGCCGAGGTCGTCCAGGAGGCGTTCCGCATCCACGGCGGCTACGGCTACTCCAAGGAGTACGAGATCGAGCGGCTCATGCGGGAGGCCCCGTTCCTGCTCATCGGCGAGGGCACCTCGGAGATCCAGAAGACCATCATCTCCCGGGGCCTGCTCAAGGAGTACAAGCTCTGACGCCTGCGCCGCGCCGGCGGCACCGGCCCACGGGCGGTGCCGCCGACGGCCCCTGTCGAGCTGAGTCGTCTACGACATCGCCCGTGGCGTGCGGGCGTGAGTCGGCTGCGACATCACCCGGAACGCGGGCGTGAGCCGACCATGACATCCGCCCGGGGCCGTGCGGCGTGAGTCGTTCACGACATCAGCTCGACAGGGCCGACCCGACGGCACCGGCGCCGCCCGCCGTACGCCCGATCAGCCCAGTCGGGTCAGGCCGGCGGCGGCGCGCTCGACGATCAGGCAGCGGTCCTCGACGTAGTCGACGCCCGCCTCCGTGGCGATCCGCCGCGCCTCGGCCGAGACGATGCCGAGCTGCAACCAGACCGCCGGCGCGCCGATCGCCACCGCCTCGCGCACCACGTCGACCGCGTCCTGCGCCGGCCGGAACACGTCGACCAGGTCGACCGGGTGCGGGATGTCGGCCAGGGACCGGTAGACCCGCTCACCGAAGAGTTCGTCGGCCGTCGGGTTGACCGGGATGATGCGCCAGCCGTACCGCTGCATCTGCAACGGCACGCTGTGCGCGGCCTTGCGCGGGTCGCGGGACGCGCCCACGACGGCGATCACGGCGGAGTCGGCGAGGATCTGCTGAGCGGAGCGCACCCGTCGACTCTAACCCCGCCGCTCAGCCCCCGCCCGCGAGCGCGCGGCGCAGCCGGGCGTGCTCCTGCGGCGTGCCGATCGCCGCGCGGTGCGCGGGATGCGCGGCGTAGTGCTGGATCGCCGCGGCCAGCGCCTGCGGCGCGACGTCCAGCTCACCGGTCTCCACGACGACGTGGCGGCGCGAGCCGATCCCCCGGAGCCGGACCTGGTCCCGGCTGCGTACCGGCAGCCGCAGGACGTTGGAGTGCCGGTACGAAAGGCTCGGAACCGCCGGGTCCAGGGCCTCCCACGGCACCCCGACCTGCTGAAGCGGATGGCCGGCCTCGATCCCGGCCGGGGTCAGCGCGACGCTCGGCACCCGGCGCCAGAGAAGGACGGCCAGCAGCACGGCGAGCGGGCCCGCGAGGGCCGGGTAGAGCCACCACAGGTCCTCCCGGTCCGAGGCGAGCTGGTTGGTCGCCGTGTAGGTGAGGAAGGCGAGCAGGACCCAGCGGTAGCTCATCCGTCCCGTGGGCGGGACGAAGAAGACGCGCTCCCGCTCGTCCGCCCGCAGGTCGCCGTCGCCCGGCTTGCCGAAGGCGCGCATGAGGCTCCACAGCAGCGCGACCAACGGCACCAGCATGAGCAGGGCGGTCTGACCGCTGGTGCGCACCGACCCCGCCGCCAGCCCCCAGAGCAGCCCGACTGCCACCGCGACCGCCACCGCGACGCGCTGCCGGCGCAGCGCCCTTGCGATCGTCTCCCGCACACCGGCAGCGTATCGGTGGTCGTCTACAGGAGAGTGAGCTGCTCGGCGGCCGGCGGCGCGGGAACCGGGTCGGTCGGGCGGCGGTCGTCGCCCCGCTCGCCCCGGTGCAGCCCGTGCCGGCGGGCCGCGATGCGCACCCGCGCCGTCAGCTCCCGCTGGTAGGACTGCGGGGCGTACGCGCCGGAGCGGTAGAGCTCGCGGTAGCGGGGGACCAGGTGCGGGAACTCGCGGCCGAGCCAGCGCGCGTACCACTCCCGGGCCCCCGGTCGCAGGTGCAGGGCCAGCGGCGTCGCGCTGCTCGCCCCGGCGGCGGCGATGGCCGCCACGGTCGCGTCGATCGACTCGTCGTCGTCGCTGAGCCCGGGCAGGATCGGCGCCATCAGCACGCCGACGTCGAAGCCGGCGTCGGCCAGCGTCCGGACGGCGTCGAGCCGCCGCCTCGGGCTGGGGGTGCCCGGCTCGACCGCCCGCCAGAGCCGCTCGTCGACGAAGCCCACCGAGTACGACACGCCGACCCGGGTGACCTCGGCGGCCTGGCGCAGCAGCGGCAGGTCACGCAGGATCAGCGTGCCCTTGGTGAGGATCGAGAACGGGTTGGCGAAGTCGCGCAACGCCGCGATGATCTGCGGCATGAGCTGGTAGCGCCCCTCGGCCCGCTGGTAGCAGTCGACGTTGGTGCCCATCGCGACGTGCGCGCCCCGCCAGCGCGGTGCGGCCAGCTCCCGCCGGACCAGCTCACCGGCGTTGACCTTGACGATGATCTTCCGGTCGAAGTCCGCCCCGGCGTCGAGGTCGAGGTAGGTGTGCGTGTTACGTGCGAAGCAGTATTTGCACGCATGACTGCAGCCCCGGTACGGGTTGATCGTCCACTCGAACGGGACCCGGGACGTGCCGGGCACCTTGTTGATGATCGACTTGGCCTGCACCTCGTAGAACGTCATGCCGGCGAAGCCCGGCGTGTCGAAGGTGCGGGCGACGGCGCCGGGCAGCGCCAGCGGCAGGGGTGGTGTCGCCGGCGCTGCCCGGGCCGGGACCCCCTCGTCCGGGGGAGCGGCGAGGTTGTCCCAGCGCATGGCCCTCATTCGAACACGCGTACGAGCGAAGTGCAAGCGACCCGCCGTGTTCCCGACCACCTCGCCGCCGGAGGCACGGTCGGCGGGTGGAGGATGGAGGGCATGGAGAGGTCGACGTTCGTCTACGACGGGGACTGCGCGTTCTGCACCCGGTGCGCCGAGTTCATCGACCGGCGCATCCCGACCGGTGTGCGGGTGGTGCCGTGGCAGTTCGCCGACCTCGACGCGCTGGGCCTGAGCGAGGCCGAGTGCGAGGAGGCGGTGCAGTGGGTGGGCGCCGACGGTTCCCGCGCGGCCGGCCCGGACGCGATCGCGCGGCTCCTCGGCGACAGCGGTCCGCTCTGGCGGGTGGCGGGGGCCGGCCTGCGGTTCCCCCCGGTACGCGCCGCCGCGTGGCCCGTGTACCGCTGGGTGGCCCGCAACCGGCACCGGCTGCCCGGCGGCACGGCCGCCTGCGCGCTGCCGCAGGAGGCGCGGGAGCGCCTCTACGGACCGTCCGGTCGCCCGGCCGCGGACGCCTGACCCGCGAGTGCCGCCGCGGCGCCGGTGGGCGCTGCGGTGTCCCGCCCCCGGCGAGTGAGCAGCCGGCGTGCCCAGACCACCGGCCGGACCCGCTCCAGCGGCAGGAAGCTGGTCATCGCCGCGAGGTGCGGGGCGAACGAGATCGTGATGGTCGCGACGGTGACCAGGTGGAACGAGTAGAAGAAGCCCACCGTGGCCAGTCGCCAGCGTTCCCTGAGCAGGAAGACCACCGGGCTGAGCAGCTCGAACGCGACGATGCCGAACTGGGCGACGATCAGCAGGTACGGCACCGAGGCGAGCAGGTCGGCCAGTTCGGTGCCGCGCCGGAGGATGGCCCGCGCCAGCACCGAGCCGGTGAGCCAGTCCAGCCCGCCGAAGCGCAGCTTGGCCCAGGCGGCCAGGAAGTACGTGCAGATGACCGCGATCTGGGTGACCCGTAGCGCCCAGCCACCCGCCTCGGTGCGGGTGGTGTCGCCGTGCCGGGCGCGGCCGGCGGTGGGCAGCACGGCCAGCGCGACGAGCAGGCCGAACCGGTCGTGGTCGACCTTGCCGTAGCTCATCGCGACGATCATCCACTCGAAGTAGAGCGCGAAGACCGCCCAGCCGAGCAGGCGTGGTGCCCGGCCGGTCGCGGCGAGCAGGGCGAGCAGCAGCAGGGCCCAGAAGACGACGGTGACCAGCGTCTGGGTCGGCGTCGGCAGGGGCAGCACCCGGCCGACCAGCAGCGGCTGGTAGAGCTCGCCGGGCACCGCCACCCGGGTACGTACCCAGGGGGTGAAGACGACCAGGTCGGCGGCGACGAAGAGGTAGATCAGCGTGCGGAAGGCGGCCACCCGGCCGCGGGGCACCGCCTCGGTCAACCAGCGGCTCACCGGTCCGCCTGCCAGGCGACCACGGTCTCGTCGGTCCAGCGGCCGGTGGGTCGCCCGTGGCGGATGCCGTGCCAGCGGACGACGATGCGGACCTCGACCAGCTCCGCCGCGCCCGGGTGGCGCTCGGCGTACGCGTCGGCGACCTCGGCGAGCAGCGCGGGGTCGGCGGCGTAGCGGCTCTGCTGGCCCTCGATCTCGGCCCGGCGGATGCCGGTGGCCTGCTCGCCCAGGTCGACGACCGCTCCGCTGCTGTCCACGCCCTCGACGCGGGTGTCCGGGGCGGGGGAGTTCGGCGGGTTGGACGTGGAGTACATCCGGAACGGGCCGAACGGGAAGTGGTCGTCGGTGCCCCAGACGGTGCCGGCCAGCAGGACGGCCAGGCCGAGGGCGGTGGCGGCGAGCCGGGCGGCGCGACCGCGGGTGGTCAAGGTTTCCATCGGGTCGTGACGATACGGGATGTACCGCCCGCCCTGGCTCCCTCCGACGGCCACTTCCCGCTGGCCGGCGGGCCAGGGGCGCCGCGGGCACGGCCGTGGGACGGAGCGCGTGTGCCGGTCCTCTCCCCGTCACCCGGCGGATGGACGACGACGGCCGGGCCCGTCGGGCCCGGCCGTCGTGGAGCGCTGCGGGTCAGTGGCTGTGCCCGGCCAGCTTGTTACGGACGTCGTCCATGTCGAGGGCTTGGACCTGCTCGATCAGGTTCTCCAGGGCCGACTCGGGGAGGGCGCCGGGCTGGGCGAAGACGATGACGCCGTCGCGGATCGCCATGATGGTCGGGATCGAGCGGATGTCGAACTTGGCGGCCAGCTCCTGCTGCGCCTCGGTGTCGACCTTGCCGAACACGATCTCGGCGTGCTTGTCGGAGGAGCGCTCGTAGACCGGGGCGAACCTCTTGCACGGGCCGCACCACTCGGCCCAGAAGTCGACCAGCACGATGCCGTCGCTGCCGGTCACCTCGTCGAAGTTTGCCGTGGTCAGCTCTACGGTTGCCATGAAAGTCTCCGATCGGCGCGGAATAGCTACGTCTGGTGGAACCAGGGCGTACCGCGTGGAATTCCCGGCCCGCCCCCGCCGAAACGTGCTCGTCACGGCGTTGCGCAGGTCACGGTCGCATCGATCTCGGTTGTTCCCGCCCGCCGTTGCCGTACGCAAGTGCACGACGCATTTGCGTGACCGGTCGTGATGGGAGCGTTTCCAAGGAGATCGACACGATTGACCGGAACGAATGAGCAATCAGGCGGTTGACAAGCAGCTATCCGGCGTGCGGAGATCGCTGGGGGCCAGTCGTTCGAGCACGCACAGTAGTGTTACGAAAAGGTAAATGTGACCTCCGTCTCTGTTCGGGTCGCCTTGTCGTGCGGCAGAATCTTCCGCATCAGAGCGTGGGCGGCGGGTGCCGGGGAGGGCCCCGCCGCTCATTGCGTCTCCCCCCGGGTTGTGGCGGTGTGACATTTCCGCCGGCCACGCGCCCCGCGCCTCGCCTTAACACTCCATAAGGCATGCTGTGCCGAACTCCATCGCCGCCCGTCGAAGGGGACAAGGATGCAGTTCGGCCGCTACTACGAGGAGTTCGAGGTCGGCGCGGTCTACCGGCACTGGCCCGGCAAGACGGTCACCGAGTACGACGACCACCTCTTCTGCCTGCTCACCATGAACCACCACCCGCTGCACATGGACGCGCACTACGCCGGGACGGCGAGCCAGTTCAAGCGCAACGTGGTGGTCGGCAACTACATCTACTCCCTGCTGCTGGGCATGTCGGTGCCCGACGTCAGCGGCAAGGCCATCGCGAACCTCGAGGTGGAGTCCCTGCGGCACGTGGCGCCCACCTTCCACGGCGACACGATCTACGGCGAGACCACCGTGCTGGACAAGCGCGAGTCGTCCTCCAAGCCCGACCGGGGCGTGGTCTCCGTGGAGACCCGGGGCTACAACCAGGACGGCACGATGGTGTGCGTCTTCCGCCGCCGGGTGATGGTCCCGAAGAAGGAGTACGCGGCGACGACGGTGCCCGAGGGCGTCGACCCGGAACGGCCCAGCTTCCCCGAGCCGCGCTGACCGACGGGCCCCTTCTCATCCGGGTTCCGGGTGGTAGGGGCCCTTTTTCCGATCCGGGGCATATGCTGGCGCCGGAGGTCCCCATGAGCCACTCCGTCGCCGGAGAGCCGTCCTCTACCGGCCGCCGTGCCGCACCGCTGACCACCGCCGTCTACTCCGCCGCCGAGTGGGATCTGCTGACCAGCCTGCCCGGCCGCGTGATCGTGGCCGCCGCCGCGCCCGGCCCCGGGCGGCCCCACCCGGGAGTCGCCGCCGGGCTCGCGGGTTTGGACGCGGTCGCGGCCGGCCGGGCCTTCGACAGCGATCTCGTACGCGCGGTGGTCGCCGCCATCTACGCCCGGCACGACGGGGCGACCGACGCCGTCGAGCGCCTCACCGACGTGGTGGACCTGCTCGCCGCCTGCAGGGCCGCGACCCGGGTGCTGCGGCGGCGGGCCGACCCCGCCGACTCGGCCGCGTACCGGCAGTGGGTGCAGTCGGTGGCGGCCCGGGTGTGCAGGGCGGCGACGGCCGGGGCCCCGGGGCTGCCGCCGGCCCCCGCCGACCGTCGCTTCCTCGACCGGCTCGGCAAGGCGCTGGGGCTGCGCTGAGCCGCCCCGGTCGGTCCGGTCGCGCCAGCCGCCCCGGTTTCCGCGTCGGTCGACCCGGTGCCCGCGTCGGTCGGCCCGGGCCGGTCTTCGCGCCGCCCGGTCCGTCCGCGCCGGCCCGGGGCGGTGGCCGCGCCGGGGTGGCGACCCGGGCCGGGGCCCGCAGGCCGTACCCTGCGTGACCGTGACCGGAGACCAGCTCGACGTCGGCGTGGGACCGTGGCCCGGGGACCCGCCGGACGACCCGCGGTACGACCCCGAGCTGCTCGCCGAGGGCGACCGGCGCAACGTCGTCGACCGGTACCGCTACTGGCGGCGCGAGGCCGTGGTGGCGGACCTCGACCGGCGGCGGCACGACTTCCACGTGGCGATCGAGAACTGGCAGCACGACTTCAACATCGGCACGGTCGTCCGCAACGCCAACGCCTTCCTCGCCGCCGAGGTGCACGTCGTCGGCCGCCGGCGGTGGAACCGGCGCGGTGCCATGGTGACCGACCGCTACCAGCACGTCCGGCACCACGAGACCATCGAGGAGTTCGTCGCCTGGGCGGCCGGGCGGGAGCTGCCGGTCGTCGGCATCGACAACCTGCCCGGCTCCCGCCCGCTGGAGAGCACCACCCTGCCCCGGCGCTGCGTCCTGCTGTTCGGGCAGGAGGGCCCGGGCCTCTCGGACCCGGCGCGGGCCGCCTGCGACCAGCTCTTCTCGATCGCCCAGTACGGCTCCACCCGGTCGATCAACGCCGGCGTGGCCAGCGGCATCGCCATGCACGCCTGGATCCGTACGCACGCCGGCCCGCCGCCCGGCTGAGCGGGCCCGACGTGGTGCCGTCCGACGCGGTCCGACGCCACCGCTGAGCGGGCCCGAGACGGTCCCCACCCGACGCCGTACGGCGACACCGCTGAGCGGGCCCGATGCGGGCCCGCCTGACGCCGCCCGGCGGCACCGAAACGGGCGCTCCGCTTGACGGGGCGGCGTGCGGGGGTGACGGTGGGATGGTGAGTGTCGCGGTGAGTTGCCCGAAATGCGGTGGACCGGTGCGGGCGCCGGACCTGATGCACACCGAGTCGCGGTGCCTGGACTGCGGGCCGGTTTCCCCGTTGCACGTGCCCGAGCACATCGGGGCCGACATCGTGGCCAGCGTGGTGGACCGGATCGTCGCCGCCGCCGACCCGCCGACCCGGCCGAGGACGCCGCTGTGGTGCCCGTGGCCGCTGCCGACCGGCTGGACCATGACCGGCGTGGCGTACGCCGGCGACGACCGCACCGGGGTGCGCGCCACGGCCGTCGCCTGCGCCGGACCGGAGCCGCTCGGCGGGGGCCCCGCGGACCTGGTCTTCGTGGCCGAGGAGCCGGGCGTCGGACTGGGCACCCGGTTCGCGGGGCTGGCCGGCCCGGATCCGGGCCCGGAACTCGCGCAGGCGTTGACCGATCCCGGGCCGGGGCATCCGGAGCACGTCGGGCAGGCCAGGATCAAGGTGGCCGGTCATCCCACTCCACTGTGGCTCGTGAACTCGCCGACGGATCGAAGCGCGTACGCCGGCGAGGCTCGGGGATTGTGGCTCCATGCGATAGCCTGGCCGGCGAGTGCGGGTCACCTGCTCGCGGAAGATGTCGTGCTGCACGACCTGACCGAGTGGACACCGCCCGAACTCGTGTACGGCGCACCGTCTCCGTATCTGCACGGGAAGGCTTGACGGGCCTCAGGGCTTGACAGGCATCCCGGAATGTCGGAGAACGGACGCAGATATTCACTGTACGACACCACACTGATACTCTGGGTGCCGCTGCGGTAATGGGACCCGGCGCCGCGCGAGAGGATGGCCCGCCATGGTCAAGAAGGTCCTCACCTGGGCCGGAATCGCATTCTTGATCTTCTTCGTCGCATATCGGCCAAATTCTGCGGCGGACGTGTTCAAGTCACTGGGCGGCGGGATCATGGACATCGCCCAGGGGTTCGGCGACTTCTTCACCAGCCTCGTCGCCTAGCCGCCGATGGGAAACCCCTCCGGTCCACCCTTCGATCCCGACGATCCCGATCGGGAGCGCCGGGATCGAGACACGGAGCCGATCCCCCGGATCGGTCCCGACGACGGGCCGGGCTACGGCACCGGTCCGGGCCTCTCCGACGGCCCCTCCCTCTCGGACGACGCCGGCTTCGGCGACGGCCCGGCGTACGCCGGGGAGGGGCGGTCCGGGCGGGCCTGGGTCCGTGACCCGGAGGCCGGCTACCAGCCACCGCAGATCTCCGAGGACGAGCTGGCCGGTCTGCGGGCCGACGCCGCCGGCATGGCGCCGCGTCGGGTGCTGCCGTTGGAGGACGAGCCCAGCTCGCTGGTGGCCCGCTACCTCTTCCCGACCGAGCGCTACCGGGGCGAGTGGAAGCGGCACTGGATCCACCTCTCCACCCCGCTGCTGGTCGGCATCGCCGCCACCTTCGTGCTGGGCTACCTCTCCGGCTTCCTCGCCGGGCAGGACGTGGGCGCGCTCACCACGATCGCGGTGCTGCTCTGGTTCGCCGTGATGGGGTGGGTGGCCTGGAAGGTCGCCGACTGGTGGTACGACCGCTTCATCCTGACCAACAAGCGGGTGATGGTGGTCAACGGCATCATCACCCGGCGGGTCGCGATGATGCCGCTGGTGCGGGTCACCGACATGAAGTACGAGCAGACCCCGACCGGCCGGGCGCTCAACTACGGCACGTTCGTGCTGGAGTCCGCCGGTCAGGAGCAGGCGCTGCGTGAGATCAAGAACCTGCCCAACCCCAACGAGCTCTACCTGCGCGTCGTCGAGGAGATGTACGAGCCGCAGGCGGTCGAGGCGCGGCTGGGCAAGGAGGCCGACGAGGCCAAGGCCGACGACGGGGCGTGAAACTTTTCGTCCGAACATCGGAGGAACTGCGCACCGTTCGCCGTCGACCCGGGCACCCCGGGCATGGCAACCTGCCAGGGAAACGGGGTGCGGAGGTGGCCGGTGGTGAGCAGGGATCCCTTGGAGGAGGAGTTCCGCGACTTCGTCGCGGCCCGCTCCGGCGCCCTGCTGCGCACCGCCTACCTGCTCAGCGGGGACTGGGCCACCGCCGAGGACCTGTTGCAGACCGCGTTGACGAAGACGTACCTGGCCTGGAAGCGGCTCGGCGGGATCGAGGCGATCGAGCCGTACGCCCGCCGGGTCATGATCAACACTTCGACCAGTTGGTGGCGGCGGCGCTGGCACGGTGAACGCCCCACCGACGTGCTGCCGGAGCGGGCCGGGATCGACGAGATCGAGCAGCAGCTCGACCGGGACCTGCTCTGGCGTCACCTGAGCGCGCTGCCCAGCCGGCAGCGGGCGGTGCTCGTGCTGCGCTTCTACGAGGACATGTCCGAGGCACAGACCGCCGCGCTGCTCGGCATCTCGCCGGGCACGGTCAAGAGCCAGACGTCGCGCGCCCTGGGCACCCTGCGCCGCCGGATGGGCGCCGAGGCCGCTCTCGACCTGCCGACCGGGGCCGACCCGACCCCGGCCCTGCCCCGGGACGACGGCACCGACCGGTCCACCCCCGCCCGCGGCGGCGCCGACCGTCCCGCTTCCGCGCAGGGCGGCACCGACCGTCCCGCGCCGGCCCGCGACGGCGCGCCGTTCCGTCGGTCGACGGCCTACGGGGCGCCGACGATGGTGGTGGGCGAGGACGCGGCGGCCGTGGTCGCGGCGACGAACGCCAGGCCGCCGCTCGTCGCGCCGGCCGCGGCGGGCAGCGCCGCCGCCCGTGGCGGGTCGGGAGGCGCCGCCGTCCCGGGCGGGTCGGGAGGCGCCGCCGTCCCGGCTGGGTCGGGAGGCGCCACCGCCGCCGTCCCGGGCGGTGCCGCGACCGAACCTCCGGCGCAGGCGGCCACGGCGGCGGCCACCGTGCCTCCGGCGTCGGACACCGGGCGTCGTACGCCGGACGCCGAGCTGACCGACGAGTCGGCGGGCGATCCGGTGCCCGTCGCGTCGGGGGCGCGGGCCGGGGCGCGTACCGCCCGCGACGAGCAGCGCGGCCGGCAGGCCGCCTTCCCGGTCGTACCGGCCGGCACCGGGGAACACCGGTGAGCCGTCCCGTCGGCCGTGGTGACAACCGGACCGAAGGCCCGACGCGTCCATTCGCCGTGACCGAGGACGAGCTGGCGCAGGCGCTACGGGAGACGTTCGCCCGCCGGGTGTCCGTCGCGCGCCCGCTCGTCGCCGATCCGGCGGGACTGGCGATCCGGCGGGCCGACCGGTCCCGGCGCCGGCGGACGCTCACCGGGATCGCCCTCGCCGCCGTGGCCACCGTGACGGTCAGCGCCGGGATGGCGCAGCTGGGGCAGCAGCCCGGGCGACCCACCCATCCCACGGTGGTGCTCGGCGACCCGTACGCCTCGCCGTTGCCGGACCCGACCCCGCAGCTGTCTGCCGCCCCGAAGGCCGACCTGGGCCGGGGCGAGGTGGATCTCATCCTCCACGACGTGCTGGTCACCGCCGACGGGCAGCGGCTCCCCCTGTCCGACGTGGGCACGGCCGCCGAGCGGGCCCAGCGGCTTCCCGACGGGGCCGGCTGGGCGGTGGTGGGCGCGCCGACGGCGGCCGGCCGGTCGCTCTGGGTCGTGCTGCCGAACGGCACGGCGCACCTGCTGCTGGCCGGGGCGCGGGACGTCGTCCTCAGCCCGGACGGGCGGCAGGTCGCCTGGCGGGAGGGGGCGGATCTGGTCGTCGCGGGCATCGTCGGCACCCAGGTCGTCGCCGCCGCGCGCACCCCGGCACCGTCCGACGCGGCGCCGGTCGCCTTCGCCGGCGACACGGTCCTGGTCCGCCTCGACCCGGACCGGCCCGGTCACGCCCTGTGGCGCCCGGCGGCGGGTCCGCCGCGCGGCGCGGGCGACGCGGCCCTGCACGTCTACGGCACCCGCCCCGACGGGCTGGCGGTCGCGCTGGTCTCCGCCGGCACCCCCCGCCGACCCTGTGTAGCTCTGCTCGACCCGGCCCGGAACCTCGCGCCGGTGCGGACCGGGTGCGGGCCGACGCTGGCCGGCGACGGAGCCGGTGGGGTGTCCGCCGACGGGCGGTGGCTCCTGGCCAACGGGAAGGCGGGCCGGCAGGACCGCGCGTTGCTGGTCGACCTGGACCGGCTCGCCACCGCACCGGCGACCCGCCCGGCCGGTTCGCCCGTGGCCGGGCCGGTGGCGTGGACGCCGCAGGGGACGGCCCACTACCCGGCCGCGGACGGTGCCCTGGTGCGGGTCGAGGCGAGCCGGGCGCTCGACGGAGAGGTGTCCGTGTCCGTGCCCGTGACCGGCCTGCCCGACGGGGAACGCGCGGTGCCGGTGGGCGGCGACCGCCGTCCCTGACCGCGCCCGCGCGCCCGGGGCGGGCCGCCGGCCGGTAGCGTCGGGCCGATGAGCGCGGCACCGCGGATCGACCTGCACACCCACTCCACCGCCAGCGACGGCACCCTCAGCCCGGCCGAGCTGGTGCGGGCGGCGGCGGAGTCGGGGTTGGACGTCGTGGCGATCACCGACCACGACACCACGGCCGGCTGGGCGCCGGCCCTGGCGGCGCTGCCGGCCGGGCTCAGCCTGGTCCGGGGCGCGGAGCTCTCCTGCCGGTGGTACGGCGAGGAGCCGGCGCTGCCGCTGCACCTGCTGGCGTACCTGTTCGACCCGGACGCCCCGGAACTCGTCGCGGAACTGGCCCGGGTGCGGGCCGCCCGCGAGGAGCGGGGCGAGCGGATCGTGGCGCTGCTGCGGGCCGACGGGATCGACGTGAGCTGGCCGGAGATCCTCACCGGCGCGGGCGGCGGGACCGTGGGCCGGCCGCACATCGCGCAGGCGCTGATCCGGGCCGGCCTGGTGGCCACCACCACGGAGGCGTTCGGGCCGGACTGGCTGGGCGAGCGCTACCGGCTGCCCAAGGAGGACATCGACGTCTTCCGCGCGGTCCGGCTCGTCCGCGCGGCGGGCGGCGTGCCGGTCTTCGCCCACCCCCGGGCCACCCGGCGGGGACGGATCGCGCCCGACGAGCTGATCGCCGACCTGGCCGCGATCGGGCTGGCGGGGCTGGAGGTCGACCACGAGGACCACTCCCCGGCCGAGCGGGCGCACGTGCGGGCCCTGGCCGACGAGCTGGGCCTGCTGGTGACCGGCTCGTCGGACTTCCACGGCACCCACAAGACCGTCCGGCTCGGGGCGTTCACCACCGACCCCGGGGCGTACGAGCGGATCGTCGCCGAGGCGGGCGGAGTGACCGAGGTCGCTTCCGGCTGATCCGCGTTTCCGCCTCCGGCGGCGCGGCTACGTTGATCACGTGGATGCCAAGCTGTTCGGCGAGGTCTTCGTGACCCTGCTGGTGATCGTCGACCCGCCGGGCATGATGCCCATCTTCCTGGCGCTGACCGGCCCGCTGACGGCGCGGGACCGTAACCGTGCCGCCTGGCAGGCCGTCGCCCTGGCGCTGGGCGTGATCGTGATCTTCGCGGTGGCGGGGCAGACGCTGCTCGACTACCTGCACGTGGACCTGCCGGCCCTCCAGGCGGCCGGCGGGTTGCTGCTCATCCTGGTGGCGCTGGAGTTGCTGACCGGCAAGGCCGACGACCCGAGCCAGCAGGTCACCTCGAACATCGCCCTGGTGCCGCTGGGTACGCCGCTGCTGGCCGGCCCCGGCGCCATCGTGGCCACCATGCTCTTCGTCCAGCAGGCCGACGGCGGGGCGGACGTCACGGCCATCGCCGTCGCGATCGTGGCCGTGATGGTCACCGTGTGGGTCGTGTTGCGGTTCTCCGGCGGGATCGTCAAGATCCTGCGTCCCGGCGGGATCGAGGTGCTGACCCGGATCGCCGGCCTGCTGCTGGCCGCGATCGCGGTGCAGCTCATCGCGGACGCGGTGGCCGCGTTCGTGACCCAGTACGCCAACATGACCTGACCGGCGGCCGGTTCCGTCGGGGGTGGATGGCAGGATCGCGGTGTGCGACGAGCCTCTTCAGCGGGACGGCCCTCCACCGGCGGCGGCCGGGCGCCCCGGCAGCGCGGCGAGCAGCCCGAGCAGCTCGGCTTCGAGGGCATGCCGGAGCGGCTCTTCGTCTGCACCCCCAGCAAGCTTGGCGCCTACGCCGACTGTCCCCGGCGCTACCGCTACTCCTACGTCGACCGTCCGGCCCCGCAGAAGGGTCCGCCGTGGGCGCACAACTCCCTCGGCGCGAGCGTGCACACCGCCCTGAAGAACTGGTACGCGCTGAGCCCCGAGAAGCGCCGGCCGGAGGCGCTCGCCGCGTTGCTCAAGGGCACCTGGGTGCGCGAGGGCTACCGCGACGACGAGCAGGAGCGGGCGGCCTACCGGCGGGCCCTGGGCTGGCTGGAGTCCTACGTCGAGACCCTGGAGCCCGGTGCCGACCCGCTCGGCGTGGAGCGGGTGGTGGCGGTCAAGACCGCCGTGCTGGCCTTCAACGGCCGCGCCGACCGGATCGACTCCCGCCCCGGGCCCGACGGCCCGGAGCTGGTGATCGTCGACTACAAGACGGGTCGCACGGGGCTGGACGCCGACGACGCGCGCGGCTCGCAGGCGCTGGCGCTCTACGCGTACGCCGCCGAGCGGGTGTTCCGCCGGCCGTGCCGCCGGGTGGAGCTGCACCACCTGCCGACCGGCACGGTGGCCGCGCACGAGCACACCGTGGAGTCGCTGGCCCGGCAGCTCACCCGCGCGGAGGAGACCGCCCGCGACATCATGGCCGCCGAGCGGGCGGTCGCCGACGGGGCGGACCCCGACGAGGCGTTTCCGACCACGCCGGGCCCGCGCTGCGGCTGGTGCGACTACCGTCGCACCTGCCCGGTGGGGGCGCAGGCGCCGGGCAAGGAGCCGTGGGCGGCCGTCGAGCGCGCCGCCGACGCGGTGCCCGGCCAGGACTGAAGGCCCCGCGCCCGCACGGTCAGGCCGGCGTGCCGGCGAGCCGGGCGGCGCGTTCCTTGGCGGCCTGCTGCAACGGCCCCTCCCGCCACCGGCGGGGCACCGCGGCGAGGGTCAGTCGCAGCGCCCGGACGCTCAGGTCGGCCGAGAGCGCGGTCGTGGGCAGGCCCAGCCCGCCGTACATCCGCCGGGCCCAGGCCGGCAGCAGCGCGAGCGCCGTGCCGGCGATGCCGAAGTACGCCCAGCGGGGCGGCCCGAGGTTGAGCCCGATCCGGGCGGGCAGGCTGAGCTTCCACGGGATCGGCGGCGCGGTGAGGAACAGCGCGGTCTCGGCCGCCTCGCGGGTCATCCGCAGCTCCGGACGGATCCGCCGGTAGTAGTCGGCGATCTCGGCGGCGGTGCCCGGCACCGTCGCCGGGTCGAGGCCGACCAGGGCGGCGGAGCGCCGCTGCTCGGTGTAGTAGCCGTCGATCTCGTCGGCGGTCAGCGGCAGCCCGGCCCGGCGGGCCGTGTCGAGGAACGACTCGACCTCGGTGACGTGCACCCAGCGCAGCAGTTCGGGGTCGTCGACCCGGAACTCCTCCCCGGTGAACAGGTCGGTGGCCCGCAGGCGGGCGTGCCGGCGGCGCACCCGGAGCCCGGCGGCCTCCGCCTCGGCAGTGGTGCCGTAGATGGTGGTGCCCACGTAGGTGGCGGTGCGGACCAGGCGGCCCCAGGCGTCGGAGCGGTAGTTGCTGTTCTGGGCGACCCCGGCCATGGCCCGGGGGTGCAACGACTGGAGGTAGAGCGAACGCAGGCCGGCGACGATCAGGATCGGCTCCTCGTGCACCTTCCACGTGACCGAACCCGGACCGAAGAGGCCGAGGTCATCGGAGTCCACCGACCAAGCGTGCCACGCTGTGCCGCCGGGCGCCGCGCGGAGAGCCGCCGGCCGTCAGTCGTCGGCGGAGCGGCGGGCCTGGCAGGTGGGGCAGAGGCCCCAGAACGTCACTTCCGCCTCGTCGACCTCGAACCCGTGGGCGATGTCCGGGTCCAGGCAGGGCGCGCTGCCGACCGCGCAGTCGATGTCGGCGATCTCGCCGCAGCCCCGGCAGACGACGTGGTGGTGGTTGTCCCCGGCGCGGGCCTCGTAGCGGGCGGGGCTGCCGGCCGGCTCGATGCGCCGGGACAGCCCGGCCCGCGACAGCGCGCCCAACACGTCGTAGACGGCCTGGGTGGAGACCGAGTCGAGGCGCTGGCGCACCCGGCGGGTGATCTCGTCGACCTCGAGGTGACCGCCGGCGGCCAGGACGTCGAGCACGGCGAGACGCGGTCGGGTGACCCGCAGGCCCCTCGACCGGAGCAGTTCCTCGCCACCGGGCACGTGCCAATGACAGCACGCGGGCCGGGGACCGACAACCGGCCTCCGGGAGAGGGTGGCGACGGCCACAACCCGGGTCGCCGGTGCGGGCGGCGGGCGGCGGGCCTGTTCACGGCGCAACGGTGAACCTGACCGGTTCCGGGCGCGTGTTGTCGATCGAGACGAACTGGGCGGGTCGACCGGCGCACCGTACGCTGGCACCCCGCTACCCGTACCGCCGGAGGTGTGGATGTTCAAGGAGATCCTGGGTCTGCCGGCCCACGTGCTGGTGGTGCACGCGGTCGTCGTGCTCGTGCCGCTGCTGGCGCTGCTCTCCGCCGCGTACGTGGCGTTGCCCCGGTTCCGGTCACGGCTGGACTGGGCGGTGGCGATCCTCGCCGTGGTGGCGCCCGTGTCGGCCTTCGTCGCGGTCGAGTCGGGGGAGGAGCTGACGGACGCGTTCGTCGCCCGGGGCATGCAGGGCCCGATCGTGGAGCAGATCTTCGCGCACTCGCGCTACGGCGACATCCTGTTCCGCTGGGTGCTGCCGCTGGCCGTGGCGTCGCTGCTGCTGCTCGCGGTGACGAGCGGGCACCGGCGGGTGCCGAAGCTGCCGTCCTGGGTGACCGCGGTGCTGTCGGTCGCCGTGGTGGCGCTCGGCGTCGTCAGCCTCGTCTACGTCTACCTGACCGGGCACTCCGGGGCCGAGACCGTCTGGGGCAACACCCTCTGACGTCCCGCCGGTCGTGGCGGGCCGACGGGCCGCGGGAGGCCGGCGACCGGGCCCCGGTCAGAACACGAGCCGGGAGCAGAGCACGCAGACGAGGACCACCAGCACCACGCCGGCCACCGTGCCCACGCCGTACGTGAGCCGCTGCGCCCGCTGCTCCGCCGCGTCGAGTTCCGCCATGTCCTGCGGCGGCAGCCGCCGGGGCGGTGGCGGTCGTAGGTGCACCGGTGGGCGCCACCCGGCCGGGGGCGGGGTGGTCGCGGGCGGGCCCGCGTAGCCGCTGCCACGCGCCGGGGGCGACGCGGCCGGCCCCGGGGGCGCGCCGGTGGGCCGCTCGGGCGGGGCGTCGGGCCGCCGCCAGTAGTCGTCCGGGGAGCCGCCGGAGGTGGGGGTCGTCACGCCGTCCGACGCTACCAACGCGCCGGCCCGGCGGCCGGCCGGACGCGGCGGCCCGGCGGTTCGTTCGCCGCTCCCGCCGGTGGTGGCTGCGCTAGTCTTGCCGCTCGTGAGCATCACCCAGGATCCGGGCACGCCGACGGTACGCGGCGACGACGACCGCGCCGTCGACCTCAGCGACGACTTCGTGGTGCTGCCCGAGCAGACCGCCGACGACACCGACCGGGGCTGGGGCGAGCGCTCGGGCGGCAACGACGACTGGCTGCTCGCGGAGCGCCCCCCGCACTGGGACTGAACGGGTCACCGCCGCCCGGCTGCCGCTGTGGACAACCCGCGTCGGCCTGTGGACAGCGTCGCCGCCCGGTGGACACGCGGCCGGCCCGAGAACCGGCCCCGGTCGAGGAGCCGGCCCCGGGCCGGTGCGGCGTGGGTCAGGAGGCGCTGGCGGTGCTGGCGGCCGGGGCCTTGCCCCCACCGCCGGTGGAGCCGCCCGAGCCCGACGACGAGGACGAGCCCGACGACGGGGAGGCGGCGGACGAGCCGCCGGACGAGCCGGAGTCACCGCCGGAGGACGAGTCGGACTTCGCCGGCTTGGCGGCGGCGCCGGTCTTCGCGCTGTCCGAGCCGGACGAGCGCGAGTCCGTGCGGTAGAAGCCCGAGCCCTTGAACACGATGCCGACGGAGTTGAAGACCTTCCGCAGCCGTCCCTCACACGCCGGGCACTCGGTCAGCGGTGCGTCGGAGAAGGACTGCACCGCCTCGAGCTGGTGGCCGCACGCGGTGCAGGCGTACTGGTACGTGGGCACGTTCTCCTCCGGATCTGGCCACGGCCGGTTGGCACTCGACGTATTCGAGTGCCAATGGTGCGTCATCGCCCCCGGATTCGTCCAGCGGAAGTGTGGGGCGCGACACCCGCCACGCCCCCCGGGGCGGCGTCCAGCGTACGCAGGCCGTCGGCGGGCGTGACGACCGCGCGTACCGGTTGGTCGTGCGGCTCGGCGGGAAGGGCCTCCACCAGCTCGCCGTCGTGCAGCGGGACCACGGTCAGGGCGGTCGCGGGCACCCGGGCCAGCGCCCGGTCGTACGAGCCGCCGCCCCGGCCCAGCCGCAGCCCCCGGCGGTCCACCGCCAGCGCGGGCAGCACCACCAGCTGCGCCCCGGCGACCGCCGCCCGGCCCAGTCGCGGCCCGGCCGGCTCGCGCATCCCCCGCCCGGCGGCCACCAGCCCGGCCGGCCCGCTCCAGGCCGCCCAGTCCAGGTCGAGGTCGTCGCGGAGCACCGGCAGCAGCAGTTCCCCGCCCGGCGGCAGCGCCGCGTGCAGCACCGCCGGCAGGTCGGGCCCGCCCGGCTCGGAGCCGACCGGCACGTACGCCGTCATCCGCAGCGGGCGCAGGCGGCGTACGAGAGCCACCAGCTCGGCCTGGACCCGCCCGGCGGCGTCGGCCCGCCGCGGCGCGCTCAGCTCCCGGCGGCGGGCGAGCACGGCGGCGCGCACATCCCGCTTCGCCTCTTCCGCTCCATCAGAAAAATCGGGCACGCAACACTCCTGACGCAACGTTTGTCGCCTGGTGGCTCTGTGTCAGCATCGCAAGCAACGGCGGCGGAACTTCCGGGGGGACCGAGTGACGCTACGCGGGCGGTTGACCACAGCCTTCCTGGCGGTGGCGCTCGGCCCGGTGGTGCTCGGGGTGATGTTCGTCGGGGCGACCGTGGCGGCGGTCGACTCGAGCCGCTCCACCGAGCGGCTCGCCGTGGCCGCCTCGACCGTGCGCACCTCCGTCGACGCCCTCTGCCAGCAGCTGCGGGCCGCCGCCGACGCGGTCGCCCTGGCCGGCGACCGGCCCGCCGCCGCGAGCCAGGTGATCCGCCGTGGCCTGGCCGCCGCCGTGCGGGTCGCCGACGTCACCGGCCGGGTCACCTACGCCAGCCCCGGCGGCCCCGCCGCGCCCTGGCGGGACTGCGCCGACCCGCCGGCCGCCGGGCCGGTGCGGGCGCTCGCGGCCCGGGCCGACCTGCGCGACCGGGCCGGCGGGCCGCTCGGCACGGTCACCGCCGCGCAGCCGGTCGACCCGGCCTTCGTGGCGCGCCTCGCGGCCGTGACGGGGGTGGCGGTCACCCTGATCGACGACGCCGCGGCGCCCGTCCGGCTCGCCCACAGCACCGAGTCGACCGGCGTACGCGACGCCGTGCTCGCCGCCGCCGACACGCTGCACGGCGAGCGGGTCACCGAGACCCCCGACGGCCGGTACGTCCGTCTGGTCGGCCCGTCCTCCGGGCAGCCGCTGCCGCTGGTGCTCTCGGTTCCCAGCGAACGACCACGTGGCCTGTACGTCGCACTGGGCTCGGCGGTGCTGGTGGCGACCCTGCTGGCCGTGGTGGCCGCCTGGCGGTTGGCCCGGGTGACCACCCGCCCGCTGGTCGAGCTGGCGGGCGCGGTGGACCGGGTGGCGCGCGGCGACCTGACCGCCCGGGTGCCGGTGCGCAGCCGGGACGAGATCGGCCGGCTGGCCGGCGCGTTCAACCGGATGACCCGCGAGACGGGCACCTACGTGGCGGCGCTGACCAGCAGCCGCGACCAGCTGCGCGGGCACCTCGCGGTGCTGGGGGACACCCTGGCCAGCACGCACGACCTGCAACGCATCCTGCGGGTGATCCTGCACAGCGCGATCGCGGCGACCGGCGCCCGGGCCGGGGCGGTGCTGCTGGTCGACGACGGCGGAGTGCTCGTCGCGCAGTGCACCGAGGGGCTGGACGCGCCCGACCCGGAGGACGAACGCTCGGGCCCGTTGCGGGTGCCGCTGGGCAGCGGCGTGGTGGGCGCCGTCGCGGCCACCGGGGAGCCGCGCCGGGGCCGGGTGGAGCCCTCCGCCGCGCCGCCGGGGGAGCCGCACTGCCGGACGTACATCGCCGTGCCGTTCGCCGCCCCCGGCACGGCGGGCCCGCCCGACGCCACCGCCCGCGACGGGCCGGCCCCGCGCCCCGGGGTGGAGCCGGCCGCCCCGGCGGGGGCGCTCGGCGTGCTGGCCCTCTACGACCGGCTCGGCGCGGACGAGTTCGACGACGACGACCTCGTCACCCTGCGCACCTTCGCCGGCCACGCCGCGGTGGCGGTGGACAACGTCCGGGTGCACGAGGAGGCGCAACGGCTCTCGCTGACGGACCCGCTCACCGGGCTGTGGAACTACCGCTACCTGCGGGAGTCGATCCGCCGGGAGGTCGAGCGGGCGAGCCGGTTCGGCCGGATGCTCAGCGTCCTCGCCCTCGACCTGGACCGGTTCAAGGACGTCAACGACACGTACGGGCACGCGGCAGGGGACGCCGTGCTGGCCGAGTTCGCCCGCCGGGTGCGCGGCGAGATCCGCGAGGTCGACCTCGCCTTCCGGCAGGGCGGCGAGGAGTTCGTGCTGCTGCTGCCGGAGACCGACGCCCGGGGCGCGGCCATCGTCGCGGAGCGGCTCGGCGCGGCGATCCGGGGCGCCCCGATCGCCGCCGACGGGCACGGCGGGGCAGCCGTGGCCATCGGAGTCACCGTCTCCATCGGTATCGCGGTGCACCCCGACCACGGCAGCACCGGCCAGCAGGTACTGGACGCCGCCGACGACGCCCTCTACGCCGCCAAGGCGGCCGGCCGGGACACCTGGCGGATCGCCGAGGAGCGGGCCGGACCGCCGACGCGGGAGATCCCCGTTCCGCCCACGGCGGTCACCCCCGAGGACGGCCTGCCGCGTGCCGGCGCTCCCCGCCAGCCGGGGCGGGCACGCCCCGAACCGGCCGATCCGGCCGACGCCGCCCCGGGGAGCGTGCCGGCCGCGCCCGACCCGGTGCGGCCGCGTCCCTGCGGCGGCGCGTCTTCCGGTCCTCACCCTCCACGACAGAGCCGTGGCCGATAGTCTCGCGACATGTCGGAGCACTCAGCGAACCCCTCATCGGCGACCGCCGCAACCGGTCGCTCCCGCGCGGTCAAGGCCGTCATCCCGGCCGCCGGTCTGGCCACCCGGTTCCTGCCGGCCACGAAGGCGGTGCCCAAGGAGCTGCTCCCGGTGGTCGACCGGCCGGTGCTGCAGTACATCGTCGAGGAGGCCACCCAGGCCGGCATCGGCGACGTCCTGCTGATCACCGGGCGGGGCAAGACCTCGATGGTGGACCACTTCGACCGCCGCCCCGACCTGGAAGCACGGCTGGAGGCGAAGGGCGACAACGAGCGGCTGGCCGCCGTGCGCGGCCCCAGCGAGCTGGCCGAGATCTACACCTGCCGGCAGCCCGAGCAGCTCGGCCTGGGCCACGCCGTCGGCTACGCCGAGTCGCACGTCGGCGACCAGCCCTTCGCGGTGCTGCTGGGCGACGAGTTCGTCAAGCCGTCCGAGCCGCTGCTGCCGGCCATGCTGGAACTCCAGGCGCGCACCGGCGGCGTGGTGCTGGCCTTCTTCGAGGTCGACCCGGCCGAGACGAAGCGCTACGGCATCGCCTCGGTGGAGCCGGCGGAGGCGGAGCTGTCCGACATCGGCGAGGTCGTCCGGGTCACCGGCATGGTGGAGAAGCCCAAGCCGGAGGACGCCCCGAGCAACCTCGCCGTGCTGGGCCGCTACGTGCTGCCGAGCACCATCTTCGACGCGATCCGGCGGACGAAGCCGGGCAGCGGCGGGGAGATCCAGCTGACCGACGCGATGGAGCTGCTGCGCAGCGAGGGCACCCCGGTGCACGCGATCGTCTACCGGGGCACCCGCTACGACACCGGCATGCCGCTGGGCTACCTCCAGACCGTGGTGCAGATCGCCGCCGAGCGCGACGACCTCGGCGCCGAGTTCCGCAAGTGGCTGGCCGAGTTCGTCAACTCCGACGCGTCGGGCGTGACTGGTACATGACAGCGTCGGCCGACGCCGAGGCGGCCGCGAACGAGTTGACGCCGCTCGCCGAATACCTGGGCAGCGTGCTGCGCAGGTTACGCGCGCTGCCTCCGCTCGACCTCGACCTCACCCAGGCGCACGGCAACGTCCTCGCCGAGGACGTCGTCGCGCCGCACTCCTTCCCGGCCTTCGACCAGTCGGCCGTGGACGGGTACGCGGCCCGCTGGGAGGACATCTCCGGAGGCGGTCGGGGCGTGGGTTACGTCCCGTCCCAGTCCGGCGGGCCGGGCGGGCGCACCGTCCGGCTCAACGTCGTCGGCGACCTCGGCGCGGCGAGCTGGCGGCCGGTGCGGCTCACCCCGGGCGCCTGCTTCTCCGTCGCCGCCGGGGCGCCGCTGCCGCTCGCCGCGGACGTGGTCGTGCCGGTGGAGTGGACCGACCAGGGCATGGCCGCCGTGGAGATCTTCCGCGTGCCCAAACGGGGGTACGGGGTGCGCCGGGCCGGCGAGGAGCTGCCCGCCGGCACCCTGCTGGCCCGGGCCGGCACCTACGTCTCGCCGGCGCTGGTGGCGGTCTTCGCCGCCACCGGCATCGGGCACGTCGTGGTCCGTCCCAGCCCCCGCGTGGTCATCGTGGCCACCGGCGACGAGCTGGTCGACGTGGGCCGGGGCAGCCAGCCCGGCCAGACGGTCGACGCCAACTCGCACGCGCTGACCGCCGCCGCGGCCGAGGTGGGCGCCCTGGCGTACCGGGTGGGCATCTGCGACGACGATCCGGAGGGGCTGCGCGGGCTGCTGGAGGACCAGACGTTGCGCGCCGACCTGATCATCACCACCGGAGGCACCGGCACCGGGCCGGGCGACATGGTGCGGCGGATCCTCTCCCGGCGGGAGGGCAGCCGGGCCGGTCCGGTCACCTTCACCGAGGTCGCGCTCTATCCCGGCACCTCGCTCGGTTTCGGCACGGTCGGCGCCGAGGAGGTGCCGGTGGTCTGCCTGCCCGGCGACACGGGCTCGGCCCTGATCGGCTTCGAGGTGCTGGCCCGCCCGGCGATCAACCTGCTGGCCGGGGCGGAGCCGGTGTTCCGGCCCAGCGTCCGCGCGCACCTGCTGGAGACGATCTCGTCCCCGGTGGGGCTGCGCGAGTTCCGTCCCGCGCACGTCGCCGAGCGGCGCGGCGGCGGCTACACGGTGCAGCCGCTCAACGGTGGCCCGTACACCCTCTCCGGGCTGGCAGAGGCGAACGGGCTGATGGTGCTCGGCGAGCGGGTGACCACCGCGGCGGCCGGATCCACGGTGGACGTCCTCCTGCTGGACCGGCGCCGGTGAGCGCGAGGAGTGAGCTTGCGAGCCCCGCAGTCGCGAACGGAAGGTCAGCTCGGTGAGCGCGAGGAGTGAGCTTGCGAGCCCCGCAGTCGCGAACGGAAGGTCAGCCCGGTGAGCGCGAGGAGTGAGCTTGCGAGCCCCGCGGTCGCGAACGGAGGGGCGGCCCGGTGAGCGCGGCCCGGGCATCGGTTTCGTCGGTCGTGAGCGGAAGGTCTGGTTGGTGAGTCTGTTCGGGGTCGGGCGGGCGCCGGGGTGGCCGGCGGTGCTGGCCGACGGGCCGGTGCTGCTGCGGCCCTACCGACGTTCGGACGCCGCCGCGTGGTCGGAGGTACGCCGCGCCAACCGGGAGTGGCTCGCGCCGTGGGAGTCGTCCCTGCCGGGCAGCTGGTACGAGCTGAACTCGCCGGCCGCGTTCCGCTGGGTGTACCGCGACCAGCGCCGTTCGGCGCGCACCGGCGAGGGGATGCCCTTCGCCGTCTGCCTGCGCGAGGACGGCCGGGAGCGGCTGGTCGGCCACCTCAACGTGGGCAGCATCGTGCGGCGGGCGTTCTGCTCGGCGTACGTGGGCTACTGGGTGGACTCCCGGGTGGCCGGTCGCGGCGTCATCCCCACCGCGCTGGCGCTCGCGGTCGACCACGCGTTCGGCGTGGGTGGGCTGCACCGGGTCGAGGTGAACATCCGCCCCGAGAACCGGCCGTCGCGGCGGGTGGTGGAGAAGCTGGGCTTCCGCGAGGAGTCGTACCACGTGCGCTACATGCACATCGACGGTGCGTGGCGGGATCACATCGGATACGCGATGACCAGCGAGGAGGTCGCCGCCGAGGGTGGGCTGCTGGCCCGCTGGCACCGGGTCCGCGCCACCACGGGGTGAGCCGTCCCACGCACGGGATCGGCGCGGCGTGTCAGCATCCGCGTCCACGGCCCGTAACCTCAAGTAACTGCAAGCTGTGGCAAGCGCTGCTCCACCCGTACGATCCGCGCACCCGACCACCATCGGTGGAAGATCCTGCGGCCGGGCGGCGGTTGCTCCGAATTCGGTGACGGGAGGGGTGAGGGTGCCGACCTCGGTGCTCCTCGCCGTCCTCGCCGCCGCCGGTCTGCTCGCCCTCGCTCCGGCGCTGGTTCGCCGGTACGACGCCACCGAGCGGCTGGTGGCGGAGCGGGCGCAGTCGACGGCGCGGGTGCTCCAGCGCCGCCGGCGGCGCCGCACTGTGCCGGGGCGCCGCCCGGTGCACCCGCCCCGCAGCCTCGTCATCACCCTGAGTGAGGACGCGAACACGGGTGGGCTCTCCGCGCCGGTCTCCGCGCCCCCCGCCGCGCGTCGGTCGAAGCGGCTGCGCGCCGTGCCGCCGGCCCCCCGCAAGGGCCGCCGTCGGCCGCCGCCCCGCCGACAGCACGCCCCCGCCGTCTACCGGCGCCGCCGGGTGCTCGCCGCGCTGCTGCTGCTCAACTTCGTCGAGCTCATCGGCGTGATCGTGGTCAGCCCCGGCTTCTGGGTCAGCTTCGGGGTCACCGCCGCGCTGCTGGTCGCGTACGTCGTACACCTGCGGCGGCTGGCGGTGGCGGATCGCCGGCGGCGGCGGGCGCAGGCCCGCGAGGCGGCGTGGCTGGCCGCCCGGCAGGCCGAGGTGCGGCGGGAGCAGGCCCGCCGGGCGGCGGCCCGCCGCGAGGCGCAGCGCCGCCTGGCGGCCCAGCGCGAGGTGGTACGCCGCGCCGCGATGGGCCTGGACCGCCCGGCGGACCTGCCGGCGGCGGCCAACGGCGGCTCGGTCTCCTACCGCCGCTCGGGCGGCCTGCGTGGCCGCCCCTACCAGTCCGGCCGCGGCTCCCACTCGGCCTGACGCGGGGCCTGCCGCGCAACGTTCGTGGCCGGCGGCCGGCCTGGCGGGGCCGCGCCGGGGTGCGTCAGTTCGGGGTTGGCAGGCGGTAGACGGAGACGTGGGACCGCGAGTCGGCGGTGAACTCGGCGCCGGACCAGTCCGCGTGCCGGCTCTCCAGCTCGAACCCGGCCAGCTGGCCCATCAGGTCCAGCTCCGCCGGCCAGATGTAGCGGTGCGGCGACCGAAACAGCCGGGCGTGCGTGCTCTCGTCGAACTGGAAGTGGTGCGACACGACCCGCTGGTGCAGCACGTCGTAGGTGTCCAGGCCGATGTACCCCAGCTGGGACGACCAGACCGTCGCCTCCTGGCCCGGTGGGAGCTTGCGCAGCTCCGGCACCCACAGCTCGATCACGAACCGGCCGCCCGGGGCGAGGTGGCGGGCGGCGTTGCGGAAGCAGGCCACCTGCCCGGCCTGGGTGAGCAGGTTCGAGATCGTGTTGTAGACCAGGTAGACCAGCAAGAACTCGCCCGGGACGGTGGCGGTCGCCATGTCCCCGACCACCACCGGAATGGCCGCTTCATCCGCCTTCGTCCGGAGCTGCTTCACCATTGGGCGGGACAGCTCGATGCCGCTGACCGGCACCCCGCGCGCGGCGAGCGGAACGGCCACCCGGCCGGTGCCGACGGCGAATTCGAGCGCCGCCCCGCCATCGGCCAGTTCGGCGAGGCGGTCCACGGTCGGCCCCAGCACCTCGGGGGCGAACATGCCGGTGCCGGGGGTGTCGTAGCGGCGGGCGGTGTCGTCGTTCCAGACGTCTTCCTGTCGCATGTGCCCCACGCTGCTCACCGGTGCCCACGATGTCCATTGATTTTCGCGCCCGTGGGCCGCCGGGGGTCCTTCTACGAGATCTTGGTGGCTCACGGTCCCCTGGGGCCGTTCCGTGCCAAGATCTCGGCGCGCGGGGGGTGGATTCGCGGCGGGGGCGGTGAACCTGTTAACCTTGGCGCCGGCCCGCCCGGTGAAAGCCGGGTGGGACCGATGCCGGTCCGCCGGCGGAGGGGTTGTGGCGCAGTCCGGTAGCGCACCTCGTTCGCATCGAGGGGGTCAGGGGTTCGAATCCCCTCAACTCCACCCAGTTCAGGCCGTTTCCGCCAGTCGGAGACGGCCTTTTTCGATCTTGTGCAGCAGCTAGGGCTGTCGCCTGATCGGCGGGCCGCCGTACTTGAAGCACTGCCGGTGAAGGCAGAGAGTGTGGCAATGAGCGAAATCAGCCTCGTGGTGCAGGGACTACCTCCGGCCAAGAACGAAGCCAAGTCCATGCTCGCCTCGGGTCATGTCTACGCCGACCGGGTGTCAGCACTGCTTGAGGCTGCGAGAGATGCCCTCGGTGAAGGTCAGAAGCCGCCCTTCCCGGACGGGCCGCTCACGCTGGATGTTTCGCTGGAGAGCCCCACCGAGCCGCCGTCGGACGCGACCAACTACCTGGGCGGCGTCGCCGATGTGCTTGAGGCGAAGCAGCATCGGGGAGCCTTGGAACACTTGGGTGATCTTGCTTCCGTTGCCCTGTACGGGAACGACAGGCAAATCCAGGAGGTGCACTACCGGTGGGAGTCTGCCGCCCGGACGCGCTATTGCGTCCGACTCCGGCGGCGCTGAGGCGAGCAGCCGGGTCGAGCGACCTCACGACGGCCTATCACCGTTCCTGTTCGCCTTGCGGCAGAGCGACCTTCGCCGGTGCGACGTGCCATCCCGCCACGCCTCCGCCCATGGATCGGGCGGAGGGGTGTGCGTCACAGGAGCCCGTGCCGGTTCGCCCAGTCGTGTACCGCCGCCGCGATCGCTTCCGGCTGGTCTTCGGGCGCATGGTGCCCGGCGGGGCCGAGGTACGCGATTTCCAGCCCGGCGATGTTCTTCGCGCACCAGTCGAGCATCTCCGGTCCCATCATCGCCCCGGGGCCGGGTTGGAAGGCGAGCAGCAGCTTCGGCGTGGTGGCGTTCGTGGCCAGCCAGGCGTCGTACCGCTCGACCCTGGCCACCACGTCGGCGGGGTCACCGCCGAGGGGCATGGACCGAGGCCATTGCAGCAGGGGCCTGCGGCTTTGCGGTGTCGGGTACGGCTCCAGGTACACCTTGAGATCGTCGTCGCTGAGTCCGCTGGCGACGGTGAACGGCAGCATCTGGGTGAGGAACGCGTTGTCTTCGAGGATCATGGTTTCGCCGACGCCCGGTGTCTTGATCGACCGGAACAGGTCGCGGCCGCTCTCGGGGAACTCTTCCCACGCCATGGGCTTCACGATCGTCTCCATGAACGCCAGGCCCCGCACCCGGCCGGGATGCCGCGCGGCCCAGTCGAACGCGAGCGCGCCGCCCCAGTCATGTCCGACCAGCACGATCTCGTCCAGGCCGAGCGCGTCGAACCAGGCGTCCAGATATCGCGCGTGGTCGTCGAAGGTGTATGCGAGAACGGGCTTGCCCGACTCGCCCATGCCGATGAGGTCCGGTGCGAGCCGTCGGCCGGTGCTGACCGCCGGCATGATGTGCCGCCACAGGTGCGAGGAGGTGGGGTTGCCGTGCAGGAACACGATCGGGCGTCCGGCGCCGAGCTCCCGGTGGAACATTGTCGAGTCGAGAACACGAGTGGCAGGCATGACGTGACCTTTCAGAGGTTGAGGCTGAGGATGCGGTCGACCACGATGTCGATCACGACGCGGTCGGGTGGGGCTGGCGGCGCGGACAGGTATCTGTCGAGGTAGCGGTGTGCACCCTCGGCGACCCGCGCCGGATCGTCGTACACGGTCGCGGTGCCTTCGAGGGTGATCCAGCGGAACCCCTCGGCCTGGCATACCGCGACGCGGGCGCCGGGGCGGCGCGTTACGTTGCGGGCCTTGCGGCTGGACGCGACGGTCAGTACCCGGGCCACGCCGGCGACCGGGTCCCAGGTGAACCGGACGGCCGTGACATGCGGCGAGCCGTCCGGCCGCAGCGTCGTCAGCGTGCACAGGTGCGGCTCGGCGAGGAACGCCGCAGCCCGCGCCGACGGCGACTTCACCACGGCTCCGCGACGTGCGGGTGATGTCATTTCTTCTTCGCGACGGCCTCGCGCCAGATCAGGCCCACGATGCTCGGCCTGACCTCGGTGGTGATCACCGCCATCGCCCGCCGCACGAACCGGTCGTCGGACAGTTGCGCCACCATGCTCGCTGCCAGATCGGCCCGAGCCGTGAACAGCCCGTCCGCGACGTTCTCGGAAACGTGGTAGCGCGTGACCGTCGGGTGGTCGAACAGCCCCGACGGCCGGGCGATCGTCCAGTCCAGGTCGCTGTTGCCGACGAGGGCCTCCATCCGGCGCATGTCCTCGTGCGCGGTGCGGCCCATCCTGCGGTTGACCAGCGGGTCCGCGACGTTGTTGAAGAAGAACTCGCCGGTCGGTCGCCACGTCGGATCCATGACGCTGGAACTGACCGTGACGAGCCGCTTCACCCCGTGACGCTGCATGGCAGCCACGATGTTCGCGTTGCCCTGGGAGTACACCGTGATCGGTTTCGGGGACAGCGGGACCCCCAGACTGGACAGGACGGCGTCGCTGCCGACGACCGCACGTTCGACGGCATCGGGGTTGCCGACGTCAGCGGTGACCTCGGTGAGGCCGGCGCGGGGCTGGATGCTGCCCGCGCGGCGGGTGACGGCGGTGACCTCGTGGCCGGCGGCCAGGGCCTGCCCGGTGAGCTGACGGCCGGTCGGGCCGGTGGCGCCGAAGACGACGATACGCATGTGCCTCTCCCTGTCGTGGGGTTGATGGCGTTGACGGTGCGCAGGAAGAGGGCAATATTCAACCTTGATGAATAAAACGCGCGGTCGACCCCGCGGCAACCCCGACACCAAGGCCCGCGTCACCGAGGCGGCCCGCGAGCTGTTCCTTAAGCACGGCTACAAGGGCACGACGGTCCGCGCGGTCGCCGCCGCGGCGGGCGTCGACTCGGCGCTCATCAGCTACTACTTCGGCTCCAAGCAGGGCCTCTTCGGCCAGTCGCTGAACCTGCTGTGCGTCGAGTCCACCACTCTCGACCACGCTCTGCAGGGTGACCAGGCTGGCCTCGCCGACCGGCTCCTCACCGCCGTCACGAGCCTGTGGGACGCCACCGCGCCCACCGAGAACCGCATGGCGTTGCAGGACGACGACACGATGCGCGCCTTCCGCGGGTACCTGGAAAGTGAGCTACTCGTCCGTATCGCTGAATTTCTCGGCGGCCCCGACGCGACCGAGCGCGCCACCGCCGCGGTCGGTGTGATCGGCGGCCTGATCTTCACGCGGTACCTGAACCCGATCCAACCCATCGCCGCACTGCCCTCGGCGGAGGTACGCCGGATCTTCGGACCGGCACTGCGGGCCGCCCTGCACGCCCGGGCCCGCCAGCGCTGAGTCCGCTGTCGCGGCTTGGAACCGTTGACTCTTCGAATCTCCTCGACTCCACCGCGGAGCAGCAGGTCGAAGGCGGGTTCTCGGTCGACCGGGAACCCGCCTTCGATCATTGGACCACCCGCTCTGGATCAGCAGCCGGCGGTACGCGTGTAGTTCCGCGTCCCGAAGTAGAGGGCCAGGTTGCCGCTGAACCGCACCTTGATGTCGCTGCCGTTCAGCCGCTGCTCGTAGTGCAGGTGCGAGCCGGAGGAGCCGCCGCTGTTGCCCACGTACCCGATGGTCGTGGCGTAGCCGACGGACTGGCCGACCGAGACGTTGAACCCGCTCAGGTGGGCGTAGTAGGTGGTGTACCCGTTGCCGTGGTTGATCCGCACGTATCGGCCGTAGCTGGTGTCGCCGAGGTTGGCGACCACGTCCACGGTGCCCGGTGCGCTGGCCTTGACCGGCATGCCGTGGTCGCCGGCCCGGTTGAAGTCGATCGCGTACTGCGGGCTGTGGGTGGTGCGGGTCTGACCGGACCACGTCTGGTTGCACGGGAACGGCGTCCGGAACGACGGTGCGGCGGCGGCGGGCGACGCCGGAACCAGGAACGCGGCGGTCGCCAGCAGGGCGACGCTGAGGAGACTCGTCAGGCGGGAACGCATCCAGTCCTCCACGGTCATAATCTTCAACAATGTCGCTGGATGATGTCAGAAGGTTCCGATAGCCGAAAGGCCCTCATCGATCTGTTCCAGCGGGGCTCAGGCCGTTCCCCAGCTGGCTGCCCGGGTGGGTCTGCCGGTCACTCGCCGGACGGCGCGGTCAGGGTCACGCCGAGCCGTACGGGTGTGCCGAAGTTGGGGGTGCCGTCGGCGTTCCAGGTGAACTTCTGGGCGCGGGTGGAGCGGTTCATGTCGCAGCCGCCGCCGGCCGACTCGTTGGCGTGGTAGACGATCCAGTCCTCGGTACCGTCGGGCGACTTGAAGAAGCCGTTGTGGCCGGGGGCGAAGACGCCGTTGGCGTCGCTGCGCTGGAACACCGGCGTCGCCTTCTTCGTCCAGTGCGTCGGGTTCATCGGGTCGCTGCCTGTCAGCGTGAGCAGACCGAGCTTGTAGTCGGGACCCCAGCAGGCCGAGGCCGAGTACACGACCATGACCCTGCCGTTGTGGTACAGCGGTTCGGGGCCCTCGTTCACCGCGCCGGTCTGCCGCTCCCAGGACAGGGTGGGCGAGCTGAGCCGGGCCCGCGGCCCACTGAGTGTCCAGGGGTTGGTCAGCCGTTGGATGAAGTTGCTCTGCCCGGCGCCGTCGCCGCCGTAGGTGCCCATCAGGTAGAGGCTGCCGTTGACCTGGAGGACGCTGGCGTCGAGTTGCCAGTCGTCGCCCAGGTCGGCCTTGAACGTGTACGGACCCATCGGGTCCGTGCCGGCGGACTCCAGGACGTGCAGCCGCTGGGTCGGGTTGTAGTCCGGGACGTTCTGTCCGGCCGTGTAGTAGAAGTACCAACGCGGACCGTTGGGGCCGTCGAGCAGGTGGAACTCCGGCGCCCACATGTGGCAGCAGCCATTGGGCCGGCCGGACAGGTTGAAGATCACCTGATCGGCGGCCGTGGCGAGCCCGGCCAGCGTCGAGGAGCGCCGCATGGTGATGGTGGAGTTCCACGTCGTGGTGGCCAGATAGTAGGAGCCGTTGTGGTACCGGAGCCACGGGTCCGGGCCGTTGCGCTTGATCGGGTTGGCGAAGGTCCGGGCGGTGCCGCCCAGGGGCACCAACTGCCACTGCTGGTTGGCGCCGTCGAGATCCTGGTACTGCGAAACCTTGGCCCCGTCGGCCGTCGACCACTCCCACACGTCCAGCGCCTTGCCGCTGTTGCGGTTGATCAGCCGGACCTGCCCACCGGCCGAGTCGGCGAGCCGGAACTGCTGCCGGGCGTCGTTACGGTCGGCGTTCTGCACGAGTTGGATGCCGTCGTCGGCGGTGGGCAGGTCGAGCACCTTGCCGCTGTGCGCGGACTGGAGGCGGTACCAGCCGCCGCCGGAGTCGAGGAACCGCCACTGCTGCCAGGCGCCGTCGTTACGCGCGTACTGGTTGATCGGGGCGCCGTCGTTCGTGGCCAGGTCGTACACGTCCAGGGCCTTGCCGCTGTGCCGGTTGACCAGGACGTACGGGACGTCGGGCTGGACCGTGGCGGCCGACGCCTCGGGTGTCGCGACGGCGGTGCCCACGGCCGTGAGCACGGTGACCACCCCGGCGGCCAGAACGCCGCGAAGCTGTTGCTTGCGCATGAGGGGAAGTCCTTCCGGCTCAGTACACGAACGGCCAGCCGGCCGCGTCGTAGCCGATGAGGTTGATGCCGAGCAGGGAGGCGCCGTTGTCGGCGTAGTAGTGGTAGACGAGCACGTCCCCGTCGGCGTCGGCCAGGACCGCCTGGTGACCGGGGCCGTGGATGCCGCCGTGTCCCGCCAGCACCTGGGTGCCGCCGCCCGAGGTCATCGGCGTGAGGTCGCGGTCCAGGTACGGTCCGGTGATGCTGGTGGAACGGCCCACCACGACCCGGTACGTGCTCGACGCTCCCTGACAGCAGCGGTCGAAGGACACCCACAGGTAGTAGTAGGAGCCACGCCGGACGATGACCGGTGCCTCGATGGCTCCACCGCCGCGCCCGGCAATGCTGTGCAGGGTGGTGTCGGCCCGCATCCCGGTGCTCGGGTTCAACGCGATCATCTTGATCCCGGACCAGAACGAGCCGAAGCTCAGCCACCACCGTCCGGCCGAGTCCACGACCAGGTTCGGGTCGATGGCGTTGAAATTGTCCGAGGTCCGTGACTCGACCACCAGGCCCTGGTGGGTCCAGGAGCCGGACGCGCCCGTCGGGCTGGTTGCCAGGAATATCGCGGACCGGTTCGAGCCGAACGTCGAGGCCGAGTAGTACAGCCAGTATCTACCGTCGTGGTACGACAGGTCCGGTGCCCACAGATCGCGGCTGCCGCCGGTGTACGTGGTGGTCCACGGCGCGCCCCCGGGGAACGCCGCACCGGCGTTGCGGAACGCGGTCCGGTCGGGCGAGGTCTTCAGCGCGATGTTGTCCCCGGTGTGCGCCAACAGGTAACTGCCGTCGTCGCGGCGCACGATCGTGGGATCGTGCACCCCGACGTCGCCGGTCACCCGGCCCGGCATCGGGTACGCCGCCGGCGGTGTGGTCGGGGTTCCGGTGGGAGCCGGAGTGCCGGCCGGTGGAGTCGTGGGCGTGGGGCCCGCCACCCGGATGAGCTGCCACTGCTGGTTGGCGCCGTCGAGGTCGGTGAACTGGCTGACCCGTGCGCCGTCCGCGGTGGAGTGCTCCCAGACGTCGAGCGCCTTGCCGCTGTTGCGGTTGATCAGTCGGACGTGTCCGCCCGCCGAGTCGGCGAGCCGGAACTGTTGATTGGCGGCGTTCCGATCGGCCCACTGGATGACCTCGGCGCCGTCGGTGGTGGCGGAGTCACGGATGTCGAGGACCTTGCCGCTGTGCCGGGCGCGCAGGCGGTACCACCCGCCGCCGGCGTCGACGAACTGCCACTGCTGCCAGGTTCCGTCGTTGCGGGGCCACTGGACGATCCGCGCGCCGTCCGTGGTGGCACGGTCATACACCTCAAGGGCCTTGCCGCTGTGGCGCGCGGTCAGTACGTACCAGGCCGAGGTGTCCACCACGGCCGCCGATGCGGAGCGGACGGTGACGGCCACGCCGGCGGCCGCGACGGTCGTGACCAGGGTGAGGAGCGCGGCCCGGCGTCGCAGGGAGGGGCTTCGTGGCGAAGGGCTTCGTGACGGGGGAGCGGACGACATCATGGCGGTCCTTCTGGGGGCGGGTTCGACGGCCGGGACGGGCTCGTCGCGACCACGGACGACCGGCAGCCGGGAGGCGTCAATGCTCCACTGCGTCCACCCTCCAGCAGCGGCGGCCGATGTAGCGACCGACATCAATGTTTACGTTAACATTGAAGTCGCGTCAAGGCCCGAAGGGGGCATGCCCGAGCTGGAGATCAGGCCACTGGCCCAGATGGGCGGAGGCGGTCGATGCCGGGCCTGGGATGTTAACGGCAACATCACCAGATCGAATCGTCACCGGACGGCTACAGGGTGAAGTCGCCGGTGCGGCCGGCTCAGCTCTCCGACGCCGCCGCCAGGAACTGGTACGTGGCGTCGTCGAACGCGACCAGGCGGACATGCTCGACGGCGGTGGGTGTCGCCCTGATCGTCGCCACCGCGATCGTCGCCGCCTGGTCGGACGGGTAGCCGTAGACGCCGGTGCCGATGGCCGGGAAGGCGACGCTGCGGGCGCCGATCTCGTCGGCGACCTGGAGGCTGCGCCGGTAGCACGAGGCCAGGATCTCGGCTTCGCCGTGGCCGCCGCCCTCCCACACCGGACCGACCGTGTGGATGACGTGGCGTACGGGTGGATCAAGGTCGAATGCGGGGGTGGCGACGGCCTCGCCCGGGTGGCACGGCGCGAGGGCGGCGCCCGCCTGTGCCAGGCGCGGTCCCGCCGCCCGGTGGATCGCCCCGTCGACGCCACCGCCGCCCAGCAGCGACTCGTTCGCCGCGTTGACGATGGCGTCGACGTCCTCGCGGGTGATGTCACCGCGTACCACTTCGATCACGAGCATGGACCGATGATGCCATCGGGGCCGCGGAGGATCGGGCCTACTGCGGCAGGTCGAGCGAGATGTGCGCGGACAGGGCGCGGAGAAAGTCGGGCGCGTCGAAGATGGCGCCGGCGGAGGCGACACCGGTCGTCCTGATCCGTCCCGTGAGGATGCGGTGCACCGCTTCCACCGCGAGCGGCGCACTGACGGCGTAGATGTCCCGGCCGCCCGCCACCGCGTGCCGCTCCACGCCGCCGGAGCGCACGACGACGTCGACGAGGAAGGTCTGCGCGGACCGCCCGCGATCGTCGACGGCGGTCGGTGCCGGTGTCTCCGGAGCCGCCAGCTCGCCGGCCGCCTCGACCGTCATGTAGGTGCACACGTCGGGGATGGCCAGGTGGCTGGGGACGGTGACGACATCGGCCATGGTGAACTCGCCGATCACGGCCCGGGTCCCCATCGGCTCGGGGAAGGGCCACGTCAGGGCCGGCGGGGCGTCGTCGCGGTACTCCAGCCGCCCGTCGCGGTATCGGACGCGCCGGCCGTCCCTGCGCCGCCGGGAGACCGTGCCCGCCGCGCGGGTCCCGGCCGTGGGGTGCCAACCGCTCAGGCCGTACGCGACATGCGCCTCGTCGGCCGTCGTCCAGTCGCCCATCGCCGCGGTGACCAGCAGGTCGCCGAGGCCGCCGAAGAAGGCCATCGCGGGAACCACCGCCGTCCCCGCGGCGCGGGCGCGATCCGCGAAGTGCGTGAAGGTGTCGAGGTTGGCCTCGACCTCCGCCGCCACGTCCACGTACGGGATCCCGGCGCGCAGCGCCGCCTCGATCACCGGCGCGGCGGTCACGGCGAAGGGCCCGGCACAGTTCACCACCGCGGCCGCACCGGCCAAAGCTCGGTCGAGCGAGGCCGGATCGTCGACCGAGGCCGGCCGGGTACCGAGCCCCGGAAAGGACGCCGCGAGCGCCCGCAGTTTGTCCGCGTCGCGTCCGCAGAGCAGCGGGACGAACCCGCGAGCGCGCAACTCCGCCACCACGAAGCGCCCGGTGTGCCCGTAGGCGCCGAAGACCGCCACCGTCTGACCCGATCCCATCAGTTCTCCCCGCTCCAGTGCCCGAATGATCAACTGGGTACATCCTGGCGGCGGCGGTTCGCCGGGGCGAGTGTCTGGAACGCCACGTCCCGTACAGTTTCGGACATGAAAACCGTCGCCCTGGCCGTCACGGACGGGATGCTGCACTTCGAGCTGTCCCTGGCGTACGAGGTCTTCGGTGCCGACCTGGCCGGTGTAACCGACCCCTGGTACGGCGTCACCGTCTGCGGAACGGGCGCGGTGCGGGTCGGCCGGTTCCGGTTGGAGCCCGACTGCGGGCTCGACCAGCTCGCGCACGCCGACACGGTGATCGTCCCCGGGTGGGTCGACGTCGACGCAGAGCCGCCCGCCGATCTGGTCGACGCGGTGCGCGCGGCCCACGAGGCGGGTGCGCGGGTGGCCTCCCTGTGCACGGGCGCGTTCGTGCTCGCCGCCGCCGGCCTGCTGGACGGCCGACGGGCGACCACGCACTGGGCGCACACCGAGGCCCTGGCGGCCCGCTACCCACGGGTGCAGGTCGATCCGGACGTGCTCTACGTGGACAACGGCAGCGTGCTCACCTCCGCCGGCAAGGCCGCCGCGATGGATCTGTGCCTGCACCTGGTCCGCCTCGACCACGGCTCGGCGGTCGCCAACACGCTTGCCCGTCGCCTGGTCGTGCCCCCGCACCGGGCCGGCGGCCAGGCCCAGTACGTCACCGCCCCGGTGCCCGCCCAGGACGACCATCCGCTGGCCGAACTGTTCTCCTGGGCGATCGAACGGCTCGACCACCCGTTGACGGTGGAGGACCTGGCCCGTCAGGCGAACATGAGCTCGCGCAACCTGGGCCGCCACTTCAGGTCGGTGGCCGGCACCACCCCGCTGCGCTGGCTGCTGACCCAGCGGATCCGGCACGCCCAGGAGCTGCTGGAGACCACCGGCGACAGCATCGACGCCATCGCGGCGGCTACCGGCATGGGCACGGCCACGACGCTGCGCCGGCACTTCAACCGCACCATCGGCGTACCCCCGGACACCTACCGCCGCACCTTCCGCAGCTCCCGCTCCGGCGCTCGATGACGGTCACCACCGGGGCGGCGCGGCCCTGCTCCGGGCACCCGCCTGATCCGCTTACCGGTGGCCGCCTGCGGCCGCCGGGCAACGTCACACGCGCGCCGGGCCCTTCCGCGCCGCCGGCGTCAGGGACCGCAGGGTCAGCACCTCACCGAGCCCGTCGACGTGGGTCAACCTGGTGGCGAACGCGGCGCTCAGGGTGCGGCGCAGGTAGTCCAGCACCGCCGGCCCGGGGGTGAGCGGCGCCGATCCGGCATCGCCCGTGCCGACCAGGTGCACCTCGCGGGCGAGCCGTCCGGAGGTGTTGACGAACCGGCAGAGGTCGTCCCACCGCAGGTACCGCCAGAAGTCGACGCTGACCACCGCGTCGAGGCTGCCCGGCGGGATGGGCGGGTCCATGCCGACCAGGTGGTAGTTCGTCGGTCCCGGCGGGGCGGCGTAGTCGAAGGTCAGCGCCCCGGTCGGCAGGTCGACCTGGTCGCTGCCGGTGCCCACCCACAGCACGCGAGGGCCGGGCAGCCGGTCGGCGAGCCGGTCGAACGCCGGCCCGATCCGGCACGTCGCGCGCCGCGCGCAGTCGGTGGCCGCGGAGCGGTAGTACACGATGCGCTCCAGCGAGTCGTACACGTCCAGCAGGCCGTAGAACTCCCACTCGATCACGTGGTACTGCCCCGTCAGCAGGCTCCGGTTGGCCGCGAAGTCGGCGAAGTTGCGGTCGGTGTTGCGGTGGTGCGGGAGGTGGAAGGCGCGGGCCTCGTCGTCGAAGGCGAAGTTCAACCCGGTCACGCCCAGGTGCCGGTGCACCCGGTAGAACAGCTCGATGTCCTCCAGGCCCCAGCGCAGCCCGGAGCGTTCGTCGAACCCGCCGGTCCGGTCGAACAGGTCGCGGGCGAGCGAGATGTTGTGGGTGTAGGCGAGCGCCCAGCCCGCCCGGAGCCAGTCCGGCCCCGGCGGCTGGCCGTGCGGGAAGCGCAGGTCGCCGGCGCGGTCCGCGCGGCGGCGGGGCACGTCGGTCATCTCCCGGTCGTCGAGGGCGGCCTCGACGTGTTCCAGGCTCAGTTCGTCGCGCCGGCCCATCAGCACGGCGGGCCGGCCGGCGACCGCGTGGTGGGCCAGGTGGCGCTCCAGCAACTGCGGGGAGGCGTACGAGTCGGCGTCGAGGAACAGCAGCAGCGGCGCCCGGCTGTGCCGTACCGCCTCGTTGCGGGCCGCGGAGCGCCCCCGCCGCCTGGGAAACTCCAGCAGGCGGAGGTCGAGGCCGGCGGCCGCCTCGACGGCGTCGGCGTATCCGGCGGAGTAGCCGCCGTCGCGGATGACGACCACCTCGAAGCGCTCGGGGCTCACCGTCTGCCGGGTCAGCGACCGCAGCGTCAGCGCCAGGCACTGCGCGTCCTGGTAGGTGGGTATGACCACGCTCAGCTCGACCGCGTCGCTCGTCCGTGCCGCCATCCGACTTTCCTCCGTCATAGGTGATCCCCTGTGGGCCGGGGCGCCGGCACGTGCCGGCACCCCGACCGCGACGCCTTCGGCCCTGGACCGGCCGTCGTCGACGCTCGCTGGAAGCGCTTCCAGCAGCGAATGGGATTATCGATCACGGATAGTGGTGGTGCACGATTCCCATTGACGCACCTCGCGCGTGAGCGCGGCCGGGTGGGGTCACGCGTAGTAGTTCACGCTCACCGGCCAGGAGCCGGTGTACGGCGTCCAGCCCTGGAGGGTGGCGGGGATGCCCACCCGGGTGTTGCAGTTGATGACCTGGAAGTGCAGGTGCGGGCCGGTGGACGCGCCGGTGCTGCCCGACCAGCCGATGATCCGGCCCTGCGGCACCCAGGTGCCGGCGTTGTAGATCGCCCGGTTCAGGTGCGCGTAGTGGGTGCACTGGCCGTTCGAGTGCCGGATGATCACCTCGATGCCGTTCTGCCAGTACGGCGACCAGTTCGACATGATGATGGTGCCGGCCTGCGAGGCGGAGACCTCGTAGTTCGCCGGCAGCCCGAAGTCCCAGGCGTACTCGTTGTACGGGCCGACGTGCGAGTAGGTGCCCTCCGGCCCCTGGGTCACCAGGTAGGACTCGCCCGCCGGGTACGGCATCTCGTAGTAGTAGTTCGCGGCGGAGGCCGGAGTGGCCCCGACGACCGTGGCCCCGGCGACCACCAGCAGGGCGCTCGCGGTCGCGCCGATCCGGCGTAGGACGGTCCTCACTCTGTGCACTGTGGATCTCTCCCTGATGTGTCGGCAGAAGGTCGGCCCCGTCGTCGACGGTGCCGGTGGGAGCTAAACAGCGCGCCAGATGAGGATCAATCGATTCGTCGATGTCTGGGGTGGGGCCAGTGGGTCGACAGGGGTCCCGACGACACCGGGTGACGAACGTGAGGCGCGGCGTCGAGCGAACCCCACAACGCGGCCGGCAGCCGGATCCGCGACCGCGACCGTCCGGGAACCGGCGCGCGTGCGGCCGGTCACTACGCTGCCGCCCGTGGAGCGGATGGCGAGTGTGTTCTGGATGGGTGGCTGCGCGGCCGTCGCCGTCCTTCTCGTGGCGGGCATCGTCGCGCTGGTGGTGGCGGCCCACCGGCGCGAGCGGGAGCGGCGGGAGCACTGGCGACAGTGGGCCGCCCGGTACGGCTGGACCTTCGTCGAGCGGCCCGAGATCACCTGGACCGACCGGGTGCCGGGCCGCAGCCGGCGGGGCGTGCGGTTCGCGTTGACCGGGACGCTGCACGGCCGCCCCGTCTGCGTGGCCGAGTACGCGTACACCGAGACGCACAGCTCGACCGGCGCCGACGGCAACCAGACGACCACCTCGCAGACCCACACGTACGTCGTCAGCTCGGTGTGGTTGCGGCGGTCGTTCCCGGCGCTCGCGGTCGGACCGCGCCACGCGTTCTCGAAGCTGGGTCGCGCGCTGTTCGGCAGCGACACCTACGCCACCGGGCACGAGGAGTTCGACCGGCAGTGGCGGGTGGCCGCGGCGGCCCCGGGGCAGCAGGCGCTGGTCGGGCCGACCCTGATCGCCGCCCACCTGGCGGGGGCGGTGCCGAGCTGGAGCGTGCGGGGGGCGGAGCTGATCACCTACCGGCGCGGCCGGCTGGAGGACCCGGCCCTGCTGCCGTCGCTGGTGACCCCGCTGATCACGGTCGCCGACCTGCTGGAGCAGGGCCGCTGACGGGAGCCGGCCGCGCTGCGAGGGGCCGGCGGAGCGGCGGGCGGCGGCCGGCGGGTGGTCGGGAAGAGCGCGGGAGGCCGGCCCCCGAGGGGACCGGCCTCCCGTCACGAGCTGTGGATCACGGCTTCCAGGAGCCGCTGGTCTCGAACTTGTGCCGGTACTCCAGCGCGCCGTTCTTGTCGGCCACGTTGAACACCACCGTGCCCGCCCGCTTGCTGCCCTCGCGCAGGTTGTTGCCGGAGCCCAACGTGTCGCCGCAGCCGGAGAGCGCGCTCGCCAGGCCGTTGGCCGTGGTGCCGTTGTCGGCCACCCACTCGAAGTAGAACGGGTTGATGGAACTCTTGCCCTTGGTCACGGTCGCGGTGACGTGAGCGATCAGGTACATGCCCTTGTCCGGGGCCGGGGCGTACGGCCGGCAGCCCTTGGTCTCCGTGGTGAACCGGGTGACCGTGATCTCGATGGTCCCCTCGTCGTCGGAGACCACCAGGGTCGCGCCGGGCTTCATGTTGAAGGTCTCGCCGTCCTTCGCCGACGGGGACGGACCGTCCGGCTGCAGCGTGATGCCCGGGGCGGCGGCCTTCTCCAGGTCGTTCGCCGCCTTGTTGGCGCCGGCGACGAGCGCGACGACACCGCCGACGCAGCAGAGCAGGGCCAGCACGGCCACCACGGCCACGACGATCAGGACGGTCTTGTTCTTCTTCGGCGGCGCGACCGGATGGGGCGCGCCGAGCGGGTAACCGGGCGCGCCGCCCGGGTAACCGGGCCCACCGGGCGGCGGGTAGCCGGGCCCACCGGCCTGATAGCCGGGCGTGCCGGACACCGGCGGGTACGGCGTACCCGAGGTCGGCTGGTGCGGGGCGGCCCACGGCTCGCCCGGCACCCCGGAGACCGGCGGCTGTGGCATACCGGACACCGGGGGCTGCGGTACGCCGGAGACCGGCGGCTGTGCCCACGGCTCGCCGGGCATGCCGGACACCGGGGGCTGCGGCGCGCCGGAGACCGGCGGCTGTGCCCACGGCTCGCCGGGCATGCCGGACACCGGGGGCTGCGGCGCGCCGGAGACCGGCGGCTGCGGCGCGGCCCACGGGTCGCCGGCCGGCTGCTGCTGCGGCGGCACGGGCGGAAGGGGGGCCCACGGGTCGCCCGTGGTCTGCGGGGCGCCGGAGGTCGGCGGCTGCGGCGGGTAGCCGCCCTGGTCGGCGGGGAACTGTGGCATCGGTGCCGGCGGCTGCGGCTGCGGCTGCGGCTGCTGCTCCGGGTTCGGTTGGTTCGGATCCTGAGGCCCGTATGGGGGCGGGGGGTGACTCACCGTACTCCTAGGCACCTGACGACGACGGCAAACGCGGCTGACGCTACCGTGCGCGGACGACGGACCATCTTCGCGTCTCCGGCAGCGCCGCGCCGTCCCCTGTTCGGATTCCCTGCCCGGTCAACCGGGCAGCAGCACGGCGGCGGTGCGGACCAGGGACTCGTCGACGCTGAACCGGCCGGTGACCAGCGCGGGCGGATCGGGCACCGGGGCGGCGTCGCGCGGCGCCGACGCGATGCGGGCGGTGAACGTGCCGGCGTCCGGATCGAGCTCCACCAGGGCGTCGTGGAAGCCCAGCCACGTGCCGACGACCGGGTGCCACACCTTGTAGATCGTCTCCTTGACGCTGAACACCACCGCCGGCCAGGAGGTCCCCGCCGGCAGGCGGGCGCACCGCTCGTCCTCCTCGGGCAGGCAGATCAGCCGGCGTACGCCCGCGTTGAGCTCCCGGTGCCCCTCGGCGTCGATGCCGACCGACCGGATCTCGTCGGCGCGGGCCGCGACCGCCGCGCAGTAGCCGTGGGTGTGGGTGATGGCGCCGACCACGCCGGCCGGCCAGACCGGCGACCGGTCGGCGGCCGACGGCACCGCGACCGGCGGCACGCCGAGGGCGGCCATCGCCCGGCGGGCGCAGACCCGCCCGGCGGTGAAGTCGCGGCGACGGCTCTCCACCGCGCGTTCGCCCAGGCAGGCCCGCTCGGCCGGCAGCAGCTCGCCGGCCCAGTCCGACGCCCCGGCCACGGCCACCGCCACGGCCGGCGGCAGCAGGTCACGCATCGCCGCCTCCCGACAGGTACGCCCGCCCGGCGTCGAGCCCGTCGGCCGGCGCCCGGTGCGGCGGTTGGCGACCGGACCGCCGGGCCGGTAACCGCTCCACGGTCGGCGTCGCGAGGGCCATGGTGGTGAACGTACCGCAAGGCGTAACGCCGCAGCGTCCCGCGGCGCTGACAGGGCGTCGCCGGTGGGCGAGGCCGGTCCACTGTCGACCGGCCTGACGGGGGCGGGTCGCCACGTGGACCGGAGAGGGAGAGCGATGACCGATGGTGCGGAGTCCTCGGCGTCCGGGGCGGACGAGCACGCTCCACTGGCTCCCGGCTGGACGTGCGGCACGTGCGGCGCCGACTGGCCGTGCGCGGACAAGCGGTCCCGTCTGCTGGAGGAGTACCGGCTCGACCGGGCCATGCTGAGCGTGTACCTGGGGTCCTGCCTCGCGGCCGCCGCACAGGACCTGCCGCCGTCGCCCGGCACGTCCCTCCAGGACCGGTTCATCGGCTGGCTGCCCCGCAACCCCCGGGCGTTCTGACCGCACCCCGGAGGCGACCGGCCGGCCGCCCCCGGGGTGCCCGGCGGTCAGTACGCGTGCGTCACGGTGATCGTGATGTTCGTGCAGGAACTCGCCCGGCTGGTCAGCGCGCTCTTCTCGGCGCTGTCGACGCTCAACCGCCAGCGGGTCTTGACCGCCACCCACTCGCCGACGTACCGGCACTTCTCGTTGGTCGGCATCCAGGTCGCCGGGTCCTGGTCGCCCTTGGCCTGGTTGACGTTGTCGGTCACCGCGACCAGCGACCTGACGTCGCCGAGGTCGTTGGCGAACGCCTGCCGCCGCGTCGTGGTCCAGTTGCGGGCGCCCGAGTCCCACGCCTCGGCCAGCGGGACCAGGTGGTCGATGTCCAGGTCGGACGGGTCGGTCCAGTAGGCCGCGTCGTAGTAGGAACGCCAGCGCCCGCCGGTCAGCTGGCAGCCGGAGCCCACCGTGGGACCGGTGGTGGCCTCGGCGATCAGCACCTCGTTGCGGGTGTTGCAGCCGTCGGAGTCCGCGTCGGTCCAGTGCGGGAACAGGTCCCGCGAGTAGCCGGTGCGGCTCTCGGTGGCCACCGGGAGGTCGGCGACGAGGGTGCGCAACGGTACCGAGACGGTGGCCGCGTGGGCGGGGGCGGACAGGCCGAGGGTGGCGGCGGTGACGGTGGCCAGCAGGCCGCCGGTCCAGCGGAGGGTACGGGTCATCGTGAACTCCGTCCGATCGATCGGGGGGTGGCTGACAGTGCAACCGGCCCGGGTGCCGACGGACCGGACCCAGGGTGACTGGAGAACCAAATCGATCGATACGTTACGGGAACACTCCCGTTGGTGGGAATCCCGATGGATGCAAAATATGGCGGATGCCGGCCCCGCTGACGTGGCCGATCCGTACCGTTTGCGCGAGATGACGGACCGTAAGATGTCGGATGTAAACCATCCGTGCCGTGTCGCGTAGGTCGGAAATCTGACCGAAGTCGACCCGTTGTGCCAGTGGTATGTCGTGGTTAAGCTCTTGATGCGCGCCCCAATCGCCCGCTTCCCCCGTGGCAGGCGATCGGGGCGCGCTTCTACGTCGAACGGGCCCGCACGCCACCGCGTGCGGGCCCGTTCTCCGTGCACCCGCCGCGCCGCCCGGGGCGCGCGGCGGGTGCCGTGCCGTCCGTCAGATCCAGCGGCCGTCCAGCCACATCCGCGCCGACCACTCGGCGTACGGCAGCACCTTCCCGACGAAGATCGGATAGAAGTACGCGAAGCAGAGCGCGACCAGCAGGACGTACGCCCCGGCGATCACCCCGCCGACCAGCCTGCGGTCCCGGGCCTCGTCCGACTCCCGGCCCTCGGTGACAGCCCCGGCATCGCCCGGCTGCGCGGCGACGGCGCCCGGTGGAGCGCCCGGTGGAGCGGCCGGCGTGATGATCGCGCCGAGCACGTAGACCACCGCCAGCACCAGGAACGGCAGGGCCGGCGCGGTGTAGAAGGAGAACATCGTCCGGCCGTCGAGCGCGAACCAGAACCAGGGCAGCAGGCCGGCCGCCACGACGAGCAGGATCGCCCCCGCCCGCCAGTCCCGCCGGGCCAGGCCCAGCCAGGCCAGCGCCGCCAGGGCGGGCAGGAACGACCACCAGAGCAGGGGGGTGCCGAGCAGCAGGATCTCCGAGGCGCAGCTCGGCGCCCCGCAGGACCCGTCGCCGGACCAGTAGAAGGCGACCGGCCGGCCCAGCAGCAGCCACTGCCACGGCCACGACTGGTACTTGTGCGAATCGTCGAGTCCGGTGTGGAAGCCGTACGCCGCCTTGTGGTACTCGATCAGGTTGTTCAGCGCGCCGAACACCGGGGTGTCGCTCAGCGGGGCGTTCGGGTAGCGCTCGGCGAGCCGGTAGTAGCCGTCGTCGCCGAGCAGCCAGCCGGACCAGGTGCCGACGTAGGTGAGCACCATCAGCACCCCGGCCAGCACCAGCCACGGCACCTCGTCGAGGAGGGTGTCCCGCCACGGCCGGCGTACGCCGGCGGAGCGGCGGACCCCGACCTCCCACAGGACCACCAGCAACGCGAAGACGGGCAGGAAGTAGAGCGCGCTCCACTTGACCGCGCACGCGCAGCCGAACAGGACCCCGGCGGCGAGCCGCCACCACGGCCAGTTCCGCCAGCCGCCCGCCGGCCGTCCGGCCCGCCCGGGCCGGCCCGGGTCCAGGCCGGCCTCCAGCGCCCGGGCCCACCGGCGGCGCCGGGCGTCCCGGTCGAGCACCAGGGCGCCGAAGGTGGCCAGCACGAAGAACAGCAGGAAGATGTCGAGCAGCGCGGTGCGGGACAGCACCAGGTGGAAGCCGTCCAGCGCGAGCAGCAGGCCGGCGGCGCAGCCCAGCGCGGTCGAGTGGAACATCCGCCGGCCGATGCGGACCAGCAGCAGCACCGACAGGGTGCCGACGACCGCCGCCGCGAACCGCCAGCCGAACTCCGGCGCGGTCGTCGTCAGGTGCCCCGGCACGGAGATGCCGTGCTCGGCGTCGGAGTAGCCGAAGGCCCACTCGCCGAGCCCGATCAGCCACTTGCCCAGCGGGGGGTGGACCACGTACGACGGGCCGCCGTCCTTGTAGTTCCACTCGACGCCCTTGTCGACCAGCCCCCAGGCGTCCCGGGCGTAGTAGGTCTCGTCGAAGATCTTGCCCGGCGGGTGGCTCAGGCCGACGAAGCGCAGGATCGCCGCGATGGCGACGATCACGCCCGTGGCGAGCCAGGAGCGCCCGTCCAGCCGGGCCTCGACGGTGGCCAGCCGCCGCCGGACCACGCCGGGGATCCCGCCGGCAGCCGGGGACGCACCCTCCGGCGGGCCCCCGTCCGTGAGATCCCGCTCCGCCTGGTCCGCGCTCTGTGCTGTCGACGCACTCGTCACCCGGCGATCGTAGGCTGCGAAGGTGCCCGGTGGCGCCCGTCGTCTCCGATACCGGGCAAGCCGTCGATGAAGGAGTGGCATCTCGTGGGTGAAAAGTCCGAAACCGGGCGCCTGGTCCTGCTCGGCGCCCCGCTCGGCAACCCCGCCGACGCCTCCGCCCGGTTCCGCGAGGTGCTCGCCGCCGCGGACGTGGTGGCCGCCGAGGACACCCGCCGGCTCACCCGGCTGGCCCGGGACCTCGACGTCACCGTCGGCGGCCGGATCGTCTCCTACTTCGAGGGCAACGAGGAGCGGCGCACCCCCGAGCTGGTCGACGTGCTGACCGCCGGCTACCTGGTCGCCCTGGTCACCGACGGCGGCATGCCGAGCGTCTCCGACCCGGGCTACCGGCTCGTCACCGCCGCCCTGGACGCCGGTGTGCCGGTCACCGCCGCGCCCGGCCCGAGCGCGGTCACCACCGCCCTGGCCCTGTCCGGCCTGCCCTGCGACCGGTTCTGCTTCGAGGGCTTCCTGCCGCGCACCGGCGGCGCCCGCCGCTCCCGCCTGCGCGCCCTCGCCGCCGAGGAGCGGACGCTGGTCTTCTTCGAGGCGCCGCACCGGATCGCCGCCGCCCTCACCGACCTGGCCGCCGCGTTCGGCGCCGACCGGCCCGCCGCGCTCTGCCGCGAGCTGACCAAGACGTACGAGGAGATCGTCCGCCGCCCGCTCGGCGAGCTGGCCGACTGGGCGACCGAGGGGGAGCCGCGCGGCGAGATCACCCTCGTCGTGGCCGGCGCGCCCGAGTCGGCCCCCGAGCGGCCCGACGACGACACGCTGCGGGCCGCCGTCGCCGCCCGCGAGGCCGCCGGGCTGTCCCGCCGGGACGCGATCACCGAGGTCGCCACGGAGTACGCCCTGCGCCGCCGCGACGTCTACGCCGTCGTGCACGCCTGACCCCCGACAGCAGCCTGCCGAAGGTCACCAGGCGGCGACGAGGAAGCCGGCGGTGATCACCAGCGGGCCGGTCAGCGCGCCGGCGACCGCCCAGCGGCGGGCGCGGGGGTCGGCGAGGCGGGTCGAGCCCGTCCACCGGGCGATCCCGACGGCGCAGCCCAGCACCACCAGCAGGCCGAGCAGCCAGCGCAGGTGCGCGGCCGGGCCGGTGTCCGCGTACGCGGTGCCGCCGTCCGGGCCGGTCATCCGGGCCGGCAGCGTCGTGCCGGTCGCGGCGCGCTCGGCGGCCACCCCGCTCACCCGCACGCCGTACGCCGTCCACGTCTCGTCGGCGGGGGCGAAGTTGCCCCGACAGCGTTGCGTGAGGCCGCCTCCGGTGCAGTCGGCGATCACCACCGTGCCCCGCGTGGCGTGTCCCACCGCCAGCCAGAACGGGCCCGCGCTGACCCAGGCGAAGAACGCCGTCACCAGGCTCAGCGCCAGCAGCGCGGCCAGCCCCGGCAGCGGTTCGGGTGGGCGCGGGGTGCGTTGGGTCCGCCGCCGCGCCGCGTCGTCCCGGGCCGACCGCTGCCGCTCGTGCGGCGGCTCCTCCCGGATCGGCGTGCCGTCCCAGTGCACCAGCTCGATCGGCGGCCAGTACGCGCCGTCGCCTCCGTCGGACGCATCCCCGCCGCCCCCGCCGTCGGGCGTGACCCGACCCTCCGGCGTACGCCCGGCGTCGTCCCGGTCGGGCGTGCCGGCGGGGGAGCGACCCCGGCGGGGCCAGCGGTTCGGCTGCCGGACGGGGGCCCGGCGCGGCAGGGCGTCGACCGGCGCCCCGGTCGTGGGCTCCACCTCGACGGCGGGCGCGGGGGACGGCGGGGCCGCCACCGCCCCGGCGGCCTCGGCGGGCGGTTCCGGCGGCGACTCCGGCGGCGCGGCGGCCGGGACCACCCGGGGGTGCGGCGCGCGGGTGCCGCGCGGCGCCCTCCCCGCGTCGCCGTCCGTCGGGCCGGAGGGACGGTCGTCACGATCCCGGGCCGCTCGTCTGCCAGTCACGGCGTTCATTGCACCCCGCGACCGGGGCCTTGGCCGGCAGCTCAGGCCGCGTGTCGGCGACAAATCGGGCAAACAGCGGACCCGGTCCGGCCGGGCCGCCGACCCGGGGGCCCTATTGGTTCGCGGTCACCGCGAGCGGGTCACTAGGCTTGCTGGTCATGAGTCACGTTCTCGCGGCGGTCGCCTGGCCGTACGCCAACGGCCCGCGCCACATCGGCCACGTCTCCGGTTTCGGCGTTCCCTCCGACGTCTTCAGCCGGTACATGCGGATGGCCGGGCACGACGTGCTCATGGTGTCGGGCACCGACGAGCACGGCACTCCCATCCAGGTGCAGGCGGACGCCGACGGGGTCACCCCGCGCGAGCTGGCCGACCGCTACAACCGGGTGATCGTGGAGGACCTGCACGGCCTCGGGCTCTCCTACGACCTGTTCACCCGCACCACCACCCGCAACCACTACGCGGTGGTGCAGGAGCTGTTCGAGGGGATGCACCGCAACGGCTACATCGTCCCGAAGACCACGATGGGGGCGATCTCCCCGTCCACCGGCCGGACGCTGCCCGACCGCTACATCGAGGGCACCTGCCCGATCTGCGGCTACGACAGCGCGCGCGGCGACCAGTGCGACAACTGCGGCAACCAGCTCGACCCGATCGACCTGATCGACCCGAAGTCGCGGATCAACGGGGAGACCCCGAAGTTCGTCGAGACCGAGCACTTCTTCCTCGACCTGCCCGCCCTCGCCGACGTGCTGCGGCAGTGGCTCGACACCCGCGAGGGCTGGCGGCCCAACGTGCTGCGCTTCTCGAAGAACCTGCTCGACGACCTCCAGCCCCGGGCCATCACCCGCGACCTGGAGTGGGGCGTGCCGATCCCGCTCGACGGCTGGCGGGACCGCCCCGACAAGCGCATCTACGTCTGGTTCGACGCGGTGATCGGCTACCTCTCCGCCTCGATCGAGTGGGCCCGCCGCTCGGGCGACCCCGAGGCGTGGCGCAGGTGGTGGTCCGCCGACGCCGAGGGCAAGGACGCCCGCGGCTACTACTTCATGGGCAAGGACAACATCGTCTTCCACTCGGTGATCTGGCCGGCGCTGCTCTCCGGCTACTCCGGCGAGGGCAGCCGGGACGGCGAGCCGGGCAGCCTGGGCCGGCTCAACCTGCCCACCGAGGTGGTCTCCAGCGAATACCTGACCATGGAGGGGAAGAAGTTCTCCTCCTCCCGCCGGGTCGTCATCTACGTCCGGGACTTCCTGGAGCGCTACGACGCCGACGCGCTGCGCTACTTCATCGCCGCCGCCGGCCCGGAGAGCAACGACACCGACTTCACCTGGGCCGAGTTCCTCCGCCGCAACAACGACGAGCTGGTCGCCGGCTGGGGCAACCTGGTCAACCGGTCCGTCTCCATGGCGGCCAAGAACTTCGGCGCGATCCCGCCCGTCGACCCGGCCGGCCTCACCGAGGCCGACGAGGCGCTGCTCGCGGTCGCCCGGGCCGGCTTCGCGACGGTTGGCGACCTGATCGCCCGGCACCGCCAGAAGCAGGCCATCGGCGAGGCGATGAGGGTGGTCGCCGAGGCCAACCGGTACCTCTCCGAGCAGGCGCCGTGGAAGCTCAAGGGCGAGGACGACAAGCCGCGGATGGGCACCGTCCTGCACGTCGCCCTCCAGGTGGTCAGCGACGCCAACACGCTGCTCACCCCGTTCCTGCCGCACTCCGCGCAGAAGGTGCACGAGCTGCTCGGCGGCACCGGCGTACACGCCCCGATGCCGGTCATCGAGGAGGTCGAGGACCTCGACGGCGGGCCCGCGTACCCGGTGCTGACCGGCGACTACACCGTCGGCGCGCGCTGGGAGTCCGTGCCGCTGGAGGCGGGTCGGCCGCTGGCCGCGCCGAAGCCGGTCTTCCGCAAGCTCGACCCGTCGATCGTCGACGAGGAACTCGCCCGCCTGGCCGGCTGACGGCCGCCCCCGTGCCGACGGGCGCGACCCCCGAGGGGGCCGCGCCCGTCGCCGTCGTGCGCGTCAGGCCCGGGCCATCGCCGGTGCCCCGATGAAGTCCATGATGCTGCGGTTCACCTCGGCCGCGTTCGTCCACGGGGTGCCGTGCGGGGCGCCCTTCAGGGTGACCAGCTGGCTGCCGGGCAGCATCGGCTGCAGCCGCTGACCGGTCTTCGGGTACGGCAGCACGGCGTCGGCGTCGCCCTGCACGATCAGCACCGGCACGTCGATGCGGGACACGTCGCCCCGGAAGTCGGTCTGCCAGGCGTCCACGCTGTCGTGGGTGCCCTTCGCCGAGGCCCGGGCGCCGATCTCCCAGTGCGCCCGGAACGCCTCCTCGCTGACCAGCTTGCCCTTGTTCTCCTGGTAGTTGAAGAACGCCTCGCAGAAGGTGGTCAGGTAGGCGAACCGGTCGTCGATGATGGCCTGCTGGAAGCCCTGGAAGAGGCTCTTGTCGACGCCCTCCGGGTTGTCCGAGGTCTTCAGCAGGAACGGCGCGAGCGGGGCCAGCAGCACCGCCCGGTCGACCCGCTGCGAGCCGTACACGCCCAGGTAGCGGGTCACCTCGCCGGTGCCCATCGAGTGGCCGACCAGGATCGCGTTCCGCAGGTCCAGCTCGGTCATCAGCACGTCGAGGTCGGCGGCGAACGTGTCGTAGTCGTACCCGGTCGCCGGCTGGGCGGAGTTGCCGAAACCCCGCCGGTCGTACGTGATCGTCCGGTACCCGGCGGCCTGCAACGGCCCGGTCTGCTTCTCCCAGGTCGACCCGCTGAACGGGAAACCGTGGATCAGCACGATCGGCTGACCGGAGCCGTGGTCCTCGTAGTACAGGTCGACGGGGGCGGAGTTCTCCGTCCCCACGGTGATGAAAGGCATGCGCGTCTCCTGGTCACGTGACGGTCGGACGCCCGCGCTTTCCCGCCCCGCCCTCGGTTATGCCGCCGGAGGCGGGCGCCGGGCCTGCTCAGAGCGCGTACGGCAGGTCCACCACCCGGTCGTCGGTGACCTCGGCCGCGGGCGCCCACGTCTCGTAGACGCCCCGCTCCTGGCACTGCGCCCCGGTCTCCGCCACCGCGTCCGGACCGGGCCGGCGCAGGCGCAGGCGCAGCCACCCGGACTCCTCCCGCAGCACCAGGCAGGGCACGCCCCGCCAGTCGGCCAGCCGCAGCCGGCGGGCCGCCGACTCCACCGGGTACCGGGCGGCCCGGGTCATCGCCAGCACCCGGAACCCGCCCGGCAGGTCGGCCACCGCCTCGTACTCGCCGCCGGCGTAGCCGCCGACCAGCCGGGTGGAACGGGGCGTCTCGCCGGTCGGCACGTACTCCTGGTCGGGGGAGAGCCCCGGCACCGCCGCCAGCAGGTGCCGCCACTGCGGGCCGACCATCCGCAGCCAGCCGCGCTGCTCGGCCTGGTAGCCGTAGAGCACCACCTCCACGCCGTCGGACGGGTAGGCGAGCAGGGTGGCGTTCGCCGGCATCGGCAGGTCCGCGAAGTCCCGGGTGACGAACTCCGGGACGAGCTGGGCGCTGCTGGGCACGAAACCGGTGCCGAGGACCGCCCCGCCCAGCCGGTCCCGGGGCGCGAGTCCGGTCAGCCCCCGGTGCGCCCCGCCGACCGGCACGTCGTAGTCGGCCGGGTCGGCGGCCCGCCAGCGCAGCGCGTACGTCACGTCCGCCCCGTCGGGACCGTCCGTGCCGTCGGTGCGCAGCACGGCCGTCGCCGCCGGCGTACGCAGGTGCGCCACGTCGTGCTCCCGGTAGCAGAAGCCGTGCGGGAGCCACCCGCGCACGTATCCGGCGAGCTGCCGCGCGGAGAGCACCTTCACCATCCGGGTGCCCCGCCGCAGCACCGCCGAGGCCCGCACCGCCGCCAGCGTCGGGTCACCGGCCGCCGTCGGCTGCTGGCTGAGCTGCTGCACGTACGCCCAGCCCCGCTCCCGGTGCAGCGGCACCAGCAGCGGGGACTCCGCCTCGTCGCCCGGCTCGGCGGCGGGATGCACGACGGTGACCTCGGTGGCGTGCACGAACCTGCGCCACGGCAGCGGGGCGCCGGGCCGGGGCGCCCAGTCGAAGCCGGGCGCCTCCTCGGCACTGAACAGCTCGTAGGCCGCGCCCCGGGCGATCTCCTCCGCCGGGTACACCACGCCCCCGTACGTCACGCGCGGGCTGTTCCCGCCGGCCTGAGGGGTGAGGGTCACGCCGACGACGCTAGGCGCGCGATGTGCCGCCCTGGTGAACAGGCGGTGGCGTCCCCACGACGCGGACCACCGGCGGTGTGTGATGCTGGCCGCGATGAGCGAGCCCACCGAAACCCGCAAGCAGCGCGCCGCCCGCCGGGCCGGGGAGTTCCCGCCCGTGCCCGAGCCGCTGCCCCGCCCCGTGCTGGACAGCCACACCCACCTCGACATCACCGTCAGCCAGGCCGGCGTGCCCCCGCAGCCGCAGGCGGACGGGGACCCGGGCGTCGTGCCCGTCGGGGACCCGGTCGCCGTGGCGGTCGCCGTCGCCGCCTCGGTGGGCGTCGACCGGCTGGTGCAGGTCGGGGTGGACGTCGCCTCCTCCCGCTGGGGGGCCGACGTCGCCGACAGCCACCCTGCCGTGCTGGCCACGGTGGCGCTGCACCCGAACGAGGCCCCCCGCCTGCCCGACCTGGACGAGGCGCTGCGCGAGATCGAGGCGCTCGCCGCCCGGGACCGGGTGCGTGGGATCGGCGAGACCGGGATGGACTTCTTCCGCACCGGCGAGGAGGGACGTGCCGTCCAGGAGGAGAGCTTCCGGGCCCACATCGCCATCGCCAAGCGGTACGGCAAGGCCCTGGTCGTCCACGACCGGGACGCGCACGCCGACGTGCTGCGGATCCTCGACGACGAGGGCGCGCCGGACACCGTGGTGCTGCACTGCTTCTCCGGCGACGCCGACTTCGCCCGCGAGTGCGTCCGCCGGGGCTACCTGCTCAGCTTCGCCGGCACGGTCACCTTCGGCAGCGCCGCCGCGCTGCGGGAGGCCGCCGCGCTCACCCCGGTCGAGCAGATCCTCGTGGAGACCGACGCGCCCTACCTGACCCCCATGCCGCACCGGGGCCGGCCGAACGCCTCGTACCTGATCCCGCTGACCGTACGGTCGCTGGCCGGGACGACCGGCACGGACCTGGACGAACTCTGCGCCGCCATCTCCGCCACCGGCGACCGCGTCTTCGGCCCGTGGTGACCGGGAGGGCCCCTGGCACGCGCGCCCCCGCGGCGGCCCGCATAGGCTACGGGGCGTGACCGGTCTCCTCGGCCCGGCGGAGATCCGGGAACTGGCCGCCCGGCTGGGCGTCACCCCCACCAAGAGGCTCGGCCAGAACTTCGTGCACGACCCGAACACCGTCCGGCGCATCGTCACCGCCGCCGGGCTGGCCCCGGACGACGTGGCGCTGGAGGTCGGCCCCGGCCTCGGCTCCCTCACCCTCGCCCTGCTGCCGGCAGCCGCGCACGTGCACGCCGTGGAACTCGACCCGACGCTGGCCGGCGCGCTGCCCGACACCGCCGCCCGGCACGCCGGGCCCGATGCCGCGCGGCTGAGCGTGCACCACGCCGACGCGCTGCGCGTGCGCGCCGCCGAGCTGGCCGACCCGCCGCCGACCGCGCTGGTGGCGAACCTGCCCTACAACGTGGCCGTGCCGGTGGTGCTGCACCTGCTCGCCGAGCTGCCCAGCCTGCGCCACGGGCTGGTGATGGTGCAGAAGGAGGTCGCCGACCGGCTCGTCGCCGGCCCCGGCTCCAAGGTGTACGGCGTGCCGTCGGTCAAGCTCGCCTGGTACGCCTCGGCCCGCGCCGCCGGTAAGGTCCCGCCGAACGTGTTCTGGCCCGTGCCGAACGTCGACTCCGGGCTGGTCGCCTTCGCCCGCCGCGAGCCGCCCCGCGCCGACGTACCCCGGGAGCGGGTCTTCGCCGTGGTGGACGCGGCCTTCGCGCAGCGCCGCAAGACCCTGCGCGCCGCGCTGGCCGGCTGGGCCGGCGGCGCGGACCGGGCGGCCGAGGCGCTCACCGCCGCCGGCGTCGACCCCGGCGCGCGCGGGGAGTCGCTCACCGTCGCGCAGTTCGCCGCCATCGCCGCGTCGGCCCCGGCCGCCCCACCCGCCGCGCAGTAGGCTGACGCCCGTGACCGAGGCCTGGGGACCGGACGACGAGGACGAGCAGCGACGGCGTGGCGCCAGCGGACCGGTGCGGGTCCGGGTGCCCGCCAAGGTCAACCTGCATCTCGGGGTGGGACCGCTGCGCCGCGACGGCTACCACGAGCTGAACACCGTCTACCACGCGATCTCCATCCACGACGAGCTGACCGCCCGTCGGGGCGACACGCTCACCCTCACCATGGAGGGCGAGGGCACCGGCGAGCTGGCCCTGGACGACACCAACCTGGCCATCCGGGCGGCCCACGCCCTCGCCGGCTACGCCGGGGTGCCGCCGCACGCCCGGCTGCACCTGCGCAAGCAGATCCCGCTGGCCGGTGGGCTGGCCGGGGGCAGCGCCGACGCGGCCGCGGCGCTGGTCGCGTGCGACACGCTCTGGGGGACCGGGCTGTCCCGCGACGAGCTGGCCCGGATCGCCGCCGACCTCGGCTCCGACGTGCCGTTCCTGATCCAGGGCGGCACCGCGCTCGGTACGGGCCGGGGCGAGTCCGTCAGCCCCGTGCTGGCCCGCCCCACCACCTGGCACTGGGTGGTGGCCGTTGCCGACGGCGGCATCTCCACCCCGGCCGCCTACCGGGAACTGGACCGGCTGCGCGAGGCCGGCGCCGCCGGTGAGCCGCTGGGCAGCACCGACGCGCTCTTCGCCGCGCTGCGCCAGCGGGACCCGCAGGTGCTCGCCGCGGCCCTCGGCAACGACCTCCAGGACGCCGCCCTGGCCATGCGCCCGTCGCTGGCGGAGACGCTGAAGGCCGGCGAGGCGGCCGGCGCGCTGGCCGGCATCGTCTCCGGTTCGGGGCCGACCTGCGTCTTCCTCGCCGCGGACGCCGCCGACGCCGAGCGCATCGCCGCGGAGCTGACGTCCGCCGACGTGTGCCGCGAGGCGCGTACCGCCCACGGGCCGGTGCCCGGCGCGCGGATCGTCTGACCAGCCCACCCTTCCCCGACCCCGCACGCCCGGTCCCGGGTACCGCTTCTCCCCGGGGCCACGGGTGCGGGATCGCGGGAGCCCGCGCCCGGCGGCCGGCGGGGCGGTCCGCGTACGCTGGGAGGCTCAGGCGTCCCAGGTGCCGGCCGGCACCGGGACGCCTTGATCATGGGAGGTGAGGTCGTGGCCAACATCGTCAACCTGGACCGGGTGTCCAAGGGCTACGGCGCCGCCGGGCCGCTGCTCACCGACGTCTCGCTCGGCCTGGACGACGCCGACCGGATCGGCGTGGTCGGCCTCAACGGCGCCGGCAAGTCCACCCTGCTGCGGCTGCTCACCCGGATCGAGGAACCGGACGACGGGCGGGTCACCCACCGCCGCGACCTGCGGGTCGCCTGGCTGCCGCAGAGCCTCCAGCTCGCCCCCGACGCCACCGTCCGGGACGTGGTGCTCGGCACCGCCTGGCTCGGCGAGAGCATGGGCGCCGAGCACGAGTGGGCCGGCGACGCCGGGGTCCGGGCCATCCTCGACGGCCTCGGCATGCCCCACCTCGGCCTCGACCAGCCCGTCGGCCCGATGTCCGGCGGCGAGCGGCGGCGGGTCGCGCTGGCCGCGCTGCTGGTCCGCGAGTCCGACCTGCTCATCCTCGACGAGCCCACCAACCACCTCGACGTCGGCGGCGTCGACTGGCTGGCGAGGTACCTCGTCGGCCGCAAGGGCGCCCTGGTCGTGGTCACCCACGACCGGTGGTTCCTCGACGCCGTCTGCACCACCACCTGGGAGGTCGCCGACCAGACCGTCCGGGCGTACGAGGGCGGCTTCGCCGCCTGGACCCTCGCCCGGGTCGAGCGGGAGCGGGTCGCCGCGGCCACCGAGGCCCGCCGGCAGAACCTGCTCCGCAAGGAGATCGCCTGGCTGCGGCGCGGGCCGCCCGCCCGCACCTCCAAGCCGCGCTTCCGCATCGACGCCGCCAACGCGCTCATCGCCGACGTCCCGCCGGTGCGCGACACCATGTCGCTGCAACGGCTCGCCACCGCCCGGCTCGGCAAGCAGGTGTACGACCTCGAGCACGTCACCCTGCACGCCGGCCCGAAGGAGATCCTGCGCGACGTCACCTGGCAGGTCGGCCCCGGCGACCGGATCGCCGTCCTCGGCCGCAACGGGGCGGGCAAGACCACCCTGCTGCGGATGCTGGCCGGCATCACCCGCCCCGACGGCGGGCGCTTCGCCACCGGCTCGACCGTCCGGCCGGCCTTCCTCTCCCAGGAGCTGGCCGAACTGCCCGGCCACCTGCGCGTGCTCGAAGCGGTCGAGGAGGTCGCCCGGCGGGTGCAGCTCGGCGACCGGGAGGTCTCCGCCGCCCAGCTCGCCGAGGTCTTCGGCTTCGACGACCGGCGGCTCTGGACGCCGGTCAGCGACCTCTCCGGCGGCGAGCGTCGCCGGTTGCAGATGCTCCGGCTGCTCGCCGGGGAGCCGAACGTGCTGCTGTTCGACGAGCCCACCAACGACCTGGACACCGACACCCTCGCCGCGCTGGAGGACCTGCTCGACTCCTGGCCCGGCACCGTCATCGTGGCCAGTCACGACCGGTACCTCATCGAGCGGGTCACCGACGTCGCGTACGGGATGTTCGGCGACGGCCGGCTGGTGCACCTGCCCGGCGGCGTCGACGAGTACCTCGCCCGGGCCGCCGGCCAGCCCGGCCCCGCGATGCCGGGGCCGGCCCCCGGGGCCGGCGCCGACACCTCCGCCGCGACCGGCATGTCCGCCGCCGAGGCGCGGCAGGCCCGCAAGGAACTGGCCCGGCTGGAACGGCAGGTCGCCAAGCTGGAACAGAAGGAGGCGACGCTGCTCGACCAGCTCGCCACGCACGCCACCGACTACGCCAAGGTCGCCGAACTCGACGCCCAGCTCAAGGAGCTGCGGGCCGAGCGGGAGCGGACCGAGGAATCCTGGCTGGCCCTGGCCGACGAGATCCCGGCGATCTGAGCCGCCCCTGGTCGCGGCGCCGCACGGGGAGGCCCCCGTGTGCGGCGTCACACCTCGGGGTGCGGGACAATCGTCGGCGACCCCTCACCCGAACGGCGTTGGAGACTCAGACATGGCCCACACCCCCGTCAACCACCCCGCGCGGCCGGTCTACCGGGCGATCGGCGGGCTGACCGGTCTGTACCTGGTGGCCTTCGGCGTGCTCGGCATCATCGCGAGCGCCGGCAACGAGGCCCTCGCCCAGGATGACACCCAGGTCCTCGGCCAGGGCACGAACCTCGGTTTCTCGCTGCTCAGCGCCCTGCTGGGGGCCGCGGTGCTGGCCGGCACCGCGATCGGCCGCAACATCGACGTCATGATCAACCAGTGGCTGGCGTACGCCCTCATGGTGATCAGCCTCGCCGGCCTCGCCTTCATCCAGACCGAGGCCAACATCTTCAACTTCAGCATCTTCACCGTCATCGCGCTGATGGTGGTCAGCCTGGTCCTGCTGATGGTCGGCATGTACGGCAAGGTCGGCTCGGACGAGGAGCAGGAGGCCTGGCAGAAGGCCCGCCTCGTGCTCTGAGTGGTTTGGTGGGTTTTCGCCGGAGCCCGACCCGCTCCGGGCGGTCAGGCTTGATCCCTGCACGGGTCGGGCTCCGGCGAAGACCGACGTGGTCCCGCTCCGTCCGGCCGTTGCGGCCCGGTGGGGTGGGATCTTTTCGTTCCGCCGTTGTCGGCTGCGCCTTGAGCGGTTTGGCGGACGGATGACCTCCTCCGAGGGACAATCGGGATGAATGTCCTGATTGGTGGAGGGGTCATGCCGCACTTTCCCGTGAACCATCCGGCGCGTCCGGTCTACCGGGTCCTCGCCGGCCTGGTGGGGCTCTACATCCTGGTCTTCGGGGTCTGGGGCGTCGCCCTGACGGCCGGCGACCCGCTCTTCGACCGGGGCGACAACTGGGCCCTCGGGCTCCGCACCAACCTGGCCTTCTCGCTGGCCTCCGTCGCCTTCGGGATCGTGCTCATCGTCGGGGCGTCACGGCGCGGCAACCTCGGCCACTACATGAACCTGACCGCCGGGGTCGTCTTCCTGGTCACCAGCATCCTCATGATGGCCGTGCTCCAGACCGAGGCCAACTTCCTCAACTTCTCGATGTCCACGGTCATCGTGTCGATGCTCTTCGGCCTGCTCCTGCTCGGCACCGGCCTGTACGACAAGGTCGGCACCGACGAGCACGCCGAGGAGGAACGGCGGCTGCGGCACCACCCGGTCTCCGAGGCCCACGGCCGCTGACCGACGTCAGGGTCAGCGCCCCCGCACCGTGATCAGGCTCGGCTTCGCCTCCAGGTGCGACAGCCCGCTCCAGGCCAGGTTGACCAGGTGCGCCGCCACCGTCTCCTTGCGCGGCTTGCGCACCTCCAGCCACCAGCGGCCGGTCAGCGCCACCATCCCCACCAGCGCCTGCGAGTAGAGCTCGGCCAGCTTCGGGTCGTAGCCCCGGCTGGAGAACTCGGCGCCCAGGATGTGCTCCACCTGGTGCGCCACGTCGTTCATCACGCTGCTGAAGTTGCCCGCCGCCGACAGCACCGGCGACTCCCGTACCAGCACCCGGAAACCGCTGGTCTCCTCCTCGATGTACGTCAGCAGGGCCAGCGCCGCCTGCTCCAGCAACTCGCGCGGGTGCCCGGCGGTCAGGGCCGTGGTGATCCGGTCCAGCAGGGCGCGGACCTCCCGGTCCACGACCACCGCGTAGAGCCCCTCCTTGCCGCCGAAGTGCTCGTAGACCACCGGCTTGGAGACCTTCGCGCGGGCCGCCACCTCCTCGATTGAGGTGGCGTCGAAGCCGCGCTCGGCGAAGATCTGCCGGGCGATCGAGATCAGCTGCTCCCGGCGCTGGGCCGCCGACATGCGTACGCGTGAGGAGGGTTTGAGGGCCGCGGCGGGAACCGCCCGCCGCCGGCCGGTCGTGCCGTCGCTGCCAGGAACATCCGCCATGTCTCGTCACTCCGCCGGCGCTCGGTGACGCCCTGTCGTCCGATGGTGCCGCCGCCGTGCTGGGTCACGTCGCCCCTCGCCGGTCGTCGGTCGGGTGGCGCCGCCGCCCCCTGCGACCGTATCCGCGTCGGGCCCCGCCCCCGTGCCGCCGGACCGCCCGGCGCCGCACCCGCTTCGCTCGGTCACCCGGCCATCCTGCCAGGCGACCTCCACGCCCACTGCCCGCTCTACCGCCCGGTGGCCGGTTCGACGAGCTTCGCCGCGATGCGCTCGGGCTTCGGCCAGCGCACGTCCCACGCCGCGCCGAGCTTCTCGAACAGCCAGATCACCCGGGCCGAGATGTCCACCTGGCCGCGCAGTACGCCGTGCCGGGCGCTGGTCGGGTCGGCGTGGTGCAGGTTGTGCCAGCTCTCGCCGAACGACACGATCGCCAGCGGCCAGAAGTTCGACGCGCGGTCGCCCTGGCGCATCGCGAAGGGCCGCTCCCCGTAGACGTGGCATACCGAGTTGATGGACCAGGTCACGTGGTGCAGGAGCGCGATGCGCACCAGGCCGGCCCAGAAGAGCGCGGACAGCGCTCCCCGCCACGACCAGGTGAGCAGGCCGCCCATCAGCGCGGGGCCGAGCACCGAGACCACCACCAGCAGCGGAAACAGCCGGTCCACCCGGTTGATGTCCCGGTCGGCGAGCAGGTCCGGGGCGAACCGCTTCCGGTTGGACAGCTCGCGGCCGAAGAGCCAGCCGACGTGCGCGTGGAACAGGCCCTTCGCCAGGCCGCGGACGCTCTCCCCGAACCGCCACGGCGAGTGCGGGTCGCCCTCCAGGTCGGAGAAGGCGTGGTGACGCCGGTGGTCGGCCACCCACTGGATGATCTCGCCCTGCACCGCGAGCGAGCCGGACACCGCCAGCGCGATCCGCAGCCAGCGCTTCGCCTTGAACGACCCGTGCGTGAAGTACCGGTGGTAGCCGACCGTGATGCCCAGCCCGGAGACCACGTACCAGAACCCGGCGACGGCCGCGTCGGTCCAGCTCAGCCAGCCACCCCAGGCGACCGGTACGGCGGCGAGGAGGGCCAGGAAGGGGATCACCACGAACGCCCAGAGGGCGATGAGGATGCCCCGCGACTGGGTGCCCTGGGTGAGGGGCTTCGGGCCGGCGGTCGGGTCGAGGGACGTGGCGGACATGGCACCTCGCAGAGGGACGCGATGATCACGAAGCTACGCCTACGTCACCGTAACTTAGGTTCCTCGCGTTCGCACGGGACAGCGTCGGAGATGAATGCCTGGAGTGTCGTACGTCCGTTCTAAATTGCTGCTCATGACCGATCCGATCGCCGACGAGGTGCGGCGGCTGCGCACCGCCGAGCAGCTCTCCGTCCGGGAGATCCGGGCGCGCACCGGGCTCGGCCGCAACCGCGTCCGCGAGTTGCTCCGGGGCGTCCCGGCGCCCGAGCGGTCCCGTCGACCCAACGCCAAGGACGATCTCAGGGCGGCGGCGGTCGAGCTGCGCGCCGAGGGGCACTCCGTCAACGACATCGCCCGTCAGCTCGGCGTGGCGAAGTCGACCGCCTACCAGTGGGTCCGGCACCTGCCGTTGACCGAGGACGGGCCGGGCGCCGAGCGCCGCCGGGCCCATGCGGCGCTGATGACCGAGGCGCGGTGGGCGGCGCACCGCGAGGCCCGGGACGCGGCCCGGGACGCGGAGCGCGAGCGGGCGGCCGGCCTGGTCGGGTCCCTCGCCGACCGGGATCTCCTGCTCCTCGGTGCGGCGGTCTACTGGTGTGAGGGGACGAAGTCGAAGCCGTGGCGGCGCGACGACCGCCTCCAGTTCGTCAACAGCGATCCGGGGCTGCTCGCGCTCTTCCTGCGTTTCCTCGAGGTGTGCGGGATCGATCGGGCCGTCCCCGGCTATCGCGTCAGCATTCACGAGACGGCCGACCTCGACGCGGCGGTGAAATGGTGGGTGCGGAGACTCGACCTGCCGGTCGAGCGTTTCCAGCGCGCCAATCTCAAGAAACACCGTGCGGCCACGGTGCGACGCAACGTCGGGGACGACTATCGTGGCTGCCTGGTGATCACCGTGCCCCGCAGCCGCGAGCTCTACTGGCGGATCGAAGGTATGATCGCCGAGCTGTTCCAGACCGTCGGGCAACGCGAACCGGAATTGACGGCAAGCGAAGCTTGACATTTTATGGGGTGTGGGGTAACGGCAACCCGCAGGCCTTTGGAGCCTTGAGCTCCTGGTTCGAATCCAGGCACCCCAGCTCACACCGCATCTCCCGGCATTCCTGTGGCCGTGCCGAACGGCGGCTCGCCGTCTGGTTAGCATGGCCGCGAGACTGTTCGCCGTCCCGACGGGAGCCCTTGTCGTGTCCCAGCCCCACCTCCGCACCGTTGTCGTGCTCGCCGCCGGTGAGGGCAAGCGGATGAAGTCGGCGCTGCCCAAGGTGCTGCACCCGCTGCTCGGCCGTACCCTCGTCGGCCACGTGCTCGCCGCCGCCGCGCCGCTGGCCGCGGACCGCACCGTGGTCGTGGTGGGCCACGGCGCCGACCAGGTCCGCGCGCACCTCGCCGAGATCGCCCCCGACGCCACCCCGGTGCTCCAGGCCGAGCAGCTCGGCACCGGGCACGCCGTCCGGATCGCGCTGGACGCCGCGCCGGAGGCCACCGGCACCGTGGTCGTCATCAACGGCGACGTGCCGCTGCTGCGCCCGGAGACGGTGGCCGCGCTCGTGGAGGCGCACGAGGGCGCGGGCGCGGCGGCGACCGTGCTCGCGGCCGAGGTGCCCGACCCGACCGGCCTGGGCCGGATCGTGCGCGACGCCGACGGGCGGCTCGAGCAGATCGTCGAGGAGCGCGACGCGACCGGGGCGCAGCGGGCGATCCGGGAGATCAACGCCGGCATCTACGCGTTCGACGCCGCCCGGCTGCGCGACGCGCTGGGCAAGCTGTCGACCGACAACGACCAGGGCGAGGAGTACCTGACCGACGTCTTCGCCCTGCTGGGCTCGGCCGGCGAGCCGGTGGCGGTGCACGTGGCGGCGGACCACGTGGAGACGCTGGGCTGCAACGACCGGGTCGAGCTGGCCGCCCTGCGCCGGCTGCTACGCGACCGGGTCAACGAGGCGTGGATGCGTACCGGGGTCAGCCTGCTCGACCCGGACACCACCTGGATCGACGTGACGGTCGCGCTGGACCGGGACGCCGTGGTCGACCAGAACACCCAGCTGCGCGGCGGCACGGTGGTCGGCACGGGCGCCGTGGTCGGGCCGGACGTCACGCTGATCGACACCGTCGTCGGCCCGGGCGCCACGGTGCTGCGCAGCCACGCGGTGGGCGCGGAAGTCGGTCCGGGCGCCAGCGTCGGGCCGTACGCGTACCTGCGGCCGGACGCCCGGCTGGCCGAGAAGGCCAAGGTCGGCACGTTCGTCGAGGTGAAGAACTCGGAGGTGGGTGCGGGCGCGAAGGTGCCGCACCTGTCGTACGTGGGGGACGCGACGATCGGCGCGAAGGCGAACATCGGCGCGGCGACGATCTTCGTGAACTACGACGGGGTGAACAAGCACCGCACCACGGTCGGCGAGGCCGCGTTCATCGGCTGCGACACGAGCCTCATCGCGCCCGTCGAGGTGGGCGCCGGGGCGTACGTGGCGGCGGGCAGCGCGATCACGCAGGACGTGCCGCCGGGTGCGCTCGGGGTGACCCGTGCGCCGCAGCGCAGCATCGACGGCTGGGTGGCTCGCAAGCGGGCCGGTACGGCCTCGGCGGAGGCGGCGGCGCGGGCCCGGGCGGCCGATGAGGATGCGTCGGCGCCGGGATCCCGGGCAAGTGAAGGTGAGGCAATCCACGGGGATGCCGAGCCGGTCAGGTCGGCCTCGGGCGCGGGGGATACTGCAACCGAATAGTCCCCGGTCCACCACCACCGCCGGGTACCACCGACCAACGGGAGCAGACGGGCCCATGGGCAGCATCGTCGCCGAAAACCGCAAGAGCCTGATGCTTTTTTCCGGACGTGGCTTTCCGGAGTTGGCCAAGGAGATCGGTGAGGTGCTCGGCGTCGCGCCGACGCCGGCCGACGCGTACGAGTTCGCCAACGGTGAGATCTTCGTACGGTTCAAGGACTCGGTGCGCGGTTCGGACGCCTTCGTGGTGCAGTCCGTCACGCACGGGGTCAACACGTGGGTCATGGAGACCCTCATCATGATCGACGCGCTGAAGCGCGGTTCGGCCAAGCGGATCACCGTGGTCCTGCCGTTCTACCCGTACGCCCGGCAGGACAAGAAGCACCGTGGCCGGGAGCCGATCTCGGCCCGCCTGGTGGCGGACCTGCTGAAGACGGCCGGGGCGAACCGGATCCTCACCGTCGACCTGCACACCGCGCAGATCCAGGGCTTCTTCGACGGCCCCGTCGACCACCTCTTCGCGATGGACATCCTCGCCGAGTACGTCGAGCACAAGTACGCCGGCCGCCCGATGACGGTGGTCGCGCCGGACTCGGGCCGGGTGCGGGTGGCGGAGCGGTGGACGGACCGGTTGGGTGGCTGCCCGCTGGCGTTCATCCACAAGACCCGGGACCCGCTCAAGCCGAACCAGGTCGTGGCGAACCGGGTGGTCGGTGAGGTCGAGGGGCGGGTCTGCCTGATCGTCGACGACATGATCGACACGGGCGGCACGATCTGCAAGGCGGCGGACATCCTCCGGGAGTCCGGCGCGGCGGACGTCATCGTCGCCTCGACCCACGCGCTGCTCTCCGACCCGGCGACCGAGCGGCTGAAGAACAGCCCGATCAGCGAGGTCGTGGTGACCAACACGCTGCCGCTGCCGCCGGAGAAGCAGCTCGACAAGATCACCGTGTTGTCGATCGCGCCACTGCTGGCGCGGGCGATCCGCGAGGTCTTCGACGACGGCTCGGTGACCACCCTCTTCGGCGGCCTGAGCTGACCGTCTGACGCCGGGCCGGGCGGGCACCGCCCCCGGTCCGGCGTCGGCCGCCCCGGCGGCGGCGTCGCCGCGCCGATCGGCAGCCGGCGCGGAGGCCGGCACCGGCGGCACCTCCGGCGGCGGCGCGCGACGCCCGGCGGCGGTGTCGCCGGGGACGGCGAGGCGGCGGGCAGGTCCCGGTCGGCGCGGGCCCGGATCGCCCTGCGGGCCTGCGGGAACGGTGATAAGGGGACTGCCGGAACGCGCGGAATCAGCTCGGGTAGACTGGTGCGGTTGCCACGGCGAGGGTGCCCGGCGGGCCGCTGAGAAGCGCCGCACGGAGGCACCGTCATCGACGCGGTGCTCCGGGCAGTCGTTCTCGACGCATGAGCCCCAGCGAGCCCCTCGCCCCAGCACCGCCAGTCGACAAGCCGCCGCAGCGAAAGCATCAGGAGTTTCCCCGTGTCCGAGGTAAAGATCAGCGCCGAGCCCCGTACCGAGTTCGGCAAGGGTGGTGCCCGTCGTACCCGCCGGGCCGGCAAGGTGCCCGCCGTGCTTTACGGCCACGGCGAGAAGCCCAAGCACATCGCGCTGCCGTCCCGCGAGTTCGCCGCCGCGATCCGCAAGGGCGGCGCCAACCAGCTCTTCGCGATCGAGGTCAGCGACGGCACCCAGGTGCTGGCGCTGCCGAAGGCGATCCAGCGTGACCCGATCAAGGACACCTTCGAGCACGTGGACCTGCTGCTGGTCCGCCGGGGCGAGAAGGTCACCGTCGAGGTCCCGGTCCAGCTGACCGGCGAGGCCGCGAAGGACACCCTGATCGTGCACGACCACGACACCCTGTCGGTCACCGCCGACGCCACCAAGGTGCCGGACCACCTGGAGGCCTCGATCGAGGGCCTGGAGGCCGGCACGCAGGTCACCGCCGCCGACGTGGAGCTGCCGGCCGGCGTCGAGCTGGCCGCCGACGCGGAGCAGACCGTCGCCTCGGTGACCGCCGCGCCGACCGCCGAGCAGCTCGAGGCCACCCTCCCCGAGGTCGAGGAGGCCGCCGAGGAGGCCGAGGCCGGTGTCGGCGAGGAGACCGCCGAGGGCGCCGAGGCCCCGGCCGCCGAGGGCGAGGAGAACGCCGAGGCCAAGACCGAGGCCTGATCGGTTCGCATCGTCGTGACAGGCGTCCCCGCGCGGTCGGGGGCGCCTGTCGGCGTATCGGTGTCCGGGCGGATGAGCGTGGGCGAGCAGCGGGAGGGGCGGGGCGTGACGGACGAGGCGGGGCCGTGGCTGGTGGTCGGCCTGGGCAACCCGGGTCGGGAGTACGCCGGCAACCGGCACAACGTCGGCTTCATGGTGGCCGACCTGCTGGCGGGCCGGCTCGGTGCGAAGTTCGGCCGGCACAAGCGCGCGGTGGCGGAGGTCGCCGAGGGGCGGCTCGGGTTCGGCGGGCCGAAGCTGGTGCTGGTCAAGCCGCTGACGTACATGAACCTCTCCGGCGGGCCGGTGACCGGCCTGGCCCAGTTCCACAAGGTGCCGCCGGGCCGGGTGGTCGCGGTGCACGACGAGCTGGACATCGGCTACGGCCAGCTGCGGGTGAAGTGCGGCGGTGGCGAGGGCGGGCACAACGGCCTGCGGTCGATGTCGAAGTCGCTGGGCACGAAGGAGTACGTCCGGGTGCGGTTCGGCATCGGTCGGCCGCCGGGGCGGCAGGACCCGGCGGACTACGTACTGTCGGATTTCGGCGCGGCGGAGCGCAAGGAGCTGGAGTTCCTGGTGGACCGGGCCGCGGACGTGGTGGAGTCGGTGATCACCAGGGGCGTGGAGCCGACGCAGAACCTCTACCACGGGGTGTGAGCGCCGGGTCGGGTGCCGGAGGCCGGTAGTCTTCGCCTTTCGGCGCGACGCGACCGTGGGGGCGGGGCGTCGGCGGCGGCGGCGTGCCGGGCGTGGAGCACGGCGAGGCGACGGGAGCAGGAGTCATGGGCAGTCCTCCGATGGTCGACGGCGCTTTCGCCCGGTGGCTGGCGGCGCGGGCCGGTCAGGCGCTGCTGGCCCTGCGGTCCGAGATGGGCTTCGCCGACGCGGGGGCGTTGAAGTCGGCGGGCGACAAGGTCTCGCACGACCTGATCCGCACCGAGCTGGCGAAGTGGCGGCCGGGTGACGCGGTCCTCTCCGAGGAGGACGAGGGTTCGCGGCTGGCGTGGGCGGCGGAGGTGAACGCCGAGGCGGTGTCCCGGCTGACCGCCGACCGGGTGTGGATCATCGACCCGCTGGACGGCACGCGGGAGTTCTCCGAGGAGGGCCGTTCGGACTGGGCGGTGCACGTGGCGCTCTGGGCGCGCAACGCGCCGACGCCGCACGGGCTGGTGGCGGGCGCGGTGGGGCTGCCGGCGCAGCAGCGGGTGCTGGGTACCGACTATCCGCCGGCGTACCCGCCGCTGACCCCGGAGGCGGCGGCGGCCCCCGGCGGGCGGACGATCCGCCTGGCGGCGAGCCGGAGCCGGCCGCCGGTGTTCCTGACCGACCTGGCGGAGGACGTCGGGGCGCACCTGGTGCCGATGGGCTCGGCCGGGGCGAAGATCGCCGCGGTGGTCACCGGCGAGGTGGACGCCTACATCCACGCGGGCGGCCAGTACGAGTGGGACTCGGCCGCGCCGGTCGCTGTGGCGACGGCCACCGGGCTGCACGCTTCCCGGATCGACGGTTCTGCGCTGAGATACAACGAGGCGGATCCGCGCCTGCCGGACCTGCTGGTCTGCCGCAAGGATCTCGCCAGTCGGTTGCTTGCAGCGTTGCAGCGTCATTCCGGGTAGCCTGAGCGGCACTTCTTGGCATGCCCGACCGGAAAGGTCTGGAATACGATGAGCGGATTCGAGCGAAGCGAGCCCGTGTCATGACCGCCCCCGCCGCCTACCAGGTGTCGCACCTCGACGCGCTGGAGGCCGAGAGCATCTTCGTGATGCGCGAGGTGGTCGCCGAGATGGAGCGGCCGGTGCTGCTCTTCTCGGGCGGCAAGGACTCGATCGTGATGCTCCGGCTGGCCCAGAAGGCGTTCGCCCCGGCCAACATCCCGTTCCCGGTCATGCACGTGGACACCGGGCACAACTTCCCCGAGGTCCTGGAATACCGGGACCAGCGGGTCGCCGAGCTGGGGCTGCAACTGGTGGTGGCGAGCGTGCCGGAGGCGCTGGCCAGCGGGCTGGTGCGGGAGTCGGCCGACGGGATGCGCAACCGGATCCAGACGCCGGTGCTGCTGGAGGCGGTGGAGAAGCACCGGTTCGACGCGCTCTTCGGCGGCGCCCGGCGCGACGAGGAGAAGGCCCGCGCCAAGGAGCGGGTGTTCAGCTTCCGCGACGAGTTCGGCCAGTGGGACCCGAAGAACCAGCGCCCGGAGCTGTGGTCGCTCTACAACGGCCGCCACCACCCGGGCGAGTCGATCCGGGTCTTCCCGCTGTCCAACTGGACCGAGCTGGACGTCTGGCACTACATCGCCCGCGAGCGCATCGCCCTGCCGTCGATCTACTACGCCCACGAGCGCGAGGTCGTCGAGCGCGACGGGATGCTCTACGCGGTCAACGAGTTCTTCCGTCCCCGGGCGGGCGAGGACCGGTTCAAGGCGCGGGTGCGCTACCGGACGGTGGGCGACGCGTCCTGCACGGCGGCGGTCCGTTCCGACGCCGACACGGTCGAGAAGGTCATCGAGGAGGTCGCCGCCACCCGGATCACCGAGCGCGGCGCGACCCGGGGCGACGACCGGGTCAGCGAGGCCGCCATGGAGGACCGCAAGCGGGAGGGCTACTTCTGATGACCACCGAGACCGTCGCGCCCGCGGCCACCGAGACGCCCGGCAGGCCGATGGACCTGCTGCGCTTCGCCACCGCCGGCAGCGTCGACGACGGCAAGTCGACCCTGATCGGCCGGCTGCTCTACGACACGAAGTCGCTCTTCACCGACCAGCTCGCCGCCGTGGAGGCGGTCAGCGCCGCCCGGGGCGACGAGTACACCAACCTGGCGCTGCTCACCGACGGCCTGCGGGCCGAGCGCGAGCAGGGCATCACCATCGACGTGGCGTACCGCTACTTCGCCACCCCCCGGCGGAAGTTCATCATCGCGGACACCCCGGGGCACATCCAGTACACCCGGAACATGGTCACCGGGGCGTCGACGGCCGACCTGGCGCTGATCCTGGTGGACGCCCGCAAGGGCCTGGTCGAGCAGTCCCGCCGGCACGCGTTCCTCTGCTCGCTGCTGCGGGTGCCGCACCTGGTCCTCTGCGTCAACAAGATGGACCTGGTCGACTGGTCGCAGGAGGTCTTCGAGCGGATCGCGGACGAGTTCACCGCGTTCGCCGCGAAGCTCGACGTGCCCGACCTGACGGTGGTGCCGATCTCGGCGCTGCGCGGCGACAACATCGTCTCCCGGTCGGAGAACATGCCCTGGTACGAGGGCCCGTCGCTGCTGCACCACTTGGAGCGGGTGCACATCGCCAGCGACCGCAACCTGGTCGACGTCCGGTTCCCGGTGCAGTACGTGATCCGCCCGCAGTCGACCACCGTCACCGACTACCGGGGCTACGCCGGCCAGGTCGCCTCCGGCGTGCTCAAGCCGGGCGACGAGGTGATGGTGCTGCCGTCCGGGTTCACCAGCCGGATCGCCGCCGTGGAGACCGCCGACGGGCCGGTCGCGGAGGCGTTCCCGCCGATGTCGGTGACCGTACGCCTGGAAGACGAGATCGACATCTCCCGGGGCGACATGATCTGCCGTCCGAACAACGCCCCGGCGGTGTCCCAGGACATCGAGGCGATGGTGTGCTGGATGGACGAGACCCGTCCGCTCCAGGTCGGCGGCAGGTACGCGATCAAGCACACCACCCGCGCGGCGCGGGCGATCGTGCGCGGGCTGCACTACCGGCTGGACGTCAACTCGCTGCACCGCGACGAGTCCGCCGACGGGCTCAGGCTCAACGAGATCGGCCGGGTGCGGTTGCGGACCACCGTGCCGCTGCTCGCGGACGAGTACCGCCGCAACCGCACCACCGGCGGCTTCGTGATCATCGACGAGGCCACCAACCGTACGGTCGGCGCGGGGATGATCGTCGAGGCGCAGTGACCCCCACGGTGGGCGGGTGACCGCCCACCGTGGTCAGTCCAGCCGGGTCGCGCCCGGGCCGGGCAGGACGGTGACGTGGCCGGGCGCGGCGAAGCCCCGCTCGGCGTACGCGGCCGTGACGGCGGCGGCGACCGCCTCGGCCCGCTCCGCGTCGACGAGGGCGAGGACGCAGCCGCCGAAGCCGCCGCCGGTCATCCGCGCACCGAGCGCCCCGGCGGCCAGGGCCGCCTCGACGGCCGTGTCGATCTCCGGGACGGTGATCTCGAAGTCGTCCCGCATCGAGGCGTGCGAGGCGGTCAGCAGCGGGCCGATCTCGCGTGCCCGCCCGGCGCGCAGCAGCGCGACGGTGTCGAGCACCCGCTGGTTCTCGGTGACGACGTGCCGTACCCGGCGGCGGGTCTCGTCCTCGTCGAGTCGGGCGAGGGCGGCGGCCAGCCCGTCGGCCGGGACGTCCCGCAGCGCCGCGACGCCGAGCAGCCCGGCCGCCCGCTCGCAGGAGGCGCGGCGGGCGGCGTACTCGCCGTCGGCGTGCCGGTGCGGGGCCCGGCTGTCGACGACCAGCACGGCGAGGCCGGCGGCGTCCAGGTCGAAGGGGACCTGCTCGACGGACTCGTCGCGGCAGTCCAGGAAGAGCGCGTGCCCGGCGCGGCACCGGATCACCGCCGACTGGTCCATGATCCCGGTCGGCGCGCCCACGTAGTCGTTCTCCGCGCGCTGGGCCAGCCGGGGCCGCCGCTCGGCGGGCAGGTCCAGCCCGCCCAGGTCGACCAGGGCGGCCAGCACGGCGGCCTCCAGCGCGGCCGAGGAGGACAGCCCGGCGCCCAGCGGCACGTCGGAGGCGATCGCCAGGCGCGCGCCGGGCACCGCGTGCCCCGCCTCCCGCAGCGCCCAGACGACCCCCGCCACGTAGGCCCCCCAGCCGTCGACGCGGCCGGGCCCGGCCAGCTCGTCGGCGCCGAAGGTGACCGTCTCGCCGGTGAGTTCCGAGCAGACCGTCCAGGTGTCGCCGGGCTGCGGGGCAGCTGCCACCACCGTGCGCAGCGGCAGGGCGAAGGGGAGCACGAAGCCGTCGTTGTAGTCGGTGTGCTCGCCGATGAGGTTCGCCCGCCCGGGAGCCGCCCAGCGGCCGGCGGGCGGCTCGCCGTACGCCGAACGGAAGCCGGCGGCGGCGCGGGTCGCGACGTCGTCGGTCATCGCGGTCCCACGACGTGCGTGCGGTAGAAGGCCCAGGCGTCGGCGACGATGTCGGGCAGGGTCGGCTTCTGCGGCACCCAGCCCAGCTCCTCGCGGGCGAGCGCGGACGACGCGACCAGCTCGGCGGGATCGCCCTCGCGGCGCGGCGCCACCTCGACGGGCACGGGGTGCCCGGTGACCTCGCGGACCACGTCGACCACCTGCCGGTTGGTGAAGCCGTTGCCGTTGCCCAGGTTGTAGATCCTGTGCCGGCCGGCGGTCGCGGCGTCGAGCGCCAGCAGGTGGGCGCGGGCCAGGTCGGCGACGTGGATGTAGTCGCGCACGCAGGTGCCGTCGACGGTCGGGTAGTCGTCGCCGAAGAGCTGGAGCTTCTCCCGCCGGCCGGCGGCCACCTCCAGCGCGATCGGGATCAGGTGGGTCTCGGGGTCGTGCCGCTCGCCGAGCGCGACGTCGCCGTCGAGGTACGCGCCGGCGACGTTGAAGTAGCGCAGCGAGACGGCGGCCAGGCCGTGCCCGATCGCCTCGGAGGTGAGGGCCATGTCGACGGCGAGTTTGGTGGCGCCGTACGTGTTGGTGGGGGCCTTGACCGCGGTCTCCGGGATCGGCAGCTCGGTCGGGTTGCCGTAGACGGCGGCGGTGGAGGAGAAGACGAGGCGGGGCACGCCGGCGGCCCGGACGGCGTCGATCAGGGCGATCGAGCTGACCGTGTTGCCGTGCCAGTAGAGCTCGGGCCTGGTCATCGACTCGCCGGCGGCGATCAGCGCGGCGAAGTGCAGCACCCCGTCGAAGCCCGCGCCGGGGGTGAGCACCCGCGCGGCGTCGTGGACGGGCGCGTCGACGTACGTCGCGTCGGGGGCGAGCGCCTCCCGGTGGCCGGTGCGCAGGTCGTCGAGCACCACCACCTCGTGGCCCGCGTCGAGCAGCATCCGGGTCACCACGCTGCCGATGAAGCCGGCGCCGCCGGTGACGAGCAGTTTCACGTCGGTCTCCTCCTGCCTGGCCGCCCGGTCGCGGCCCGTGTCGTGATCACCCTACGGCCGGTCGCGCGGGGACCGCCCTCCGTCGGCGACCTTGCCATTCCATCATGATTCCCCAACTTCGAACAGACCCGAACATGGGCAGCCTGCCGGCCCGGTGCTGTCTACCATCACTGTCATGCGGGAAGCGGGTGCTCCCGGGCTGCGGCGACGCGCCCGGAGCCGGCCACGCCGCGAGCCGGGGCCGCTGCCCCGGGCCGTCGCCCGGATGGTGGTGCGGGCCGCCGACGCCGCCACCCGTGCGGTGACGGCCCTGCTCGGCGCCAGCCCGGCGGCCGGCCGGGAGCGGATCAGCGAGGCGGAGCTGCGCGACCTGGTCGCCGCCAACACCGTGCTCGACCCGGTCGAGCGCCGGATCATCGACGAGGTGCTGGTCGCGGGCGCGAGCCTCGTCCGCGAGGTGATGATGCCGCGCACCGAGGTCGTCTTCCTCTCCGCCCGGCTCACCATCGCCGAGGCGGAGCGGCTGGTCCGGGCCGAGACGCACACCCGCTACCCGGTGGTCGACGGCACCCACGACGACGTGGTCGGCTTCGTGCACCTGCGCGACGTGCTGCTCCAGCCCGACCTCGACCCCCGGACCACCGTCGGCGAGCTGACCCGGGAGGTGAAGCGGCTGCCCGGCAGCAAACGGGTGCTCGCCGCGCTCAGCGAGATGCGCCGGGAACGCCACCACCTCGCCGTGGTGGTCGACGAGTACGGCGGCACCGCCGGCATCGTCACCCTGGAGGACCTGATCGAGGAGCTGATCGGGGAGATCCACGACGAGTACGACACCGCCCCCGACCCGGTGCACGCGGGCCTGCCCGCCGTGGTGGACGGCCGGCTCAACCTCGCCGACTTCGCCGAGCACACCGGCGTGAGCCTGCCGCCCGGCCCGTACGAGACCGTCGGCGGCTTCGTGATGGCCGCGCTGGGCCGGCTCCCGGTCGCCGGCGACGAGGTGCCGGTGACCGCCGGCCCGGCCGGCGTCGGCCGCGCGGAACCCGACGACCCCTCCGGCGGATGGCTGCTGCGGGTGCTCACGCTGGAGGGACGACGGGTGGCCCGGCTCACGGTCACCGCCGGGCGCCTGCCGGAGCCACGGCGCGAGGTCGCCGCTCCGACGCCGACGGGGCGGAGCCGACCCGCCGGCCCGTCATGACGCGCACCGGGTCTTGCTGACAGAATTGCCGCCATGTCCGACGTACCCGCCCGCCCCCGCGTCTTCTCCGGCATCCAGCCGACGGCCGACTCGTTCCACCTCGGCAACTACCTGGGCGCCGTGCGGCACTGGGTGGCGTTGCAGGACACCCACGACGCCTACTACTGCGTGGTCGACCTGCACGCGATCACCGCGGGGCACGACCCGAAGACGCTCGTGCAGCGCTCCCGGATGGCGGCCGCCCAGCTCTTCGCCGTCGGCCTCGACGCCGAGCGCAGCACGGTCTTCGTGCAGTCGCAGGTGCCCGAGCACTCGCAGCTCGCCTGGGTGCTGGGCTGCATCACCGGGTTCGGCGAGGCGAGCCGGATGACGCAGTTCAAGGACAAGTCGCAGAAGCAGGGCGGCGAGCGGGCGAGCGTCGGCCTGTTCACCTACCCGATCCTGCAGGCCGCCGACATCCTGCTCTACCAGGCCAACGCCGTGCCGGTGGGCGAGGACCAGCGCCAGCACCTGGAGCTCTCCCGCGACCTGGCCCAGCGGTTCAACTCGCTGTTCGGGCCGACCCTCACGGTGCCCGCGCCGCACATCGTCAAGGACACCGCGAAGATCACCGACCTCCAGGACCCGACGGCGAAGATGTCGAAGTCGTCCTCGTCGCCGGCCGGCATCGTGAACCTGCTGGACGACCCGGCCCGTTCGGCCAAGAAGATCCGTTCCGCGGTCACGGACACGGGGCGGGAGATCGTCTTCGACACCGAGACCAAGCCCGGCATCTCCAACCTGCTGACCATCTACTCGGCCCTGAGCGGGCGCAGCGTCGACGACCTGGTCGCCGCGTACGCCGGCAAGGGCTACGGCGACCTGAAGAAGGACCTCGGCGAGGTGGTGCGGGAGTTCGTCGGCCCGATCCAGGAGCGCACCCGGACCTACCTCGACGACCCGGCGCAGCTGGACAAGCTGCTCGTCGCCGGCGCGGAGAAGGCCCGCGCGTCCGCCGACGCGACGCTGCGCACCGTGTACGAGCGGGTGGGCTTCTTCCCGCCGGTGCGCGGCGAGTAGCGCCCCGGCGCGACGGGTGAGGGCGGACGGGCCGGTGGCCGGAGGGATGACGCACAGCGTGGATCGCAGGGACGGGGCGCCGGACGCCGGTGACACCATCGAGATCGGCATCGCGGTCGACATCCCGGAGCCGTGGGGCGGCACGCTCACCCGGCGGCGCGTCGAGGCCGGCGACCCCCGGGTCGTGCCCGCCCACGTGACCCTGCTCGGGCCGACCGAGATCCCGGTGGCGACGCTGCCGGCGGTGGAACGGCACCTCGGCGCGGTCGCCGCCGCCCACCTGCCGTTCACCCTGCACCTGCGGGGCACCGGCACGTTCCGGCCGGTGACCCAGGTCGTCTTCGTGGCCGTGGCCGCCGGGATCAGCGAGTGCGAGCTGCTCGCCGCCGCGATCAGGTCCGCCCCCGAGCTGCACCGCGAGACGCGCTTCCCGTACCACCCGCACGTCACCGTGGCGCAGGACGTCGCGCCGGAGGCACTGGACCGGGCCTACGAGGACCTGGCCGACTTCTCGGCCATGTTCGAGGTCGAGGCGTTCACCCTCTTCTCGCACAGCGGGCAGACCCGGTGGCAGCCGCGCCGGGACTTCCGGCTGGGCGGCTGAGCGGTCGCCCGGGTGCGCCACGAGCGCCACGGCGTCCACCGCGCCGACGCCGACCCACGCCGTACGACCGACGCCGACCCACCCCGCGTGGCCGCCGCCAGGCGCGGGCCGGCTGCCGGTTGCCCGCGCGGGGGCGGGAGATCGGCGAGGATGACGGCGTGAACGTGCTGGGCCGCATCGAGGCGGGCATCGACCGCCGGATCAGCGCCGCGCGCCGCCGGTGGGGCGTCGCCGACCACCTGTGGCGGGCCGGCGTGCTCTACACCGACGTGCTGGGCGGGCGGCTGGCCGCCGCGATCGCCTACTACGGCTTCTTCGCGGTCTTCGCGCTGGCGCTGGTCGGTTACTCGATCTTCGGGGCCATCCTGGAGGACAACGACGAGGTCAGCGCCGCCGCCGCGGACTTCCTCCGGGAGAACCTGCCGTTCCTCGACCCCGTGCAGATCGCCGACAGCAGCGGCACGGTCGGGGTGGTCGGCCTGATCATCCTGGGGTTCACCGGGATCGGCTGGGTGGAGGCGATCCGCTCCTCCCAGCGGCTCATGTACGGGCTCAACCAGCAACCGGGCAACCTGGTGGTCCGCCGTCTGGTCGACCTGGGCGTGCTGGTGGTCATCTTCGTGCTGCTCGGCGTCTCGGTGGCGGCGGTGGACGCCCTGGAGTCGCTGCTGCGCTTCCTGCTGCGCAGCACCGGCTCGGTCGGCCTGACCACGATCAGCGCGGTGCTCAGCGTGGTGGTCAACGCGGTGCTGGCCACCCTGCTGCTGGTGGCGGTGCCGAGGCTGCGGATGACCCGGTCCCGGCTGCGCCCGGTGGTGCTGCTGGTCGCGGTCGGCATCACGCTGCTGAACACCGTCGGGCGCTTCTACGTGGTGCGCACCGAGCGGAACCCGGCGTACACGGTGGTGGCGGGCGCCGTGGGCCTGCTGCTCTACCTCTACCTGCTCAACCAGCTGGTGCTCTTCGGCGCGGCGCTGGCCGCGACCAGCCCGCGCGGTCGGGTGGTGGACCTCGCGGAGGGCCCGGCGCCGGCCGACCTGGACTCGGACACGGATCCCGGCACCCCGGGCGGGGCCGGATGAGCGGGGGAGCGGGCGTGCGGATCTCGGTCGACCAGGCCTCGGCGGTGCCGCCGTACGAGCAGGTGCGCGGGCAACTCGCGGAGCTGATCGGGACGGGCCGGTTGGCGGTGGGCACCCGGCTGCCCACCGTCCGACGGTTCGCGGCCGACCTCGGGCTGGCGGCCAACACCGTGGCCCGGGCCTACCGGGAGCTGGAGGCGGCCGGTCTGCTGGAGACCCGCGGCCGGCACGGCACTTTCGTCGCACCCGGGCGCGATGATGCGACGGACCGGTTGCAGCGGGTGGCGGCCGACTACGCCGCCGAGGCCGCCCGGTTGGGCGTGCCGCCCGCGGCGGCGCTGGCCCTGGTCCGCGCGGCGTTGGACGCGACGCGACCGGGCTGACGCGCGGCGGCGCTCCGGCCGCCGCCGACGACAGCAGGAGGAGACACCGATGTCCGAGACGCACACCATCCCGGTCGAGACGGCGGTGTCCGCCCCCGCCGACCGGCTCTGGCGGGCCCTGACCGAGCCGGAGCAGGTGCGGCAGTGGTTCGGCTGGGACCACGAGGGCCTGGCCGACGAGATCCGCTTCATCTTCGTCGACCACGCCGAGCCCGCCCCGCCGGACCGGATAGCGCTGGCCGCCGGGCAGGAGCTCCAGCTCGTGGACGAGGGCGACCGGACGCTGCTGCGGCTGGCCGTCCCCGCGTCGGACGACGCCGGCGCGTGGGACGCGATCACGGAGGGCTGGCGGGCGTTCTTCGAGCAGCTGCGCTTCCTGCTGGAGCGGGCACCGGCGGGGCGGCGGCACACCGTGCACCTGACGGGCACCGCGACCGGGGCGCAGGCGCTCGCCGTGCTCGACGCGGCGGGCCCGACGCAGCGGTGGCACGACAGCCCGCGCCAGCGGATCGTGGTCGACGCCGAGGGCCGGCTGCTCGCCGTGGCCGCCGGCACGCCGCTGGGCGACGGTGCGGCCTCGCCGGTCAGCCTGACGGTCAGCGCCTACGGCCTGGACGATGCGGGGCTCGACCGCCTGCGCCGGGACTGGTCGGCCCGCTGGCAGGCCGCCGTCGGCGTTCCCGCCGCCTGACCGCCGACGGCGCGGCGGCATCCCGACAGCCACGGCGGCGGTGAATAGGGGCGAATGCCTCCCGGCGCCGCGGCGCGACGGACCATGATGGGCGCGTGGGCGCACTCGTGACACTGGACCTGCCGGACGACTCGCCGATGCTCGGCCTGCCGTGGATCATCACCTTCGGGCCGCTCGGCGACGCCGACGAGTGGGAGCCGGTGGTCTGCGGCCCCTACGAGCGGCCGCACGCCCTCGCGCTGGCCGAGGCGATCGTCGCCGAGGAGCAGCTGATGGCGGTGGTCGAGCCGCTGCTGCCCGCGGTCTCGGCCGAGGAGATCCGGGGCGAGATCGCCGCGGCGCAGGTCGCCGCCGAGGACGAGGCGGCGCAGCTCGACCAGGCCGACCTCTACGGCGACTTCGAGGACACCATCGACGAGGAACTGGAGGCGGCGGCCGAGGAGGCCGACCGGGCGCAGCCCCTCGCCCCGCCCACCGAGGCCGAGCTTCGGGCGGGCTTCGGGCGCATCGCCGCCAAGCTCACCGGCGGCGCCTGAGCTGGTCCGGGCGGAGCCGGGCCGCCCGGGCGGCGCAGGTCAGCGGCGGTGGGGCGACCGGTGCAGCACGCAGAACTCGTTGCCCTCGGGGTCGGCCAGCACCGTGAACCCCTCGTCGCCGCGCTGCCCCACGTCCGTGGGCCGGGCGCCGAGCCCGATCAACCGGCTCACCTCGTCCGCCGGATCGCCGTCGGCGACCACGTCCAGGTGCAGCCGGTTCTTTCCGCGCTTGGCCGTGCCGGAGCCCTGCAACCAGACGGTGGGAGCCCCGACCCGGTCGTCCGGGGGATGGAGCTTCGCGCTGCCGTCGCCGCCGGCGTCGACGGCGTAGCCGAGCGCCGCCGCCCAGAAGCCGGCCATCAGGTCGAGATCGACGACGTCGAGGGTGTACTGCGCGACGCGAACCACCATGGGCCCGTCGTACCCGCAGGGGCCGGGGGCGACACGTGCCCCGATGGACGCCGGCGCCGCCGGAGCGGACTCCGGTGGCGCCGGCGCCACCTCACCCCCCACCACAAGGGGTCGGTAGCCCAGTCGCCCGTCGGCGCGGGGCACAACGGACGACCAGGTCGATGACGGGTTACCCGCTCAGCGCCGTTCGAACCAGGCCGCCGCGTCGACTCCGAGCAGGTGGCCGGAGCCCTGCCCGGTGAGCGGCTCGCTGGCGGCGATCGGCGCGCCGTACCCGTCGATCAGGGCCGGCGCACCGCTGATGTTGACCACGCAGGTCAGCACGGTGTCGCCGGCGGTGCGGCTGAAGGCGAGCACGCCCGGCCCGGCCTCCAACCAGGTGACCCCGCCCGCGTCGGCGGCCAGCGCCGGGTGTTCCCGGCGGATCCGCAGCGCGGTGCGGTAGAGCTCCAGCGTCGAGCCGGGCACGCCGGCCTGGGCGGCGACCGAGAGGCCACGCCAGGTCGCGGGGGCCGGCAGCCAGCTCAGCTCGCTGCCCTCCGGCCCGAAGCCGTACGGGGCCAGCTCGCCGCTCCACGGGATCGGCACCCGGCACCCGTCCCGGCTCTCGCCGGTGCGCAGGAACGCGGGGTCCTGGCGCAGCTCGTCCGGCAGGTCGAGCACCTCCGGCAGGCCCAGTTCCTCGCCCTGGTAGATGTAGGCGCAGCCGGGCAGGGCGAGCATCAGCAGGGTGGCGGCCCGCGCCCGGCGCAGCCCCTCGGCGCCGTCGCCGTAGCGGGTGACGTGCCGCTGCTTGTCGTGGTTGGACAGCACCCAGGTGGTGGGCGCGCCGACGATCGTCGACTCGGCGAGCGCGGTGTCGATGACCTTGCGGAACGAGTCGGCCGACCAGGTCGCGTCGAGGAAGTCGAAGCTGAACGCCTGGTGCAGCTCGTCGGGGCCGATGTAGCGGGCGAGGCGCTGCGGGGTCTCGGCCCACGCCTCGGCGACGGCCATCCGGCCGCCCGGGTAGCTGTCCAGGATCGGTCGCCAGGCGCGGTAGATGTCGTGCACCTCGTCCTGGTCGAAGTAGGGGAGCCGGCCCTTGCCGAGCAGCTCCGCCTGGCGCTGGCCGGTGGTCATCGAGTTGAACCCGACGTCCGGCAGCCCCTCGGCCTTGATCATGCCGTGCGCCACGTCGATCCGGAAGCCGTCCACGCCCCGGTCGAGCCAGAAGCGCAGGACGCCCTCGAACTCGGCCCGGACCTCCGGGTGGCGCCAGTTCAGGTCCGGCTGGGCCGGGTCGAACAGGTGCAGGTACCACTGGCCGTCGTCGATCCGCGTCCAGGCGGGGCCGCCGAAGATGCTCTCCCAGTCGTTGGGGGGCAGCTCGCCGTGCTCGCCGGTGCCCTCGGCGAAGAGGTAGCGCGCGCGCTCGGGGGAGCCCGGGCCGGCGGCCAGCGCCGCCTGGAACCACGGGTGCGCGCTGGAGGTGTGGTTGGGCACCAGGTCGACGATGATCCGCAGGCCGAGGGCGTGCGCGTCGGTGATCATCGCGTCGAAGTCGGTGAGGGTGCCGAACATCGGGTCGACGTCGCGGTAGTCGGCGACGTCGTACCCACCGTCGATCATCGGCGAGGTGTAGAACGGGGTCAGCCAGAGCGCGTCCACCCCGAGGTCGCGCAGGTACGGCAGGCGCTCACGGATGCCCTGGAGGTCGCCGACGCCGTCGCCGTTGGAGTCGGCGAAGCTGCGTACGTAGACCTGGTAGACGACCGCGGAGCGCCACCAGTCGTCGTCGGAGGCCAGCGGCTTGGGGTTGCTGACGGTCATGGGTGGCGTTCCCCGTTCTGTGGCGCGGGACGGCGGCACCCGAGCGCGGCGCGGGTGCGGGAGCGGTGTCTGAGCAGAATGCCGTCCGCGACTGCAAGAGTCAAGCATTCCTTGCGCAAGAAATGCCAATGATCACGCGAAGATTCTCCCGGATCACGCCCGGTCAGCCCATCCGAGGGCCTGCGGCCAGGCCGGAGAGGCCGGCCGGGCGGGCGGGAGGCCGGACGGGAGCCGGGACGGTCGGGCCGGGACGGCGGCGGCGGCCGGGCCGGGCTGGGACGGCGGCGGCCGGGCTGGGACGGCGGCGACGGTCAGGCCGGGACGGCGGCGACGGTCAGGCCGACGGCGGCGGCGGTCAGGCCGGGACGGCGAGCGCGGGCGGGGCCGGGCGCTGCCGGGTCGGGCCGCCCGGGGCCGGGCGCGCGGCGTCGGTGGGGGCGACCGCGGTGGAGCCGCGCACGACCAGTTCCGGGCGGAACACGTACTCCGAGTGCGGGGCGGCGTGCCCGTTGATCTCGTCGACCAGGGCTCGGACGGCGGCGACGGCCATCGCGGCCACCGGCTGCCGCATGGTGGTCAGCGGCGGGTCCGTGAAGGCCATCAGCGGGGAGTCGTCGTAGCCGACCACCGACAGCTCGCCGGGGACCGACATGCCGCGCTGCCGGGCGGCCCGGATCGCGCCGAGCGCCATCAGGTCGGAGCCGCAGACGAGGCCGGTGACGCCGCGGTCCAGCAGCCGGGCGGCGGCGGCCTCGCCACCCTCCACACCGAACAGCGACAGCTCGGCCAGTTCGTCGAGGCCGGCCGCGTCGACGCCGACCAGCCGGCCCATCGCGGCCCGGAAGCCGGCCACCCGGCGCTGCACCGGCACGAACCGGTCCGGGCCGGTGATCAGCCCGATGCGGCGGTGTCCGAGCGCCACCAGGTGGGCCACGGCCAGCTCGGTGGCCTCGCCGTCGTCGCAGGAGACGAAGGGCGCGGGGATGCCGGGCGCGTACCCGTTGATCATGACGACGGGCAGCGGCCGGGCGATCAGGGCCCGGTAGCGGTCGTGGTTGGCGGCGGTGTCGGCGTGCAGGCCGGAGACGAAGACTATTCCGGAGACCTGCCGGTCCAGCAGCATCTCGACGTACTCGTCCTCGGTGACGCCGCCGGCGGTCTGGGTGCAGAGCACGGGGGTGAAGCCGCTCTGCGCCAGGGTCGACTCGATCACCTGGGCGAAGGCGGGGAAGATCGGGTTGTCGAGCTCGGGGACCACCAGACCCACGAGGCCGGCGCTGCGCTTGCGCAGCCGGGCCGGGCGCTCGTAACCGAGCACATCGAGGGCGGTCAGTACGGCTTGCCGGGTCTCGGGGGCCACTCCCGGGCGGTCGTTGAGCACCCGCGACACCGTGGCCTCGCTGACTTCGGCCTGTTGGGCGATGTCGGACAGTCGAGCGCGCATGGGCGCACTTTAGCTCACTGGCAAGTTCTTGCGTACACTTCTGCAAGCCCTTCCATTCTCTGCAACCTCTTGCTAACGTCCCCGCAACACGCGAGAGCAGCGGCGCAGCACGCCGAGCGCCGGTTGGCAAGAAACTTACAGAGCTTCCACTGGCGGGACCGCCCTTCCCCCGGCGTGCCGCCATGACGACAGGAGTACCGATGCGCATCCGTACCGCGGGTGTGGTCGCCGTCCTCGGCCTGGCGCTCGCCGCGTCGGGCTGCGGCAGCGACAGCAGCGAAGAGCCGGCCGCGAAGGAATCCACCAAGGCCGCCGCCGGCGGCAAGCTGGTGATCTGGGCCGACGACAAGCGCGCCGCCGCCCTCAAGCCGTTCGGCGAGAAGTTCGGCCAGGAGAACGGCGTCACGGTCGAGGTCCAGGCCGTCTCCAAGGACCTCCAGACCAACTTCGTCACCGCCTCCCAGCAGGGCAGCGGCCCGGACGTCGTGGTCGGCGCGCACGACTGGATCGGCAACCTGGTGCAGAACGGCGCCATCGACCCGGTCCAGCTCGCCGCCGAGCAGAAGAGCGCCTTCAACGAGACCGCCGTCAAGGCCGTCACGTTCAACGGCCAGCTCTACGGCGTGCCCTACGCCATGGAGAACCTGGCGCTGATCCGCAACACCGAGCTGGCTCCCGAGGCGCCGAAGACCATCGAAGAGCTGGTCGCCACCGGCAAGAAGCTCAAGGCCGAGAAGAAGGCCAGCGAGATCCTCTGCCTCCAGTCCGGCCAGAACGGCGACGCGTACCACATCTACCCGCTCTACACCTCGGCCGGCGGCTACCTCTTCGGCACCGGCGCCAACGGCGACTACGACCCGAAGGACCTGGGCGTGGGCAAGCCGGAGTCGATCGCGGCGTTCCAGAAGATCGCCAAGCTGGGGGAGAAGGGCGAGGGTGCGCTGAAGCGCTCCATCACCGGCGAGAACTCCATCGCCACCTTCACCGGCAAGAAGTGCGCCTTCCTGGTCTCCGGCCCGTGGGCCATCGCCGACGCCAAGAAGGCCAACATCAAGTACGACATCTCCCCGGTCCCCGGCTTCGCCGGTGGCAAGGAGGCCCAGCCGTTCGTGGGCGTCCAGTCCTTCTACGTGGCGTCCAAGGGGCAGAACAAGGCCCTGGCGCAGGAGTTCGTCGCGAACCACGTGACCACCCCGGACCTCGCCGTGGCGCTCTACAACGCCGAGCCGCGTCCCCCGGCGCTGACCGCCGCGCTGGACCAGGTCAAGGGCAGCGACCCGGACCTGGCCAAGTTCCAGGAGGCCGGCAAGAACGGCCAGGTGCTCCCGGCGATCCCGGCCATGGCCGCGATCTGGGACCCGTTCGGCAAGGCGGAGGCCGCCATCATCGGCGGTGCCGACCCGGCCAAGACGATCACCGCAGCCGGTAAGACGATCGCCGGCCAGATCAAGTAATGAGCACGTCGTCATCCGGCCCGGGGACTGCCACGCAGCCCTCGGGCCGGGGGCCCGTACGGTCCGGGTCCCCGCGCAAGTCCCGTGCCGCGCGGAACCACGCGCCGATCACCCTGACCGGCCTGCTCGTCAAGGTGGTCCTGCTCGGCCTCGTGGCCGGGATCGCGGTCTGGGCGGCCTTCCCGCTCATCGAGGCCGAGCTCTGGGTCGGGTTGGCGATCCTGCTGGCGACCACCGCCGGACTCTTCTACCTCTACCTGACCCCCCGCCACATCCCGGTCAAGTACCTCATCCCGGGCACGCTCTTCCTGGTGGCGTTCCAGATCATCCCGGTGCTCTACACCGCGAGCACCGCCTTCACGAACTTCGGCGACGGTCACCGGGGCAGCAAGGACGACGCCATCGTCGCCATCCAGAGCGGCTCGGTGACGCAGGTCCCCGGCTCGATCCAGTACCCGCTGACCGTCGCCACCAAGGGCGACCCGGCCACCGGCGCGCTGGTCTTCTTGATCACCGACCCGCAGACGAACACGGTCTCCGTCGGCGACACCGAGGGACTGCGCCCGCTCGACGCCGGCAGCGTCACCGTCGCGCCGGGCGGCAAGGTCACCGCCGCCGACGGCTACCAGATCCTCAACTTCGGCGAGGCCAGCACGCGGAGCAAGGACATCACCGACCTGGTGGTGCCGACCTCCGGGGGCGCGCTGCGCTCGTCCGGCCTGTCGCGCGCCTACGAGGGCAAGGCGGTCCGGGCGTACGACGCCGGCTGCGACTGCATCCGCGACAGCGAGACCGGTAAGACCTGGACCGCCGACGGGGAGGTCGGCTCCTTCGTCGCCGCGGACGGCGAGACGCTGGCCCAGGGCTGGCAGGTCAACGTCGGGCTGCGGAACTTCGCCAGCGTGCTCACCGACCCGGCCATCTCCGGCCCGTTCTTCAGCACGTTGATCTGGAACTTCGCCTTCGCGCTCGGCTCCACCGGCTTCACGTTCCTGCTCGGCATGGGCATCGCGCTGGCGCTGCACTCGCCCCGGATGCGGGGCACGAACTTCTACCGGGTGTTGCTGATCCTGCCCTACGCCATGCCGTCCTTCGCGATGCTGCTGGTCTGGCGGGACATGTTCAACACCGACTTCGGCCTGATCAACAACCTGTTCGGGCTGGGGGTGGACTGGTTCGGTGAGACCTGGTCGGCCCGGCTCGCGGTGCTGCTGGTGCAGCTCTGGCTCGGCTACCCGTACATGTTCCTGGTGACCACCGGCGCGTTGCAGGCCATCCCACGCGAGTTGACCGAGGCCACCTCGGTCGACGGGGCGTCGCCGTTCCAGTCGTTCCGCGCGGTGACCATGCCGCTGCTGCTGGTGGCGATCTCGCCGCTGCTGATCGCGTCCTTCGCGTACAACTTCAACAACTTCAACGCGATCCAGTTCGTCACCGAGGGCGGACCGTTCCCGGCGGACAACCCGACGGCCGGCGCCACCGACCTGCTAATCACCTACACCTACCGGCTCGCCTTCGGCGCCCAGGGCGCCGAGTACGGCCTGGCCGCCGCTGTCTCGATCTTCATCTTCGCGATCGTGGCGACGGTGTCGGCGATCAGCTTCTCCCGGACCCGCAAGCAGGAGGAGGTGTACTCGTGAGCACCCGCACGGACGCGCCCGTCGCCAACCGCAACGCGACCGGACGGAGGAACCGCTGGTTCGCCCAGGTGGGATGGCGGCACCTGGTCGGCATCCTGGCGGTGGCGTTCAGCCTCTTCCCGATCCTGTTCGTCATCTCGGCGGCGCTCAACCCGCTCGGCACGCTCTCCTCCACGGAACTGGTGCCGACCGGCGCCTCGCTGGAGAACTTCACCAACCTCTTCGAGCGGACCGCCTTCGCCCGCTGGTTCCTCAACTCGCTGCTCCTGGCGGGGGTGGCCAGCTTCGCGTCGATCTTCCTGTCGGCGCTGGCGGCGTACGCCTTCTCCCGGATGCGGTTCGCCGGCCGTCGCGTCGGGCTGCTCTCCCTGCTGCTGATCCAGATGTTCCCGCAGTTCCTGGCGATCGTGGCGATCTTCCTGATCTTCACGAAGGTCACCGAACTGTGGCCGGTGATCGGCTTCAACACCCCGTGGGGCCTCTTCCTGCTCTACATGGGTGCCGCCCTCGGCGCGAACACCTGGCTGATGAAGGGCTTCTTCGACACGCTGCCGAAGGAGCTGGACGAGTCCGCCACCATGGACGGCGCCTCGCACGCCCAGGTCTTCTTCCGGATCATGCTGCCGCTGGTGGCGCCGATCCTGGCGGTGACCGGCCTGCTCGCCTTCATCGGTTCGATCAACGAGTTCGTGATCGCCAACGTGTTCCTCACGAACACCAACTCGAAGACCCTCGCGGTCGGAATGTTCGGGCTGGTGGCCGGCGAGCGCAACAACAACTTCGGGATCTTCGCGGCGGGCACCCTGCTCACCGCGATCCCGACGGTGCTGGTGTTCCAGCTCCTCCAGCGCTACATCGTCAACGGCCTCACGGCCGGGGCGGTCAAGGGCTGAGCCTCCTCGGCTCACCGCTGCGGCAAGGGCGTCGGCGTCCGACGTACACCGGAGCAGTCACGGATCGACCGCCACGGCCGGGCAACCGGCCGTGGCGGGAGACCCCTTTCTCTCCCAGTCCGACCGACGCGAAAGGCGCCACCATGTCCCTGTTGCCGCACCACGACGGCTCCGCCCTGTACGTCCCCGAGCAGGAGCCCGCCCTCGGCGACGTCGTCGACGTCTTCGTCCGGGTGCCGGCCGGCGCCGACGTCCGGCAGGTGCACGCGCGCACCACCGGCGACGGCGAGCCCCGGTTCACCGAGGCGGTCGTCGACCGCACCGACGGCGCCGACGTCTGGTGGCGGGTCCCCGTCGAGGCCCGCAACCCGGTCAGCAACTACCGGTTCATGCTCACCGGCAGCCGGGGCTACCGCTGGCTTAACGCCGCCGGCGTGGTGGGCCACGACGTGCCCGACAACGGCGACTTCAAGCTGGTCACCCACGCCCCGCCGCCCGCCTGGGCCCGCGACGCGGTGATCTACCAGATCTTCCCGGACCGGTTCGCCCGCTCCGCCGCCGCCGAGGGCCGCGAGCTGCCGGACTGGGCGATCCCGTGCGACTGGGACACCCCGGTGATCGGGCGCGGCCCCGAGACCCCCCGGCAGTTCTACGGCGGCGACCTGGACGGCGTCACCGAACGGCTGGACCACCTGGACCGCCTCGGCGTCAACACCGTCTACCTGACGCCGATCTTCCCGGCCCGCTCCAACCACCGCTACGACGCCGCCAGCTTCGACACCGTCGACCCGCTGCTCGGTGGGGACGCCGCCCTGGCCCGCCTCGCCGACGCCGTACGCGCCCGGGGCTGGCGGCTGCTCGGCGACATCACCAGCAACCACACCGGCGACGCGCACGAGTGGTTCACCAGGGCCGCCTCCGACGTCTCCGCGCCCGAGCGGGAGCTGTACTACTTCGACGAGGTGACCGGGGACTACGAGTCCTGGAACGGGGTCAGGTCGCTGCCGAAGCTGAACTGGGGCAGCGCCGAGCTGCGCCGGCGCTTCGCCACCGCCGGGGACTCGCTGCTGCGCCGCTGGCTGCGACCCCCGTACGGGCTGGACGGCTGGCGGGTGGACGTGGCGAACATGACCGGGCGGCGGGGCGCCGACGCGTACACGCACGAGGTGGCGGCGCTGCTGCGCGAGGTGGTCGCCCGGACGCGCGCCGACGCCCTGCTGATGGCCGAGCACGGCCACGACCACACCGGCGACCTCGACCGGAACGGCTGGCACGGCACGATGAACTACGTCGGCTTCACCGACCCGGTCTGGTCCTGGCTGCGGCACGGCGACCAGCCCGTGCCGAACTTCCTCGGCACCCCCGGCGGGGTGCGCCGGCGGGACGCGGACGCGGTGCTCGCGACCATGGACGCCTACCGCTCGCTGGTCTCCTGGCGGTCGTACACCCACTCGTGGCAGCTGCTCGGGTCGCACGACTCCGCGCGGATCCGCACCGTGGTCGGCGACGCCGCGCGGCAGGAGGTCGCCGCCGGCCTGCTCGCCACCATGCCCGGCACCCCGATGGTCTTCGCCGGCGACGAGCTGGGCCTGACCGGCACCAACGGCGAGGGCTCGCGTACGCCGATGCCGTGGCACCGGCCGGAGAGCTGGGACGACTCGACGTTCGCCGCGTACCGCGCCCTGATCGCGCTGCGCCGGGCCGAGCCCGCGCTGCGCCACGGCGGCCTGCGCTGGCTGCGCGCCGACGCGGACGCGCTGGTCTTCCTGCGGGAGGCCCCGACCGGCACGGTGCTGGTGCTGGCCCGCCGCGCCGCCGGCCCGCCGCTGCGCCTGAGCGGGCTGGGGCCGGCCGAGAACCTGTACGGCGGCGCCCCCGCCCTGCGCCCCGACGCCGACGGCGCGGTCACCCTCCCGGGGGACGGCCCCACCTTCCAGGCGTGGCGCCTGAGCTGACGGCCGGTGGCGGGCGGAACCCCTACCCGCCCCACTACTACGATCCGTCGTTGATGGGGGAGGATGGTGCCCGTGGAAGCTCTGAGACTGATACTTCGCTACGTCCATCTGATCGGTTTCGCACTGCTGCTCGGCGGGGCGATCGTCCAGTACATCAGCGGGAAGCTGCGGATCAACCCGGCCATGCTCTGGGGGTCCGTGATCATGCTGGCGACCGGGATCGGCCTCTCCGCGCCCCTGCGTGACGGCGACGAGCCCGACCCCGCGAAACTTGTTACCAAGTTGGTGCTCGCCATACTGATCTTTGTCATGGTGTTCTTTTCCCGGAAGCGCGACGTGGTCAACCGTGGGCACTTCCTGGCAACCGTGGGGTTGACCCTGGTCAACGCGGCGGTGGCCGTCTTCTGGCGGTAACGTCGTCGGCGGGGGACGACGCGCAGAACCGGACGTTCCGCGATGCCCCGCCGCGCACCTACCAGCACTGAGAGTGATCTGCCCCACCTAAGGGTTACGTAGGGGTAACAGGCGCTCAACAGTCGTGCACGATTGTCGGCCGGTGGGTGGGCGCGGGCGTACGCTCCCGTCCGTAACGTGGGACGCCGGCGGCGCAGCGCAGGCCGGCTCAAAGGGCTGCCACCGTGCAGGACGCGGTGTGCAATGGGAAGGAGACGTCTTGCGCTCTGTGCGTGGGATGCGGATTGCCTCCGTCTTCGCGATGGGTGGGCTCGTGCTGAGCGCCGCCGCGTGTGGCGAGGCTCCCGAGGAGAACAACAACGCCGGCAGTGGCGACAAGAAGTACAGCGCCTGCATGGTGACCGACGTCGGCGGCATCGACGACAAGTCGTTCAACACCTCCGCCTGGAAGGGCCTGGAGGAGGCCAAGAAGGCCAACGACAACATCGACATCAAGTACGTCGCGTCGAAGGCCGAGGCCGACTACGAGGTCAACCTGACCCAGTACGTCAACCAGAAGTGCGACTTCATCCTGGCCGTCGGCGGCCTGATGGGTGACGCGACCTCCAAGATCGCCAAGGCGAACCCGAACCAGCAGTTCGGCATCGTCGACGCGAAGATCCCGGAGACCAACGTCTACCCGATGCAATTCGACACCGCCCAGGCCGGCTTCCTCGCCGGTTACCTGGCCGCCGGCATGTCCAAGAGCGGCACGGTGGGCACCTACGGCGGCCTGCCGATCCCGCCGGTCACCATCTTCATGGACGGCTACGTCGACGGCGTCGCGCACTACAACAAGACCAAGAGCAAGTCGGTCAAGGTCGTCGGCTGGGACAAGGCCACCCAGAAGGGCTCCTTCACCAACGACTTCGTCAAGCAGGACGAGGGCAAGAAGGTCAGCGACGCGCTGGTCGCCCAGGGCGCCGACATCGTCATGCCGGTCGCCGGCGGCGCCGGCCTCGGCACCACCGGTGCGGCGAAGGCGTCGGGCGGCAAGTACAACACCATCTGGGTGGACGTCGACGGCTGCGAGAGCACCCAGGACTGCGCGGCGATCATCACCACCGTCGAGAAGAACATCCCGGACGCCGTCAAGGAGGCCGTCGTCAAGGCCGCCGGCGGCGAGAAGCTGTCGGCCACCCCGGGCTACCTCGGCAACCTGTCCAACAACGGTGTCGGGCTCGCCCCGTACCACGAGTTCGACAGCAAGGTCCCGGCCGAGCTGAAGGCCGAGATCGACAAGCTGAAGGCGGACATCGCCGCCGGCACCGTCACCGTCACCTCCGCGGCCCAGCCGAAGTGAGGCTCCGCCGGCCGCCCGCGGTGAGACGATCACCAGGGTAGGCCGGCGGGCGGTACAGCACGACGATCCGGCCGCCCCGGCGTCGCGGGGAAACCCCACGGCGCCGGGGCGGCCGATCCACACCCACCCGACGACGGCCCCGCGCCGCGAGCGGTACACCGGCAGCTACGCTGCACCATCGCTTCGCACTCCAGGAGGTTGCGCTGAGACTCGAACTGCGCGGCATCACCAAACGGTTCGGTGACCTGGTCGCCAACGACCACATCGATCTGACGGTGGAGCCTGGAGAGATCCACGCCCTGCTCGGCGAGAACGGCGCGGGCAAGTCGACCCTGATGAACGTGCTCTACGGGCTCTACCAGCCCGACGAGGGCGAGATCCTGGTCGACGGCGCGCCGCTGAAGCTGCGCGGGCCGTCCGACGCGATCGCGGCCGGGATCGGCATGGTGCACCAGCACTTCATGCTGGTGCCCGTCTTCACCGTGACCGAGAACATCATGCTCGGCGCCGAGCAGGTCCGGGGCGGCATCGCCGGCTTCCTGGACCGGCGGCGGGCCCGGCGCGAGGTCGCCGAGGTCTCCGAGCGGTACAACCTGCGGGTCGACCCGGACGCGGTGATCGAGGACCTGCCGGTCGGCATCCAGCAGCGGGTGGAGATCGTCAAGGCGCTCACCCGCGACGTCGACCTGCTCATCCTCGACGAGCCGACGGCCGTGCTCACCCCGCAGGAGACGGACGAACTGCTCACCGTGATGCGGTCGCTCAAGGCCGCCGGCAAGTCGATCGTCTTCATCACCCACAAGCTGGGCGAGGTCAAGGCCATCGCCGACCGGATCACCGTGATCCGGCGCGGGAAGACCGTCGGCACCGCCTCCCCGGAGGCGAGCCGCGACGAGCTGGCCGCGCTGATGGTCGGCCGCAGCGTGCGGCTCACCGTGGAGAAGGAGCCGGCCGCCCCCGGCAAGCCGGTCCTGGAGGTCTCCGGCCTGGTCGTCGACGACGACCGGCAGATCCGCGCGGTCGACGGGGTGGACCTGACCGTACGGGCGGGCGAGGTGCTCGGCGTCGCGGGCGTGCAGGGCAACGGCCAGACCGAGCTGATCGAGGCGATCATGGGGCTGCGCCCGACGCTCGCCGGCACGGTCACCCTCGACGGGCAACAGGTCAGCGGCTGGTCGACCAAGAAGGTGCTCCGCGCCGGCGTCGGCTACGTGCCCGAGGACCGCAGCGTCGACGGCCTGGTCAAGGAGTTCTCCGTCGCGGAGAACCTGGTGCTCGACATCTACGACCGGCCGCCCTTCGGCAAGGGCCTGGCGCTGAAGCCGGACGCCATCGCGAAGTCGGCGAAGGAGCGGATCGCGCAGTTCGACGTCCGCACCTCCTCGGCCGACGCGGCCGTCGGCACCCTCTCCGGCGGCAACCAGCAGAAGGTCATCGTGGCCCGGGAGCTGTCCCGGCCGCTGAAGCTCCTCATCGCCGCCCAGCCGACCCGCGGCGTCGACGTCGGGTCGATCGAGTTCATCCACAGCCAGGTCATCCGGGAGCGGGACGTCGGCACCGCCGTCATGGTGGTCTCCAGCGAGCTCGACGAGGTGATCGGCCTGGCCGACCGGATCGCGGTCATGTACCGCGGCCGGATCATCGGCATCGTCGGCCCGGACACCCCCCGCGAGGAGATCGGCCTGCTGATGGCCGGCATCACCCCCGACGCGGCACCCGCCGGCGCGCCCGGCACGACCCCGGCCGACGGCGGCGCGGCGGCCCCCGCCGCCGAGGGCCCTGGTAGCAAGGACGAGGCATGACGAACCCGAACCCCGAGTCGGGCTCCCCGGGCAACCCGAAGCCCCCGTCGGGCTCCCCGGACAAGGAGCCGGCGACCGAGGCGCAGGCCGCGCGGACCGCGCTGGGCAACACCGAGCGCGCCGGGACGGCCACCGCCCCGAAGGGCCCCGCCCCGGAGGCGAAGCCCTCGCTGGGCCGGCTGTTCCTGGACAACCTCTGGGCGGCCAACACCTTCACGGTGACCCTGCTGTCGCTGGTGCTGGCGATGATCGTCGGCGCGATCCTGATGATCGTGTCCGACCCCGACGTGCTCGCCACCTACAGCTACATCACGGCCCGGCCGGCCGACGCGCTCAACGCGAGCTGGACGCTGGTCAGCGAGGCGTACGGCAACCTGTTCAAGGGCGCGATCTTCGACCCGGACGCCGTGGGCTTCCAGGCGGTGATGAGCCCGATCTCGGAGACGCTCACCTACACCGCGCCGCTGGTCTTCACCGGCCTGTCGGTGGCGCTGGCCTTCCGGGGCGGCCTGTTCAACATCGGCGCCCAGGGCCAGGCCACCATGGGCGTGATCCTGGCCGCGCTGGCCGGCTTCCTGCTGCCGCTGCCGCCCGGCCTGCACCTGCTCGTCGCGGTGCTCGCCGGCGCGCTCGGCGGGGCGATCTGGGGCTTCGTCCCGGGCATCCTCAAGGCGCGTACCGGCGCCCACGAGGTGATCAACACGATCATGCTCAACTACGTCGCCACGTACTTCCTGACCTGGATCATCGTGCAGAACGGCGTCCAGGACCCGAACCGCACGGACGCGATCAGCCGCCCGGTGGACGGGTCGGCCCAGCTGCCCCGCCTCCTCGGCGACGGGCTGCGGGTGCACGCCGGCATCATCCTGGCGGTGCTGGCCACCTGGGCGGTCTGGTGGCTGCTGAACCGGTCCACGCTCGGCTTCGAGCTGCGCGCCGTCGGCGCCAACCCCGACGCCGCGCGGACCGCCGGCATCAGCGTCACCCGGACGTACGTCCTGATCATGGTCTTCGCCGGGATCCTGGCCGGCCTCGGCGGCTCCAACATGGTGCTCGGCTCCACCGCGAGCGCGCTGACCCCGCTGGTGGTCGCGCAGATCGGCTTCGACGGCATCCTGGTGGCGCTGCTCGGCCGGGTGAAGCCCTGGGGCGTCGCGCTGGCCGCGCTGCTCTTCGGCGCGCTCCAGGCCGGCGGCAACCGGATGCAGTCGTACTCGGGGATCTCGTTGGAGCTGGTCACCGTGCTCCAGGCGCTGATCGTCATCTTCATCGCCGCGCCGGCCCTGGTGAAGGCGATCTTCCAGCTCCGGGCCGCCCGCGCCGCCCGGTTGCAGACGAGCCTGGCGAAGGGCTGGTAACTCATGTCCACCATGGCTGTCGAAGACGTCGCGGTCGCCCCCGTCGACCAGGGCTTCTGGACCCGTACCCGCAAGGTCGGCGCCGTGCTGCTCGCCCTCGGCCTGCTGGCGACGGTGGTGTTCGGGGCGCTCGCCACCGGCGAGCAGGCCCGCTTCACCCTGAGCGAGGACGCCGCCGGCGCCGCGCTCGAGATCCACGGCACCCTCGGCGCGATCCTCTTCGGCCTCGTCGCGGTCGCCGCCGGCGTCGCGATGCTCGCCGGGCTGCCGAAGCGCTGGTTCACCCTCGTGCTCGGCGTCGGCCTGGTCGGCTTCGTGCTGTCGTTCCTCTGCTGGCAGGTCTCCGACGCGCCGGCCGGGCAGAACTTCATGCCGTTGGTCAACATCCTGCGGGGCACGTTCATCCTGGCCCTGCCGCTGGTCTTCGGCGCGCTGGCCGGCGTGCTCTGCGAGCGCTCCGGCGTGGTCAACGTGGCTATCGAGGGGCAGCTGCTGATGGGCGCCTTCAGCGGCGCGCTCTTCGGCAGCCTCTCCGGCAACGTCTGGGTGGGCCTGGTCGCGGCGGCGATCGGCGGCGCGTTCATCTCGCTGCTGCTGGCCGTCTTCTCGATCCGCTACCTGGTCGACCAGGTCGTCATGGGCATCGTGCTCAACCTGCTGGCCGTCGGCGTCACCGGCTTCCTCTACGAGCGGCTGATGCAGACCGACGCGCAGAAGTACAACAGCGCCCCCCGGTTCAGCAACTGGGAGATCCCGCTGCTGTCGGACATCCCGCTGCTCGGCCCGGCGCTGTTCCGGGGCAACATCTTCCTCTACCTCGGCCTGCTGCTGGTGCTGGTCATCCACATCGCGCTGTTCCGCACGCGGTGGGGCCTGCGCACCCGCTCGGTCGGCGAGCACCCCACCGCCGCCGACACCCTGGGCGTCAGGGTGCTCGGGCTGCGCTACCGCAACGTGCTGCTCGCCGGGGTGGTCGCCGGCATCGGCGGCGCCTCCTACACGCTGGCGCTCTACTCGTTCACCAAGAACATGATCGGCGGCAAGGGCTTCATCGCCCTGGCCGCGCTGATCTTCGGCCGGTGGAGCCCGACGGGGGCGCTGCTCGCGGCGCTCTTCTTCGGCTTCGCCGACCAGCTCGCCACGTACCTGGGCGCCATCAACAGCGTGATCCCGAACCAGTTCCTGGCCATGCTGCCCTACCTGGCGACGATCCTGGCGGTGGCCGGGCTGGTCGGCCGGGTCCGGGCGCCGGCCGCCGACGGCAAGCCGTACATCAAGGGCTGACGGGGGAGTACCACATGGAGATCGACTGGGAGCGGCTGCGGGCCGCCGCCACCGAGGTGATGCGGCACGCGTACGTGCCGTACTCGAAGTTCCCGGTCGGGGCGGCCGCGCTGGTCGACGACGGCCGGGTGGTGGTGGGCTGCAACGTGGAGAACGCCGCGTACGGCGTGGTGCTCTGCGCCGAGTGCGGGGTGGTCTCCTCGCTGCACGCCACCGGCGGCGGCCGGATCGTGGCCCTGTCCTGCGTCGACGCCACCGGCGAGCCGCTGATGCCGTGCGGCCGGTGCCGCCAGCTGCTCTGGGAGCAGGGCGGGCCGGAGTGCCTCATCGAGGCCCGGGGCGGGCCGCTGCGGATGGCCGAGCTGCTGCCGCACGCCTTCGACGTGACCGACCTGGAGGCCGTGACCGGGGAGGCTCCAGTGCCCGTGGTGCCGGAGCGGCTGGCCGCCTGGCGCGGGCGCGGCACGGTCTTCGTGCATCCCGACCTCTCCGCCGGCCAGCAGGTGTGGACGGCCTACTGGGAGCGGTCGGCGGGCGACAACGAGGGCGCCGAGACCGGGGTGCTGGAGGAGGGCCCGAGCTGGGACGAGCCGGCGGAGGCGATCGCCTGGGGCCTGGCCCGTACGCCCCGGGTGGTGGTCGTGGACGCGTCCGGCGGCATCTTCTGGGCCGGCGAGGGCGAGCCGCCGATGGAGATCCCGGTTCGCTGGGGTTGAGCTCCGGGGCCGGGGCCGACGTGCCTGGCTTTGGGCGGTCAGGCTTGATCCCTCCGCCGGGCACGGTCGGCCCCAGCCCTCGGTGGTCGCGGTCCGCGTGCCGTTATCTGCATACGACTAGGAAGATCTCTTGTGATGAGTGGTTTCGCGGCGGTTGATGTCATCCGGGTGAAGCGGGACGGGGGTGTGCTCTCCGACGCGCAGATCGACTGGGTGGTGGACGCGTACACCCGGGGGGTGGTCGCCGACGAGCAGATGTCCGCGCTGGCCATGGCGATCCTGCTGCGCGGCATGACCGGTCCGGAGATCGCCCGGTGGACCGCCGCGATGATCGCCAGCGGGGAGCGGCTCGACCTCTCCGCCGTCGACCGGCCGACCGTCGACAAGCACTCCACGGGCGGCGTCGGTGACAAGATCACCCTGCCGCTCACCCCGCTGGTGGCGGCGTGCGGCGCTGCCGTGCCGCAGCTCAGCGGCCGGGGCCTCGGGCACACCGGCGGCACCCTGGACAAGCTGGAGTCGATCCCGGGCTGGCGGGCAACGCTGAGCAACGACGAGTTCACCGCCCAGCTCCGCGACGTCGGCGCGGCGATCTGCGCGGCCGGCGCGGGGCTCGCCCCCGCGGACCGCAAGCTGTACGCGCTGCGCGACGTGACCGGGACCGTCGAGGCCATCCCGCTGATCGCCAGCTCGATCATGAGCAAGAAGATCGCGGAGGGCACCGGCGCGCTGGTGCTCGACGTCAAGGTCGGCTCGGGCGCGTTCATGAAGTCCGTCGAGCAGGCCCGCGAGCTGGCCCGGACGATGGTCGAGCTGGGCGGCGCGCACGGCGTACGGACGGTCGCCCTGCTCACCGACATGTCCACCCCGCTGGGCCTGGCCATCGGCAACGCCGTCGAGGTGACCGAGTCCGTCGAGGTGCTCGCCGGGGGCGGCCCCGCCGACGTGGTCGAGCTGACCCTGGCGCTGGCCCGCGAGATGCTCGACGCGGCTGGGTTGCCGGACGCCGACCCGGAGGCCGCCCTGCGCGACGGCCGGGCGATGGACTCCTGGCGGGCGATGATCCGCGCCCAGGGCGGGGACCCGGACGCGGCGATGCCCACCGCGAACGAGGTCGAGGTGGTCCGCGCCGACGCCGACGGCCACGTCGCGGCGATCGACGCGTACGCCATGGGGGTGGCCGCGTGGCGGCTCGGCGCCGGCCGGGCCCGCAAGGAGGACCCGGTCAGCGTGCCGGCGGGGATCGTGCTGCACCGGCGCCCGGGTGACCCGGTGCGGGCGGGCGACCCGCTCTACGAACTGCGCGCGGAGGACGCCGCCCGGATCCCGGCGGCGCGGGACGACGCCGCGCGGGCGGTACGGATCTCGCCGGTCGCGCCCGCCGCGACGCCGCTGGTCATCGAGCGGATCGGCTGAGCGCGGCGGTCCCCGGGGCGGGCATGGTGCCCGCCCGCTCGGACCGCTATCCTCCCTGGCCAAGGGGGGACAACCGGCGCCGAGTCGTCGCGAGCAGACAGGATCTTTCGCCGTGACCGTACCTGCCCCCGACCCACGGGAGGTGCGTGAGGCGAGCCTGGACGAGTTGTCCCGGCTGCGTCTCCCGTTGCCGCCCGCCCAGTTCCCGCTCGTGTGGGAGCCGGGCGACCAGATCGAGCTGCGCCCCACCGTGGAGATCGAGGCCCGCATCGCGGTGCTGCACCTGATCCTGGCCCGCTGCTTCGGGATGCCGCCGCAGGCGGCGATGAGCTGGCTGCTCGCCTCGCACCTGGTCGACATGGTCACGCCGCCGGAGTTCCAGTTCGTGACCGGCGGCAAGGGCGACCACCGGTCGTTCGTGCTGCACCACGACGCGCTCTTCGCGCTGGCCTGGGTGCTCGGCCTGACCAAGCAGCTCGACCCGACGCTGCCGGTCGACGAGCGGCTGGTGGAGCGGATGCCGCACATCCACGGCGGGGAGACCTTCGGCCAGTGGCGGGCCCGGATCCTCACCGCCCCGCAGCACCCCGCCGACGCGGCCGCCCTGCTGGACCTGCACTACTGCCTGGACTGGGCGTACCTGGAGACGGAGCGGGCCGGTCGTACGCCCCCGGGGCTGGTGGACGCCAACGCGATCGGCCAGCGCCGGTGGGCCCTGGAGTGGGCGGTGATGCTGCGCGGGCCGTACCACGACGAGCCCCCCGGCTGGGAAGAGGTCGACCTCTCCACCTGAGGGCCGTCAGCGCGGGGCGGGGCGCCAGACGGTCAGCCGCACCGCGAGGGTCACCCGGACCGGCTCGGCGAGGGCGGCCACCCGGGCGGCGAGCCCGGCCGGGTCGGTGTGCCAGGCGCTGGGGCCCATCCCGACCAGCGTCGCGACCTCCGGGCCGGTCAGCGCCAGATCCCGCCGGTGCACGGTGGACGCCGCCGGGGTGAAGTGCCCGCCCAGGCTCTCGGCGACCCGGTCCGCCTTGGCCGGGTCCACCCGCAGCAGGCCGAGGGCACCGACCAGCTCGGTGAGGTGGTCCTCGGCCGGCGTGACCACCAGCAGGCTGCCGGCCGGGTCGAGGACCCGGTGGAACTCCGCGCCGTTGCGCGGCGCGAAGACGTTCAGCAGCACGGCCGTGCCGGCGTCGGCCAGGGGCAGCCGCTGCCAGGTGTCGGCGAGCGCCGCCGCCGCGCGCGGGTGCGCCCGGGCGGCCCGGCGCAGCGCCGGCTTCGACACGTCCAGGGCGAGACCCGCCGCCTCCGGCAGCGCCGCCAGCACCGCCGCGAGGTGCCGGCCCGTCCCCGCCCCGGCATCCACCACCAGGGGGTACGCCCCGTCGGCGCGCGCCCCGGCCTCGTTCCCGTCCGGGACGCGCCGGGGAGCCGCCAGGTGGCCCACGGCCTCCGTCGCGGCGGCGGCGAGGGCGGCCGAGATCAGGTCGTAGTGGCCGGCGGCCAGGAAGTCGGCGCGGGCGGCCACCATCTCGGCGGTGTCCCCGGTGTGCGGGGCGCGGCCGGCGAGCAGGTTCACGTAGCCCTGGCGGGCCACGTCGAAGCTGTGCCGGCGCGGGCAGCGCAGCGCGCCGGCGCCACCGGTGGCGACCTCGGCCAGCGGCTCGGCGCAGACCGGACAGCGGAGCCGGTCGACGATGCGGGGATCCACGTCAGGCGTCCAGGAAGGTCAGCACCGCGCGTACCCGGCGGTGGTCGTCGTCGCAGTCGCGCAGGTCGAGCTTGGCGAAGATCGAGTTGATGTGCTTGCTGACCGCCTTCTCGGTGACCACCATGCGCTGGGCGATCGCGCCGTTGGAGCGCCCCTCGGCCATCAGCGCCAGCACCTCGTGCTCGCGCGGGGTGAGCCGACGCAGCGGCGCGGCCCGGGTCGGCCGGGCCAGCAGTTGCGAGACGACCTCCGGGTCCATCGCCATCCCGCCGTCGGCGACCCGGTGCACCGCGTCGACGAACTGCGTCACGTCGGCCACCCGGTCCTTGAGCAGGTAGCCGACCGATCCCGCCCCGTCGGAGAGCAGTTCCCGGGCGTAGAGCTGCTCGACGTACTGGGAGAGGACCAGCACCGGCAGTCCGGGGATCCGCTCCCGGGCGGCCAGCGCGGCGCGCAGCCCCTCGTCCGTGTGGGTGGGCGGCAGCCGGACGTCCACCACCGCCACGTCGGGACGGTGCTCCAGCAGGGCGGCGAGCAGCTCGTCGCCGGTCTCCACGGCGGCCACCACCTCGTCGCCGTACGCGGTGAGCAGCCGGATCAGCCCGTCGCGAAGCAGCGCCAGGTCCTCGGCGATCACGATTCGCACGGCAACTCCACGTCGACCACCGTAGGCCCACCCGGGGGCGAGTCGATCCGGACCCGGCCGTCGAAGACGGCGAGCCGCCGCCGGATGCCGGCCAGCCCGGTGCCCCGCTGCGGGTCGGCGCCGCCCCGGCCGTCGTCGGAGACGGTCAGCCGGACCGTCGTGCCGGCCCGCCGCAGTCGCACCGCCACCCGCGTCGCCCCGCTGTGCCGGGCCGCGTTGGTGATCAGCTCGGCGGCGGTGAAGTAGAGCGCCGACTCCAGCGGGGGCGCCAGCCGGCCGGGCAGGTCGACGTCCAGGTCGACCGGGAGGGCCGCGCCGAGGGCGAGGGCGGCGAGGCCGCCGGCGAGCCCCCGGTCGGCGAGCACCGGCGGGTGGATGCCGCGTACCACGTCGCGCAGCTCGGACAGGGCGGTGCCGGCGTTCGTACGGGCCTCCGCGACCAGCCCACGCGCCGCCTCGGGGTCGCGGGCCAGCAGCTCCTCGGCGAGGCCGAGGTTCATCGCCATCGCGACCAGCCGCGCCTGCGCGCCGTCGTGCAGGTCCCGTTCGATCCGGCGCAGCTCGGCCGCCTGCGCGTCGACGCTCTGCGCACGGGTGTCGGCCAGTTCCACGACCCGCTCGGCGAGGGCCGCCCGCGCGGTCGGTCCGAGCAGCGCACGGGTCAGCGTCTCGTCGAGGTGGACCAGCCCTCGGGGCAGCCAGTAGGCCCCCACTCCGACCAGCAGCGCGGGCACCACGGCCAGCGCGGCGTTGCGCAGCGAGTCGATCGGCAGGCCCAGGTAGTTGTCGACCGCGCCGGGGGCGACCGCGTGGATCACCGGCAGGGCGAGGCCCTGCGCGACGCCGAGCCAGAGCCCCACGGCGAGGACCAGGGCGGCCGGGGCGTAGGTGAAGTGCGCGAACAGGTAAGCCACGTCCCGGTAGGTCGCCGGGTCGCCGGCCATCGTCCGCAGCCGGGCCGCCAGCGGGCCGGACACGGGCCGGTAGGGGGAGCGGACCGGCGGCCCGGGCACCCGGTGGCGCTGCCGGCGCAGCAGCGTCCGGGTGCCGGCGAGGGTGCGGTCGAGCAGGGGCAGGCCGACGCCGAGCAGGCTGAGCCCGGCGGTGAGGAGCGTGGCCAGCGCGAACAGGATGCCCGCACAGGCCAGCCCCGCCGCGACAGCCAACTGGTTCAGCTCGCGCCGAGCCCGCCGCACCCCGCTCATCGGGCCATTGTCCCAGCCGTCGCGGCGTCCTCCGCCGGCGTGGGGGCCGAGGCGGCCGCCAGCGGGACGTGTGCCGCCGACGGCGACCCGACCACGGCCGGCTCCGGGCGGCTACGGGCCGGCCAGAAGGCCACCCGGCCGGTGAGCGCGGTCGACGCCGGCACGAGCAGCCAGGAGAGCGCGAACGTGGCGATCAGCACGCCGACGGCGACGGCGAGCCCGATCTGGGCCATCATCGGCGACGCGACAAGCACCCCGAAGCTGCCGGCCAGGATCACCCCGGCCGCGGCGACGGCCGGTCCGCTGCGGCGTACCGCCTCCTCGGCGGCCTGGCGGGGCGGGCGTCCCGCGCGCAACTCCTCACGGAGCCGGGCGACCATCAGGATGTTGTAGTCGGTGCCGATCGCCGTGACGAAGAGGAACACGACCAGCGGCAGCTGGAAGTTGAGCCCGTCCTGCCCGCCGAGGACCTGGAACACCAACACGCTGGTGCCCAGGGTGGCGGCGAAGCCGAGCGCGACGGCGGCGAGGAGACCCAGCGAGGCGAGCAGCCCACGCAGCATCAGCAGCAGGAGCAGCCCGATCAGCCCGGCGGCCACCGGGAGGACCAGCCGCAGGTCCTCGTCGAGGACGGCACGGATGTCGGCGAAGGTGGCGGTCTCCCCGCCCACGTACGCCCGGGTGCCGGGCGGCGCCGCCGCGTGCGCGGCGGGCCGCAATCCGGTCTCCACGGCGTCGATGGCCCGCTGCGAGTACGGCGGCTCGGCGAGCAGCACCCGCACCCGGGCCACGCCGTCGGTGACCTCGACGCCGGCCGGGGCCGCCACGATCGGTACCTCGGCGAGTCGCCCGGCGAACCGTTCGGCGGCGGCGTCGTCGACGCCGGGGCCGGTGAGGTAGACATCGGTCGGGGAGAGGGTCCCGGCGGGCAGCCCGGAGCGGAGCCAGTCCAGGGCCCGGGCCGACTCGGAGCCGGGCGGCAGCGCGTCGAGTTCGTAGCTGGGCCGGTGGTGCAGCGCGCCGAGACCGAGCAGCAGGAGCACGGCGAGGGTGGTCAGCACGACCCGGGCGGGCCGGCGGGCGACAAGCCGGCCGGCGCGGGCCGCCAGCCCCGTCGGCGCAACCCCGTCGTCGTCCGCCGCGACGAGCTTCGTCGGCCAGTACGCCCGGCGGCCGAGCAGCGAGTAGACGGCGGGGAACAGCGTCAGCGCGGCGGCCACCATGAGCAGTACGGCGACGGCCAGGGCCGGCCCGAGCACCTGGAAGGAGGCCAGCCGGGAGAGCACGAGGGCGCCGAACGCGACGGCCACGACCAGGGCGGACACGGTGACCGGGCCGCCGATACGGCCGACCGCGTGGATCATCGCGGCCCGGCGGTCCTCGCCGGCCCGCAGCCGTTCCCGGTAGCGGAAGAGCAGGAAGACCGCGTAGTCGGTGCCGATGCCGAGCAGCACGACCGGGAGCAGGCCCGTGGTCGAGGCGTCCAGCGGATACCCGAAGACCTTCGCGCCCAGCGCGAGCAGGCCGGTGGCGGCCTGCGCGACCAGCAGCACCAGGAACAGGTTGACCAGCGCGATCGTCGGGCTGCGGAACACGACGAGCAGCAGGACCAGGATCACCAGCATCATGGCCCCGTTGACGATCATGTCGAGCAGGAAGCTGTCGGCGGCGCCGGCCGCCTGACCGGTCCAGCCGGCGACCAGTCCGCTGCCCGCCAGCGCGTCGTCGGTGGCGTCCCGCAGCCGCCCGACCGCCTGCACGGTGGACTCCTCGTGCGCGTCGCCGACCAGGCGGGCCTCGGCCAGGCGCAGCCGCCCGTCCGGGGCCGCCGCGCCGGGGGTCACCTCGGTGACGCCGGCGACCCGGAGCTCCTGCGGCAGCCGGTCGATCCGGGCGCTGTCGTCGGCGGTCAACGGCGCCCCGTCGGAACGGCGCACGACCAGCACCGCACTGCTGCCGGGCGGCTCGGGAAACATCCGCGCCGCGATGGTGGCGGCCTGCGCGGACTCGTACCGGGCCGGCAGGATGCCGGCCTGGCTGTCGGCGGGGCGCGGTCCGTCCGGCCCGTAGACGGCGAAGGTGACGGCGGTCAGCGCGGCGATGGCGAGCAGCCAGCCGGCGATCACCCGCCCCGGACGGCGGACCACCGCTGTGGCCAATGTCGTGAACACGTGCAACTCCCCGCGTCGACTTCTGTGTGTGCCGTTGACGCTAGGGAGCCGGGCGGGGCGCTTCGATGGTGCGCGTACGCCGGTTCGATGGTGGTGCCTGCACCACCCCGGTCAGCCGCGCGCGGTGTCGCGGCCGGTGAGGTGGTCGACCACCCGGTGCGTGAGCGCGTCCAGCGCGGCGACCTCGTCGGGGGTGAGCAGATCGATGAGGTTCCGGCGGACGGCCGCCACGTGGCCGGGGGCGGCGGCCTCGATCGCGCGCCGGCCCTCGGCGGTGAGCACGACGACCGCGCCCCGGCCGTCGGTGGCGCACTCCTCGCGGGTGACCAGGCCGCGCTGCTGCATGCGGGTCAGGTGGTGGGAGAGCCGGCTGCGGGACCAGAGCATCCGGTCGGCCAGCTCGCTGAGCCGCAGCCGCTGGTCGGGTGTCTCCGAGAGGTCGGAGAGGACGTCGTAGTCGGGCTCGGAGAGCCCGGCGTCACGCATCAGCTCCCGGGCCAGCTCCAGGTCGAGCAGGCGGCGCATCCGCCGGTAGCCCCGCCAGGCGCGCTGCTCCCGCTCGTCCAGCCAGCGTGGTTGCTCCATGCCGGCCATCCTAGCCATCTTGTTGACATGTCATCAATGTGTTCCCTAGGGTGAGTGACATGTCAACCAAACTGCCGGGCCGGTTGGCCCGCCTGCTGGGCGGTCCCGTGCTGTTCGGCGTCAGCGTGGCCCTGACCGCCGCCCTCGCCCCGCTGCGGGTGACGGCGTGAACGCCCGGCTGTGGGAGCTGTTCGGCGGGCGCGGCCGGGGCGTGCTGGTGACCCTGCGCCGCGACGGGCGGCCCCAGCTGTCCAACCTCGACTTCCTCGCCGAGCCCGGCCTGATCCGCTGCTCCACCACCGGCGACCGGGCCAAGGTGCGCAACCTGCGCCGCGACCCCCGGGCCAGCCTGCACGTCACCACGGCGGACGGCGGGGCGTACGCGGTCGCGGAGGGGACGGTCACGCTCACCGCGCCGGCGGCGGCGTCCGACGACGCCACCGTCGAGGAGCTGGTCGAGGTCTACCGGCGGATCCGCGGCGAGCATCCCGACTGGGCCGACTACCGGGCGGCGATGGTCGCCGACGGCCGCCTGGTGCTCCGGCTCGCCGTCGACCGGGTGTACGGCTGGCGCCCCTGACCCCTGCCCGCGGTTCCGCCCGGGCGACGCGGGGCGTCCGGCCGGAACGGGCCGCCCGTGGCGTGGGGCGGCGCGCCGGGCGCGGATCCGTGCCGGTCCCGTCGGCCGGCCCGGCGGCGCCGACTAGGGTCTGTGCATGGTCGCGACAATCCGTTACGAGGACATCGTCAAGGTCCCGAAGGCGCTGCTGCACGATCACCTCGACGGCGGCCTGCGGCCGGCGACGATCGTCGAACTGGCCGCCGAGGTGGGGCACGAGCTGCCCACCACCGACCCCGAGGCGCTCGGCCGGTGGTTCGTCGAGGCGGCCGACTCCGGTTCCCTGGAGCGCTACCTGGAGACGTTCGCGCACACCGTCGCCGTCATGCAGACCGCGTCGTCCCTGCGGCGGGTGGCCCGGGAGTGCGCCCAGGACCTGGCCGCCGACGGCGTGGTCTACGCCGAGGTGCGCTTCGCCCCCGAGCAGCACCTGGAGCGGGACCTCACCCTGGACGAGGTGGTCGAGGCGGTGCTGGCCGGCTTCGTCGAGGGCAGCGCGCTGGCCGCCGGGGAGGGCCGGCAGATCCGGGTCGGCACCCTGCTCACCGCGATGCGGCACGCCGCCCGGTCGCAGGAGATCGCCGAGCTGGCCGTCCGGCACCGGGATTCCGGGGTGGTCGGCTTCGACATCGCGGGCGCCGAGGCGGGCTTCCCGCCCACCCGGCACCTGGACGCCTTCGAGTACCTCCAGCGGGAGAACTTCCACTTCACCATCCACGCCGGCGAGGCGTTCGGCCTGCCGTCGATCTGGCAGGCGATCCAGTGGTGCGGGGCGGACCGGCTCGGCCACGGGGTGCGGATCGTGGACGACATCACGCCCGGCGCGGAGCCGGTGCTCGGCCGGCTGGCCGCGTACGTGCGGGACAAGCGGATCCCGCTGGAGCTGTGCCCGTCATCCAACGTGCAGACCGGCGCCGCCCCCTCGATCGCCGAGCACCCGATCGGGCTGCTGCGGGACCTGCGGTTCCGGGCGACGGTGAACACCGACAACCGGCTGATGAGCGGCACGTCGATGTCCCGGGAGATGGCCCTGCTGGTGGACGCCTTCGGCTACGGCTGGAAGGAGCTCCAGTGGTTCACCATCAACGCCATGAAGAGCGCCTTCATCCCGTTCGACGAGCGGTTGAAGATCATCGACGAGGTGATCAAGCCCGCGTACGGCAAGCTGCTGGGCTGACCACGGCGGGCCGCCGCGTTCCGGCGGCCGGAGTCAGGAGCGGTGCGGGTGGCCGGCGAGCATGCCGGCCACCGCGCGCAGCACCTCGCCCGCCCGGGCCGCCTCGGCGCCCAGGCCGGTCTGCCGCCGCAGCACCGCCGGCTCGGCGCGCAGCAGCGCCAGGCCGCGGCGCACCAGCACCCGGGGCGCCTTGCGCTGTTCGGCGAGGTCGCGGGCGAGCCGGCGGACGAAGGTCGCCCCCCGGGGTCGCCGCAGGGCGTACGCCCCGGCGAGGACCCCCCGTCGACGGCACTCCTCGACGATCTCGGCCGCGAAGATCCCTTCGGCCACGAAAAGTGGCGAATCGGCGACCTCGAATGGCCGGGTGGCCACCCGACGGTCCGCACCGATCGCATAAACCGGCACATCGGCCTTGCCCTCCCTGGCCAGACGGACAATCGTCTCCACGGCTGCCGGAGCGTCCCAGGAGTGGGGCGACTCCCAGTTCACCAGGCCGTTTTGTCGCGGCAACGTGGGGTCGTCACCGTCCTTGTAGAAGTCGTCCAGGCAGAGCACCGGAAGACCGGTTCGCTGCGCTATGTACGACTTTCCGGAACCGGAAGGGCCGGCGAGCAGAACAACGCGATGAGGGTGCTTCATTACCTTCAGTGACTCCGGCCAGACGGATTGCTATCAAATTGCACCAACATCTCATCACACCGCTGGCTGCGGCCAACCTGGGCTTTCTCTTTCGCAGGTGGCGTGATGGAATCTCGGATGGTCCGACCCGCGGGGTCGGTTGCTGGGCGTTGTCCAGGGGCAACGCAGTCCCAGAATTTCGCGAGGGCGGTGACGTGAGCAAACGGCCAAAGGCGGCGGGCTCCTTCCTGTCGCGTCTGCGCCGGCCGACCGGTCGGCTCCGCGACATGCCGATCTGGTCGAAGCTCGGTCTCATCATGATCGTGCCGACCATCGCCACGGTGGTCGTCGGCACCAGCGGTCTGGTCGACCACCTGGAGACCCTCAACAACGCCAACCGGGCCGGCGACCTGGCCAACCTCGTCGGCTACTCGGGTGACCTGGTCGACACCCTCCAGAACGAGCGGACCAACGCGCTGCGTCTGCTCGGCGTGCCGCGCGGCCAGGACAACGCCCGCTACAAGCAGGCGTACGAGCAGGCCAACGCCAGCGTGGACAAGGCCAAGGGGCCGTACTCGCAGCAGCGGGCCGAGGTCGAGGACCTCCCGGCGAACCTCGACAGCCTGCTGGGCGAGATCGACCAGACGCTGACCGACCTGCCCGGCACCCGCAGCCAGGTCTTCAACGGCAAGCTCGGGCTCGTCCCGGCCATGCAGGCCTACGACGGCCTGATCGACGACCTGATCAGCATCCGCGACTCGGCCACCCAGCTCGCCGGCGACAACGAGCTCAGCGACAAGATGCGCGCGTCGACCGCCACCGCCCGGAACAAGGAGTTCCTCTCCCGCCGCCGCGACGTGGTGCACCGGGCGTTCATCCAGCAGCGCCTCACCCCGAACCTGCGCAACGAGTACATCGCCACCAGCACCGGCTCCAGCCAGTGGCTGCAGAGCTTCCAGGTGGTGGCCAGCCAGCCGGAGCAGGAGTACTACGCCCAGGTGGTCGCCGGCCCCGACCTGCGCGAGGCGAACACCTACAACAGCTGGCTCAACGGCATCACGACCGCCGACAGCCTGACCGGCGCCCCGTTCGACGCGGACCAGTGGGACGCGGCGATGGTGGCCAACGCCAAGCTGATCCGCACGGTCGAGACGAAGATCGACCGCGAGGTCGTCGCGGGCGCCGAGAAGCTGCGCTCGGACGTGCAGCGCCAGGTGTTCCTGGAGACCGGCCTGCTGCTCAGCATGCTGCTCCTGGCGATCCTCTTCGCCTACCTCGTCGCCCGCTCGATGGCCCGCTCCCTGCGCGACCTGCGTCAGGGCGCCCTCTCCATCGCCCAGTACGGCCTGCCCCAGGCCGTGGCCCGGCTGCGCGACCCCAAGGTGACCGGTCAGCTCTCCCCGGTGCAGCTCGCCAACCAGATCGCCGAGCCGCTGCCGGTGCGCAGCAAGGACGAGTTCGGCCAGGTGACCGAGGCGTTCAACGCCGTCCACCTGGAGGCCGTCCGCACCGCCGCCGAGCAGGCCGCGCTGCGCGCGTCCGTCGCCACGATGTTCGTCAACCTGGCCCGCCGGTCGCAGATCCTGGTCGACCGCCTGATCGGTCACCTCGACCGGCTGGAGCGCGGCGAGGAGGACCCGGACCGGCTGGCCGAGCTGTTCCAGCTCGACCACCTGGCGACCCGGATGCGCCGTAACGACGAGAACCTCCTGGTGCTCGCCGGCGCCGACTCCACCCGCGTGCAGCGGGAGCCGGCCGCACTGATAGACGTGCTCCGGGCGGCCCAGTCCGAGGTCGAGCACTACACCCGGATCGAGTTCGGGGTGATCGACCGGGACATCGAGGTCGCGGCGCACGCCGTCAACGACCTGGTCCACCTGGTCGCCGAGCTGTTCGACAACGCCACCGCCTTCTCGCCGCCGGACTCGCACGTCATGGTGGAGGCCCGGCGCGTCGGCGACCGCGCGTCGCTCTACGTGGAGGACCGGGGCATCGGGATCAGCACCGACCAGCTCCACGACCTCAACGAGCGGCTCGCCACGCCGCCGCAGGTGGACGTGGCCGTCTCGCGGATGATGGGCCTGGTCGTGGTCGCCCGGCTGGCGTCCCGGCACGGCGTCAAGGTCGAGCTGCGTTCGGGCACCGACCGGGGGACCGTCGCCGAGGTGGTCATGCCGACCTCGGTGCTCGTGCCCCGGGCGCTCTCCGGCCGACCGCAGTCGTCACCCGCGCTGCCGGCGCCCGGCCCGCAGTCGTACGGCCCGGCCCCGGCCTTCGGCGCGCCGCCGGCGCTCGGCAACGGCCCGGCCAGCCCGATGCCCACGCAGCGCTCCGGCGAGTCCGGCAACCAGGTCACCCTGGGCGGCCGGCCGTTCGACCCGGCGCCACGCAACGGGGCCGGCACGCCGGCCTCGGCCGGCTCGACGCGGTCCATGCCGGCCTGGTCGGACCTGACCGGCGCCAGCGGCTTCAACGGCGGCGAGGCCTTCCGGCCGCGCACGACGAACGGCGAGCCGTTCGACCCGCTGCCGCAGCGGCGGTCGGCCGACGACCAGGACGCCACGGGCCAGCAGCAGGCCGTTCCGCGGCAGCTGCCCAGCAGCCCCGAGGACCGGCCGTACTCCGTCCCGCCGGTCTCCGCGCCGCCCGTGCCCTACGCGGGCCCGCCGGTGTCCACCCCGCCGGTTCCCTACTCCGCCCCGCCGGTGTCCGGCCCGCCGGTCTCCGGCATGCCGGTCTCGGCGTCACCCGTCTCCGGTCACCCGTACTCCGGCCCGCCGGTCTCGGCCGCGCCGTACTCCGGCCCGCCGTACTCGCCGCCGTCGACCGGCCCGCTGCCGCAGCGCCCGGCCCCCGGCACGCAGGGTCCGGCCACGCCGGCGCCGCCGGCCTGGCCGCCGGTCGCCGGTGCCGACCGGGACGTGGCGACCCCGCCGGTGCCCGAGCGGCTGGCCGCCGCGCTGGACATGACCACCGAACTGCCGCGGGTGCCGCGCTCCGGCGCGCCGACCCCGGCGGCCCAGGCCCCCGCGCCGACGGAGCGGCCGGCGCAGGCCGCCCCGCAGGCGCGGCCGACCACGCCGCCGGCCCAGACCCGGCAGCGGTACGCGGACGAGACGATGGAGCTGCCGATCTTCCGGGAGCTCGAGTCGGCCTGGTTCCGTACCCGCCGCCCGGGGCCGGAGGAGGCGGCGCCGGCCGCCGAGAAGACGCCGACCAACGGTGCACCGACCCAGCAGTTCGCCCGGGTCGACGCCGGCGGTCGGGCCGTGCAGCCGACACCACCCGGGACGACAGGTAACGCACCGATGGCAGACACCCCGGCGGCCGGAGGAGCGCCGCGCGAGAACGGACCGACGGTCAACGGGGGTGCCCGCCCCGGCCTCGCCGACAGCTTCGGTCACCGCCGGTCCGCGCAGCAGACCGGGGGTTGGCAGACCGCGGCCGACGACGGGTGGCGCGCCGCCTCGGCGGCGACCGAGGTGCCCGTCGCGGCGACCACCTCGACGGGCCTGCCCAAGCGCACCCCGATGGCGCAGTTGGTGCCCGGCGCGGTGGAGAAGCCCACCACGTCGGTGCAGCGACGTACGCCGGAGGGTGTCCGAGGCCTGCTTTCGGCCTACCATCGGGGCGTGCAGCGGGGGCGTACGAACCCGTCGGACAGCAACCCGACCAGCCCGGAGGCGACTCCGGGAGGGCAGCAATCCTCGCAGTCTGGCTCAGGCCCGGTGGCCGGGAGCGGGCAGAAGGAGCAAGAACGATGACAACTACGCAGGATCTCGGTTGGCTGCTGGCCAACTTCGCCGACCGGGTACCCGGTGTCGCGCACGCGGTCGCCGTCTCCGCGGACGGACTGCTCCTCGCGTCGTCACGGGACCTCCCGCGGGACCGGGCCGACCAGCTGGCCGCGATCGCGTCCGGCCTGGTCAGCCTCACCCAGGGTGCGGCCCGCTGCTTCGAGGGAGGCGCGGTGCTGCAGACAGTGGTGGAGATGGACAATGGCTTCCTGTTCCTGATGTCCATCTCGGACGGCTCGTCGTTCGCGGTGCTCGCCGCCCGCAGCTGCGACGTGGGACAGGTCGGCTACGAGATGGCCCTGCTGGTCGACCGGGTGGGTGACGCGTTGACCCCGCAGCCACGTGCGGCCGCGGGAATGCTGGGCTGACGACCCGTTGACCCGTGAGGTCGGCGGGGTGACAACGACAACGACGACGGGCTCCACCGGAGCCGGTGCAGGGTGCGAGGGAGGTGAGCGGCGACATGGCCGATCGTGACGAACCGACCGGAGCGTTGGTCCGTCCATACGCCGTTACCCGTGGTCGTACCCGCCCGCGCCTCGACATCGCGCTGGAGGCGCTCGTCGAGACGACGGTGCGCGGCCGCGCCGCTGCCAATGGCAACGGCGGTCAGGGCCGCGAGCACCAGTACATCGCTGCGCTGTGTGACGGACGTGTGCAGTCGCTCGCCGAGATCGCGGCGCGGATGCAGCTTCCGCTCGGTGTGGCCCGGGTGCTCATCGCCGACATGGCGACGGACGGCCTGGTCGCGGTCCACGAGCCGACCATTCTGGACGACTCGGACGACGCGGTGGGCACTGAACTGCTGGAGAGGGTGCTGAGTGGACTTCGCAGGCTCTGACATGTCGCACCGCCCGCCGACCCCGAGTGGGCGCGTGACGTCGGCGAAGATCGTTATCGCCGGTGGATTCGGCGTCGGCAAGACGACGCTGGTCGGCTCGGTCTCGGAGATCACGCCGCTGACGACCGAAGCCATCATGCTCTCCGCCGGCGTGGGCGTCGACGACACCCGGCAGGTGCCGGGCAAGACGACGACCACGGTGGCGATGGACTTCGGCCGCATCTCGATCGACCGTGACCTGATCCTGTACCTGTTCGGTACGCCGGGTCAGACCCGGTTCTGGTTCATGTGGGACGAGTTGGTGCGCGGCGCGATCGGCGCGGTCGTGCTGGTGGACACCCGCCGGCTGGCCGACTGCTTCGCGGCGATCGACTTCTTCGAGCACCGGCGGCTGCCGTACCTGGTGGCCATCAACTGCTTCGACGGGATGCAGTACCACGACCCGCAGGACGTCCGGGACGCGCTCGCGATCTCCGGCGACGTGCCGGTGGTGGCCTGCGACGCCCGTAACCGGGAGTCGACGAAGCACGTGCTGATCTCGCTTGTCGAGTACGTGCTGACCATGCGGCGCTCGCGCGCCGTGGCGCCGGCCTGATCGACGCGACCGCGCCCGGTGACGGCTTCGGCCACCACCGGGCGCTCGTCGCTGCCCGCGCCACGGCGGCGCGGGGTCAGGACACCCGCGTCCAGGCACCCGCGCTGACGGTGTAGACGCCCAGCGAGCCCTGGTCCATGCCGCCGTGCCGGATGGGGGTGAAGGAGTACATCCCCGCCATCCCCTCGGTGACCTGGTTCTGCAGGAACGCCCTGATCCGGCCACGGTCGACGCTGGTGGACAGCCGCGCCGCGTCGGCGACCAGCTGCACCGCGTCGGACGCGTACGGGGCGAAGCCGCTGAACCCGCCGTGCAGCTGGACGTAGCGGTAGACGAACTCCTTGCGGTCCAGCGCCGACATGGTGGTGTTGGCGAGCATCGCCCCGCCCAGCGAGGTCGGGTGGACGGCGTACGCGCCCTCCATGAGGGCCGCGTTGCCGCCCTCCAGGGTCTGCTCGGCGACCGCTCCCGCGTCGAGGAACACCGGCCCGTCGTAGCCGGCCCGGCGCAGCGCGCCGACCGCGGCGGCCGAGTCCGGGGCGGTCGCCCACACCAGCACCCCGTCGGGGCGGGAACCCGTCGCCGCGCGGGCCGCCCGGCGGAGGTCCCCGCCGGTGCGGGGCAGTCGGGCGGTGGTGCTCAGCGCCACCCCGGCCGTACGCAGGGCCCCTGTCATGGCCCGTACGCCGGAGTCGCCGTGCAGGCCGTCCGCGGCCAGCAGCGCCACCCGGGAGAGCCGCTGCGAGGCGATGAGCCGGGCGAGCCGCCGGGCCATGTCGCCGGCGTCCGGAGTCATCTTGAAGACGTACGTCCGCTGCGCCAGCGGCAGCACGATCCCGTCGCCGAAGGCGAGCGAGAGGAACGGGACCCGCTCCCTCTGCGCCACCCCGGCCAGGGCCATCGAGGTCTCGGAAACGGTGCCGCCGACCAGGGCGTGTACGCCGCCCTCGCGGGCCAGCGCGGTCGCCTGCCGGGCCGCCAGCGCGGGGTCGCCGGCGTTGTCCCGCACCTCCAGCCGTACCGTGCGGCGGAGGTTGCCGATCGGCACACCCTTGGCGTTGAGTGATTCGAGGGTGATCTCCAGCGCCCGCTGCTGGAGGACGCCGAGCGCGGCGCCGGGACCGGTCAGCTCCAGGCTGACCCCGACCAGCAGTTCCTGACCGCCCGGCGCGACCGTCGTGGCGCGGTCGCCCCCGCCCGCCTCGTCGCGCCCGCAGGCGCTGAGCAGGAGCGTGCCGGCCGTCGCGGCCAGCAGGCCCCGACGGGTGAACACGGAGGGGCCGTTCGCCGATGTCGCCATGAGTCGCCTTCCCACCCGGCGACCCCTGCCGCCGGCTGTTCCGCCGGTATGCTCCCGGCCGCCGCGACGTGGCGTCAAATTATCCGGGTGTGGGCAGGAACACCCAGGTGGGAGGCGGTTTCCCGGCGGTCAGGAGCGGTAGCCGGCGGAGCGGTACTCGTATTCCCGGTCGTCGTCGCGGTCACCCGTGTCGCGGGTGAAGTCCCAGCCGCCGGCGGCCTCCCGACCGGGTCGGCCACCGACCGCGAACCCGCCGATCTCCTGTCCACGGCGCCAGCCGCGGAAGTAGCCGGTGGTGTTCTCGGCGAGGCTCGCCGCGTCGCGGACGATCCGCAGTGGCCGCTCGTCGCGCAGCGGTGAGCCGGGGACGAGGTTGGCCTGGGGGACCCGCTTCGGCAGCCCCGCCGGGGTCTCGGCACCGACCGCCGGGCGGGCGGCCTGCTCGGCCGCCTGCCAGCCGGTGTCGGCCGTGGTGGACCACTCCAGGTCGGACTCGTCGTCGTGCCCCACGAACCAGGCGGACTTGGCCTGGGCGAAGATCAGCAGGTCGCCGTCGCCCTCGTCGGACACGGGCGGCGGGCGGCGCTCCATCGGGGGCGCCGGTCGGTAATCGGCCGCCGGCCGCTCGTCACGCGGTGCCGGCCGGTAGTCGGCCGCCGGCCGCTCGTCACGGGGCGCGGGTCGCTCGTCGCGGGGTGCCGGCCGGTAGTCGGTCGCCGGCCGCTCGTCACGCGGTGCCGGCCGGTATTCGGTCGCCGGCCGCTCCTCACGAGGGGCGGACCTGCCGCTGCGGGCGGCCTCCTCGCGGTCGACCAGCCGCAGCGGGGGCGTCTCGGGCTGGGCGTCGGCGGCCGGGCCCGTCCCGCCGCGCAGTGCGCGGTCGGCCAGCGGCGGCGGCTCGACCAGCCGCAGCACCGGAGGCTCCTGGGGCAGGTCGTCGGCCAGCCACGGCGGGGTCACCCGGCGCTCCGCCCCCGGATCGGTCGGGGCGTCGACGCCGCGCCCGCCGCGGTCACCGTAGGAGCCGGCGACCGGGTTCTTGGCGGAACTGTCGGCCGGGTCCTCCGGGTTGTTGACCAGCGGCCAGTTCGCCCGGGATCCGGGGGGAGCGGGCTCCGCCCGGGCGGCCGGGGAGGTGGTTTCCTGGCCGGGGCGTGGCGTGGGCACGGGAACGCTGAGGTCGGTGGCGCTGAAGCCGCCCGTGGGCGTGGCCGACTCGCCGTTGGTCTTCGGGCGGGGCGGGATCACGGTGCGCTGGCGCTCCGCGCGGGCGTTCTGGATCGCCGCGGTGGTCAGGGTGGGGCGGAACGGCTCTCCCGCCTCGGCCGGCGGCACCGTGCCCCGCTGCGTTGGAGCGATGGGGGTGATGCCTGGCGGCGGAGGCGGCGGCGCGGACACCGGGCGGTTGGTCGGGCCGTCGATCCGGCTCGGCAGCGATCCGGGTCGTGCCGGGGGCGCGGAGACCGGGGGACCGGCGACCGCGGCCGGCGTCACCGGCATCGGCGCGACCGGCGGCGGGGTGACGGGGGCGGGTGCGACGGGCGGCGGGCCGAGCGGCCGGGGTGCCGGGGGCGGCGTCACGCCGGAGGCGGGCTCGGGCCGGCTGCGGCGGCCACCGCCCGGGGCGGGCTCGGGCTCGGCGGGCCGGAGGGCACGCAGGCCACCGCCGGTGGGGCTGAGGCCGGGCAGCGCACCGCCGGTGGGGGTGCGGCCGGGCGCGTCGCCGAGGGATTCGCCGTGTCGGACCGCGGCACGGCGCCCGGGGGCCGGGGTGGCGGGCGCGCCGACCCGGTCGTTGAGCGCGCCGACCAGCGCCTGACAGCCGGCGTCGCAGGCCCGGACGGAGGCGACCGCCTGCCGCACGGTGTCCGCCACGGCGGAGGTGAGGGCGCGGTTGACGGTGGCGCGCCGGGGCGTCTCGCTGATGGCCACCCGCAGTGCGGTCACCGCTGAGGTGAGCTCGTCGGCGTCGGCGACCCCGTCGGTGGCGAGACGCGCCGCGACCGCCTCGGCGGAGACCGGGGCGTCGTCGCCGCGCCCCACGGTGCCGCTGAGCATCCCGGGCTCGGGCAAGGCGTCCAGCACGGCCAGTGAGACCGGCTCGGCCGGGTCCGGGTATGCCCGCAACGCGGCCGGGTAGAGCTCGCGGAGCACCTCCCGCAGCGCGACGGCGGCGGAGTGCCGGCCGCTGGACAGGGCGGCGTGCGCGGCGAGGACCTGCTTGTAGCCGGCGAGGTCCCGGGGGGCCGGGAGGGTGACGGCGGAGAGGGCGCCGGCCTGCAGGGCGCGGGCCAGGCCGACGGCGCGCCGCTCGGCCGGGGGCGACTGCATCTCCTCCAGGGAGTCGTCGTCGGCGAAGCGCTCGGCGAAGTCGTCGACGGAGTCGTCGTCGGCGATCGCGAGTGGACGCCCGGCGGCGCTGAGCAGCGAGGTGACCGTGTGGTCGTCGCTGTCGGCGGCGATGGCCGCACCGCTCGGCCCGCCCGACCGCTCCACGAGCAGCGCGACCAGCTGGGCGTAGCCAGCGGGGTCGTCGCCGATCTCGCAGACATGCAGCAGACGGCCTGCGTCGTCGACCACAGCGGACGTCAGCGTCGAACCGGCCGAGACCGGTCGGTCGGCCGGATCCGCCGAGGCCAGACCGCAGTACACGCGCACGAGCGCCACGGCGTCGTCCTCCTCCCGGGACACAAGGCTTTCACTGCCAGAGACTGATGCTCCCCGTAAAGGGTCAGTCGCGCCAGTCCACCGTCGCAGAGATCTTCCCGACAATGGTGCGCCAACCCAGACTTGCGGTTTGTGCCCCGATTTTCTTCAGTCGGCGCCGACCGAAGAACCCGCCGACGCCGCCGTCGACGGTGGCGCGCAGCGCCTCGTCCAGGTCGTCGAGGCTGGAGCCGGCGGAGAGCATGTCCAGCACCGCGGGCAGCCGCAGCGCGTACGCCAGGTCGCGGGCCACCTCGCCGGCCTCGATGAGCAGCGTCGGGTCCCAGGTGTCGTGCCCGCCGCGGAGGTTCTCCACCACCAGGTCGAGCTCGTAGATGTCCTCGTCGAGCGGCGCGATGTCGGCCGGCTCCACCCGTTCGGACAGTTCATTCCAGCTGTCCAGCTGAGACAGGTCGTTGGGCGCCCCGGAACGGATGAAGCTGACCAGCGACTCGGGCGTCTTGAAGAGCAGCAGCTTTCCGCGGTGGCTGAGGAAGATCGGCACCTCCTCGTCGCCCGCCTCGTCCTCGTCGTCCTCGGCGGCGGTCCCGGCGTCCTCGTCGTCGGTCGCGTCGCGGCGGCGGCCCTTGGCCTCCTCCTCGTCGCTCTCGGCGAACTCCTGGGCGACCTCCTCGTCGAGGATGACGACGGCCTCGTCGTCGTCCTCCTCGTCGACCTCCGTCACCTGGCGACGGGCCAGGAACGGGTCGTCCTGGTCGCGCTCGGCGACGTCGGTCGGGGTCAGCTCCCGAGCCGGCCGGTAGGCCCGCAGGGTGTAGCCGGTGCCGGCGGGCAGCGCGATCTCCACCGGGTCGATCCGCAGCTCGTCCCAGAGGGCGCGGGCGGCCTCTGCCGAGACGGTTGCGGTGCCGGACTCGGCCGGGGCGTCGGCGTCGTCGAGCTCGGGCTCGTCGGCGTCGGGCCGTTGGGGCGACTGGCGGGCCACGCTGACCTCCGTGTGCTTCGGGTTGCCCACCCGCTGGCGTCCGCCGCCGGCGAGTGACTCTGGGCACATACCCTAGTGGGCGTCTCCGGGAGACCGTGCCCGCACCCCGGTGGCGGCGCGGGCCGCCGACAAGTAGCGTTGCTACACATGAAGGCCCAGGCGCTGCACGGACACCTCGACGCGCTGCTGCTCGCGGTGCTCGAGCAGGGTTCGCTGCACGGCTACGCGATCATCGAGGCGCTGCGCAACCGCAGCGACGGGCAGCTCGACCTGCCGACCGGCACCATCTATCCCGCGCTGCGCCGGCTGGAGCGGGCCGGCCACGTGGCCAGCACCTGGAGCACCGTCAACGGGCGGGAACGGCGGACGTACCAACTCACCGACGAGGGCCGGCGCGCGCTGGCCGGCGAGCGGTCCGGGTGGCACGAGTTCCGCTCCACCGTCGGCCGGTTCCTCGACACCGACACCCCGCCGGCCGCGCCGGCCTGACCGGGCCCCCCGGTGGTGCCGCCCGCCCGAGGGCGGCCACCCCGGCGAAGCCGACCCACGGCGGCGAAGCCGACCCACGGCGGCGGAGCCGACCCACGGCGGGGATCAGCGGGTGGCGAGCAGCCAGGTGTGGGCGGCCCGGCCGAGCCAGAGATAGCCGGCGGCGGCCACCGTCGCGCCGATGATCATGGGGGGCCAGGTGAGCGCGGCGTCCCAGAGGCCGATCGACCACGCGAAGAGGGCCGAGCCGGTCAGTACGCCGAGAGCGAGAACGCCGGTGAGGGCCGTCCCCACCGCCCGGTCGGCGGCACCGCCGCGCAGCGCCGACCGGCCGGCCAGCAGCAGCCCCGCCGCGGCCAGCACGAACGCCGCCGCCCAGACCCAGCCCACCGACGCCGACAGCACCTGGTAGCCGGCCGGCGGCGGGGATCCGCCCCAGCTCGACCCCTGCCAGGTGAGGTCGCCGGCGACGAACGCGACCGTGGCGAGCGCGATGACCCGCAGCGACAGCCCGCGCAGCGCGCCCGCCGCCAGCTCCGCCTGGTAGGCCGGGGCGAGCTGTGCCGGGGAGCCGAACTCGGCCACCGCCCGGCGCTGCGCCTCCGTCGCCGGCAGCCCGTCCGCCCGGTACGCGTCGACCGCGTCCAGCAGCCCGTGCCGTGCCTCGGTCAGCAGGTCGGACTTCAGCCGGGGCGACCCCCGCAGGTGCGCGCCCAGCTCCCGCAGCCGTTCCTCCACCATCGTCGCGTCGTCCTCGCCCCGCATGGCCCCACCCTGTCACGGGTCGCCGCCGGACGTCGTCGGGGACAACCCTGGCCCGACCCGGAACCGGGCGGGCGCGACGGGCCGGGCGGGGTCAGGGGCGCAGCGCCAGGTATCCGCGTTCGGCCGCCTCCTGGATCAGCCACTGGTCCCGGTACCAGCCGGGGGCGGCGACCAGCTCCGCGTGCCGGCCGCGCTGGGCCACCCGCCCGCCGTCCAGGACCACGATCTCGTCCAGCTCGGCGAGCCCGCTGAGCCGGTGACTGATCAGCAGCACGGAGTGCCCGGCCGGGGTGGCCGCCAGCGCGGAGGCGAGCACCGCGTCGGCGGCGGCGGGGTCGAGCCCCTCGGTCGGCTCGTCGAGCACCAGCACACCCGGCGCCGCGAGCAGCGCCCGGGCCAGCGCGAGCCGCTGCCGCTGACCGCCGGAGAGCTGGCCGCCCTCCTCGCCGACCACGGTGTCCCAGCCGTCCGGCTGCTCGCGTACCCAGTCCAGCAGCCCGGCCGCCGCGGTCGCCGCCGCCAGCTCCTCCTCGCCGGCGGCGGGCCGCCCGAGCAGCAGGTTCTCCCGCACCGAGGCGTGGAACACGTACGCCTCGGCGAGCAGTCCCCCGACGGCGCGCGGCAGGTCGTCGGCCCGGTACGCCGACAGCTCCCGCCCGTCGAGGGTGACCCGTCCGTGCGCGGGGCGCACCGCGCCGGTGAGGACGGCGGCCAGGGTGCTCTTGCCGGCGCCGCTGGGCCCGACCACCGCGACCCGGCGGCCGGGCGGCAGGTCCAGGCTGAACCCGTCCAGGGCGGGCGGGGCGCCCTCCCGGTACCGGACGGTGACCTCCTCGAACCGGACGTCGTACGGCCCGGGGCCGACCTCCGCGCCGTCGGAGGCGGCCGGACCGGCCGGGGCGTCCAGCAGGGCGGCGACCCGGGTCAGGCCGGTGCGCAGCTGGGTCCACTGCCGGGCGGCCCCGACCAGCGCCAGCGCGATTTCGACGGCGGCGAGCGTGCCGACCGCCAGGACGCCGACCAGCACCCCGTCCACGTCGTCGGCGAGCGCGGCGAGCACCACCGCGCCGGCGGTCAGCCCGGCCACCAGCACCCCGGCCGCGTCGACCGCGAAGCCCGTGGCGGCCAGTCGCCGCTCCAACCGGGCCAGCCGGCGGGCCCGTACCCCGGCCGCCTCCAGCGCGTGCCCGGTGGCGCCGAACGCGGCCAGGTCGGCGGCGCCGTGGGTGAGGTCGACCGCGTCGGTGGCGAGGGCGCCGCGCAGCGGCGCCAGCTCGGCGGCGGCGCGCCGGGTCAGCGTGGTGGCCAGCGCGGGCAGCGCCACCCCGGCGACCAGCAGCCCGACCGCGAGCACCCCGGCGGCGGCCGGCGACATCAGCGCCGCCCCGCCCACCGCGAGCACACTGACCAGCGCCGCCGCCGAGGCCGGCACCAGCACCCGCAGCAGCAGGTCCTGGACGGCCTCCACGTCGGAGACGAGCCGGCTCAGCGCGTCGCCGGAGCGCTGCCGTGCCGTCGGGCGGGTGGCGAGGGTGCCGAAGACCCGGGCCCGGACGTCGGTGATCAGCCGCAGCACGGCGTCGTGCCCGGCGAGCCGTTCGGTGTAGCGCAGCACGCCCCGGCTGATCGCCAGCGCCCGGACCGCCACGATCGCCACGGTGAGGCGGTCCAGCGGGGGCTGGCCGGCGGCGCTCATCAGCAGCCAGGTCGCCGTGGCCATCAGGGCGAGGCCGGCGAACTCGGTGGCGGCGGCGAGCAGCCCCGCGCCGAGCAGCCGGTTCAGGTACGGCCGGGCCAGCCGCAGCACCGCCCGCTCGGCGGAGCCGGCGCGGCCCGGCGCGGCCCGCCCGCCGGACAGGGGCTCGTCGGTCATCGGGTCGCCTCCCCGGCCGCCGTGGGCGTCAGCTCGGTGACCCGACCGTCCTCGACGCGCAGGATCCGGTCCGCGTCGGCGAGCAGCGCCGGCCGGTGCGCCACCAGCAGCGCCGTCCGCCCGGCCACCAGCCGGCGGGTGGCGTCGAGGACGACCGCCTCGGCGGCGGTGTCCAGCCGGGCGGTGGGCTCGTCGAGCAGCACCACGGGCGCGTCCCGCAGGAACGCGCGGGCCAGCGCGACCCGCTGCCGCTGCCCGCTGGAGAGGCCGTGCCCGCGTTCGCCGAGGACGGTGGCGAGCCCGTCGGGCAGCCCGGCGACCACGTCGTCCAGGGCGGCGTCGTGGACCGCCGTGGCGAGCGCGGCGTCCGGGGTGTCGGGGGCGCCGAGCCGGATGTTGTCGGCCAGCGAGGCGGCGAAGAGGTGGGCCCGCTGCGGCACCCAGGCCACCTGGCGGCGCCAGCCGTCGGCGTCGGCGTCGGCCAGGTCCACCCCGCCCACGGTGACCCGGCCGGCGGTCGGGGTGACGAAGCCGAGCAGCAGGCCGAGCAGGGTGCTCTTGCCGGCGCCGCTCGGCCCGATCACGGCGACGCGCTCGCCCGGCCGGATGGTCAGCGTGACGTCGCGCAGGGCGGTGGTCCGCTCGTACGCCACGGTCACCGCCTCGAACCGGAGCTCGCCGCGGCCGTCGGGGACGCCCGCGCCCGCGCCGGGCGTCGGCGCGGGCGCGGCGGCCGACAGGGTCAGCGCCTCGTCCAGCGCGGTGAGCCCCTCCATGCTGGCGTGGAACCGGGCGCCGGCCGCCCGCAGCGGCAGGTACGCCTCGGGGGTGAGCAGCAGCACCAGCAGCGCGGTCTGGAGGGTCAGCCCCCCGCCGAGCAGCCGTACGCCGACCGGCACGGCGACCAGCGCCACCGAGAGGGTGGCCACCAGCTCCAGCACCAGGGCGGACAGGAACGCGATCCGCAGCGTCTTCATGGTCGCGACCCGGTGGCCGTCGGCCATCCGACGGACCACCTCGGTCTGCGCCCGGGCCCGGCCGAACGCGCGCAGCGTGGGCAGCCCGGCGACCATGTCGAGGAAGTGCCCGCCGAGCAGGGAGAGCCGCCGCCACTGCCGCTCGGTGGCGGCCTGCGCCTGCCAGCCGAGCAGCGCGCCGAAGATCGGGATCAGCGGCAGGGTGACCGCGATGATCAGCGCCGAGCTCCAGTCGGCGACGAAGATCCGGGCCAGTACGGCGAGCGGCACGGTGACGCTGAGCACCAGCTGCGGCAGGTAGCCGGTGAAGTAGGCGTCCAGCGCGTCCAGCCCGCGCCCGGTCAGCGTGGCGAGCTGCCCGGCGCGCTGACCCGCGACCCAGCCGGGGCCGTGCCGGCCGACCGCCGCGAGCAGGTCGGCCCGCAGCGCCGCCTTGACCGTCGCCGCGACCCGCGCCGACGCGGTGCCCTGCGCCCAGACCAGCAGCGACCGGGCCGCCACCGCGGCCGCGAAGCCGGCCAGCGCGGGCCGGTCGAGCCGTCCTTCGAACGCGGTCGCCAGCAGCGCGGCCAGCGCCGTGGCCTGCGCGACGACCAGCCCCGCGGCCAGCACGCCGAGCAGCGCGAGCATGGCGAGGTCGCGTCGGGCCCCCGGGACCCGACGCAGCAGACGCGGGTCGAAGGGACGGCGGTTCACCAGTACACCGGTGCCCTGCCGTCGGTCCGTCCCCGGAACACCCACCAGCACATCGCCTGAAAGCCTAGTAGGGCCGGCAGGAGCGGCAGCGTCACCCAGCCCAGCAGCCGCAGCGTGGGTGTGCTCGCCGCCGCGTCGGCCACGGTCAGTGACGCGCCCGGGTCGACCGTGGAGACGAGCGCGTAGGGCCAGATGGTCGCGCCGGCCAGCGCCACCGGCAGCGCCAAGGACGCGCAGGTGGCGGCGAAGGCCAGCCCCGGACGCCGCCGGGCGAGCGCCGCCCGGGCCGTCAGCAGCGCCGCGACCAGCAGCGACAGCAGCAGTACGCCCACCACCGGCTGCCGTGCGGCGGCGCGTACGTCGGCGGAGAGCAGGCCCAGGACGGTGGCCGCGCCGACGGTGGCCAGCGCCACCGGGACGAGCCGGGCGGCCAGTCGCCCGACCGGCGCGGCGTCGGCAGCGGGCAGCCGGAGCGTGAGGAAGGTCGCACCGTGCAGCGCGACCAGCGCGACGACGGCGAGCCCGGCGGCGGCCACGAACGGGGTGAAGAGGTGGGTCACCCCGGCGACGTGGCCGTCGGCGTGCAGCGGTACGCCCTGGAGCAGCCCGGCCAGCACGGCGCCCCAGCCGAGCGCGGCGAGCACGCTGCCGACGACCACGACCCGGTCCCACCAGGCGCGGGCCCGCTGCCCGTCGGGGCGGCTGCGCAGCTGCACGCCGGCGGTCACCAGGACGACCCCGGTCAACGCGCCGAGCACCGCCGGGTAGAAGCCGGAGAGCAGTTCCCCCTCCAGCACCGGGAAGGCGCCGAACAGGATGCCGACGGCGGCCACCAGCCAGACCTCGTTGCCGAGGAAGAACGGGCCGACCGCGTTGAGCGCGGCGCGGCGGCGGGCGGGGTCGGCGCCCCGGGCGAGCAGCAGGCCGACGCCGTAGTCGTAGCCGCCGAGCACCAGGTAGACGGCGAAGAAGAGGCCGAGCAGGGCGTACCAGGCGAGTTCCACGGTCGTCTCCTCAGGCGAAGGCGGGCTCGGGGTGGGGGTCGGCCGGCGGCTGGTCCGGTTGCCGGCCCAGGGCCGGGTCGTGCGCGCCCCGGGCGGCGTGCCGGGCCAGCAGCACCCAGTTGGTGACGGCGAGGGCGCCGAGCAGCAGGCTGAAGCCGATCAGCGAGGTGAGCATCAGCCAGGGGCTGACCGGCGACACCGCCTGGTCCACGGGCAGCAGCCCGTACGCGGCCCAGGGCTGGCGGCCGACCTCGCGGGCGATCCAGCCGAGGATCATCGCGACGAACGGCAGCGGCAGGGCGAACTGGAGGATCCACAGCGGGACGCGCAGCCGGATCACCCAGTCCCGCCAGAGCAGCGGGAGCATCAGCCAGAGCAGGCCGAGGGTGAAACCGATCAGGATCATGAAACCGAGGCCGACGTTGGCGAGGGCCGGCGGGGTGTAGTCGCCGGGGCCGAACCGGGCGGTCCAGTCGGCGATCAGCGGCGCGGCGGCGGGGTCGTCGCCGAACTTGGTGGGCTGCACGTCCCCGATCGCGAAGAACTGGGCGAAGCCGAAGGCCTGCACGAAGAAGATCGCGACCGCCGAGGTGATCAGGCCGATGCGTAGCCCCTTGCGGTGCAGGGCGAAGTCGTCGGTGCGCCGGACCAGGTGCCACGCGCTGACCGCCGCCATCAGCATGCCGCCGACGAGCAGCGCCGCCGTGACGACGTGCCCGAGGGCCATGCGGAAGGTGGGGTTGTCCAGCAGCGCGGAGAAGTCGGTGAGGTGGGCGACCCCGTCGCGCACCTCGTAGCCGACCGGGTTCTGCAGCCAGGAGTTCGCCACCATGATCCAGAACGCCGAGGCGTACGCGGTGATCGCGACGCCCCAGAGCAGGGCGAGGTGGACGCCCCGACGTAGCCGGTGCCAGCCGAAGATCCACATGCCGAGGAACGTCGACTCCAGGAAGAAGGCGACGAGCGTCTCAATGGCCAGCGGCGCCCCGAAGACGTTGCCGACGTAGCGCGACAGCCCGCTCCAGTTCAGCCCGAACTGGAACTCCATCACGATGCCGGTGGCGATGCCGAGCACGTAGTTGATCACGTAGAGCTGGCCCCAGAATCGGGTCAGCCGCTCGTAGACCGGCTTGTTCGTGATCACCCAGGCGGTCTGGAGACCGACCAGCAGGGTCACCAGGCCGAGGGTCACCGCCACGAAGAGGAAGTGGATCGACGTGGTGGTGGCGAACTGCAGGCGGGCGAGGAGCAGGGTGTCCATGGCCGGCTCTCCGTACGGTTGGCTCACTTGTCGTAGCGAGCCTACACGTAGGTTCCCTACGCATGACTACTATGGCCCGTCGTAGATGATGCTACGACGAGTTGTAGTAGCTGTGGGGGAGGGTGGGGCGCCGGGCGGGTCGCGTACGCGGGCGTCCGGCCCCAGCATGTCCGGACGCGATCCACGCGGCGGTAACTCCACCGTGCGCCAGAGGGCGCTTCGAGGGGCCGCGCGCCGCCGGCGGGCCCGCCCGGTCAGCTCAGGAAGAGGGAGACCGGCAGGGCGGCCACGTTGGTCGCCACGACCAGCGCGGCGGCCCCGAGCAGCCGGGGCGGCCGGTCGGCGACCAGCAGCCGCTGCACCCGGACGTCGAGGTCCCGGTCGCCCAGCCCGAGCGTGCCGGCCGGAGTGATCCGGTTGCCGGCCGCGGCGAACCGGCGCAGCGCACCGGCCAGCGGGGCGTCGGCGTGCGCCTCCCGCGCCTTGTCGTCGGCCCGCATCTCGACCAGCAGGGCGACCCGGTCGTGTGCCTCGCGGACCCAGGCGAACCAGGGCAGCGCCCGGCTGAGCGCGGTGAACGGCAGCAGCACCAGGTCGTGCCGTTCCTGGGCGTGCGCCCGCTCGTGGGCGAGCACGGCCGCCAGCTCGGCGCTGTCCAGCAGGTCGAGCGTGCCCGCGCTGACCACCACCCGGGGCTTCATCCCGGGCAGGCAGTACGCCGCCGCGCTCGGGTGGTCGAGCACCAGCGCCCCGGGCACCGTCGGGTCCCGGCGGGCGACCAGGGCGAGCAGGTCCCGGTGCCGGCGCTGGGCGCGTACGGTGCCGTGGATGCTGCGGACGGTCGTGGTCAGCAGGACCGCGCCGATGCCGAAGCCCACCCCGACGGCGGCCAGGTGCGGCGCGCCCAGCCCGACGGGCAGGGTGCCGTGGGCGAGGTCGGTGGCGAGGGCGACCAGCGCGCTGCCGGTCGGGCGGTCGTACGCGGACAGGCCCAGCGCCATCGGCACGCCCATGGCGGAGAGCCCGAGGGCCAGCCCGACCGCCTGCCAGCAGACGATCGCGACCCGGGGGCTGCGCCACGTCCAGGTGGAGCGGGCCAGCACCTGCGCGGTCAGCCAGCAGGCCAGCATCGACGCGGCGAAGTGCAGGGCGTACGCCACGACCGCCGCCCTACCGGTCCGCTGCCGTGTCGGCCCGGGGCGGTCGGCCGACCCCGTCGACCGACGGCGCCTCGACGCGACCGGTCAGCGCGTCCCCGTCGTGCCCGGCCCCTTCGGCCTCGGCCCCGAGGGCGGCGCGCAGCACCTCGGCCTCGGTGCCGGTCACCGAGCGGGCGAAGCGCACCAGCGCGGCGTCCCGGCTGCCGCCGAGGTCGAGGGCGTCGAGCATGAGCTGGGCGATGTACTGCTCGCGGCTGGCGGCGGCCCGGTAACGCCAGGCCCGCCCCTCCCGCTCGCGCTGCACCATGTCCTTGCCGGCGAGCCGGTCCAGCACGGTCATCACCGTCGTGTACGCCAGCTCGCGGCCGTCCAACGCGTCGGCGACCTCGCGCACGGTGATCCCGCCCGACGTGCCCGGGACCGAGTCCCACAAGACGTCCATCACCGCACGTTCGAGATCACCAAGCCGAGTCACGCCGCAATCCTACCCCCGGTAGTAGACCCGCCCCGCCCCGCACACCACAGCAGCCCACCGAGGCAACACCTGAGAGCTGAACCCTCCCACGAACCTGTCCGCGGACGGTCTTCCGGGGAGCCCGCCCGCGCAGGGATCAAGCCTGACCGCCGGAGCGGGCGGGGCTCCCCGGAAACCCAGGACAGCGAACCGTCACACCCCCTTGGGGTGCCAGACGGTCTTCGTCTCCAGCAGCGTGGTCATCCGGGTGACGCCCGGGTCGGCGGACCAGTCGTGGTCGGCCGGGGCCGGCCGGAGCACCCGCTTGAGGTTCTGCGCCGCCTTGATCTCCAGCTCCGTGGCCAGTTCGGCGTCGGCCACCCCGGTCAGGTCGATGGCGTTGACGTCCATGTGGGCGGCCAGCGCCGGCACGGTCTCGGCGATCCGGCCGGTGAGCAGGTTGACCACGCCGCCGGGCAGGTCGGAGGTGGCGAGCACCTCCGCCAGGGTCACCGCCGCCAGGGGCTGCGTCGGCGAGGTCGCCACCACCACGGTGTTACCGGTGACGATCGCCGGGGCGATCACGCTGACCAGGCCGAGCAGCGCCGGGGCCTCGGGGGCGACCACGGCCACCACGCCGGTCGGCTCGGGCGCCGACAGGTTGAAGTACGGCCCGGCGACCGGGTTGGCGCCGCCGTACACCTGGGGGAGCTTGTCGGACCAGCCGGCGTACCAGACCCAGCGGTCCACGGCCGCGTCGACCTCGTCGCCGGGCACGCCGAGGGCGACGAACTGCTCGCGCCGGCCCTCCAGCATCTCGGCGACCCGGTAGAGGATCTGACCCCGGTTGTACGCGGTCGCCCCGGCCCAGCCCTTCACGGCGGCGCGGGCGGCGACGACGGCGTCCCGCGCGTCCTTGCGGGAGGCCAGGGAGACATTCGCGTCCTGCACGAGATACGACCGTCCCGACTCGCTGCGCGGGAACTTCCCGCCGATGAAGAGCTTGTACGTCTTGCGTACCGCGACCCGCTCAGACATTGAGGTAGCCCTCCAGCCCGTGCCGGCCGCCCTCGCGACCGTAGCCCGACTCCTTGTAACCGCCGAACGGCGAGGTGGGGTCGAACTTGTTGAACGTGTTGGCCCAGACCACCCCGGCGCGCAGCCGGTCGGCCATCCACAGGATCCGGGAGCCCTTGTCGGTCCAGATCCCCGCCGACAGCCCGTACGGCGTGTTGTTGGCCTTCTCGACGGCCTCCGCCGGGGTGCGGAACGTCAGCACGGACAGCACCGGGCCGAAGATCTCCTCGCGGGCGATCCGGTGCGCCTGGGTGACCCCGGTGAAGATCGTCGGCGCGAACCAGAAGCCGCGCTCCGGCAGCTCGCACGGCGGCGACCAGCGCTCGGCGCCCTCGGCGGAGCCGGCGTCGGACAGCTCGCGGATCCGCGCCAGCTGCGCGGCCGAGTTGATCGCGCCGATGTCGGTGTTCTTGTCCAGCGGGTCGCCGACGCGCAGCTGGGCCATCCGCCGCTTCAGCGACTCCAGCACCCGGTCGGCGACGTTCTCCTGGATCAGCAGCCGGGAGCCGGCGCAGCAGACGTGCCCCTGGTTGAAGAAGATCCCGTTGACGATGCCCTCGACCGCCTGGTCGACGGGGGCGTCGTCGAAGACGATGTTGGCCGCCTTTCCGCCCAGCTCCAGGGTGAGCTTCTTGCGGGTGCCGGCCACGGCGCGGGCGATGGCCCGCCCCACCTCGGTCGAACCGGTGAAGGCGACCTTGTCCACGCCCGGGTGCTCGACCAGCGCGCGGCCGGTCTCGCCGGCGCCGGTGACGATGTTGACCACGCCGGCGGGCAGGTCGGCCTGCTGGCAGATCTCGGCGAAGAGCAGCGCGGTCAGCGGGGTCGTCTCGGCCGGCTTCAGCACCACCGTGTTGCCGGCGGCCAGCGCCGGGGCGATCTTCCACGCCAGCATCAGCAGCGGGAAGTTCCACGGGATGACCTGCGCGGCCACGCCCAGCGGCTTCGGATCGGGGCCGAAGCCGGCGTACGGGAGCTTGTCGGCCCAGCCGGCGTAGTAGAAGAAGTGCGCGGCGACCAGGGGCAGGTCGACGTCGCGCGACTCCTTGATCGGCTTGCCGTTGTCCAGGGACTCCAGCACGGCCAGCTCGCGGGAGCGCTCCTGGATGATCCGGGCGATCCGGAAGAGGTACTTGGCCCGGTCCCGGCCGGACATCGGGCCCCAGACCTTCTCGTACGCCTGGCGGGCGGCGCGGACGGCGCGCTCCACGTCCTGCGCGCCGGCCTCGGCGACCTCGGCGAGCACCTCCTCGGAGGCGGGGTTGACCGTCTTGAACGTGCCGCCGTCGGTGGGGTCGACGAACTCACCGTCGACGAAGAGCCCGTAGGAGGCTTTCAGGTCCACCACCGAGCGGGACTCGGGGGCGGGTGCGTATTCGAACATCGGCTCTCAGTCCAGGGTGAAGTAGTCGGGACCGGAGTAGGTGCCGGTCGTCAGCTTGGTGCGCTGCATGAGCAGGTCGTTGAGCAGGCTGGATGCGCCGAACCGGAACCAGTCCGGGTCCAGCCAGTCCGCGCCGACGGTCTCGTTGACCATCACCAGGTACTTGATCGCGTCCTTGGTGGTCTTGATGCCGCCGGCCGGCTTCACGCCGACCTGCCGCCCGGTGGCGGCCCGGAAGTCGCGCACCGCCTCCAGCATCACCAGGGTCACCGGCGGGGTGGCCGCGACCGGGACCTTGCCGGTGGAGGTCTTGATGAAGTCGCCGCCGGCCAGCATCGCCAGCCAGGAGGCGCGCCGCACGTTGTCGTACGTGGCCAGCTCGCCGGTCTCCAGGATGACCTTGAGGTGGGCGTCCCCGCAGGCCTCCTTGGTGGCCACGATCTCGTCGTAGACCTCCTGGTAGCGCCCGGCGAGGAAGGCGCCCCGGTTGATCACCATGTCGATCTCGTCGGCGCCGGCCGCCACGGCGGCGCGGGTGTCGGCGAGCTTGACCTCCAGCGGGGCCTGGCCGGACGGGAAGGCGGTCGCCACGCTGGCCAGGTGCACCTTGCTGCCGCGCAGGACCTCGGCCACGTGCCCGACCATCGCCGGATAGACGCAGACCGCGCCCACGTGCGGGCAGGACGGGTCGGCCGGATCGGGGCGCAGCGCCTTGGCGGCGAGGGCCCGCACCTTGCCCGGGGTGTCCGCCCCTTCGAGGGTGGTCAGGTCGACCATCCGGATCGCCAGGTCGATGGCCTGGGCCTTGGCGGTGGTCTTGATGGAGCGGGTGCCAAGCTGTGCCGCCCGCTGCTCCGCGCCGACCTGGTCCACGCCGGGCAGGCCGTGCAGGAAGGTCCGCAGAGCGGTCTCGGATCGTCCCAACTCGGAGAGCTCCGACCGGGCCGACGTCGCTGTCGCCGTCATGCCCCGAAGTCTACGCACCCGGCCGGACAGTGATCTTGGTCACCGTGCCGCCGGTGGCGCGGTGGTGAGCGAGGTCGCCCGTCCGGCCGCACCCGCAGTGCCGGGACCGGTGGACCGGTAGGTTGAGCGATCGTGGACGTACACGTCATTGACCATCCGCTCGCCCAGTCGCGGCTGACCGCCATGCGGGACGCGCGCACCGACTCCTCCTCGTTCCGGGCGGCGCTGCACGAACTCACCACCATGCTGGTGTACGAGGCCGCGCGCTCGTTCCCCGTCGAGAAGTACCCGGTGCAGACCCCCGTCACCGGCACCGAGGGCACCCGGCTGGCCAACCCGCCGCTGCTCGTGCCGGTGCTGCGGGCCGGCCTGGGCATGGCCGACGCCGCGCTCGGCCTGCTGCCGGAGTCCTCGATGGGCTTCGTGGGCCTGGCGCGCGACGAGGAGACGTACGAACCGCGCGCCTACATGGAGTCGCTGCCGCGCGACCTCAGTGGCCTGCCGGTGCTGGTGCTCGACCCGATGCTCGCCACCGGCGGCTCGCTGGAGCACTGCTGCCGGCTGCTGGCCGACCGCGGCTGCACCGACATCACCGTGCTCTGCGTGCTCGCCGCGCCCGTCGGCATCGAGCGGCTGGAGCGCTCCGGCCTGCCGCTGCGCCTGGTCACCGCCTCGATCGACGAGGGGCTCAACGACCGCATGTTCATCGTGCCGGGGCTCGGCGACGCCGGCGACCGCCAGTTCGGTGGCATGCCCCGCTTCTGAGGTCCGTCGCGCGGCTGCGCGTGAATCCGTGCGCGAGTCCGTGCGCGGGATGCGCGCAGCCGCTACCGTCTCCGGCCATGACTGGTGTTGCGCTCGCCGAAGAGCTGCTTCTCCTCGCGTACGACGACGAGACCGGCAAGGCGACCATGCCGCGGATCAGCCTCGACCTGGGGATGGCCGCCGCGGTGCTGATCGAACTGGCCCTGGCCGGCCGGATCGTGTACTCCGAGGGGTCCCTGGCGGTGGTGGACCCGACGCCCACCGGCGAGCCGCTCGTCGACGGGGTCCTCGCCCGCATGGCCGCCGACACGCCGCACAGCCCATCGTCATGGGTGCAGCGGCTGCGGCACGGCCTGCGCGACAAGATCCTCGGTGACCTGTGCGCCCAGGGCGTCGTGCGCGACGTCGACGAGACCGAGCTGGGCTTCATCCACGTGCACCGCTACCCGACGGTGGACCCGGCCGTCGAGGCGGACACCCGCCGCCGGCTCGCCGAGGCGCTGGCCAGCGGGGAACTGCCCGACGAGCGGACGGCGGCCCTGGCGACCCTGGTCGCGGTGCTGCGGATGGAGCCGGCGCTCGGCCTGACCGGTGACGCGGCGCGGGAGGCCCGGCAGCGGCTGGAGGAGATCGCCGGCGGGGCCGGCTTCTCCGGCACCGTCAGCATGGACGACTCCGTGGTCCGCCCCTCGGTCGGCCTCGTCGTGGCCGCCCTCGGCAGCGCCGTCGACGCCGCCCTGGGCCCCCGCCGCTGACCCACCCGGCTGGCCCACCCACCCCGGCCCCACCCACCGACTGCGGGCGGCTGCCGCCGCCCGGCCCCCCGGGCCGCCGCAGGCGCTGGTCCCCGACCACGGCAGGTCGCTGGCTCCGACCACCGCGGTCGCTGACTCCTGTCGATCAAGAGGTTCACGTCCTGGGAGGACGCTTTCCCTAACGCAAACCTCTTGATCGACAGGGTGGGGGCCGGGGTGGGGGTGGTGGTCAGAGGCCCAGGGCGTTGGCCATTTCGGTGCGGAGGGTGGCGATCGCGTCCCCTGCGCGGGTGCGGGCCGCGGCTACGTCGCCGTCCGCCACCGGCTCCACCACCTCCAGGTACGCCTTGAGCTTCGGCTCGGTGCCCGAGGGGCGGATCACCACCCGGGCGGCGCCGGTACGCAGGATCACCACGTCCGCCTCGGGGAGCAGGTCCTGCGCCTCGGTGACCGGCTGCCCGAGCAGCGTCGTCGGGGTTGCGGCCCGGATGCGGGCCATCGCGGCGGCGATCTCCCGCAGGTCGTCCACCCGCACCGAGAGCTGGTCGGTGTGGTGCACGCCGAACTCGGCGGCCAGCTCGTCCAGCCGGTCGGTCAGGGTGCGCCCCCGCGCCTTCAGCCCGGCGGCCAGCTCCGCCACGGTCAGCGCGGCGGTGATGCCGTCCTTGTCGCGTACGTGCTCGGGGGCGACGCAGTAGCCGAGCGCCTCCTCGTAGCCGAAGACCAACGGCTCGGCCCCGCCGCCGGCCCGGACGATCCACTTGAAACCGGTCAGCGTCTCGTCGTACGGCAGGCCGCGGGCGGCACACATCGCCCGCAGCAGGGACGACGACACGATCGTGGTGGCGTACAAGCCGGTCACGCCGCGCCGCATGAGATGGTCGGCCAGCAGCACGCCCACCTCGTCGCCGCGCAGCATCCGCCAGCCGGGCGGGTTCCCGTCGGGCTGGGCCGGGCCGGCGACCTCCGCCCCCGTACTCGCCGCCGGACCGGTGTCCCGGACGGCCACCGCGCAGCGGTCCGCGTCCGGGTCGTTGGCGATGGCGATGTCCGCGCCCGTCGCCTCGGCCAGCGCGACCAGCCGGTCCACGGCCCCCGGCTCCTCCGGGTTGGGGAAGGAGACGGTCGGGAACGCCGGGTCCGGCTCGGCCTGCTCGGGCACCACACCGGGCACGGGGAAGCCCGCCCGGGCGAACGCCGCGGTGAGCACCGCCGCACCCACCCCGTGCAGCGGCGTGTACGCCACCGCCAGGTCACGCGACCCGTCCGGGTCGATCACGGCGGTGGCCCGCTCCACGTAGGAGGCCACCAGGTCGTCGCCGAGCACCTGCCCGGCCGGTCCGAGCGGCACCTCGGCCAGCGGCCCGACCGACCGGATCGCGGCCTCGATGCCGGCGTCCGCCGGCGGCACGATCTGGGCGCCCGCGCCGAGCGCCCCGCCCAACTCGGCTCCGAGGTAGACCTTGTAGCCGTTGTCCTGCGGCGGGTTGTGGCTGGCGGTCACCATCACCCCGGCGACCGCCCCGAGGTGGCGCACCGCGTAGGCGAGCACGGGGGTGGGCAGCGGGCGGGGCAGCAGCAGCGCCGGGCGTCCCGCGCCGGTGGCGACCTGGGCGGTGCGCTCGGCGAACTCGCGGGAGCCGTGCCGTGCGTCGTACCCGATCACCAGCGGGCCGGTGCCGCCCTGGGCGGCGAGCCAGCCGACCAGCCCGGCGGCGGCCTGGGTGACCACCGCGAGGTTCATCCCGTTGGGGCCGGCGCGCAGCGGGCCGCGCAGCCCGGCGGTGCCGAAGGTCAGCGGGCCGGCGAACCGGTCGGCCAGCTCAGGGGCGCTCGCCGGCAGGCGGTCGAGCACCGCCCGCAGTTCCTCCCGGCTGGCCGGGTCGGGATCGTCGTCGAGCCAGCGCCGCGCTTGCTCGCGAATGTCGTCGATGTCAGTGGTTTCCGCCGGCATGTCTCTTGATAGCACGCCGGCGGATCACCACCGCGCTTCCCCCGGGGCTCAGCCGGCCTCGGTGAGCTGGAACGACTTCACCATCTCGTCGAAGATCGGCCTGCTGTCGGCGAACTTCGCGTCGGTCGAGGTGAGATAGAACGAGTAGACCTTGCCCTCGTGGACCACGCCGCGCCACACGCCGTGCCGCTTGGCCTCGCCCTCGCCGCAGGTGTACTCGAACTCGGCCGCCGACTTGCCGACCCACTGCACCTCGTTCATGGCGAGCTGGGCGTACGGCTTGGCGCAGGACTTGGAGCGGTTCTTCAGACCGTCCTCGGCGACCTCGGCCCAGCGCATCGAGTTGGTGCGGAAGTCCTCCACCAGGATCCGGACCTTGCGGCCCTCGTCCTCCGGGTCGACGTAGTCCACCCAGTTGCCGGCGCTCTTGATCTCCCAGCCCTGCGGCACCATGACCCGCACGCCCTTGCCGGCGTGCTCCTTCATCTCGGGTACGCCGGCGGCCGGGGCCTGCGAGGTCGGGGCGGCCTGCGGGACGGTCGGCGCCGGGTCGTCGCCGCCGGTGAACAGGACGACCGCCCCGATCAGCAGCAGCACGGCCAGGCCGCCCGCGGCGGCGAGCTGCACCTTGCGCGGCCAGCCCTTGACCGTGCCGACGAGCTGGTTGCCGACGGCGCCGACCCGACCGCCGATGCCGCCGCCCGAGCCGCCCGTGGCGGGCGCGGTGGCGGGAGTCGCCCACGGCTGTCCGGTGCCCGGCACCGACCACTGGCCGCCGCCGTACGTGCCGCCGAGGTGCTGGGTCGCCTCGGGCGGCGGTGCGCCGAAGACGGGAGGTCCGGCGCTCACCCGCTGGGTGGCCTCCGGCGGGGTGCCGAAGGTGGGCGTGCCCGCCTTCACCCGCTGGGTCGCCTCGGTCGGGCCGCTGAAGCCGACCAGGCCGGCGGCGTTGGTCCGCAGCTGCTGGGTGGCGTCCGACCCGCCGGACGCCATCCGCTGGGTCGTCTCGGCGCCGCCGTAGGTGCGGCCGGCCGGCGTGGACCCGCTCGGCGCCGGCATCGCGCCGGTGGGGGTGTGCAGCGGCCCGGCCAGGGCGTCGGCGCTGGTGTCCTCCATCGCCGCGGGGCTGGCGGGGAGCGCGGCCTGCGCGGGGCGCTCACCCCGGCGCAGCGCCGCCAGCCGGTCGGTGAGCGACTCGCCGGGATTGAGCATCGCCCGCCCGCCGATCTGCCCGCTCGGCTTCGGCTGCTCCGGCGCGGCGGCCGGCGGGGTCGGCACGGGCCGCTGCACCGGCACCACCGAGTAGGGGTCGGTCACCGAGTTCACCGCGGCGGCGTTGCTGGTCAGCGGGCCGGCGAGCAGCTCGCGCAGCATGGCCCGGGCGGTGTGCACGTCGAGGCGGCGGGCCGGGTCCTTCTCCAGCAGGCCCATGAGCACCCGGTCCAGCGGCCCGCTGCGCTGCGGCGGGGCGGGCGGGTCCTCGACCACGGCGTGCATGGTCTCGATCGGGTCGCCCTTGTCGAACGGGGGCCGCCCCTCCACCGCCGTGTAGAGCGTGACGCCCAGCGAGAAGAGGTCGCTCGGGGGGCCGAACTCCTGGCCCATCGCCCGCTCGGGAGAGATGAAGTGCGGCGAGCCGAGCACCATCCCGGGGGTGGTGAGCTGCACGTCGGTGGGCATCCGGGCCACGCCGAAGTCGGTGAGCACGCAGCGCCCGTCGGCGCAGATCAGCACGTTGGCCGGCTTGACGTCGCGGTGCAGCACGCCGATCGCGTGCGCCACCTCCAGCGCGCCGAGCAGCGCGATGCCGATCTTGGCGACCACCCGCTGCGCGACCGGCCCGTCCTCGATCACCATGTCGGCGAGGCTGCGGGCGTCGAGCAGCTCCATCACGATCCACGGCCGGCCGCCCTCGGTGACCACGTCGTAGACCTGGACGACGGCCGGGTGCTGGATCGCGGCGGCGGCGCGGGCCTCGCGCAGGGTGCGCTCGTACATGGCGTCGCGGTCGCTCGGGGCCAGCCCCGGGGGCAGGACGACCTCCTTGACGGCCACGTCGCGCCGCAGGAGTGTGTCCGTGGCACGCCAGACCGTGCCCATGCCGCCGTTGCCCACCGTCGAACGCAGCGAGTAACGGCCACCGATCGTCGTGCCGGGCGTCGCGCGTCCGTTGGGGGGACTGACTGGTCCGCCGCTCCACGTCGGGATCTGAGTCACAGAAAAGCCACCGGGGGAATTCGAGGGGGGCTGGGACACAACCCCCCTATCTTGCTGGTTCCGACGCCCGATGCGAAACCCGACGCGGCGGACGTTTACCGAACTGGACAGTACGTACCCGAACGTTCACCTCTCGTCGATGTCCGTCGACCGGTGTGCGGTATCCCTCACCCGCCGACGCCGTCGCGCGTCCTACCATCCGCTAATGAGCGAACCGCGGTCAAGCGAGTCCGGTTTCCCGATCAAGGGCGTCTACACGGCGGCGGACCTTCCGGACGACCTGGACTCCCGGCTCGGCGGCCCGGGCGAGTTCCCGTACGCGCGCGGGGTCTACCCCACCATGTACACCTCCCGCCCCTGGACCATGCGCCAGTACGCCGGTTTCGGCACCGCCACCGAGTCCAACGCGCGGTACCACCAGTTGTTGCGGGCCGGCACGATGGGTCTCTCCGTGGCCTTCGACCTGCCCACGCAGATGGGCTACGACTCCGACGACCCGATCGCGCACGGCGAGGTGGGCAAGGTCGGGGTGGCCATCGACTCGATCGACGACATGCGGCTGCTCTTCGACGGCATCCCGCTCGACAAGGTCTCGACGTCGATGACCATCAACGCCCCCGGCTCGGTGCTGCTCCTGCTCTACCAGTTGGTGGCCGAGGAGAACGGCGTCCCCGGCGCGGCCCTCAACGGCACGATCCAGAACGACATCCTGAAGGAGTACATCGCCCGCGGGACGTACATCTTCCCGCCGAAGCCCTCGCTGCGGCTGGTCGCCGACACCTTCGGCTACTGCCGCAAGGAGGTGCCGAAGTGGAACACCATCTCCATCTCCGGCTACCACATGGCCGAGGCCGGCGCGTCGCCCGCGCAGGAGATCGCGTTCACCCTGGCCAACGGCGTCGAGTACGTCCGGGCCGCGCTGGAGGCCGGGCTGGCCGTGGACGACTTCGCGCCCCGGCTGTCGTTCTTCTTCGTCGCCCGCACCACCCTGCTGGAGGAGGTGGCCAAGTTCCGGGCCGCCCGCCGCATCTGGGCCCGGGTGATGCGCGACGACTTCGGCGCCAGGAACCCGAAGTCGATGATGCTGCGCTTCCACACCCAGACGGCGGGCGTGCAGCTCACGGCCCAGCAGCCGGAGGTCAATCTGGTCCGGGTGGCGGTGCAGGGTCTCGGCGCGGTGCTCGGCGGCACCCAGTCGCTGCACACCAACAGCTTCGACGAGGCGATCGCGCTGCCCACCGAGAAGGCGGCCCGGCTGGCGCTGCGCACCCAGCAGGTGCTGGCGTACGAGACGGACCTGACCGCCACCGTCGACCCGTTCGCGGGCTCGTACGTGGTGGAGGCGATGACCGCCGAGATCGAGGCGGCGGCGACCGAGCTGATGGAGCGGGTGGCCGACCACGGCTCGGCGGTCGACGCCATCGAGGCGGGCTTCCAGAAGCGGGAGATCGAGCAGTCCGCCTACCGGATCGCGCAGGAGATCGACTCCGGCGAGCGGGTGGTGGTGGGCCTCAACCGGTTCACGGTCGACGAGGAGGAGCCGTACGAGCCGCTGCGGGTCGACCCGACGATCGAGGCGGCGCAGGCCGAGCGGCTGGCCCGGCTGCGTGCCGAGCGTGACGCCGGGGCGGTCGAGCGGGGGCTGGCCGAGCTGCGCGCCGCCGCGGAGGGCACCGAGAACGTGCTCTACCCGATGAAGGAGGCGCTGCGGGCCCGCGCCACCGTGGGCGAGGTCTGCGGCACCCTGCGCCAGGTGTGGGGGCTCTACCGCCCGACCGACCGGTTCTGATCATCCCGTCCGACGGCCGCCCGATCTCCCGCCGCGCCGGGGCAGGCGGCCGGCCGTCGGTGTCGGTCCGCCCTGTCGGCGGCGCTGTCCGCCGTCGGCGGCGGCCCGGGACGACACGGCGGTGGCCCGGGGCGGCACGGCGGCGGTGGGACCGATCTTCGCCGACCGCGTCGTAACCGGCCGGCCCACGTGCCGGTAACGACCGGCCCACGGGGCGTTTTCGCTGGTCGCGGGCGTACGGACGGAGCGCTACAGTCGGAGGAGGAGCTGCCGCCGACCGGCGGCGGCAGACGCGCGGAGCGGGCCCCGGCGACGCCGCCGGAGGGCTCGGCGCGCGACGCGGAGCGCCGTGGCCCACCGGCCGAGGCGTGTGCCGGACGGGTTCGGGGGTAACCCGACCGGGTGGACGTGGACGCACACGGTGTGCGGTTGGTCGGGGACGGAGCGTGTGACCGTCTCGGGTGCCCGCGGTTCGGGCGTGGTCGGGTAATTGTCGGAGTGTCAGTTCACCTGACCGACTAATGCGACAATTCGGAACGACGGTCCTTGAGATCGACACCGATTTCGAGGCCGCCGGTCCGGTTACGCGTTGTAGGAGGTGTGGGGCAGATGACGGCGTTCGACCGCGATCTACCTGCTGTCCCGCAGATCTGCGAGCGCTCCGAGCAGGGCATACGTGACGCTGTGCGGTCCGACCACTACCGGAACGAGGTTGCCCAGCGTCACCGTCGGAGGTCTAGGCTGTCTGCTGTTCCTGATGATCCATCCATCTCTAGCGAACGAGAATTCGACGTGACGAGTGCGTTGACGCTGCCCACCGGCAACCAGCTGGCGTCGTCCTGGCCGGAGGCGCCGTCCGGGTCCCAGCCCCTGCCGTTCGAGCTGGACCACCTGCTCGCCCTCCGGGTGCCCGGGCTGATCGCCACCCGTCGCCACCTCCACTCGCACCCGGAGCTCTCCGGCGAGGAGTTCGAGACGGCCGCCCTGATCGCCCGGGAGCTCACCCTGGCCGGGCTGAGGCCGCGGCTGCTGCCGAAGGGCAACGGGGTCATCTGCGACATCGACGGCCGCCCCGACGGCCCGGTGGTCGCGCTGCGCGCCGACATCGACGCCCTGCCGCTGACCGACTCGAAGGACGTGCCGTACCGCTCCACGGTGGACGGCGTCTGCCACGCCTGCGGTCACGACGTGCACACCACCGTGATGCTCGGCGTCGGCATGCTGCTGGCCCAGCTCGCCGACCTCGGCGAGCTGCCCGGCCGGGTCCGGCTGATCTTCCAGCCTGCCGAGGAGATCCTGCCCTGCGGCTCGCTGGAGGTCATCGAGGCCGGCGGCCTGGACGACGTGGTGCAGATCTTCGCGCTGCACTGCGACCCGAACCTGCCGGTCGGGCAGATCGGCCTGCGGGTCGGCCCGATCACCGCCGCCGCCGACAACGTCACCGTCCGGCTCACCGGCCCGGGCGGGCACACCGCCCGCCCGCACCTGACCGTCGACCTGGTCGATGCGCTGGGCCGCCTGATCACCGAGGTGCCGGCCCTGGTCAGCCGCCGGGTGCCGGCCAACAGCGGGCTGCTGCTGGTCTTCGGCCACGCCTCGGCCGGCACCCGTTACAACGTCATCCCCTCCGAGGCGTGCGCCTCCGGCACCCTGCGGGTGATGGACCGCGACACCTGGGAGCTGGCCCCCAAGATCGTGGGTCAGGTGGTGCGCGACGTCGTCGCCCCGACCGGTGCCACGGTCGACCTGGAATACCTGCGGGGCCGTCCGCCGGTGTGCAACGACTCCCGGGCCATCCAGGTCCTCACCGCCGCCACCGTCGCCGCGCTCGGGCCGGAGGGCGTCGCCGAGACCCCGCAGAGCATGGGCGGCGAGGACTTCTCCTGGTACCTGGAGTACGTCCCCGGCGCGCTCGCCCGGCTGGGCGTCGGCCGCTCCGGCCCGAACGTGGACCTGCACCGGGCCTCGTTCGACGTGGACGAACGGGCCGTCCCGGTCGGCGTACGACTCATGGTCCAGACCGCGCTGCGGGCACTGGCGGCGGCGCGGTAGGCGGCAGCGGCGCGGCCGGTCCGGTCGGCGCCGTCGGCCGTGGGGCCGTGCGCCGCCGCCGGCGCAGTACCACCAGCAGCACCGTCAGCGGTACGCCGATCGCCAGCAGCCACGGCAGCACCGCACCCAGCACCGTCAGCAGGATGGTCATGGAGGTCAGGAAGACCTTCCAGCCGCCCTCCAGTCCCACCAGGAAGCCGACCTCGGTCTCCTCGTCGGCGGTGCTCGCGTCCGGACCGACCAGCGACACGGTGATCGTCGACAGGCTGGTCAGGTCCGCCAGCCGCTCCTTCTTCGCCTCCAGCGAGGCGAGGTCGGCCTCCCGGCGGGACAGCTCGTTCTCCAGCGACACCAGGTCGCTGATCGAGGTGGCCCGGGCCAGCAGCCGGCGGGCGCTCTCCACCCGGGCGCGCTGGGTGGTGATCCGCGCGTCCAGGTCGACCATCTGCTCGGTGACGTCCTCCGTGCGGATCTCCCGCCGCTGCTGCCGGCCCAGCTTCGCCAGCTCGTCGACGACGCCGTAGAACTTCGCGGCCGGCACCCGCAGCTCCAGCTCGGCCCGCGCGTCCGCGTCGGCGCTGCGCCGCTGGTCACCGCCGACGAAACCGCCGGCCGCCGTGACCGCGGCGATCGCGCTCCGCGCCGCCGCGTCCACATCGTCCACCTGCACGCGCATCGTGCCGGTGTAGATGATGGAGCGCTGGTCGACCCGCAGGTCCGGTGCGCCGGCGCCGCTGCCCTGCTCGGCCTTGCCGCCGCCCTTCTCGGCCGCGTCGCCGCCCCGCTCGGCCGCGCCGCCCGCCTGGTCCGCCGCGCCCCCGGCCCGGTCCCGATCCGCCGGGGCCGCCGCCGGTGCGCTGTCGGCGTTGTCGCGCGCGTCGCTGCCGCAGCCCGCCAGCGCGAGCAGCGCCGCCAGCGCGGCGGCCGTCAGTCGTACGCCCCGACGTCGCCGTTCCCGTCCGTCCATCCCGCCTCCATCGTCCTCGCCCCCGTGCGGGGCGATACCTCAGACGTGACGCGCCACCACGCCGGTTCCGGCAGACTGCGCTGAGGACATCACGATTCGATAATCTTGGAGTCACGATGCAGCTCACCAAGTACGCCCACTCCTGCCTGCGGGTGGAGCACGACGGGGGAGTGCTGGTCATCGACCCGGGCGTCTTCAGCGAGGCGGCCGCGCTCGATGGGGCCGACGCGGTGCTGATCACCCACGAGCATCCCGACCACCTCGACGTCGAGGCGGTCACCCGGCAGCTCGACCGGCGTCGGTTCGTCATCCACGGCCCGGCGTCGCTGGCCGGCACCCTGGGCGACGCCGCCGAGGCGCTCGACGCGGTCCGACCCGGACAGTCGTTCACGGCCGCCGGCGTGCCGGTACGCGCCCACGGCGGCAGACACGCCGTGATCCACCCCGACATCCCGGTGGTCGACAACCTGGCGTACCTGCTGAACGACGTCGTCTACCACCCCGGGGACAGCCTCGTCGTCCCCGAGGACGCGCAGGTCGACACGCTCTTCCTGCCGATCCACGCCCCGTGGACGAAGTTCTCCGAGTCGCTGGACTTCCTCCGGGCCGTCGCCCCGCGCCGGGCGTACGCGCTGCACGACGGGCTGCTCAACGACAACGGGCTCAACGTGCTCAACGGCAACTTCGCCCGGCTGTCCGACGTGGAGTACCGCCGGCTCGAACCGGGCACCCGGATCGACGCCTGACGGCGATGCCCGGCCCGTCCAAGGAGCTGGTGCACCGGCTCTACACCACCCCGCCGGACCGGTTCGTCGCGATCCGCGACGAGGCCGCCGCCGAGGCCCGCCGCGCCGGCGACCCGAGGGCCGCCCGGGAGATCGCCCGGCTGCGCCGGCCCACCGTGGCCGCCTGGCTGGTCAACCTGCTCGCCATCCGCCGCCCCGAGCTGGTCGCCGACCTGGCCCAGCTCGCCGAGGCGCTGCGCACCGCCCAACGGGAGCTGCGCGGGCCCCGGCTGCGGGAACTCTCCACCCAGCGGCGGGCGGTGGTCGGCGCGCTCGTCGCCGAGGTGCGCAACCTGGCGGCGGAGGCGGAGGGTGCCCCGTCGGCCGGGAAGCTGCCGTTGGCCGAGGTGGAGGCCACCCTCAACGCCGCGCTCGCCGACACCGACGTCGCCGACCAGGTCCGCTCCGGCCGGCTGCTGAAGGCCGCCACCTACGCCGGCTTCGGCGAGGTGCCCCGCCCCCAGCTGCGCCTGGTGACCGGTGGGGAGGAGCCGAAACCGGCGCCCCGGCCCGAGCCGACCGGGAAGCAGCGGGGCGGCGCCGACCGGGCCGCGCTCCGCGCCGAGCAGGCGGAACGGGCCGCCCGGGCGGAGCGGGCGCGCCGACGGCGGGCGCTGGAGAAGGAGCTGGCCAGGGCGCGTACCGACCAGGAACGCGCCGAGGCCGAGCTGGCCGGCGCGACGGCGGCCGAGCGCGACGGCGCCGGCGCCCTGGACGCGATCGAGGCGGAACTGGCCGAGCTGGAGCGGCGCCGGGCCGTCGCCGAGCAGGACCTGAGCCGGGCGAGGCTGGCGCGGCGCGGGGCGGAACGGGTGGTGACGGCCGCGCGCCGCCGCGCCGGCGAGGTCGAGGCGGCGGTGGAGGCCCTCGACGCCGAAGAGGGGGATGCCGAGTCGGGCGACGGCGCGGCAGACTGACCCCTGTGGACGGACGGGGAGTGCGCGGATGACGCCGGAACAGGTCGCCGCGGCCAGCAAACCGGTCGTGCTGGAACTCGGTGACGTCTTCACCCGCTGCCCGACCACCCTGCGTCGGGCGCGGCTGCTCGGCATCTCCGGCTGGGCGTTCTACGTCACCGGGCGGGCCGGCGCCCTCGGGGACGTCCGCGCCGAGACGGTCGCCGCCGCCCTCGGCTTCCTGGCCCCCGAAGCGGTCGCCGACGGTTGGGACGCGGCCCGGCGGGTCGTCCCGCCGGTCGAGGTGGCCGCCGCCACCCTGGTCGAGTGCTGCCGGTGGGGCGAGGAGCGGCTCGACGCCCTCGCCGGGGTGAGCCGGCTCGCCGCCCTGCTCAGCCGCGCGGTCGACGCCGCGGACGCCAGCGGCATGCCGCTCTTCGCCGCCTGGCGCGCCATGCCGGTGCCGGTCCGGACGGCCGGTGCCCGGGCGGCCGTCGGCCTGCGCCTGCTCCGGGAGTACTTCGCCGGGGCCCACCTGATCGCGGTCCGGGCCAGCGGGATGACCCCGCTGGAGGCCGTGCTCGCCGGGCCGGAGGGGGAGGCGGGCGCGGTCGCCTGCGGCTGGCCGCCGCCGTACCCGCCGGTCGGGCCGTTGGTCCGGCGGCGGCTCTGGGCCGAGGCGGTGACCGACCGGCTGGCCTCGCCGGCGTTCGCGGCGCTCGGCCCGGCCGACGGCGCCGAGCTGGTCGAGCTGCTCACCGCGACCCGGACCCACCTGTCCGACCCGGGCTGAGCCGCCGCGCCGGCACCCGGCCGCCGCCGGGGCGGCCGGAAAATCGGCGGCGACCCGCCGGCCCGCCTGTCAGGATCGCCTCCGTGACTCTTCCCGCCGGCTGGCACGCCCGCCGCCCCACCCTGGACGACGTACCGGCGATCCTGACGGTGGCGCACGCCGCCGACACCTTCGCCATCGGCTACCCGGACTTCGACGCCGACGACGTGCGCGACGCGCTGACCGCGCCGAACGTCGACCCGGAGCGGGACTCCTGGGTGGTGACGGATCCGGACGGCGCGCTGGTGGCCTGGGCGATCCTGCAGAACGAGACCGGGACGGGGCGGGAGTTCGTCGACGTGCTGGTCGATCCGGACCGGGGCGCCGAGGTGCGGGGGCCGCTGCTGGCCCGGCAGCTGGAGCGGGTGGCCGAGCGGGCCGCCGAGCGCGGCCTGCCGGCCCTGACCGTGCGCTGCCCCGCATACCCGCCCGAGCGCCGGTGGGCGGCCGAGCTGACCGACGCGGGGTTCAAGGTCGTCAAGCGGTACCAGCTCATGCGCCGGTCGTTGGCCGGGCTGCCCGGCGAACCCCCGCCACCGCCGCCGGGGGTGACGGTCCGCCCGGTGCGTCCGGGCGACGAGTCGGAGCTGCGCGACTTCCACCGGATCTACGACACCGCCTTCCGCGACACCCCCGACTACGAGCCGCTGCCCTACGACCGGTGGCGGGCCCGGATCGAGGTCGACCCGGCCTGGGACGAGTGGTTCGTCGCCGAGGTGGACGGCCGGCCGGCGGGCGTGCTCCGCTCGTCCGACCAGGCGCTAGACCGCAACGAGGGGTGGGTCAGGGTCCTCGCCGTGCTGCCCGGTAACCGGCGCCGGGGGGTGGGCGCGGCGCTGCTGAGCCACGCGTTCGCCCGGTACGTGGAGAAGGGCCGGGAGTCCGTCGGCCTCGGGGTCGACCTGGCCAACCCGACCGCCCCGCTCTCGCTCTACCGGTCGGTGGGGCTGCGCGAGGTGCGCTGGGTCGACATGTACGAGCGGGTCGTGCCGGCCGCCGGTGTGTGATTGACGACGCCGGGCGGGGCCGGATGGGGGCCCCGCCCGGTGCCGGAGCAGACTGGGGGCCGTGGGATACGCGCGGGGCCGCCGACGGTACGGGCTAGGCCGACGCGGTGCCGGTGGGGCGGGACCGCAGCTCGGTGACGTAGTCGTCCGGTGCGCCCGCCTTCTCGGCGGCGTTCGCGATCTCCGAGAGGTACCACGCCGTGGGCAGCCCGCCCTCGTACCCGTCGAAGACGTAGATCCACGCGGTCACGTCGCCGTCGAGGGTCGAGACGCGCACGTGCAGCTTGCGGTACGTGCCGGCGGTCACCCCCTCGAGTTCGTCGAGCTGGGCGGCGTCGTAGGGGTGGATGTCGTAGATCGCCACGAAGACCCGGTCGCCGGGGGACTCGACGACCGTGCTGACCGCACCCTCCCAGCCGATCACGTTCTCGCCCGCGAAGGTGAGCCGCCAGCCTTCCAGCCAGCCGGTGCCCACCATCGGCGAATGCGGACAGTAGGCGCGCATGCGGGCGGGGTCGAGGTTAGAGCCGTAGGCGGCGTGATGACGCACGGCGATGACGATAGCCCGCCCACGGGGTGGGGGAGAATACGACGGAGCGTGTCGGACGCGTTCGGGAGAAGAAAGTCACTGTGAGCATTGGTCGGGGGCGGGCACGGTGAGCGCGAGGAGTGCAGCGGAGCGGAGCCCCGCAGCCGCGAACGAAAGGATGGCCCTGTGAGCCGGATCGTGATCATCGGCGGTGGACCGGCCGGCTACGAGGCGGCCCTGGTCGCCGCGCAGCTGGACGCTGATGTCACCGTCGTGGAGGCCGAGGGCGCCGGCGGGGCCTGCGTGCTGTCCGACTGCGTACCGTCGAAGACCTTCATCGCCAGCTCCGAGGTGGTGACCGGCTACCGGGACACCGAGGAGTTCGGGGTGCACTCCGACGGGCTGGAGGCGGTCACGGTCGACGCCCGCACGGTGCACGAGCGGGTCAAGCGCCTCGCGCTCGCCCAGTCCGCCGACATCCACGCCAAGCTGGTCAAGGCCGGGGTGACCTTCGTGTCGGGCACCGCCCGGCTCGGCGAGGACACCCTCGGCCACACCCACCGGGTGCTCGTCACCCCGACCGACGGCGGCGGGGAGCAGTCCATCGCCGCGTCGACCGTGCTGGTCGCCACCGGCGCCACCCCCCGCCAGCTGCCCACCGCCGTCCCGGACGGCGAGCGCATCCTGACCTGGCGCCAGGTGTACGACCTGCCGGAGCTGCCCGAGCACCTGATCGTGGTCGGCTCCGGCGTCACCGGTGCGGAGTTCGCCAGCGCCTACCTGGCGATGGGCGTGCAGGTGACCCTGGTCTCCAGCCGCGACCGGGTGATGCCGCACGAGGACGCCGACGCCGCCATGGCCATCGAGCGGGTCTTCCGCAACCGGGGCATGAGCATCCTGAACAACTCCCGGGCGGACGCGGTCCGGCGTACCGCCGACGGGGTGGAGGTCGAGCTCTCCGACGGCCGCAGGGTGGCCGGCTCGCACGCGCTGATCGCGGTCGGCTCCATCCCCAACACCGCCGACCTTGGCCTGGCCGAGTACGGCGTCGCGCTGGCCCGGGGCGGCTACGTCACCGTCGACCGGGTCTCCCGGACCAACGTGCCCGGCATCTACGCGGCCGGCGACTGCACCGGGGTGCTGCCGCTGGCCAGCGTGGCCGCCATGCAGGGTCGGATCGCGATGTGGCACGCGCTCGGCGAGGCGGTCCGGCCGCTGCGGCTGCGTACCGTCGCGGCGAACGTCTTCACCGACCCGGAGCTGGCCACCGTGGGCGTCTCGCAGGACGAGGTCGACGCGGGCAAGGTGCCGGCCCGGCAGGTCATGCTGCCGCTGGACGGCAACGCCCGCGCCAAGATGGACGACCTCGCCGACGGCTTCGTCAAGCTCTTCTGCCGCCCGGCCAGCGGGCAGGTGATCGGCGGCGTGGTGGTGGCGCCGAAGGCCAGCGAGCTGATCCTGCCGATCACCATGGCGGTGGAGAACAACCTCACGGTCAACGAGCTGGCCCAGACGATCACGATCTACCCGAGCCTCTCCGGCTCCATCACCGAGGCCGCCCGCCAGCTCATGCTGCACGAGCTGGAGTGACCCGCCGGAGCAGCGTGACCGCGACGACGACGAGCACGGCGACCTCGGTGAGGATCAGCAGGCGCTCGACCAGGCCGAGCAGCAGCCGGTCGCCGGGGTAGGCCGACCAGACCATCGCCGCCGCCAGGACCACGCTGGCCGTGGCGAGAGCGCGTACCCGGCGGCCGGCGGCCTCCGGCAGGCGCCGGGCGAGCAGCCAACCGGCGACCGGCAGCGCCAGGAAGGCGACCACCGAGGCGTACCGGTGGACGTAGGCGGCGGTGTCCATGGGCAGGCCGGGCTCGTTCGTCGGCACCACCGCGGCCAGCAACAGCCCGCCGACCCAGGCGGCCAGGAACGCCTCGGCGGCCCGCCCCGCTCCGGCGGCGGGCGGCCGGTGGACGTGCCACAGGGCGGGCAGGAGCACGGCGGTTGCCGCCGCGAGCACCAGCATGGCGACGTCGATGACGCCGCCCCGGTCGGAGACGGCGTAGTCGCTGACGGTCAGCGTCCACGGGTCCAGGTTCTCGTTCACCTCGACGTGGCCGACCACGGCGAGCAGCGTCGCCAGGGCGATCCCGCCGAGCGCCAGCAGTCCACTGTTCCGGGTTCCGCGCATGGCCCAGCCTGTCCCGGCAGGGACCCCAGGCGGATCCGGGCCGCCCACGGAGATCGGTCCCCGGGACCACCCCTAGGCGGTGCCGGCGCGGCCGGTCACTCCGCCCCGGGCGCGTCCCGCCGTGCCGGGACGACGATCGGCACCGCGACCGACTCGGCCGCCCGCCGGGCCCCGACGGCGGTCATGGCCCAGCCCGCCGCCGCGAAGCCGGCTGCGGCGACCCCCGCGATCAGCGCCAGCCGCCACGCGGACTCGGTGAGCGCCGTCCCGCCGAGGTGCCCGACCAGCCCGCCGTACGTGGCCCAGCCCAGCGCCGCCAGGCCCTCGTAGAGCAGGAAGAGCCGGTACGGGTACCGGCTGCGGCCGGCCGAGAAGCAGGCCGCCATCCGGCCGCCCGGCACGAAGCGGCAGAGCAGGATCACGAGCGGCCCGGGCCGGCGCAGCCCCTGGGTGACCCGGCTGGCGACGCGCCGGGCCCGGCCCCGGTGGGCGTCGCGCGGCGCCCGGCGGTCCGGTGCGCCCCGCCCGAGCAGGTAGCAGGCCAGGTCCCCGACGAAGACGCCGAGCGCGCCGACGGCGATGGTCACCGGCAGGTTCAGCCCGCCGTACACGGTGAGGGCGCCGCCGGTGATCATCACGACCTGGGTGGGGATCACGGGTACGAAGGCGTCCGCGACCAGCAGCGCGAGCAGTGCGAGGTACGCCCAGGCCGGCGACGCGACCTCAGTGAGTAGTTCGGGCACGACTGCCACCTCGCCGGACGGGGCCGATTGCGGGTACCGAGCCTGACGGGTCGTCCGGCGGCACGGGGCGGGACCCTGGCGCGTGGTGACCACCGACACGGCAGGGCCACCGGACACAACGAGCGGACACCGCCGCAGGTGACGCGTCTGCGCAGCGTCGAGGGTCGGCGGATCGGGGCGGCCCGGCGTACCGTTGTCGGCGCGCGGCCCCACGACCGTCGGGTCCCCCGTTCCTGACGGTGCGGCCGCCGCGGGCCGCCGGCAGGTCCCGTGCCGGCGGCCCGCCCCCGTGCCGCGCGGCGTGCCGACCCGTGCTCCCGCCCCCGCCGTCCGCGTGCCGGACCGCCCGGAAAAACCGGCTGCGGTCCCCGCGACCGGGGACGTACCGTCGCCCCATGCGCAGTGCGGTATCCACCACGACGCCGGGAGACCCCGGCGCGCCGTACTGACCTGACCGTCGACGAGGCCCCGGGGCGATCCGCCCCGGGGCCTCGTGGCGTCCGGTGACCGGGTCGCCTCCGGGTCGTACCCGATCAAGGAGCGCGACATGATCGACCACCGCAGGCTCGGCCGGGAGCTGGAGCTGTTCGCTTCCGACCCGCTGGCCGGCGCCGGGCTGCCGCTCTGGCTGCCGGCCGGCGCCGCCGCCCGGCACGCCGTCGAGGAGTACGTCCGCGAGCTGGAACGCCGGGCCGGCTACCGGCACGTGCTCACCCCACCGCTGGGCAGGCGGGAACTCTTCGAACTCTCCGGCCACCTCGGCTACTTCGCCGACGACATGTTCCCGCCGATGGCGCTCGGCGCCGACGACGAGTTCGTGCTGCGGCCGGCGCTCTGCCCGCACCACGCCCTGGTGTTCCGGGCCCGGGGCCGTTCCTACCGGGAACTGCCGCTGCGGATCGCCGAGCTGGGCGGCATGTACCGCGCCGAGCGCTCGGGGGTGCTCGGCGGGCTGTCCCGGGTGCGGGCCATCTCGCTCAACGACGCGCACAACTTCTGCGCCCTGGAGCAGGTGGGCGAGGAGGTCGTCGAGATCCTCCGGCTGATCCGCGAGGCGCACGCGGCGCTCGGCGTACGGCCGGCAGGGTTCCGGCTGTCGCTGCGCGGGCCGGGGGAGAAGTACGTCGGGGACGACGCCCAGTGGGCGCGGGCGGAGGACCTGCTCCGCGCCGCGCTCGACGGGGTGGAGTTCACCGAGGCCCCGGGGGAGGCCGCCTTCTACGGTCCGAAGATCGACATCCAGGTGGTGGACGCCGCCGGCCGGGAGTTCACCCTTTCCACCGTCCAGCTCGACTTCGACAAGCCGGAGCGGTTCGACCTGTCGTACACCGACGCGTCCGGGGCGCGGCGTCGACCGGTGATGGTGCACCGGAGCCTCGTCGGCAGCATGGAGCGGCTCTTCGCGTACCTGATCGAGGTGCACGAGGGCGCCTTCCCCGCCTGGTACGCCCCGGTGCAGCTGGTGGTGCTGCCCGTCGGGGACGAGCAGGCCGGTGCGGCGGCCCGGCTCGCCCGCGACGCGCTGGCCGCCGGGCTGCGCGTCGAGGTCGACAGGGCCGGTTCGCTGGGCTCCCGCATCCGCGACGCGGCCCGCGCCCGGGTGCCGTACGCCGCCGTCGTCGGCCCCCGCGAGGCGGCCGGGGGCGCGGTGTCGCTGCGGTTGCGCGGCGGCCGGGCCCTGGACCCGATGCCCGCCGCCGACGCCCTCCGGCTGATCGGTGCGGTGGTGGCCGACCGCGGCCCGGCCCTGCTGCCGACCCGCTGAGCCCCTGTCCGGCCCCGAGCCCGCCGGCCGCCCGCCCGTCGTCGCCGGCGGCGGCCTCCCCGTCACCGGGACGACCCTTCGAGCGGGGCGGGCTCGGGGCCGGGCCGCAGGTCGGGCCCGGGGGTGGCCTGGGGGTCGGGGTCGGGCTGGAGGGCGGCGGTGAACTGCGACCGGTACAGGCGGTGGTACGCGCCCCGCGCGGCGAGCAGCTCGTCGTGCGTGCCCTGCTCCACGATCCGGCCGTCCTCCATCATCAGGATCAGGTCGGCGTCGCGGATGGTGGAGAGCCGGTGCGCGATGACGAAGCTCGTCCGGTCCGACCGCAGCGCCGCCATCGCCCGCTGGAGCAGCACCTCGGTGCGGGTGTCCACCGAGCTGGTCGCCTCGTCCAGGATCAGCAGCGACGGCTCGGCGAGGAAGGCCCGGGCGATCGTGATGAGCTGCTTCTCGCCGGCGCTGACGTTGCTGCCCTCCTCGTCGATCACCGTGTCGTAGCCGTCGGGCAGGCTGCGTACGAACCGGTCCACGAACGTCGCCCGGGCCGCGGCCAGGATCTCCTCCTCGGTCGCCCCGGGGCGGCCGTACGCGATGTTGTCGCGGATGGTGCCCCCGAAGAGCCAGGTCTCCTGGAGCACCATGCCGATCCGGCCGCGCAGGTCGTCGCGGCGCATCGTGGTGACGTCCACCCCGTCGAGCGTGATCCGGCCGGCGTCCAGCTCGTAGAAGCGCATGACCAGGTTGACCAGCGTGGTCTTGCCGGCCCCGGTCGGCCCGACGATGGCGACCGTGTGGCCGGGCTCGGCGACCAGGGAGAGGTCCTCGATCAGCGGCTTGTCGGGGGAGTACCGGAAGGAGACGTTCGCGAACTCGACCCGGCCGCGCGGGTCGCGTACCCGGGCCGGCTCGGCCGGGTCGGGGCTCTGCTCCTCGGCGTCGAGCACGGCGAAGACCCGCTCGGCGGAGGCCACCCCGGACTGGAGCAGGTTCGCCATCGAGGCGACCTGCGTGAGCGGCTGGGTGAACTGCCGCGAGTACTGGATGAACGCCTGCACGTCGCCGAGGCTCATCGACCCCGACGCCACCCGCAGGCCACCGACCACGGCGATCGCCACGTAGCTGAGGTTCCCGACGAACATCATCGCCGGCATGATGATCCCGCTGATGAACTGGGCGCCGAAGCTCGCCCGGAACAGCTCGTCGTTCTTCGCGGTGAAGGCCGCCTCGACCTCGCGCTGCCGGCCGAAGACCTTGACCAGCTCGTGGCCGGTGAACGCCTCCTCGATCTGACCGTTCAGCTCGCCGGTGTGCGCCCACTGGGCGATGAACTGCCGCTGCGACCGCTTGGCGATGGCCGTGGTGACGACCACCGAGACCGGGACCGCGACCAGGGCCACCAGGGCCAGCAGCGGCGAGATCCAGAACATCATGGCGAGCACGCCGACCACGGTGAGCAGCGAGGTGAGCAGCTGGCTCAGCGTCTGCTGGAGGCTCGTCGAGATGTTGTCGATGTCGTTGGTGACCCGGCTGAGCAGCTCGCCCCGGGGCTGCCGGTCGAAGTAGGGCAGCGGCAGCCGGTTCAGCTTCTCCTCCACCTCGGCGCGCAGCCGCAGCACGGTGCGCTGCACCACCCCGTTGAGCAGCCAGCCCTGCCACCACATGAGCAGGCTGGCCGCCAGGTAGAGCCCGAGCGCCAGCAGCAGCACCCGCGCCAGCGCGGCGAAGTCGATGCCCACGCCGGGCACCACGTCCATCCGGGCGAGCATGTCGGCGAAGTTGTCGTTGCCGGCCGCCCGCGCCGCGGCCACCGCCTGGTCGGCGGTGGTGCCCGCCGGCAACTGCCGGCCGATCACCCCGGTGAAGATCAGGTCGGTGGCCCAGCCGAGCACCTTCGGCCCGACCACGCTGAGCCCGACGCTGAGCACCGCCAGCGCGATCACGGCGATGAGCTGGAGGCGCTGCGGTCGCAGCCGGCCCAGCAGCCGCCGGGCCGAGGGCCCGAAGTTCATCGACCGCTCGGCGGGCATCCCGACGCCCGCGTGCGGACCGCCACGCTGCCCGCCGGGCGGCAGCCGCTTCGGCGTCGCCGCGTCGGCGGCCGGTTTCTGCTGCGGTACGGCGCTCACTCCGCCACCTCGCTCCGCTCGGCGACGGCGCGAGGCGCCGCGCTGCTGTGCCTGACGGTTCGTTCGCTCCGCGCGCTCACGCGACCACCCCCGTGGTGTTCTGCGACGCCACGATCTCGGCGTACGTCGGGCAGGTGAGTAGTAGTTCGTCGTGCCGGCCGATCCCGACCACGCCCCCGTTCTCGAGCACGACGATCTGGTCGGCGCCGACGATGGTGGAGACCCGCTGCGCCACGATCACCACGGCGGCGTCCGCGGTCACGGGGCGCAGCGCCGCCCGCAGCCGCGCGTCCGTGCCGAGGTCGAGCGCGGAGAACGAGTCGTCGAAGAGGTAGATCTCCGGCCGCCGGACCAGGGCCCGCGCGATGGCCAGCCGCTGCCGTTGCCCGCCCGAGACGTTCGTGCCGCCCTGCGCGATCGGCGCCTCCAGCCCCTCGGGCATCGCCTCGACGAAGTCCCGCGCCTGGGCGATCTCCAGCGCCTCCCAGAGTTCCGCGTCGGTCGCGTCCGGGTTGCCGTAGCGCAGGTTGCTCGCCACGGTCCCGGTGAACAGGTACGGCCGCTGCGGCACCAGCCCGATGCGGCGCCACAGCTCGTCCGGCGCCAGGTCCCGTACGTCGACGCCGTCGACCAGCACCGCGCCGGCGGTCGCGTCGACCAGCCGGGGTACGAGCGACAGCAGGGTGGTCTTGCCCGCTCCGGTGCTGCCGATGACCGCCGTCGTCGTCCCCGGCGTCACCCGGAACGACACGTCGCGCAGCACCGGCTCGGCCGCGCCCGGGTACTGGAACGCGACGTCGCGCAGTTCCAGCTCGCCGTGGGCGGTCACCTCGGTCACGGGGTGGGCGGCGGGCACCACGGAGGAGTCGGTGTCGAGCACCTCGACGATCCGTTCGGCGCAGACCGCCGCCCGCGGCACCATCATCAGCATGAAGGTGGCCATCATGACGGCCATCAGGATCTGCATCAGGTACTGGAGGAAGGCGGTGAGGGCGCCGACCTGGATCGCCCCGGCGTCCACCCGCTCGGCGCCGAACCAGAGCACCGCGACGCTGGAGACGTTGAGCACCAGCATCACCACCGGGAAGATCAACGCCATCAGGCGGCCGATGCGCAGGGCGGTCGCGGTGAGGTCGGCGTTCGCCGTGGCGAAGCGGTCCGTCTCGTACGGCTCCCGGACGAACGCGCGCACCACCCGGATGCCGGTGATCTGCTCGCGCAGCACCCGGTTGACCGTGTCGATGCGGGTCTGCATGAGCCGGAAGCCCGGCACCATCCGCCGGATGATCAGCCACAGGGCGACGGCCAGCACGGGCACGCTGACGAGCATCAGCCAGGAGAGCCCGACGTCCTCGCGCAGCGCCATCACCACGCCGCCGACGCTCATGATGGGTACGGCGACGAGCATCGTGCAGCTCATCAGCACGAGCATCTGCACCTGCTGCACGTCGTTGGTGTTGCGGGTGATCAGCGAGGGCGCGCCGAACCGGGCGACCTCGCGGGCGGAGAAGCGGTTGACGTGCCCGAAGATCGACGACCGGACGTCCCGGCCGAAGGCCATCGCCGTGCGCGCGCCGAGGTAGACGGCCGCGACCGAGCAGACGATCTGGACCAGGCTGACCGCGAGCATCCAGCCGCCGGTGCGCAGGATGTAGCCGGTGTCGCCCCGGGCCACGCCCTGGTCGATGATGTCGGCGTTGAGGCTGGGCAGGTAGAGCGACGCCATGGTGCCGACGAACTGGAGCAGCACCACGGCGGCCAGCGGCCGGTGGTACGGGCGAAGGTGCGTACGCAGCAGCCGGGTCAGCATGCCGGGCCCCCTTCCGGGGCGCCGTGGTCGCCGTTGCCGATGACTTCGAGGAGGAACTCGCGGATCACCGCCGCCTTCGTCGGGTCGGCGTCGACCGAGGTCAGCGGGTGCCCCGAGCGGATCATGGCGGTCAGCGCGTCGATCCGGGCCCGGCCGGCCGGCGTGATCGCGATCTTGACGCTGCGTCGGTCGGCCTCGTCGCGCTGCCGCTCGACGAGGCCGTCGCGTTCGAGGGTGTCGACGATGCCGGTCAGGGTCGCCGGCCGGACGAAACAGTGCTCGGCCACCGTGCGGTGCGGCAGTTCGCCGTGCTCGGCGAGGGTCATCAGGGTGACCATTCCCGCCTGGGTGAGGCCGTGCGCCTCGGCCAGGTAGCGGTTCCACCGCTGTCCGGTGACGTGCCCGGCGACCACGAGCAGTCGCGCTATGGGCACGTCCCGTAGCGTCATCAGTTCCATGGCCGATAGGTTAGCGGCCTGAACGTCAGGCCCCAAACGAAATAGCGACCGCCACTCCGACGAAGAGGATCTGCTCCGCCGTGCGCGGGCCGAGGGGGGTCGCCGGGCGGCCGGCCAGGGTCAGCCCGCGCCGGACCGCCGAGACGTTCGCCGGGAACATGGCCACCATCAGCAGGGCCAGCCCGGCCGCGACCCAGCGGGCGGTCGCCGGCACCAGCAGCCCGACCGCGCCCACCAGTTCCAGCGCCCCGGTGATCGTGACCAGCAGGGCGGGCCGGGGCAGGCCGCGCGGCACCATCGTGATCATGTCGGCCCGGTAGGCGGGGGCGAAGTGCGCGACGCCGGTCACCACGAACATCAGCGCCAGGCCCACCCGCAGCGCCGGGTGCCAGCCGTCGAGGGCGGCCACGCCGACCAGTCCGGCCAGTCGGGCGAGCGCGGCGCCGGCCACGAGTGCGATCAGCGGAGCCATCGATACCTCCTCGGAGTAACTTGTCGCCGACAAGATTGCCCCGGAGGTGGCATCTTGTCAACGACTAGATACGATGGCGGCATGAGCGGAACGCGCGGCTACCACCACGGCGACCTGCGTCGCGCCCTGCTCGCGGCGGCGGTGCAGGTGATCGAGGAGTCGGGCCCGGCGGCACTGAGCCTGCGCGACCTGGCCCGCAGGGCGGGCGTCTCGCACGCCGCCCCGGCGCACCACTTCGGCGACAAGTCCGGGCTGCTCACCGCCCTCGCCGCCGAGGGCTTCCACCTGCTGGCCGAGGCGCTGTACGGCGCCGGCGGCGACCTGCTCGACCGGGGCGTCGCGTACGTCGACTTCGCGGTCGGCCACCGCGCGCACTTCGAGGTGATGTTCCGTCCGGACCTCTACCGGCCCGACGCGGAGGAGTTGGTGGCGGCCCGCCAGCGCGCCGGGGACGCGCTGCGCGCGGGCGTCGCCGCGCTGCCCGAGCGGCGCCCGACGGCGGAGGACCCGCAGGGCGACGCGCTTGCGGCCTGGTCCATCGTGCACGGCTTCGCCACGCTCTGGCTCTCGGGCGCGCTGCCGCCCCGGGTGGGCGACGACCCCCGGGCGGCGGCCCGCGAGGTGATCCACCGCCTCTTCCCGAAGCCGTGACGAACCCCGCCGGACCGCGCGAGCCGGCGGCGGCACGTGGGGGCCGCCAGCCGGACGGCGGTGTCACCAGCTGGTGGGCAGCGGCATCCCCTCGGTGTAGCCGGCCGCGCTCTGCACGCCGACCAGGGCCCGCTCGTGGAACTCCGCGAGGTCCCGCGCGCCCGCGTAGGTGAAGGCGCTCCGCACGCCCGCGATGATCTCGTCGATCAGGTCCTCCACGCCCGGCCGGGTCGGGTCCAGGTACATCCGCGCCGAGGAGATCCCCTCCTCGAAGACCGCCTTGCGGGCCCGGTCGTACGCGCTGTCGTCGGCCGTCCGCGCGCTGACGGCCCGCGCCGAGGCCATGCCGAAGCTCTCCTTGTAACGCCGGCCGTCGGCGTCGGTGTAGAGGTCGCCGGGGGACTCGTAGGTGCCGGCGAACCAGGAGCCGATCATCACGTTCGAGGCCCCGGCGGCCAGCGCCAGCGCCACGTCGCGCGGGTGCCGCACGCCGCCGTCGGCCCAGACGTGCCGGCCGAGCTGCCGGGCCGCCGCGGCGCAGTCGAGCACGGCGGAGAACTGCGGCCGGCCCACCCCGGTCATCATCCGGGTGGTGCACATCGCGCCGGGGCCGACGCCGACCTTGACGATGTCGGCGCCCGCCCGCACGAGGTCGCGTACGCCCTCGGCGGTCACCACGTTGCCCGCCGCGACCGGGACCGCCGGGTCCAGCGCGCGCACCGCCCGCAGTGCGGTGATCATCCGTTCCTGGTGGCCGTGCGCGGTGTCCACCACCAGCGTGTCCACCCCGGCCTCCAGCAGCGCCGCCGCCTTGCCGGTCACGTCGCCGTTGATGCCCACAGCGGCGGCGATCCGCAGCCGGCCCCGGTCGTCCAGCGCCGGCCGGTAGAGGGTCGCCCGCAGCGCGCCCTGCCGGGTCAGCACCCCGACCAGGCGCCCCTCGGCGTCGACCACCGGGGCCAGCCGGCGCCGCCCCGCCGAGAGCCGTTCGAAGCCGGTACGCGGGTCCGCGTCCGCCGGCACGGTGTGCAGCTCCGTCGACATCACGTGCCGGAGCTGGGCGAAACGGTCCACGCTGACCGTGTCGGCCTCGGTCACCACGCCCACCGGCCGGCTCTCGTCGTCGATGACCACCACGGCGCCGTGCGACCGCTTCGGCAGCAGGTGGATCGCGTCGCCGACGGTGTCGGTCGGGCCCAGCGTGATCGCCGTGTCGTGCACCAGGTGCCGCCGCTTGACCCAGGCGACGACGTTCGCCACCACCTCGATGGGGATGTCCTGCGGGATGACCGCGATCGCGCCGCGCCGGGCGACCGTCTCGGCCATCCGGCGGCCGGACACCGCCGTCATGTTCGACACGACCAGCGGGATGGTGGTGCCGGTGCCGTCGGTGGTGGCCAGGTCGACGTCGAGCCGGGAACCCACCTCGGAACGGACGGGCGCCATGAAGACGTCGTTGTAGGTCAGGTCGTGCGCGGGGACCGCGCCGTGAAGGAACCGCACGTCGCCATCATTCCCGCCCGCCGGCGTCCGCGCCCCCGGTGGTTGCCGAAAACACCCCGACCGGCAGGTCGGCGCCGTCAGTCGAACAGCAGGGTGGCCGCGACCGCCACCATCACGACGGCCACCGTGCCGTCGATGATCCGCCAGGCCACCGGGCGGGCCAGCACGGGCGCGAGCCGGTGGGCGGCGGCGCCGAGGGTCGTGAACCAGACCGCGCTGGCCAGCACGGCGCCCGCGCCGAAGACCCAGTGGTGCGGGTGCTGGCGGGCCACCCCGCCGAGCAGCAGGACGGTGTCGAGGTACACGTGCGGGTTGAGGTAGGTGAACGCGAGGCAGGCCAGCAGCGTCGCGCCGAGCGTGGCCGGCGGCCGGTCGGCGGGGGAGAGCGCGCCGGGGCGCAGCGCGCGGCGGGCGGCCAGCGCGGCGTACCCGAGCATGAACGCGGCGCCGAGCCACCGCACGGCGGTGAGGACGGCGGGGTGCTCCGCCGTCGCCCCGCCCATGCCGGCGATGCCGAGCGCGATGAGCAGCGCGTCGGACGCGGCGCAGACGGCGACGACCGGCAGGACGTGCTCGCGGCGCAGGCCCTGCCGCAGGACGAAGGCGTTCTGCGCGCCGATGGCGGCGATCAGCGCGATGGCGAGGGAGAAGCCGGCGGCGGCGGAGCCGGCCACGGAACCGCTGAGGATGTCGGGCACGAGCCGAGGCTACGAGCCCCGCCCGATGCAGCCCAGCTAAAGATTCTCACGGTGGATAAGCTCTGCTTCATCATGCTCGACACCACGCAGCTCCGGACCTTCGCCGCGGTGGTCCGCGAGGGCAGCTTCGAGGCGGCGGCGCGGTCCCTGCACGTCACCCCCTCGGCCGTCAGCCAGCGACTCAAGGCGCTGGAGCAGTCCGTCGGTCAGGTGCTCGTCCGGCGGACGAAGCCGTGCCGGGCCACCGACGCGGGCCGGCCGCTGCTGCGGCTCGCCGGGCAGGTGGCCCTGCTGGAACGGGAGGCGCTGGCCGCAGCCCGGCCCGCCGTCGGCGGGTCCGCACCCACCCGGGTGACGGTCGTGGCGAACGGGGACTCGCTGGGCACCTGGTTCGTCGGCGCGCTGGCGCGACTGCCCACCGAGCTGGCGCTGCTGTTCGACGTACGCCGGGACGACGAGGACCACACGGCGGAGCTGATCCGCGACGGCACGGCGATGGCGGCCGTGACCGCGCAGCGCGAGGCCGTGCAGGGCTGCCGGGTGGAGCGGCTGGGCGCCATGCGGTACGTCGCCCTGGCCGGGACCGGGTTCGCATCCCGCCACTTCCCGGACGGTCTCACCGAGGCCGCCCTCGCGTCGGCGCCGATGCTGGCGTTCGACCGCAAGGACCAGCTCCAGCAGCGCTTCGCCCGCACCGTCACCCGGCGCCGGCTCGACCCGCCGGTCCACTACGTCCCGTCCTTCGACGGCTTCAACGAGGCGGTACGGCTCGGGCTCGGCTGGGGGATGGTCCCGGAACGGATCGCCCACGCCGACATCGCCGCCGGACGCTGCGTCGACCTCGGTGCCGGGCGGCACCTGGACCGCCCGCTGTACTGGCAGCACTGGCGGGTGGACTCCACCACCCTGGACGCGTTGACGGCCGCCGTCCGGGCGGTGGCCGGCGCCGAGCTGCGCTGACTGCGCAGTCCGAGCCGCGCAGAGGTCGGGGGCCGGCCCGGGGTCGGGGGCCGGGGCCGCCCCTGAGCCGCGCAGAGGCCGAGACGCCTGGCCACGCCGAGGGCGGGGGCGCCTGGCCACGTCGGGGCGGGTCCCCTGAGCCGCGCCGGGGCCGGGACCGCGCGCTTGGAGCGTGCGCCTGGGGGCGCGGATCAGGCGATGGTGCAGATCGCCGCGCCGGCGGTGATGACGGCGCCGACCTCGGCCGCGAGGCCGCTGACCGTGCCGGCCTTGTGGGCGTGCAGCGGCTGCTCCATCTTCATCGCCTCCAGCACCACGACCAGGTCACCCTCGGCCACGGTGTCGCCGTCGGCGACCGCGATCTTGACGATGGTGCCCTGCATCGGGGAGGTGAGCGCGTCGCCGCTGACCGCGACGCCGGCCTTGGCCCCGCCGCCGCGGCGGGCCGGCTTGCGCGCGGCGGGCGCGGCGGCGGCCGTACCCCCGCCGAGACCGGCGGGGAGGCTGACCTCCAGCCGCTTGCCGCCGACCTCGACCACGACGGTCTCGCGCTCGGCCGGCGCGTCGGCGGGGCCGGCGGCGGCGGTGAACGGCGGGACGGTGTTGTCGAATTCGGTCTCGATCCACCGCGTGTGCACGGTGAACGGCTCGGCGGTGAACGCCTCGTCCCGGACCACCAGCCGGTGGAACGGCAGCGCGGTGGCCATGCCCTCGACGACCATCTCGTCCAGGGCGCGGCGGGCCCGCTCCAGCGCCTCGGTACGCGTCTCGCCGGTGACGATCACCTTGGCCAGCAGCGAGTCGAAGTTGCCGCCGATCACGTCGCCGGCGGAGATGCCGGTGTCGACCCGGACGCCGGGGCCGGTGGGCAGCCGCAGCGCCGTGATCGTGCCGGGGGCGGGCAGGAAGTTGCGGCCCGGGTCCTCGCCGTTGATCCGGAACTCGATGGAGTGCCCGCGCGGCGTCGGGTCCTCGGTGAACCGCAGCTTCTCGCCGTCGGCGATGCGGAACTGCTCGCGGACCAGGTCGATGCCGGCGGTCTCCTCGGTGACCGGGTGCTCGACCTGGAGGCGGGTGTTGACCTCCAGGAAGGAGATGGTGCCGTCGGCGCCGACCAGGTATTCCACCGTGCCGGCGCCGTGGTAGCCCGCCTCCCGGCAGATGGCCTTGGCGCTGTCGTGGATCTGGGCCCGCTGCGCGTCGGTGAGGAACGGCGCGGGAGCCTCCTCGACCAGCTTCTGGTGCCGGCGCTGGAGCGAGCAGTCCCGGGTGCCGACCACGATCACGTTGCCGTGCCGGTCGGCCAGCACCTGCGCCTCGACGTGGCGCGGCTGGTCCAGGTAGCGCTCGACGAAGCACTCGCCTCGGCCGAACGCGGCGACCGCCTCGCGGGTGGCCGACTCGAACAGGTGCGGGATCTCCTCCATGGTGCGGGCCACCTTGAGCCCGCGCCCGCCGCCGCCGAAGGCGGCCTTGATGGCGACCGGCAGGCCGTGGTCGACGGCGAACGCCAACACCTCGTCGGGGCCGCCGACCGGGTCGGGGGTGCCGGGCACCAGGGGTGCGCCGGCGCGCTGGGCGATGTGCCGGGCGGTGACCTTGTCGCCAAGGTCCCGGATCGCCTGCGGGGTGGGGCCGATCCAGGTCAGCCCGGCGTCGATGACGGCCTGGGCGAAGTCGGCGTTCTCGGAGAGGAAGCCGTAGCCGGGGTGGACCGCGTCGGCGTCGGCCTTCGCGGCGACCTCCAGCAGCTTGTCGATGCGCAGGTACGTCTCGGTGGCGGTGTCCCCGCCGAGCGCGTACGCCTCGTCGGCCAGCGTGGCGTGCAGGGCGTCCCGGTCGGAGTCCGCGTAGACGGCCACGCTGCCCAGGCCGGCGTCGCGACAGGCGCGGATGACGCGGACGGCGATCTCGCCGCGGTTGGCGATGAGTACCTTGCGCACGCTGCTGGCTCCTCCCGGAGGGTCACTGACCGGGAGTGTATCGGCCACCGTGGCGGCCCTAACGATCGCTCAGTGTGGGATGCCGCACTGTTCGCCGCGCCCTAGTCAAATTTGCTTATTACGCTCATCGGGTGTCTGCCACGCGAATGATGATCCTCGGCCTGGTGCGCTGGATGCAGCCCGTGCACGGCTACGACGTACGCCGGGAGCTGCTCAGTTGGAGCGCCGACAGGTGGGCGAACGTGCAGCCCGGGTCGATCTACCACGCCCTGCGCAAGCTGACCCAGGAAGGGCTGCTGCGCGAGGTGGCCACCGAGCAGGTGGGCGCCCGTCCGGCCCGCACCACGTACGAGGTCACGCCGAAGGGCGAGGAGGAGTTCGAGTCGCTGCTGCGGGGCCTGTGGTGGCAGCTGCACGAGCCGCCGGATCCGTTCGCGGCGGCGTTCTCCTTCCTGCCCGCGATGCCGCGCGACGAGGCGGCGGCCGCCCTGCGCAACCGGGCGAACCTGCTTCGCGCCGGTGTCGAGTGGATGCGTACGTCGTTGAGTTCTGACTGGATGCGTTCGACGAAGCCGGTGCACGTGGGGTGGATGTTCGAGCTCTGGACGGCCCGGGCCGAGGCGGAGATCTCCTGGTGCGAGCGGATCGCGGAACGGATCGAGTCGGGCGTGTCGTACCTGCCCGAGGGGCTGGAGCGGGCGGAGGGATGGCAGGGCTGGGAGGAGCGGCTGCCGCCGCGGCCGACGGAGGACGAATAATCAACGTTGACCACAAGAGCTATATCGCGTTAGCCTGCCCGGGACGCCACGGGGGAGCATGCCGTCCGGCGTCGTCTCCGAGGGACAGACAGGGGGCCGGTGGCACCGGCCCGGACGACCAGGAGCAGAGATGATCGAGACCAGAGGGTTGCGGAAGTCGTTCCGCTCCCGAGAGGGTCGCCAGACGAAGACCGTCGACGCGGTGCGCGGCGTCGACCTGAAGGTCGCCGAGGGGGAGATCTTCGGTTTCCTCGGTCCCAACGGCGCCGGCAAGACCACCACCCTGCGGATGCTGGCCACGCTCATCGAGCCGGACGGCGGCGAGGCCACCGTCGCCGGGGCCGACCTGCGCAAGGACCCGGCCGAGGTGCGCCGCCGCATCGGCTACGTCGCCCAGGGCGGCAGCACCTGGGACGAGTCCACGGCCCGGGAGGAACTCGTCCTGCACGCCCGGATGTACGGCATCGGCAAGGCCGACGCGCACCGGCGGGCCGCCCGCGCCCTCGACGCCTTCCAGCTCACCGAGTACGCCGACCGCAAGTGCAAGACCTACTCCGGCGGTCAGCGCCGGCGGGTGGAGATCGCCCTCGGCATCATCCACGAGCCGAGCATCGTCTTCCTGGACGAGCCGACCACCGGCCTCGACCCGCAGAGCCGGGCGCACATGTGGGACGAGATCCGCCGGCTACGGGGCGACGGTATGACCGTCTTCATCACCACGCACTACCTGGAGGAGGCCGACGCGCTCTGCGACCGGATCGCGATCATGGATCACGGCGAGGTGGTCGCGGAGGGCACCCCGACGGAGCTGAAGCGCGAGATCTCCGGCGACGTCGTGCTGGTCGGGCTCGACGCGGCGGCCACCCCGCAGGCCGCGCAGCTGCTCGACGGCGAGCCGTACGTCAACAAGCTGGAGACCGTCGAGGAGGGCGGGCTGCGGCTCTACGTCGACGAGGGCGCCACCGCCATCCCGCAGATCCTGCGCCGCGTCGACACCGCCGGCCTCGGGCTCAGGTCCATCGAGCTGCACCGGCCCAGCCTCGACGACGTCTTCCTCACCAAGACCGGCCGCTCGCTGCGCGAGTCCTGATCCCGACCGGAGAGCCCTTATGAAACTCGCCCGTGACACCTGGCTGATCTTCCAGCGCCAGCTCCAACTGCTGCTGCGTAACCCCGTCTGGGTCTTCGTCGGCGTCTTCCAGCCGGTGATGTACCTGCTGCTCTTCGCCCCGCTGCTCAAGCCGGCGCTGAACGCGCCCACCCAGGCGGAGGCCTACAAGATCTTCGTACCCGGCCTGCTGGTGCTGCTGGCCATCTTCGGCGGCCTGTTCCAGGGCTTCGGCCTGATCGCCGAGCTGCGCGCCGGGGTCATCGAACGCTCCCGGGTCACCCCCGTCAGCCGCCTCGCCCTGCTGCTCGGCCGATCGCTGCGCGACGTGGTGTCGCTCATCGTGCAGGCGGTCATCATCACCCTGCTCGCGCTCCTGTTCGACCTGCGCGTCTCCCTCGTCGACCTGCTGCTGGCGTACCTCATGCTCGCCCTGATCGCGCTGATGACCTCGGCCGTCTCCTACGGCATCGCGCTCAAGGTCAAGAGCGAGGACGCGCTGGCCCCGCTGATGAACACCGTGGCGCAGCCCGTGCTGCTGCTCTCCGGCATCCTGCTGCCGTTGACCTTCGCCCCGGGCTGGCTCCAGGGCATCGCCGAGTGGAACCCGTTCTCCTGGGCGGTCGACGGCACCCGGGCCCTCTTCGCCGGTGAACTCGGCGACGACAAGGTCTGGCAGGGGCTCAGCATCATCGCGATCCTCGCCGCCGCCGGCGTCTTCTGGGCCGCCCGGCAGTTCGCCCGCAGCGTCCGCTGAGCGGAGGTCCCCGCCTGGCGGCGGGGAGAGTTGCCTCTCACCAGGGGCGGGGCGCCGGCCCGACGCTTGTAGCGTGAGGCCGGTGCCCCGCCTCACCCGTGACCGGCTCACCTGGCTGACCTACGCCCAGCTCGGGCTGTGGGGCTTCTTCCTCTACGGCTTCGGGCCGGTCGTGCCGCTGCTCCGCGACGAACAGGGCACGTCGGCCGCCGTCGCCGGCCTGCACAGCACCGGCATCGCCGTCGGCGCGCTGGCCGGCGGGGCGATCTTCGCCCCCCTGGCCCGCCGCCTCGGCCGTGGCCGGGCCATCTGGATCGGGCTGGCGGGCGTCGCGGCCGGCGTCGCCGCCCTGGGCCTCGTCCGCGCCCTGCCCGCCACGATCACCGCCGTCGCCGTGATCGCCACCTTCGGCATGCTGGTGATCAGCGGCGTGTCCGTGGTGCTCACCGACCGGCACGGCGCCGGCGCGCCCGCCGCGCTGACCGAGGCCAACGCCGTCTGCGCCGGCGCCGGCATCCTCGCCCCGCTGGTCATCGGCGCGAGCGTGGACGCCGGGTGGGGCTGGCGACCGGCGATGGCCGTCGAGGTCGGCCTGATCGCCCTGGTCGCGCTCGCCGCCGTGACCTTCCGCGTACGCCTGCCGCGACCCGCCCCCGCTGCCGCGGCTCCCGGCGGTCCTCCCACCGCCCCGGCTCCCGGCGGGGCTCCCGGCTCCTCGACTCTCGCCTCCTCGGCCCCCGGCTCCCTGGCCCCCGGCTCTACGGTTTCCGGCTCCCTGGTTTCCGGCTCTGCGGCTCCCGGCTCCCTGGCTCCCAGTTCCTCGGCTCCCGGCTCCTTGACTCCCGGTCCCGCGGCTCCCGGCGATGTCGCCTCGGTCGCCGGCGCCCACGGGGTCGGCCGACCCCTGCCGGCGGCGTACTGGATCGCCTGGGTGCTGATGGCGGTCACCGGCTCGATCGAGGTCTGCCTGTCGCTCTGGACGGCCGACGTGCTCCGCTCGCACGCCGGGATGGCGGCCGGCGGCGCCTCGGCCGCCGTCGCCGCGATCGTCTGCGGCATGTTCGTGGGGCGGGTCGTCGGGGGCCGGTTCGCCCTGCGGTACCGGCCCGTGCCGCTGCTGCTGGCCGCGTTGGGCGTGTCGCTGGCCGGGTTCGCGCTCTTCTGGATCGCGCCCGTCGGCTGGCTCGCCGTCACCGGCCTGGTCGTCCTCGGCCTCGGCAACGCCCTGCACTACCCGCTGGCGATCTCGATCGCGCTCGCCGTCGCCGGGCCGGCCGCGGACCGGGCGGCCGGCTATGCGTCGTACTCGATGGGGGTGGGCTTCGGGATCGCGCCGGTCGCGCTCGGCTGGGTGGCCGACGGCGTCGGACCGCACCTGGCCTTCCTGCTGCTGCCGGCCTTCATCGCGGCGGCTGCGTTGCTCGCCGCCCGCCTGGGCCGCGCCCTGCGCCCCGCCGGCGAACCCGCCCCCACCATCCCCGCGACGACGAACGCCTAGGGCACCGACAGACCTGCCCCTGACCGGCCCGCTGCCTGCCGCGAAAGCCATTCTTCCGCGATCTTGGTGGGGAACGGCCCTCCCAGGGGCCTCTTCCTACCAAGATCGCGCAGGGGCGGGGTCCTGCCCGGTCAGGGTCAGTGCACCCGGGCCAGGGTGAGGCCGTCGGCGATCGGGAGCATCACCGCGTCCACCCGGACGTCGGCGAGCACCTCGTCGTTGAAGGCCGCGATGGCCCGGTCGTCGGCGTTCTGCGGGGCGATCACCCGACCGCCGCGCAGCACGTTGTCGACCGCGATCACCCCGCCGGGACGCATCCGGGGCACCAGCTCCGCCCAGTAGATCGGGTAACCGGTCTTGTCGGCGTCGATGAACGCGAAGTCCAGGTGGCGCTCGTGGGGCAGCTCGCGCAGCGTGTCGCCGGCCGGGCCGATCCGCAGCTCGATCCGGTCGTCCACACCGGCGCGCTCCCAGTACCGCCGGGCGATGGCGGTGAACTCCTCCGAGATGTCGAAGCAGGTCAGCCGCCCGCCCTCGGGCAGGCCCCGGGCGATCGCCAGTGACGAGAGGCCGGTGAACGTGCCCACCTCGACGGCCTGCCGTACCCCGAGCAGCCGGGTGAGGAAGGTCAGGAAGGCGGCATGCTCCGGTGCGACCTGCATATGCGCGTCGTTCGGCAGGACCGCGCGGGTCTCCTCGGCCAGGTCCCGCATGATCTCGTCCGGCGGCGCACCGTGCCCGACCAGGTACGCGTGCAGCTCCGACGTGAGCGGGATCGACTTGGTGGTCATGAACGGACGCTAGCCGAGCGGCTCGACCGTCTGGTTGCCGGGCGTGACCTTCGTCCACAGATCGGTGATCCGCAGGTCCAGCTCGGCGAGGAGGCGGCGCAGCATCGGCAGGGACAGCCCGATGACCGTGCTCGGATCACCCTCGATCCGTTCCACGAACGGCCCGCCCAGCCCGTCGATCGTGAAGGCACCCGCCACGGCCAGCGGCTCGCCCGTACCCACGTACGTGGCGATCTCGTCGTCGCCGATGTCGGCGAAGTGCACGACGGTGGAGGCGACCGCCTCGGCCCGCCGCCCCGCCTCGACGTCGATCAGGCAGTGCCCGCTGTGCAGCACGCCGCTGCGCCCGCGCATCCGCTCCCAGCGCCGGGTGGCGTCGGCCGCGTCGTCCGGCTTGCCGAGGATCTCCCCGTCGAAGGCCAGCACCGAGTCGCACCCGATCACCAACGTCCGCTGGTCGTCGGTCGGCCGCAGCCGGGTGAGTACCGCCTGCGCCTTCATCCGGGCCAGTTCCAGGCAGAGCTCCTCGGCCCGCTCCGTGACCACGAGGGACTCGTCGACGCCGCTGACCAGCACGTCCGGTTCGATCCCGGCGGCCTGGAGAATCTTGCGGCGGGCAGGGCTCGCCGAGGCGAGCACGAGGCGGGGCGGCATGGATTTCGGCACGTCGCCGACGTTACCGGCTGACCGGGACGACGACGTCTCGGGTGGGACGTGTCCACCCGCCGCCCGTCTCCGTCGTCCGGGTGCTCAGCGACTGATGCGGGGCGGCGGGTCGTCACCACGACGACGCCGACGGGCGATGAACGTCCACGCGCCGCCGGCTGCCACGATCACCCCGAGGGTGACCAGGCCGCGGGTCGTCGCTCCATCGTTCCCGTCGCCCGCCGGCTCCGCTACCGCCGTCGTGGTCGAGGTGGTCCGGGTAGGCGCGCTCGCCGTCGCCGAACCAAAGCCCAGCGGCGGTACGTCAGCCGTCAGCGCCGCCACCAGATCGATGACACCGTGGCCGTACTCGTCGTCCCGTCCCGGAGGGCCCTTGTCGATCGCGGTGGCGGTCAGCCTGTGCGCCACCTCGGAGGCAGGCAGGTACGGGTACTTGGACCGAACTAACGCTGCCGCCCCAGCGACGATGGCAGTGGCCCCCGAAGTGCCGGTGCCCTTGCGGTACTTGCCGTCGACACTCGTGCTGTAGATATCGACTGCCGGAGCGACCACGTCGATGTCCGGTCCGGCGACTGACACTGGGGCTCGCTGGCCGCGCCGATCAACCCCACCTACGGCAATTGCGCCAGGGTAGGAGGCAGGGAATCCGACGTGTTGGCTGAAGGGCTTATTACCTGCTGCGGCGACAACAACAATGTCCGCGCGAATTGCGGCCTCGACTGCCGCATGTAACCGACTGTCTGCTGCTCCTGCTGCTGAAATGCTGATTACTTTGACATTTTGCGTGATCGCGTAGTCGATCGCCTCTGCCAAATGGTGACTGGTGCCCCCTTGGTCGTTGATTTTTACCCGGATGGGAAGGATCTTCGCCTTCGGTGCTATGCCAAGGGCGCCTTGTTTGCCAGAATGCCCGTGGGCGGCGATTAGGCCTGCCATGCCGGTTCCGTGGCTGTTCCGGTCTTGTTGTCCGTCGCCACTACCCCCGGCAACGATATCGGTGCCTCGGCGCAGATTGCGCGCAAGATCGGGATGTGGATGGACGCCGGTGTCTGGCACCGCAACCGTTACGCCTTCGCCTTGAGCGATCCTGTGCACTTCGGGGATCCTGAGAAAGTTCAGATGCCACTGGTCCGCCCGGATCCGATCAATGCCCTGCGGACTTGCGGCACTACGGTTAGGCCACGCATGCGAGGCAGTTGACGGCAGGAATGTTGCCGTAAGGGTGAACAGCGCCAAGGCGGCTTGGACGGCCCGAGTTCTCAACGGTTGAAGCCAATAGCCGGACCCGGGTCGATGGGGCCATCTTCGTCTGGGGCGCGGACTACCGGGCTTACGCCTCGGTCCACTTCCCATGGGTGATCCGGATCCCAGCGTTGCGAATCTTCGTCACTGCCGTCGTACCGCCCTGCCCTGCTCGGCATCCCGCCTGCGCGGGCAGCGCCCATGCCGGGTGCTCCACCGATTGGCGGAATACCCTGCCCCGCGCTGAAGTTGCGGCCAGCCCCAGGGCGGGAGCCTGCGCCCCCGGTCGGAGCGGTGCCGGCGCCCCCGCCACCGATTACCCCACCAATCGGGTTGACCCGACGTTGCTGCGCGCCGCTGCCACTCGATGGTCCAAGTCCCATTCCAGGGGTTCCGCCGATCAGACCACCTGGTGGCATCGGCCGGGGCGATCCCGGTGAAGTGGCAGGCGGGAGCCCGCCAATGGCTCCGCTGACCGGCCGGCTGCTAGGGCCAGGCTGACCGATCGGCAATCCAGAGAGCCCGTGTCCAGGCCGCACGCCTGGCGGCATGGCAGGCATCGGTCCACTGCCGGAGCCAGTGGGAAGACCGGGTGGAGTTGCACCTGGCATCGCGGGATTGATTGGAGAAGGCGCTAGACCGGGGTTGACCCCGCCGAGCACAGGCCCGACATTACGGGTGGTTGGTGCGGAGACCTGTCGCGCATTCGTAGTCGACCGGGCAACGGACGAAGTAGTCGAACTTGACAACGGCACGGGAACGACGGGCGGAATCACCGGAGCGCCTGAACCGGCACCCCCGTAGACATCGGAGTTGGGCTGATCTGCCTCAGGTGAAGGCTTGGGCCTAGGCGGTGGCTGGCGGAGCATTACTTGGGCGTGTTGGAGTTCGCCGCTGAGGCCGTACATGATGCCGCGCGCCTGGACGTTGAGCCGTTCGAGGTCGGCGTCCGTCACCGGGCGATCGGGGACCCGGCTGCCCATGGCGGCCTTCGGGTCGGCGAGCGTCGCGTCGTACGTCTGCTTCTCCCGGACCTTGACGGCGTACGTCTCGTAGATCTTCTTGAGCTCCGCCCGCGTGGCGCTGATGGCCTGCGTGGCGGCGGAGAGCGCGGTGTAGTTGGCGCTGGCGGCGTCGTGTGTGCGCTGCACCTTGTCGATCAGCTCGTCCAGCTCGCGGACGTATGCCCGGGCGGCCTCGTTGGTCTCCGGGGGCCATGCCTCGGCCAGCCCCTTGCGGTATTCCTGGAGCCGGCTTAGGTGTGTCCGGGCGAGGTCGCAGACCTTGCGCCAGCCGGCGACCTGCTTCCAGTGGTTGGTGGTGTCGTGGTCCTGGAGGCAGGCCCACATGCTGGCGACGTCCATGAGCCGCCAGTCGGTGAGAGCGGACGTGCGGCCGCCGGTGCCCCGTTCGATCATGGCAGCACCACCGGACCCTGCCCCTGCCCCGGCACGGGCTCAGGGCCGGTGGGATCGGACAACACCGGCGGCGTGCCGCGGGACGCGGTGGCGGCCGGGTGGGCGAGGGCCCGTTCGACGTCGGTCACGCGGGCGGCGGCGAAGGCGTCCGTTCCGGTGTAGCGGGTGGCGACGGTGCTGGCGGCGACGGCCAGGTGGCCGGTGGCGTCGCGGACGCCCCAGACCATGTCGGCGGTGGCCTGCTGGGTCTCGTGGTGCGCGCGCAGGAAGTCGACCAGCTCGATGAACGCGTCGGCGGGGTTGGGCACCGGCGCCGTCATGTCCTCGGCGATGTACGACAGGTGCGGGGCGTAGTTGCGTTCCACCTCGGCCTGGAGCTTGTCGGCGAACTCGCGGAGCTGGCGGATGTCGGCCTCGATTCCGCCGTAGCCGCGGAGCCAGGACGCTGGACCGTCCTCCTCGGGGATCATCGGCCCTCCCTGCCTGTCACTGCGTCGTTTCCCTGAGTGAGGTTAATGGGTCCCCGGGGCTGTCGGCAGCCCCGCCCCGGCACGCGCCGGCCGCCCCACGGGTGCGCAGGGGCGCCGAGCTGCGGTGATCCGTACGGAAAAGGTCAGCGGGGCAGGCCGGACGCCCGCCAGGCGCCGGGGCCGGTGGCCGGCGCGGCGAGGGGCCGGCCGGAGCGCGCCCAGGCGGACGCGGCGACCGGAGGGGCCGCGGCGACCGGGCGGGACCGTACGACGATCGCGCCCACCAGCGCGGCCAGCTCCTCGGCGGTGGGGACCCCGCGGACGACCCGGAACAGCGGCTCTTCGGCAGACATGGCGCCAGCGTACGCGTCGGAGAGGTTGACCTGAACCGCACAGTGGCGTGCCGGCGGTGTGAGCGTCGTCGGCTCCGGGTACCGTCTGGGCGATGTCGAACGCGCTGCCCCAACTCGTCGCTGACCGATACCGGCTCCTCTCGCCGCTCGGTCAGGGCGGCATGGGTCGGGTGTGGAAGGCGCGCGACGAGGTGCTGCACCGGGACGTGGCGATCAAGGAACTCGTCCCGCCGCCCAGCCTCACCGACGAGGAGCGCCGCGAGATGCGGGAGCGCTCGCTGCGTGAGGCCCGGGCCATCGCCCGGCTCAACCACATCAACGTGGTCCGCATCTTCGACGTGCTGCGCACCGACGGTGATCCGTGGATCGTCATGGAGTACGTGCCGTCGAAGTCGTTGCAGGACACCCTCGCCGAGGACGGCCCGGTGACGCCGGCGCGTGCCGTGGAGATCGGCCTGGGCGTGCTGGCCGCGCTGAAGTCGGCGCACAAGGCCGGTGTGATGCACCGCGACGTCAAGCCCGGCAACGTGCTGCTCGGCGACGACGGCCGGGTGGTGCTGACCGATTTCGGCCTCGCCACGATCCCCGGCGACCCGAACGTGACCCGCACGGGAATGGTGCTGGGGTCGCCCGCGTACATCTCGCCGGAGCGGGCCCGCGAGGGCACTGCCGGGCCGGAGGCCGACCTGTGGTCGCTGGGCGCCACCCTCTACGCGGCGGTCGAGGGCAAGTCGCCGTACGCGCGGCCGTCGGCGATCGCCACCCTGGCGGCGCTCGCCACCGAGCCGATGCCGCCGCCGAAGAACGCCGGGCCGCTCAAGCCGGTGCTCAACGGCCTGCTGCGCAAGGACCCGAAGGAGCGGATCACCGCCGAGGTGGCGGAGAAGCTGCTGCGCCGCGCCGGCGGCAAGCGCACCCGCACCATCCCGCTGCTCGACGGCGTACGCCGGCCGGGGCCGAACGGTCCGCGTGAGCCGCGCCCGCCGCTGGTGCCGGCGCCGCGACCGGCCGAGGGCGGGTCCGACAAGCCGGTCAGCCCGCCGGCACCGCGTGCGCCCCTGGCGGCGGCCGGCGCCGGTGCCGCCGCGGCGTCCACCGCCGAGGACGCGACGGCGGCGGTCTCCTCGGATCTCGCGCCCACCGCCAAGGTCGGAGCGTCCACCTCGGACACGGCCCCGACGGCGAAGGTCGACCCGCCGAAGCCCGCGCTCGACGACACGAAGGCCGAGCCGGCACCCCGCAAGCCGGCGAATCCCACCTCGGTGATGCCCCCGCCGGTGGGCCCGCCGTCCGGCCGGGCGACGGTCGTGGCGTCCGACGGCACGAAGCCCGACAACACCCGGCGCAACGTCCTGATCGGCGTGCTGGTGGCGCTGCTGCTGCTCGGCCTGGTGGTGGTCGTGCCGATGCTGACCAGCGGCGACGGTGGGGACGGCGGCGGCACCCCGCAGGCCGACCCGACCGGCGCGGCGACCTCCCAGGGGCAGCCGCCGCAGTCCTCCGCGCCGGCCCCGCCCACGAGCGCCGCGCCGAGCCCGACGCCCTCGGCCACCCCCTCCCCGACGCCGGACGCGCTGCCGGCGGGCTGGAAGCTGCACAAGGACCCGGCCGGCTTCGCGCTGCCGCTGCCGGAGGGCTGGGTGCGCCGGCAGGTGGACGGCAGCACGGTCGTCTTCGACCAGTCCAACGGGCCGGGCGAGCTGTTGGTCCAGTGGACCAGCAACCCGGAATCGGACGCGTACGCCGACTGGAAGCAGAAAGAGCCGGACCGCAAGAACCGCGTCAGCAACTACCAGTACCTGAGCATCGAGCCCTGCGATTACTGGAAGACCTGTGCGGACTGGGAGTGGCTGGAGACCCGCGACGGCACGCGGATCCACGTCCGCAACCGGGGCTTCGTGACGGCCAGCAACCGGGGCTACGCCCTGCGCTGGGAGGTCGCCGCGAAGGACTGGCAGGCCAACCTGGCGAACTTCGACCGGATCGCCAAGGGCTTCGTGCCCGACCGCAAGGACTGATCCGCGGGATTCGCGCCCGTTGCGAGATCGACTCGCATGACCTTCCGTCGTACGGGGTATCTGACCTTCACGACGGAAGGGAGGGTACGACATGGGATACCGACGGAGGGACGCCCGGCCCCGAGTGGCACTGTGGATGCTCGTGGCCCTCGGCGACATCGTCCTGCTGCTCACCGCCGCCGGCCTGCCGGTGCTGGTCGCACTGCTCAGCGTCGTCACCGTCACCCTCGCCGGGGTGGGCGTCCGGCGCTTCGCCCGGCGGGGCGCGCTCGCCCGGGAGAACGCGGCGACCGTTCCCGTGGCGGCCCGACGGCGGGCCTGACGCCCGTGACGGCGGCGTGGCGGCAGCCGGACCAGTTGTCGACCGTACGGTGACAACCGATCCCGCTGCCGCCAACCGCCTCCCCAGGCGAATCAGGCTCAGGTGTTGTTGGCCAGCGCGATCAGCCGGCTCCGGTCACCGTTCCAGTGGTTCCGGTCGACGGCGCCGCTGATGCCCGCCACGCTGCCGCTGTCCGTGTACTGCCAGAAGCTCCAGAACGGGGCCCCGGCCGGCAGCGTGCCGACCGTGCTCGACCAGCGGGCGATCCAGAGCGGGTGGTTCGCCCACGGGGCCGTCCAACTGCCCGTGCACTGGTTCCACCAGCTCGTGGTGGTGTAGATGACGGCATAGCGGCCGGTGCGGGAGCGGTAGGTGTTGAGGAAGTCCTGGACCCAGTTCCGCATGCCGGTCGTGCTCAGGCCGTAGCAGTAGCCGCCCGCGTACGGGTTGGCCTCGAGGTCCAGCGCGGCCGGGAGGGTGCGGCTGTCGGCCGACCAGGCGCCGCCGTTGGAGGCCAGGTAGTTCGCCTGGACCGCCCCGGAGGAGATGTTGGGCCGGGCGAAGTGGTACGCCCCCCGGATGACGCCGGCGTTGTAGGCGGCCACGTAGTTCGTGTTGAACCTCGGGTCCTTGTAGCTGGTGCCCTCGGTCGCCTTGATGAAGGCGAACTGGATGCCCGCGTTGCGGACGCTGGTCCAGTTGATGGCGCCCTGGTAGTGGGACACGTCGATGCCGGGGGTGGTGGCGGCGGACGCCGGGGCCGCGGTCGCGACGAGCCCCGCCGCCGCGGTGGCGAGGGCCGCGAGGGTGGCGGCCAACAGCCGCCGCAGGGATGTTCCGGTACGGGTCATGGATGCCTCCAAGGACGCCGGACTTAATAGACGTTCATCTTTGGAGATAAGTGCCCCGGATGGCAAGGGGAGCTAAGGAAATCTTCAGGAACGGTGGAAGTCGACCACCCCGACGGGCGCGGTCTCCGCCTCAGCGCAGCGTGGCCGGGTCGACGCGCCAGCGGATCGGCTCGGTCAGGCGGAGTTCCTCGCCCGGCTTCGCGACCTGTTCCTCGACGTAGTGCGTGCCGTCGAGCCGGTGCAGCCGCAGCGAGTGGCCGGAGCCGTCCTGCTCGACCAGCAGGTACCACGGGATCCCGGCGATCGCGTAGAGCTGCATCTTGATCAACCGGTCGGCGGCCGCGTTTCCCGGCGAGACGATCTCGCAGACGAGGATCACCTCGCCCGCCTCGATCACGGTGCCCTCGTCGTCGGTGTCGGCCACCACCACGTCGGGGATGACGATGCGGTCGACGCCGAGCCGGACGTTCACCGCCTCGAAGACCGCGAGGGCCCCCGCAGCGTCGTCCAGGCTGTTGGCCAGCAGCCGCGACACCCGCTGGTGTCGCTTGCTCGGGGCAGGGCTCACGATCAGGCTCCCGTCGAGCAACTCGATCCGGTTCGGCGTCTCGCCCATGGCGAGGTACTCGGCCTCGGTCCACAGGCCGACGTGGGGTTCCAGGGGTGCCGCAGTCACCGGCGTCCACCTCCCGCTCCTGTCGCCACCGGATCAGCCTTCCACGATACGGACCGACGAGGTCGCAGCGACACAGGTCGGGGCCGGTAGGCTCGCGCCCCATGGTGTCGATCGACGGGCTCGGCGGTCTCTGGGACAAGCTGTTCGCGGCGCAGCCGGACCCGCCGCCCCTGCTGGTGCTGCTGACCGCCGTCGTCGCGCTGGTGGTGGTCAGCACCCGCCTGCCCTGGCGGATCGCCCGCAACGCGATCACGATCGCCCACGAGGGCGGGCACGCGCTGGTCGCCCTGCTCACCGGCCGCCGCCTGCAAGGCATCCGGCTGCACTCGGACACCTCGGGGCTCACCCTCTCCGCCGGCCGGCCCACCGGCCCGGGGATGATCCTCACCCTGCTCGCCGGCTACGTCGCCCCGCCGCTGGTCGGGCTGGCCGGCGCGTGGCTGCTCGGCGGCAACCGGATCACCCTGCTGCTCTGGGTCGCCGTGGTGCTGCTGCTGGCCATGCTGGTCATGATCCGCAACGTCTTCGGCGTGCTCTCGCTGCTGGTCACCGGCGGGGTGGTGCTCGCCGTCTCCTGGTACGCCGAGCCGCAGGTGCAGGCGGCGTTCGCGTACGCCGGGGTCTGGTTCCTGCTGCTCGGCGGGGTGCGGCCGGTGGTGGAGCTGCAACGGCTGCGCTCGCGGGGGCGGATGCCCGCCTCCGACGCCGACCAGCTCGCCGGCCTCACCCCCCTGCCCGCGTTCTTCTGGGTCACCGTCTTCGCCCTGGTCAACCTGGTCGCCCTCGGCGCCGGCGCGCTGCTGCTGGCCGGCCCGATCCTCACCGAGGCCGGCCTGACGCCCTGACCGGGCAGAATGGGCCCGTGCGATACGTGATCATCGGAGCGGGCGCGGTCGGCGGCACCATCGGCGTACGGCTGGGGCAGGCCGGCCACGACGTGACCCTGGTGGCGCGCGGCGCGCACCTGGACACGATCCGGCGGCGGGGGCTGACCCTGCGGCAGCCCGACGGCGAGACGACCTGGCGCGGGCCGGCCACCGACGGGCCGGACGACCGGCCGCTGCCCGACGACACCGCCCTGGTGCTCACCGTCAAGTCGCAGGACACCGAAGCGGCGCTGGCGGCATGGGCGGACGCGCCCGTGGCCGGCGGCGGTACGGCGGCCGAGCGCCTGCCGCTGTTCACCGCGCAGAACGGGGTCGCCAACGAACGCGCCGCCCTGCGCCTCTTCGCCGACGTGCACGGCGTCTGCGTCTGGCTGCCCGCCACCCATCTGGAGCCGGGGGTGGTGGTGGCCAACGGCCACCCGCACCCCGGCATGCTGCACCTCGGCCGCTACCCGTCCGGCGCGGACGCCACCGACGACGCCGTCGCCGCCGACCTGACCGCCGCCGGCTTCGTCGCCCCGGTGCGCGCCGACGTGCTGCGCTGGAAGTACGGCAAGCTGCTGGCCAACCTCGGCAACGGCCTCCAGGCGCTGCTCGGCCGGGACGTCCCCGACGACCTGCGGCAGCGGGTCCGGGCCGAGGGGGTCGCCGTGCTCGCCGCGGCCGGAATCGCGCACACCACGCCCGAGGAGGAGAAGGCCGAGCGGGGTGACCTCGTCGACCACCGGCCGGTCGACGGCGAGGAGCGGGCCGGCGGCTCCACCTGGCAGAGCCTGGCCCGGGGCGCGGGCTCGGCCGAGACCGACCACCTCAACGGCGAGATCGTGCTGCTCGGCCGGCTGCACGGCGTACCGACCCCGGCGAACGCCGCCGTCCAGCTCGCGGTACGCCGCGCGCTGCGCGGCCGGATCCCGGCCGGCGGGTTCGACGTGACCGAGCTGGCGAAAATGATCGGCTGACCGGGCAACCGGCGGCACCGCCGGGCGCGTGTCCCCTGCGACCGTCACGGGGAGGTAGCAGGTGCCGGACGTCGACGGGTTCGACGAGTTCTACCGGGGCAGCCGGCAACGGCTGCTCGGCTACGTCTACGCGCTCACCGGCGATCTCGCCGAGGCGCAGGACGCCGTGCAGGAGGCGTACATCCGGGCCTGGCAGCGCTGGTCCACCGTGAGCGCGTACGAGGAGCCGGAGGCGTGGGTGCGGGTCGTGGCGAGCCGGATCGCGGTGAGCCGGTGGCGCAGCCTGCGCAGCCGGGCCCGCGCCTACCTGCGGCACGGCGCCAACGAGAGCGTGCCCGGCCCGGACACCGCCACCGTCGAGGTGGTCACCGCCCTGCGCCGGCTCCCCGAGGAGCAGCGCACCGCGATCGCCCTCTACTACCTGGTCGGCATGCCGGTCGCCGAGGTGGCCCGGCAGACGGCCACCCCGGTGGGCACCGTCAAAGCCCGACTCTTCCGGGGGCGCGCCGCGCTCGCCGGGCTGCTCGCCGTCTCTGACCTGGAGGAGGCCGCTGATGCGTGACGAGATGACGTTCGTCGAACAGGTGCACCGGGACCTGCGCGACGTCCGCTGGCCGGAGCCGGCGGAGATCCGCGCCCGGGCCCGCAGGCGCAGCAGGCGTACGGCGGTGCTGGCCGCGGTTGCGGTGCTCGTCGTCGTCTCCGCCTCCGCCGTGGCGGTCGGGGACCGGTCCGGTCAGCGGGAACTGTCCCCGGCGGCGTCCCCGCCGCGGCCGGCGGCGCCGGCGGCCCGGGTCGAGATCCCCCCGGCGGCCCTGCTGCAACAGGCCGACCTGACGGCGCGCAGTGGTCTGCAACTCAGCGAGGCCGGCCTGGGCGGCACCGTCGACGTGGGCCTGAGCAGGTGCGCCTCCGCTCGCGGCAGCTACACGCGGGCGTCGGAGAGCTGGATCAGCCGCTCTCAGACGGTGCTGCGGCCGGCGACCGGCGGGGGGCGGCCCGGGGACACCCTGGTCGTCCAGGACCTGCACCGGATGCGAGGCGACGGAGCTACGCGGTTCTTCGAGGCGCTGCGCGCGCAGCTCCCCGCCTGCCGGGAGTGGCGCGCGACGCGGTCGGTCCACTGGGGCGACGAGTCCGTCACTGTCGAGGACGTGCACCGCTGGGACGTGCCACGCCGCGACTTCGCTGGTGACGAGTCCCTGCTGCTGCGCCACTCCGTCTCCGCGACCCTCGACCAGGCCGACGGGCAGGCTGAGTCGGGACCGGACATGACCGTGGTGGTGCGGGTCGGTGACCTGCTGAGCGTGCTGCTCCTGGAACCGGCCAGCGAGGACGAGATGGTGCGCCTCGGCAGGATGGCCGCGGCGCGCATGTGCGCCGCCGCCAACCCGTCCTGCTGACCGGCATCCGGACGGGCGTCAGAGCGGGATGTTGCCGTGCTTCTTCGGGGGCAGGGTCTCGCGCTTGGTACGCAGCACCCGCAGCGCGCGGACGATCTGGGTACGCGTCTCGTGCGGCGGGATGACGCTGTCCACGTAGCCGCGCTCCGCCGCGATGTACGGGTTGGCGAGGGTGTCCTCGTACTCGGCGATCTTCTCGGCCCGCACGGCTGCCGGGTCCTCGGCGGCGGCCAGCTCCGAGCGGTAGAGGATGTTCACCGCGCCCTGCGCGCCCATCACCGCGATCTGTGCGGTCGGCCAGGCGAAGTTCAGGTCCGCGCCGAGGTGCTTGGAGCCCATCACGTCGTACGCCCCGCCGTACGCCTTGCGGGTGATCACGGTGACCTTCGGGACGGTGGCCTCGGCGTACGCGTAGATGAGCTTCGCGCCCCGGCGGATGATGCCGTCCCACTCCTGGCCGGTGCCGGGCAGGAACCCGGGGACGTCCACGAAGGTCAGCACCGGGATGTTGAACGCGTCGCAGGTGCGCACGAACCGGGCGGCCTTCTCCGAGGCGGCGATGTCCAGGGTGCCGGCGAAGTGCATCGGCTGGTTGGCGACCACGCCGACCGGCCGGCCCTCGACCCGGCCGTAGCCGACGACCATGTTCTGCGCGTAGAGCGGCTGGACCTCCAGGAACTCGCCGTCGTCGAGGACGTGCTCGATCACCCGGTGCATGTCGTACGGCTGGTTCGCCGAGTCGGGGATCAGCGTGTCCAGCTCCCGGTCCTCCTCGGTCACGTCGAGGTCGGCGGGCGCGTCGAAGACCACCGGCTCGTCCAGGTTGTTCGACGGCAGGTACGACAGCAGCGCCTTGACGTAGTCGATCGCGTCCTGCTCGTCCGTGGCGAGGTAGTGCGCGTTGCCGCTGCGCGCGTTGTGCGTACGGGCGCCGCCCAGCTCCTCCATGCCCACGTCCTCGCCGGTGACCGTCTTGATGACGTCCGGGCCGGTGATGAACATGTGCGAGGTCTGGTCGACCATCACCGTGAAGTCCGTGACCGCCGGGGAGTAGACCGCGCCGCCGGCGCACGGGCCCATGATCAGGGAGATCTGCGGGATGACGCCGCTGGCCCGCACGTTGCGGAAGAAGATCTCGCCGTAGAGGCCGAGCGAGGCGACGCCCTCCTGGATGCGCGCGCCCCCGGAGTCGTTGATGCCGACGACCGGGCAGCCGATCTTCATGGCCAGGTCCATGACCTTGACGATCTTCTCGCCGAAGACCTCGCCGAGGGAGCCGCCGAAGACGGTGAAGTCCTGGGCGAAGACGCAGACCTGCCGGCCGTCGATGGTGCCGTAGCCGGTGATGACGCCGTCGCCGTACGGGCGGGTCTTCGCCAGCCCGAAGTTGGTGGACCGGTGCCGGGCCAGCTCGTCCAGCTCGACGAAGGAACCCTCGTCGAGCAGCATCTCGATCCGCTCGCGGGCGGTCTTCTTGCCCCTCGCGTGCTGCTTCTCGACCGCGCGCGCCGACCCGGCGTGCACCGCCTCGTCGACCCGCCGCTCCAGGTCGGCCAGCTTGCCCGCGGTGCTGTGGATGTTGATCCCGGTCTCGGTAGTCACCCTGGGAATATAACGATGGTTCAGGCCGCCGCCGCTGTGCAGTTCGCCTCAGCCCGACCGCGACGCCCCCGGTCGGCCGGACGGGAGCGGCCGTAGGCTGACGGGATGCCGGGCTCGCCGTACACCGATCTGGACCGCCCGCCGCTGTCGGCGGCGCGGCTGCGGCGGGCGCTGGTCGCCCCGCACGGGCCCTGGACCCGGCTGGAGCTGCGCGTCGAGACCGGCTCGACCAACGCGGACGTCGCCGAGGCCGCGCGGGGCGGCGAGCCCGAGGGGCTGGTGGTGGTCGCGGAGCGGCAGACCGCCGGGCGCGGCCGGCGCGGCCGGGCCTGGCAGTCGCCGGCCCGGGCCGGCATCGCCACCAGCGTGCTGCTCCGCCCCGGGGAGGCCGTCGCCGACCGTGGCTGGCCGCCCGCACCCCAGACGGGGTACGGCTGGCTGCCGCTGCTCGCCGGCGTCGCCCTGGTCGAGGCGGTGACCCGGCTGGCCGAGCTGAACGCGGGCCTGAAGTGGCCGAACGACCTGCTCGTCGGCGACGCGAAGTGCGCCGGCATCCTCGCCGAGGCGGTGCCGGGATCCTCGCCGGCCCGGCCGCCCGCGATCGTGCTCGGTGTCGGCCTCAACGTCACGCTGCGCGCCGACGAGCTGCCGGAGAACCCGACGGGGCTGCCGGCGACCTCCCTGCAACTGGCCGGGGCGGCGGCCACCGACCGGGACCCGCTGCTGCGGGCGCTGCTGCGCGGGATCGCCGACTGGTACGGCGAGTGGCGCGCGGCCGGCGGGGACGCGGTCGCCAGCGGCCTGCGCGACGCCTACCTGGCGAGCTGCGCGACGATCGACCGGCAGGTACGCGTGCTGCTGCCCGGCGGCGACGAGGTGACCGGCACCGCGACCGGCGTGGACGCCGACGGCCAGCTCCTGGTCGCCACCCCCACCGGCACCCGTGCCCTCGCCGCCGGCGACGTCCTGCACCTCCGCTGAACGGCGACTCCCGCCGCGCGGCTGATCCCCCGGCGTGAGGGGAGCGGTTACGGTCAGCGCGTCCGTATCTGCGAGGAGGTTCCCGTGGCGTTCCCCGATGACGTGCTCACCGAGGACGAGCACGTCGTGCTGCACCTGCACCCGCACTGGAAGGCGCTGATCCGGCCGGTCGCGGTGCTCGTGCTCGCCGTCGCGGCGGTGGTGGCCGGTCTGGTCCTGCTGCCGTCCGGCGGGGGCGGCTCGATCGCGCTCGCCGTCATCGGCAGCCTGGCCCTGCTGGCGGTGCTGTGGCTGGCGCTCTGGCCGTTCCTGGTCTGGCGGAGCACCCACTACCTCTTCACCAACGAGCGGGTGCTGCTCCAGCAGGGAGTGCTCTCGCGCGACCGGCGGGACATCCCGCTGACCCGGATCAACGACCACGCCATGAACCAGCGGTTCGTGGAGCGCCTGCTCGGCTGCGGGACGCTGACCATCGAGTCCGCCGGCGAGCGGGGCCAGTCCGTCCTGCACGACGTGCCGGGGGTCGGCCGGGTCCAGACCAAGCTCTACGAGCTGGTGGAGGCCCACCACGACAAGCACTCCCTCGGCGACGGCGAGATGCGCGACATCCTGGCGGACCTGCACGAGGGCAAGTCGCTGCGCGACCCCACCGCCTGAACCGGCCCGGCCTGACCGGTGTGGCCCGAAGCGGGCGGGAACCGGTCAGGCCAGGGCGGCGGGTGGGTCAGCGGCGCCGCGGACGGCGGGTGGTGGCCTGGAGTTCGGCGGCCAGCTCCGCTTCCAGCTCCCGGTCGAGGGAGCCGCCGAGGTTGGCGTCGAGCGGGACGGGGCGCCCCTGGACGGGGGCCGCCGCCGACGCGGGTTCGGGGCCGGGCGCGACGCGTGGGCCACGGCGCGCGGCGCCGGGTGGTGGTTCGGACTCCTCCAGCTCGGAGATCGACTCCGCCAACTCGGCCACCGGGTCCATCTCGGCCATGGTGTCCCACTCGTCGCGCGGGATGCTGTGCCACGTCTCGGCCGCGTGGGCCGGCGCCGGTTGGAAGACGAACGTCCGGTAGGACCAGAAGCGGAACAGCGTCGCGAGCAGCACGCCGCCGGTCTTGGCCACGTTGAGGGCCAGCAGGCTGGTCAGGCCCAGCCCGTACTTGGCGGCGGCCAGGACACCCAGCTCGATGAGCAGGCCCGCACCGTTGAAGAGGAAAAAGAGGACGTACTCGCGCCGCATGGCCGATTTGGGGCGATCACGGTACGTCCAGTGACGATTCATCAGATAAGACGTGATCGTCGCCACCACGGTGGCGATGACCGTCGCCTTCAGTTGACCGTCCACGAAAACAGTCAGTGCGAGCACATTGAACACGGCGTAATTGATTACGGTGTTGACGCCGCCGACGATTCCGAACTTGAGCGCCTCGTGGATGAACTTCTGCCAGCGCTCAGGCAGCAGACGGACAAGACGCATGCGGAACACCTTAGGGCAGTGGGCGGGGCCGGCAGGCTCCGGCCGGGACGAAGGTGGGCGGTAGGTCACGCCCGGTGGTCTCGGTCGTGCTTCTCTTCCGGAACGGACGGGGTTCCCGCTTCGACGAAGACGAACCGTCGGTAGGACCAGAACCGGAACAGCGTCCCGAGCCCGGTCCCGACGATGAAGCTGGCGACGTTGTCGGCCAGCGGGGTCTGGAACACCCCCGGCCAGATGCTGCCCAGGCCGTAGCGGCTGACCGCCAGGCAGGCCACGGCGATCCCCAGGCCGACGCCGTTGAAGAAGAAGAACAGCGCGTACTCGCGGGCCGGGTGGGAGCGCTTGCGGTGCCGCCACGTCCAGAACCGGTTGCCGACGAACGCGACGGACGCCGCGATCACCGTCGAGATGGTCTTCGCGGTGACCTGCTCGACACCCCGCACGCTCGTCAGGTAGTTGAAGAGCGCGAAGTCGATCAGGAAGGCGATCCCGCCCACGGTGGCGAACTTGCTCAACTCGCGGACCAGGTGACCGAAACGGTCCACCAGCGAGCGGACCAGACCCGGGCGGGTCTGCGAGGAGCCTGGCTCCCCGGTCATCGTCGCGGCCACGACGCGAGCCTACCGGCTGGGGTCATCCCGCACGGGTAGCAACGGCGGACCGCTCGCCCGAGTGTGTGTCTGTGGACAGAGCGTAACGGGATCGTGCGTCCCTCCGGGGCGGTTCGTGGGTTTCGCCGCCGGGGTCGCGGCCCGGCCCGGTCGGTGACGGGTTCCCCACAGGATTTGCGTGAAACTGCTCGTGAAAGCGGGTATTAGCTCGTGATGCCGCAGCGTGCCCGTACCTTGTGCAGTTCTTCACAACCAGTCCCACTGACTGGTGACCTCGCCCGGTTTACGCTGAGGCCAATCCCAGGTTTCCACGAAGGCGACGCATAGCGCCGTCAAGACTCGTGCATCCCATAGATCGGTCAGCGTCGACCACAAGGAGATGTGTCATGGTTGCTCCGGCTACCGTTCGGGGTATCGATCAGGCCCCGACGTCCCACCCGAAACTGCTCGCCTGGGTCCGTGAGGTCGCTGAACTGACCACCCCCGACCGCGTCGTTTGGGTGGACGGGTCCGACGAGGAGTGGCGCCGCCTCACCGACGAGCTGGTCGAGGCCGGCACCCTGATCCGGCTCAACCCCGAGAAGAAGCCCAACTCGTTCTACGCGCGGACCGACCCGACGGACGTCGCCCGGGTCGAGGAGCGCACCTTCATCTGCTCCGTCGACGAGGCGGACGCCGGCCCCACCAACAACTGGATGGCGCCGGCCGAGATGAAGCGGACGATGACGGAGCTGTACCGCGGTTGCATGCGCGGGCGCACCATGTACGTCATCCCGTTCTGCATGGGCCCGGTCGAGGCCGAGAGCCCCATGTTCGGCGTCGAGATCACCGACAGCCCGTACGTCGTCGCCTCCATGCGAATCATGACCCGGATGGGCGCCAAGGTCCTGGAGGCCATGGGCGACGACGCGGACTTCGTCCACGCGCTGCACTCCATCGGCGCCCCGCTCGCCCCCGGCCAGCAGGACGTGGCGTGGCCGTGCAACGAGACGAAGTACATCTCGCACTTCCCGGAGACCCGGGAGATCTGGTCCTTCGGCTCCGGCTACGGCGGCAACTCGCTGCTCGGCAAGAAGTGCTACTCGCTGCGCATCGCCAGCGTGATGGGGCGCGACGAGGGCTGGCTCGCCGAGCACATGCTCATCCTCAAGATCACCTCGCCCGAGGGCAAGGTCTACCACGTCGCCGGGGCCTTCCCGTCGGCCTGCGGCAAGACCAACCTGGCCATGCTGGAGCCGACCGTCCCCGGCTGGAAGGTCGAGACCATCGGCGACGACATCGCCTGGATGCGCTTCGGCCCGGACGGCCGCCTCTACGCCGTCAATCCCGAGTACGGCCTCTTCGGCGTCGCGCCCGGCACCGACTGGAAGACCAACGCCAACGCGATGCGGACGCTGGACCGGGGCAACTCCATCTTCACCAACGTCGCCCTCACCGACGACGGGGACATCTGGTGGGAGGGCATGGGCGAGCCGCCGGCGCACCTGGTCGACTGGAAGGGCAACGACTGGACGCCGGAGAGCGACAGCCTCTCCTCGCACGCGAACAGCCGGTTCTGCACCCCGATCACCCAGTGCCCGATCCTGGCCGAGGACTACTTCGACCCGAACGGCGTGCCGATCGACGCGATCCTCTTCGGCGGTCGCCGCCGGGACACCATCCCGCTGGTGACCGAGGCCCGCGACTGGGTGCACGGCGTCTACATGGGCGCGACGCTCTCCTCGGAGACCACCGCCGCCGCCTCCGGCGCGGTCGGCGTCGTCCGGCGCGACCCGATGGCGATGCTCCCGTTCATCGGCTACCACGCCGGCGACTACTTCCGGCACTGGATCGAGATGGGCAAGGGCACCGACGGCGACGAGTCGAAGCTGCCGAAGATCTACTACGTCAACTGGTTCCGCAAGGACCCGGAGGGCAACTTCCTCTGGCCCGGTTTCGGCGAGAACTCCCGGGTGCTCAAGTGGATCATCGAGCGGATCGAGGGGCGCGCCGAGGCGGTGGAGACGCCGATCGGCATGGTCCCGGCCCAGGACGCGCTCGACGTCGAGGGCCTGGACATGACCCCGGAGGACGTCCGGATCGCGCTGAAGGTCGACCCGGAGGAGTGGCGCAAGGAGCTCCCGATGGTCACCGAGTGGTTCGAGAAGTTCGGCGACAAGCTGCCGGGCGTGCTCTGGGCGGAGCTGGACGCGCTGCGTGCCCGGCTCGACGCGGCGCCGCAGCGCTGAGACAGGTGTGACAGACGCCCCGACCGGGCATCATCGGATCCCATGAGGACGGCCGCCGCGACCGAGGTCCGGCGGCCGTCCGCCGTCCGGGCGCTCACCGCACTGCTCGCGCTGACCGCGGCGGCCACCGTCGTGGTCGAGCTGCTCAACTGGTGGTACGCCCCGGAGCAGGGCTTCGGGCTGGCGGTGCGGACGGGCTGGGCGATGCTCCGTTCGCTCGGCTTCCTGCTGCTCATCGGGCACGTCCGTCGGGGCCGGACCGTGGCCCGGCCGTTCGGGCTGATCCTGGCGGTGACCACGGTCTTCGCGATCGGCCGGCTGATCGTGCCCCGGCAGGGGGTGCCGCCGCTGCCGGGCCTGCTCGGGTTCGCCCTGCTCACCGTGCTCTGCACCGCCGCGGTCTGGCTGCTCTACCGCTCGCCCGCCGTGTCCGGGCACCTCGTCCGCCACCGGCCCCGCCTGGTCATCGACCGGGAGGGCATCTCCTGGCGGGAGACCCCGCCCCGGCGGCCGGAGGTCAGTGGTTGGCTCCTCACCAGCCGGGTCGCGGCGTTCACCTACAGCCCGCTCATGCTGGTCCCGGCGCTGGTCGCCGGCGGCGCGGTGCTGGACGACCGGCTCGCCGCCGTGCCCGCCGTGCTGCTCTGGTTCGCCGCCGGGATCGTGACCAGCTACGCGGTGCTGTTCTGCACCGCCTTCCTCATGCGCGGCAAGGGCTGGGCGCGCACGCTGCTGGTGGCCGTCACCGCGATCGTGCTCGCCGTCGACCTGCCGCTGTGCTGGTGGCTGCTCGGCCCGGACGGGCTGGTCCGCGATGGCGGCCCGCTGGTGGCCGCCGCCGCGCTGACGATCTACGGCCTCTGGCGCGCCACCCGCGCCGAACGCGCCGCTCGGCCGGAATAAAGAGCCGGCACAGGAAGCCCGCATAGGAAGCCCGGAGAAGGAGCCCGGCGCAGGGAGAAGGAAGGGACGTCGCGGGTCACCTCCGCGCGCCGGGGGTGCCGCGGGGGGAGAGGTGACCAGCTGGAGACGGTCCCCTTGCGCGCTGTCGAGCTGCCCCGTCCATGAGACCGCCGGCGCCCACGCACCCCGGGAACTCCCTGCCCCATCCGTGCGGGCAGCTCGACAGCGCCCGCACATCGGTGTCCACGCCCCCGCGACCGAAACCGGGATGACCGGTTCCTGCCCGGCGACCGGTGGCGGCCTCGCGGCGAGGCTGTGGCGGCTTCGCGGCGGCCTGCGGCGGCTCGTGGTGACGCTGTGGCGGCCTCGCGGTGGCTCGTGGTGACGCTGTGGCGGCCTGCGGCGACGCTGTGGCGGCCTGCGGCGACGCTGTGGCGGCTCGCGGTGACCCGCGGCGGCCCCGCGGCGACCTCCCACGGGCCCACGCGGCCGGTGCGGGTGCGGATCGGCGCCGGCTGGGCATCGGCGGCACCAGGACGACCCGGCCGACGTGCCGGGCGGGTTTCGACGCGGGGGGCGTCTCCGGCGGCAGGATGGCCACAGGAGCCGGACCGGCGGTGGGAGGCGACGCGGTGGGCGACGAGTCCGTGGGCGACGAGTTCGACGTGGTGGTGGTGGGGGCCGGTCCGGCCGGGTCGGCCGCCGCGCTGGCCGCCCGGCGGGCGGGGGCGAGCGTGCTGCTGCTGGACCGCTCCGACATCCCGAGGGACAAGGCGTGCGGGGACGGCATCGCCGCGCACGCGCTGGACGTGCTGGACGAGTTGGGGGTGCCCGACGCGGTGACCGGGTACGCGCCACTGCCGGCGCTGCGGCTGGTCGGTCCGGGGGGCGGTGCCGTGGCCCGGGCGCTGCCCCGGCCGGCGTACACCGTGCCCCGGAGGGTCTTCGACGCCCGGCTGGTGGCGGCGGCGGTCGCGGCCGGCGCGCGGCTGCGTCGGCACGCGGTGCGGCACGTCGAGGTCCGGGCGGACCGGGTGGTGCTCGACGGCACGCTGGCGGCGCGGGCGGTGGTCGGCGCGGACGGCGCCGGGTCCGTGGTCCGGCGGGCGCTCGGGCACCGGCCGAATCCCGACCGGCACCTGGCGCTCGCCATCCGGGGGTACGCCCCGGCGCTGCCCGGCCCGCCCGAACAGCTCATCGTCACCTCGGCGCCGCGCTGGCCGGCGTACGCCTGGTCGTTCCCGATCGGGGACGGTCGGGCGAACGTCGGGTACGGGGAGGTGCTGCGGGGCGAGCCGCTGACCCGGGCGCACCTGGTCGACCGGCTCGGCGCGCTGCTGCCCGGCACGGACCCGGCCACGGTAGCCGACCTGCGGGCCCACCACCTGCCGCTGTCGACGCACCGGCCCGCTCCCGGGCGCGGCCGGCTGCTGCTCGCCGGCGACGCGCTCTCCCTGATCAACCCGTTCACCGGCGAGGGCATCTTCTACGCGCTGCTCTCCGGCGCGCTCGCCGGGGCGGCGGCCGCGGGCTCGCCCGAGCAGGCCGCCCGGCGGTACGCGGCGACGCTGCGCCGACGGCTCGGGACCCACCTGCGGCACAGCTCGCTGGCGGCATGGCTGGCCCGGCGCCGCCGGGTGGTCGACGCGGCCGTCCGCGCCGCGGGTCGGGACGACCGCGTCTACCGGACGGTGGTGGAGCTGGGGCTGGGTGACGGGCGGCTCGACGCCCGCACGCTGGGCATGATCGGCATCGGTCTGTCGGCGTGGGAGCGGACTCCGAGGCGGTGATCCGGCGCGCAGGTCGCTACGCTGCAAGGTGATGACTCTGCGGGACCTGATCTATTCCGTGTACGAGCGTCGCCTCACGGCGAAGCTCGCGGGCAAGCCGGTGCCCCGGCACGTCGGCGTGATGTGCGACGGCAACCGCAGGTGGGCCCGGGAGATGGGCTACGTCGACCCGAACGACGGCCACCGGATGGGCGCCGTCAAGATCAAGCACATGCTGGGCTGGTGCAACCAGGCCGGCATCGAGCACGTGACGCTCTACCTCCTGGCCACCGACAACCTGCGCCGACCGGCCAAGGAACTCGACCCGCTGCTCCAGATCATCGAGGATCTGGTGGTCGAGCTGGCCGAGGAGGGCAATCCCTGGCGGCTGCGGATGGTCGGCGCGCTCGACCTGCTCCCGGCCTCGACCGCCGCCGCGCTCAAGGCCGCCGAGGAACGCACCCGGGACCGCAGCGGCGGGACCGAGGTCAACATCGCGGTCGGCTACGGCGGCCGGCGGGAGATCACCGACGCGGTGCGGTCGCTGCTGCTGGAGTACGCCGCCACCGGCGGCACCCTCGAGGAACTGGCCGAGGTGCTGGACGTCGAGCACATCGCCGAGCACCTCTACACCCGGGGCCAGCCCGATCCCGACCTCGTCATCCGCACCAGCGGCGAGCAGCGCCTCTCCGGCTTCATGCTGTGGCAGTCGGCGCACTCGGAGTTCTACTTCTGCGAACTCAACTGGCCGGAGTTCCGCCACATCGACTTCCTGCGCGCCCTGCGTTCGTACGCCAACCGCCAGCGCCGCTACGGCGCCTGACCGACCCGGAACGCCTCGCCGGTCCCGACGGCCCCGCCGGCCCGGCCGGTCGCAGGCGCGTCGCCCCGGCCCGGCCGGGAGCGAGTCAGGTGAGGTGTCGGGTGGCGTCGGTGAGGAACGCGCCGAGGGCGGCGGGGGAGTCCAGGGTCAGGTCGGCGGCCTCCGCGACCTCGTGGCCCGTCTCCGGGTTGGCGACGGCGACGCACACGCCGAAGAAGTGCGGATCGGCGGCGGCCCGGGCCCGCAGCGCGGCGAACGCCTTGATGTCGGAGACGTCGTCGCCGAAGTACCAGGCGCCCTCGGCGTCCCGGACGATCTCGTCGATGACCATGCCCTTGTCGCGGTCGACCGGGGGCTTGAGCTCCAGCACCATCCGCCCGGCCTGGACCTTGAGCCCGAGCCGCTCGGCCTGGGCCCGACCCCACCGCTCCACGGCCGCGCCGAGCTGCGGCGCGGTGCGCCAGTGCAGCGCCACGGAGAGCCGCTTGTACTCCACCAGCGCGCCCTCGGGCAGCTCGGCCCGGGCCAGGTCGGCCAGCTCCGCCATGGTGGGCACCCAGGGCAGGGCCGCCGGCTCCGTCACGGTCTCGCCGCCGGAGTGGCTGTGCTCCAGGCCGTAGAGGCCGTACAGGTCGACGCCGGCGAGGCCACCGAGGTGGTCGCGGAGGAAGTCGACCGGACGCGCGGAGACGATCGCGACCCGCCGGACGACCGGGGCGAGTGCCTCGATCGCCGCCAGCACCTTCGGGGCGGGGCGCACGGCGGTGGGATCGTCGTCGACCGGCGCCAGGGTGCCGTCGAAGTCGAAGAAGAGCACGGTCCCGGCCGACCTCCCGGCGGTCGTCCGCCAGGCCTGGTCGGCGTCCAACGGGATCCTCGGCTGCTGGTTGCCCAGATTCAACGGCGGCACGCGCGACAGCGTACCCCGGGCGGGGCGGCTCAACCCCCGGCCGAGAGATGGCCTCCGGCCGACGCCCCGGGGGCGCGCGGTCGGGATGTGGCGGGCCCGACGGTCAGCGTTCGGCGGCTCCCCGTCCCCGCCGGCCGAACGGCACGACGGCGGCCTCCTGGCCGTGGTTGAGCAGGTAACCCTCGACGAACCCGCTGTTGCGGTCGCCGGTGCGGTCCTCGATCTCCTGCAGCTTGTTGACCAGGAATTCGGTCAGCGCGCTGACCCGGTCGTCGAGCCGGTGGTGCAGCTCGGCGACCACGGCCAGGATCACCGCGGTGCCGGCGCAGGTGAGCGCGACGAGGTTGACGAGCAGGGGAAGCTGCCCGCCGTTGACCGCCAGGGTCACCACGTTTCCGGTCACGCCCAGTGTCAGCGACACGGTGGCGATCACGACTGCCATCCACTTCAGGGTCATGGACAGACCCCTCCTTCTGTCCCGCAGGGCTGGGTTCGGCCTTGTCCCGTCCCCCCGCCGACGACGAGCCCAAGCAGTACGAGTACGGACGCTAGCGCGCCCGTTCCGGCCCCGGAGCGAAACGAATGAGTCTGACCTGCCGTTCTTTCGCCATCTGAGGAACTAGCCGGCCTGTTTCCCTCGTTTTCGGACGTCGACCGGGAGTGTGGGGCGGTACGCGAGATATCTGATGGTTTCCCGGATGTGGAACTTCTCCGCGTCGGAGACGTCGGGGTCCACGAGCCGCCGCAGCAGCGCCTCCACGTCCGGGTCCATCGGCGGCGGGGCCGGGGTGTTGCGCGGGGCGGTCGCCCGTTCCCAGCCCAGCGCGGCGAAGGCGGTCGCCGGGCTGAGGCCGAGGCCCGCGCAGAACGCGACCACGCGCTCGGCCTCCGGGTCGCTCGCCCAGTCGCCCCGGACCCAGCGGTTGATGGTCTGCCGGGAGACGCCGGTGCGACGGGACACCTCGGTGCCGCTCCACGCCCGGGTGGCCCGGGCCTCGTCGAGCGCCCTCCGGACGAAGGTGGCGAAGGCGATCTTCCGTGCGTTGGCCGTCTCGGTCACTCGGTGACGGTACGACCATCCGTCCACCGGTGCGTGTCCTGGCACGCTGTTGTCACGCAGACGTGACGTAGTTTTCGAGGTGCCGGTGAACGAGTCGGCACCGCTCCTGAGGGGTGTCACCTGGGCAGAATAGATGCCCGTAGAGGTCGTCGTAAACGGACGAAAAGCTGATACTGTCACGCCCATGAGACAATCTACGGTGTGTCACGTGCATGAGACGATCAGTGCTCACATGCGTCACGCCCCCGGCGCGAGGGGGGTGTGGTGACCGAGCTAGCCACCCGTGCCCAGGCCTTCGGCCTGATCGCGGAGGGGGTGGCCACGGGCCTGAGCGCGCCATGGCGGCTCTACCTCGCCCGGGGCTGCCGTTACCTGTCACTCAGCGTCGGCGATCGCACCGAGTGGGACGCCTGGCGTACCCACCTCGGCTGCCCCGAGGTCAGCGTCCGCGTGTACGACGCCGGCGGGGAGATCCGCCGCTCCTCGGTGGCCGAGGTTGTCCTGGACGGCTGCCGGATCAGCGTCGAGCTGGTCGAGGAGGTCAGCACCGACGACCTGGACCGGCTCCTGGTCGCCGAGCCCACGTCGACCGAGCCGGAGGAGCGATGACCCGGCACCCGCGGCGCACCGGAGCCGCCGGATGAGCCCCTTCCTCGCCGTCTTCCTCGTCCTCGTCCTCGGCGCCACGAGCTACGCGGCCGGGCGGCTGCACGGTCAGCTCAGCTACCGCATCGGCTACCGCTTCGGCTACCGGCAGGGCTACTTCGACGGCGACCGGGGGGCGTGGAACCGGCGTCGCCGCGACGCCCAGGCCGCCATCGCCTCCGCCCTGGCCGGCCCGCCGCCCGCCGCCACCACCCGGGTCACCGGCACGGTGGTGCGGCCCGGCACCACGTACACCGGCTCGTCGTTCTCGGCGCCGGTCGCCCCGGTCGCCGGGCGGCACCCGACCGGCACCCTGGTCCGGCGGACTGGTTGAACCCCGGTCGACGGGGAGCCCGAGGCCCCGTCGACCGGAACCAGGGCGCGGTGCGTCGTCCGCGGCGGACACGCACCGTCGGGACCACGTCAGACCGGTGACGGTGGTCCCACCGGCCGGGATGCGCGCAGGGGGCATGCATCCCGGCCGGTTCCGCCGCCGGCCGGCGTTCACCCGTCGGTCCCCGGAGATCCACCTCCGCCCTCTAGCCGACGGGGTCCGACGCGGCTAGCGTCTAGGCATGGCACGGGGTTCTCCCGGGCCAGCCGGTCCGCCCGGATCTGCGACCTCGCGCACGGGGTTCCGCATCCGACCCCGTGTCCCCGGGCACCGGAGGAGGCGGAACACGGGTGGCGGGTGCCCATCCGTCGGAGCAGGCCTGTGACGACTCGCCGTACGCCCGCCGGGACCGACCAGACCCCGGCCGCGACTGCCACGACCCGCCGCGCCACCCGGAGCCGCCGCGGCGCGTCCGCCGCCCCGGTCGACACCGAGGAGCCCCGACCAGCCGGCCAGGCGTTCGTCCTGGACACCTCGGTGCTCCTGTCCGACCCGGCGGCCTTCCACCGCTTCGCCGAGCACGAGGTGGTCCTGCCCCTCGTGGTCATCTCCGAACTTGAGGGCAAGCGGCACCACCCGGAGCTGGGCTGGTTCGCCCGGCAGTCCCTGCGCATGCTGGACGAGCTGCGGGTCCGGCACGGGCGACTGGACCGCCCGGTGCCCGCCAACGACTCCGGCGGCACGCTGCGGGTGGAGCTCAACCACTCCGACGACGGCGTGCTGCCGCCGGGGTTCCGCACCGACTCCAACGACACCCGGATCCTCTCCGTCGCGCTGAACCTCGCCGCCGAGGGGCGGGAGGTGACCCTGGTCAGCAAGGACATGCCGCTGCGGGTCAAGGCCGCCTCGGTGGGCCTGCGGGCGGACGAGTACCGGCACGGCCAGGCCAGCGACCCCACCTGGACCGGGATGGCCGAACTGGAACTCGCCGAGGAGCAGATCGGCCAGCTCTACGCCGGCGAGGCGCTGGACCTGGACGCCGCCGCCGGGCTGCCCTGCCACACCGGCCTGGTGCTGCACTCGGGCCGGGGCTCCGCGTTGGGCCGGGTGCTGCCGGACAAGACCGTACGGCTGGTCCGTGGCGACCGCGAGGCGTTCGGGCTGCACGGTCGCTCGGCCGAGCAGCGGATCGCGCTCGACCTGCTGCTGGACGAGTCGGTGGGCATCGTCTCCCTGGGCGGACGGGCCGGCACCGGCAAGTCGGCGTTGGCACTCTGCGCCGGACTGGAGGCGGTGATGGAGCGCCGCCGGCACAAGAAGGTGATCGTCTTCCGCCCGCTCTACGCCGTCGGCGGCCAGGAGCTGGGCTATCTGCCCGGCTCGGAGTCGGAGAAGATGTCGCCCTGGGCGCAGGCGGTCTTCGACACCCTCGGCGCGGTGGTGCACGAGAACGTGCTGGAGGAGGTCACCTCCCGGGGGCTGCTGGAGGTGCTGCCGCTGACGCACATCCGGGGCCGGAGCCTGCACGACGCCTTCGTGATCGTGGACGAGGCGCAGTCGCTGGAGCGTGGGGTGCTGCTCACGGTGCTCTCCCGCATCGGCCAGGGCTCCCGGGTGGTCCTCACCCACGACGTCGCCCAGCGGGACAACCTGCGCGTCGGCCGGCACGACGGGGTGACCGCGGTGATCGAGGCGCTCAAGGGGCATCCGCTGTTCGCCCACGTCACCCTCAGCCGTTCGGAGCGTTCGCCGATCGCCGCGATGGTGACGGATCTCCTGGAGGACATCCCGCAGTGACGTCCGTTCTGTAGGGGTTTGTCTGCATTCTCTTTGTGGCGCAGATCACAATCGAGGCTCTTCGTTTCCCATCGGCCTCACCGTGCGCAATGGTGTCCAGCGAGCGCCCACGTACCGAGAAGATCGTTGGTGATCGTTCGTCACAGGACGCGCCAGCATCCACCGGGGTACGTCGGCTGCGACCGGCACCGGGTCGGGGCGCTCGCGACGCGGACGCGACCCACCCGGGTTGCCGCCCCGCGCCGTGTCCTTGCACCCGACGAAGGGACCACTTCGTGAGTCGGCTGTGGAGCCGGTTCGGCGCCCGTACGGCCGCTGTCGCGCTGCTCTCCGTGGGCGTCGCCGGCGGTGTCTACCTGGGCGAAGACCGACAGACCCAGCAGCAGGGCCTGACCGCACAGGTCGGCGTCGCTGTCGAGCAGGCCGAGTTCGAGTACCAGCGCGAGCGGCAGGCCGCCCAGCAGGTGCAGTCCGCGAAGCAGCGGACCGCCGAGTACCAGGCGAAGCTGCGCGCCGCCGCGGCGGCGAAGGAGGCCGCCAAGCGCGCCCGCGAGGCCGAGGCCGCCGCCGCGTCGCGCAAGAAGGCCCGCGAGGCCGCCGCCAAGGCCGCGGCCGAGAAGGCGGCCGAGAGCAAGCCGTACGAGGGGCCGATCCCGGCCTCCTGCGCCGAGTTCAGCGGCAACCGCGAGGTCGGCTGCGCGCTCATGGTGAAGGCGGGCTTCGGGATGGACCAGTTCCCGTGCCTGAACAAGCTCTGGGACAAGGAGAGCGGCTGGAACCACAAGGCCCGCAACCCCTCGTCCGGGGCGTACGGCATCCCGCAGGCGCTGCCGGGCAGCAAGATGGGCTCCGTCGCCGACGACTGGCAGACCAACCCGGCGACCCAGATCAAGTGGGGCCTCGGCTACATCGAGGGCCGCTACGGCTCGCCCTGCAAGGCCTGGGCCCACTCGCAGGACGTGGGCTGGTACTGATCGACCTCCGACGGCGGGGTGTGTGGGCGTCCACACACCCCGCCCTCGTCGTTCCGGGTACGGATCGCCGCAGAAGTGGCGGCTGCGCCCGACACCTGATAGCTCTTGACGGGTGACCCTGCACCCGGGAAGCGGCGACCCGCACCGGTTCGGCACCGAGGCGTTCTACGCCGCGCTCGGCCGGGCCTTCGTCGCCATGTGCGCGGTGGTGCCGTTCCTCTTCCTCATCGAGGCCCTCGACCAGGGGCTCGCGTTCGGCCTCGACGCCACGGCCGGTATCATCCCGAAGCGCATCGACGGCCTCGACGGGGTCTTCTTCTCGCCGTTCCTGCACCACGGCTTCGACCACCTCTACAGCAACAGCATCCCGCTGATCCTGCTGGGCACCTTCGTGCTCGCCGCCGGCGCCCGCCGCTTCCTCTGGTCGACGCTCGTCATCATCCTGGTCAGCGGGCTGGGGGTGTGGTTCACCGGCTCGTCGACCTCGGTGGTGGTCGGCGCGAGCGGCGTCATCTTCGGCTACCTGGGCATCCTGCTGACCCGGGGCATCGTCGAGCGGAGCTGGTGGAACTTCGCCGTCTTCCTCCTCGTCGGCCTGCTCTACGGCTGGCAGCTGGTCGGCATCCTCCCCACCGACGAGCGGATCTCCTGGCAGGGCCACCTGTTCGGGCTGCTCGGCGGGGTGGTCGCCGCGATCATCTTCCGGCGCCGCCGGGGCGACCTGGGCGGTCCCCACCGCTCGGAGTCCACGCTCACCATGCCCTGAGCGCCGACGCGCCGGTGCCGTGCGGCCCGGTGGGACATGCTTGCCCAGGGCGCGCCGCCGGCCCTACCGTCGGGATCAGCACGCGTTGATCCGTGAGCGGAAAGCGACGGTACGCACATGCGCGAGGTCGATGTCGCGGTGATCGGGGCCGGCCCGGCCGGGCTGTTCGCGGCGTACTACGCCGGCTTCCGTGGGCTCTCCGTCGCGGTCGTCGACGCGCTGCCCGAGCCCGGCGGCCAGATCACCGCCATGTACCCGGAGAAGCTGATCCACGACGTGGCCGGCTTCCCGGCGGTCAAGGGGCGGGAGCTGGTGGCCAACCTCGTCGCCCAGGCGGCTCCCTTCGACCCGTGCTACCTGCTCGGCACCCGCGCCGAGAAGCTCTCGTACGCCGACGGGCAGCCGGTGCTCGGTCTCGCCGGCGGCGGGCGGCTGCGGTGCGGGGCGGTGATCGTCACCGGTGGGCTGGGCAGCTTCACGCCCCGCCCGCTGCCGGTGGCGGAGCACTTCGCCGGCGCCGGGATCGTCTACTTCGTACCGCAGCCGACGGAGCTGGCCGACCGGGACGTGCTGATCGTCGGCGGCGGCGACTCCGCCTTCGACTGGGCGTCGACGCTCGAGCCGCTGGCCCGCTCGGTGACGGTGGTGCACCGGCGGGAGAAGTTCCGGGCGCACGCGGCCACCGTCGCCCGGGTGCTGGGGCTTCCGGTGCGCGTGATCGTCAACGCCGAGGTGACCAGGCTGCACGGCGACGGCACGGTCACCGGCGCCGAGATCACCGTACGCGGCGGCGCGGCGGAGCTACTGCCGGTGGACACGGTGGTGGCCGCCCTCGGTTTCACCGCCGACCTCGGCCCGCTGGCCGAGTGGGGGTTGCGGCTGGACCGCCGGCACATCGTGGTCGACAGCGCGATGGCGACGAACCTGCCCCGGGTCTTCGCGGCGGGCGACATCACCGAGTATCCGGGCAAGGTGCGGCTGATCGCGACCGGTTTCGGCGAGGCCGCCACGGCGGTCAACAACGCGGCGGTGGCCATCGACCCGAGCGCGCACCTGTTCCCCGGGCACTCGTCCGACGGCACCTGACGCGCCGGGGCATCAGCGGCCGGGGCGGGGCGTCGGCGCGAGGGCGGCGACTCCGACCGCGACCAGGGTCAGCGCCGCGCCGAGCAGGGTGACGGGGCCCGGGCGGGAGGCCGCCGTGGGCAGCAGCAGGTCCAGCAGTACGGCGCCGACGATCTGCCCGGCGATGGTGGCCAGACCGAGCAGCAGTACGCCGGTGAACCGGACGATCGCCGCGGCGATCGCGATGAACACGATCCCGATCGGCCCGCCCAGGTAGAGCCACGGCTCGGCCGGCGCGCCGCCCGCCGGCCAGCCCCGGAGCGCGAGGTCGACGGCGAAGGCGACCAGCAGGGCCACCGTGCCGACGGAGAAGTTGACAAGCGTGGCGGTCAGCGCGCTGCCGGCGGCCATCCGTACCCGGCCGTTGACCGCCTGCTGCCAGGCGATGGCCACCCCGGCGAGCAGCGGCAGCAGGGCCAGCCCGAGGGTGCCCGGGTCGCCGAGCCGGTCGCCGACGGCCAGCAGGACCGCGACCACGGTCAGCGCCGCGCCGGCCAGCCGCCGGCCGGTGACCGGCTGGGGACCGCCCGGGCCGATCCCGGCCCGGTCGACGGCCAGGCTGCTGCCGGACTGGCCGGCGACCACCGCGACGGTGAAGACCGCCACGCCGAGGGTGCCGATGGTCAGGCCCTGGGCGGCGACCAGGAGCGCGCCGCACGCCCCGCCGAGGCACTGCCACGGCCGCAACGTGCCGTCGGCGAGCGCGCCGCGCAGGGCGGCCAGCCCTCGCCGCCCACCCGGGGTGGCGGGGACCAGCACCAGCAGCACCAGCAGGCCCAGCCCGAACGAGACGACCGCGGCGGCGATCCCGTCGGCCAGGCGTACGCCCAACTCGCCGTTGATCCGGGACTGCACGGCCACGGCCAGCCCGGAGGCGGTCGCGAGGCCCACGCCGGTGACCCGGCGGGCCGCCGACGGGGCCGGCGGGGCCAGCGTCCCGGCGACGCTCACTCCTGCTCGGCCAGGGGGCGGCCGTCGAAGTCGACCGCCGAGTAGAGGGCGAGCTTCTCCAACCGGTGGTACGAGTCGATCACCCGGATGGTGCCGCTCTTCGAGCGCATGACGATCGACTGCGTGTACGCGCCGCCGGCCCGGTAGCGCACGCCCCGCAGCAGGTCGCCGGAGGTGACGCCGGTGGCCACGAAGAAGCAGTTGTCCCCGGTGACGAGGTCGTCGGTCGTGAGCACCCGGTCCAGGTCGTGCCCGGCGGCGAGCGCCTTCTCCCGCTCCTCGGCGTCGCGCGGCCAGAGCTTGGCCTGCATCGCCCCGCCCATGCACTTCAGCGCGCAGGCCGAGATGATGCCCTCGGGGGTGCCGCCGATGCCCATCAGCACGTCGACGTCCGACTCGCCGCGGGCCGCCGCGATGGAACCGGCGATGTCGCCGTCCGAGATGAACCGGATGCCCGCCCCGGTCCGGCGGATCTGCGTGACCAGGTCGTCGTGTCGGCTGCGGTCCAGCACGCAGACCGTGACCTCGGAGACGTCCGTGCCCTTGACCTTGGCGATCCGGCGCAGGTTCTCGGCCACCCCGGCGTTGATGTCCACCACGTCGGCGTACGCCGGCCCGACGGCGAGCTTCTCCATGTAGAAGACGGCGCTCGGGTCGAACATCGCACCCCGCTCGGAGACGGCGAGCACCGCCACCGCGTTCGGCATGCCCTTGCTCATCAGCGTGGTGCCGTCGACGGGGTCGACGGCGACGTCCACCTCCGGGCCGGTGCCGTCGCCGACGTGCTCGCCGTTGAAGAGCATCGGGGCGTTGTCCTTCTCGCCCTCGCCGATCACCACGACGCCCCGCATGGGGATCGAGTTGATCAGCTTGCGCATCGCGTCGACGGCGGCTCCGTCGCCGCCCTCCTTGTCGCCCCGACCGACCCAGCGACCGGCGGCCATCGCCGCGGCCTCGGTGACCCGGACCAGGTCGAGGGCGAGGTTGCGGTCGAGATCCTGTGGGATCCGCGTCCTGGTGTTCGTCATGACGGCTCCTCCTCGCGACGTTGCGGGGCGGCAGGGTGCGGCGTCGCCGCTGCCGGGTTTGTCGCTGATCCTCACACGATCGCTCACCCGGCGCGGGATCGGGGCGGTGATGGCCCGGATACGGCCGGTCGGGCGGCTGCGAAGATGGTGGGGTGGAAGCCGCACAGCCTGCCGATCGCGTACCCGCCGACTCGACGCCGCCGGACGGCCAGCCACCGGTCGCCCCGAGCCGGGCCGCCGCCGTACCGGAGGGGGAGCCGGCGCTGGTCGAACCCGCCGGCGCCCCCGGGGCGGCCCCGCCCGACGGCGAGGCGGAGACGGGCGAACGGCCCGTGCCGCCGCCCGGGATCGACACCCGCAAGTCGGAGCGCTCGCCGAAGGACATGGCGATCTCGCTGCTCGTGCTGCTGATCCCGATCGCCCTGCTGCTGGCCTTCTACCGGGGATTCCTCGGCGGCGACCAGCCGACGACCGTCGACCCGGCGCCCGCCCTCGAATCGGCGCGGGCCGCCAACGCCTTCCCGGTCAGCGAGCCGGCGGAGCTGGACGACGGCTGGCGCACGGTCAGCGCGAGATTCCAGACCGTCGAGGGTGGGTCGAGCCTCCGGCTCGGCTATCTCACGCCGGAGGGGCGGGCCGCCCAGCTGGTGCAGAGCAGCGTGCCGCCGGAGCGGCTGCTGCCGACCGAGCTGACCGCCGAGGGGCAGCCGCAGGGCCAGACGGACCTGGGCGGGCGCACCTGGCAGCGGTACACCGCCCGGGGCAACGAGCAGGCGCTGGTCCTGCTCGAACCGAACCGGACCGTGATCGTGGTCGGCGACGCCCGGGACAACGAGCTGCGACACCTGGCCACCGCGATCCGGTAGGCGGCCGGAAACCGCCCCCCGAGTGTCGGTCGGATCGGCTACGCTGCCCCGGCTCACTGCCCGGCGGCTGAGGTTCGCCGGGTGCTTACCGTTTCGCGAAGAGAGACAACTGTGAACATTCGACGGTGGAGCGTCGGCGTGCTCGCCGCCACCCTGCTCGTTCCCGGCCTGGCCGCCTGCAAGTCGGACGGTCCCGCGCCGGCCGACGCGGGCTCGGCAACGTCGGCCGTTCCCGCCGACCCGAAGGAAGCGCTGCTCGCCTCCACCAAGGAGATCGAGAAGGGCAACTTCAACTTCACGATCGCCGGTGGCGGCGTCAACGGCCAGGGCTCGGTGCACAAGCCGAGCAACAGCGCCCAGTTCACGATGAAGGTCGACGACGGCTCCGGCACGACCTTCGGCATGGAGATGATCTACATCGAGCCCGACAGCTGGGTGAAGATGGACCTCGGCGAGCTGGGGGCGATGATCCCGGGCGCGGACAAGATGAAGGGCAAGTACCAGCACCTCGACCAGTCCAAGGTCAAGGACGGCGGCGATCTCGCCCTCAACATGAAGGACCTGGACCCGGCCGGCACCGCGGTGCTCGCCAAGGGCATCTCCGAGGTGCAGAAGACCGCCGAGGGCAGCTACGCCGGCAAGCTCGACGCCTCCGCCGTGGGCGACGGCTCGGCCGCCCTGGACTCCGACCTGGTCAAGGCGCTCGGCCCGCAGGCCAAGTCGCTGCCCTTCACCGCCAAGCTGGACGCGGAGGGCCGGCTCACCGAGCTGGTCATCTCCGTCCCAGCGGCCGGTGACACCAAGGCCCACGACATCAAGGTCGCCTACGCCGACTACGGCAAGGCCACCACCCCGCAGAAGCCGCCGGCGGACCAGGTCGTCGAGGCCCCCGCCTCGACGTACGAGATGCTGAAGTAAACACCGGCAGGACGGAAACGGGGCGGCCTCGGCCGCCCCGTTTCCGCGTTCCGGGGTCACCGGTCCGGGGCAACCGGACATCCCGGTGATTGTGCGACGCGGCGACAGGGAACAGGAGTGGGGCGGACCCGGACCGGTCGCCCCGGCAACCGGCCTCAGGGGGTCCGCGCGGCGCAGCCGACGTGGTGCGCCGCCCGGTTTCCGGCCGCCGCCAGGTGCGTCGGGTGACCCACGTGGGAGACACGTATGACTGTTCGACGCCTGAGCGCCGGCCTGGTGGCCGCCGCCCTGTTCACTCCCGGTCTGGCCGCCTGCAACGCCTCCGGGACCCCGACGGCGGGCTCCTCCGCCTCCCCGTCCGTCTCGGCGTCCGGTACGCCCGCGGCCTCCGGCAGCGCGGCCCCGGCCTCCGGCGACGCCAAGCAGGCGCTGCTGGCCTCCACCCGTGAGATCAGCAACGGCAACTTCCGGTTCACCATGTCCGGCGTCGGCTCGACGGCCGAGGGACGGGTGCACGAGCCGACCCAGAGCGCCGAGATGCGGGTGACGATCGGCAAGCCGACCGACGACCTGTTCATGAAGCTCGACCTCGTCCACTACAAGCCCGACAGCTGGGTGAAGGTCGAACTCGGCGGCACGACCGCCAGCAGCGTGCCGGGAGTGCAGAAGCTCAACCTCGGCAAGTACCAGCACCTGGACCAGACCCGGATCAAGGGCAACCGCAACCTCGGCTTCGACTTCGACAAGGTCGACCCCGCCGGCAGCGAGGTGCTGACGCAGGGCATCACGGAGGTGCGTCAGACGGGCGAGGGCGCGTACGCCGGCACGATCGACGTGTCGAAGGCGGCGGAGGCGGGTTCGGTGGACCCGACGGTGATCACGGCCCTCGGGGCGCAGGCCAAGTCGGTGCCGTTCACCGCGAAGCTCGACCCGCAGGGCCGGCTCAGCGAGATGGCCATCCAGATCCCGGCTGCCGGCCAGACCAAGGCGCAGGACATCCGGATCACGTACTCGGACTACGGCAGCGCCACCGCCGCCCAGAAGCCCCCGGCGGACCAGGTGGTCGAGGCCCCGGCGGAGCTCTACAACCTCTTCAACTGACCCCCACCCGCCGCCCCCGCCCCGTGGATCATGCAGTTGTGGTGGGTGACACAAGGTGCAAAGTGCCCTGTATCGCCCACCACAACTCCATGATCGACGCGCGGGGGTGGGTCAGGAGGTGGGGTCCTGGCGGGCGGCGTCGATGCGGGCGCGGGCGCCGTCGAGCCAGCGCTGGCAGGTGTCGGCGAGCTTCTCGCCGCGCTCCCAGAGCGCCAGTGACTCCTCCAGCGTCGTACCGCCGGTCTCCAGCCGCTCGACCACCGACGCCAGCTCGGCGCGGGCCTGCTCGTAGCTGAGCCGTTCGTCCTTCTTCTCGTCAGTCATCGCTGCCATCCCACCACATCGTGATCCCGTCCCCGCTCAGCCGTCGACCGTCGCGGCCAGCTCGCCGTCGGCGAGGCGTACCCGGAGCGGGTCGCCCTTGCCGACCTCGGACGCCGCGCGCACGACGTGGCCGTCGGCGCGCTGGACGATCGCGTAGCCCCGGTCGAGGGTCGCGGCGGGGGAGAGGGCACGCAGCCGGGCCAGGGTGTGCCGCAGGTCGTCGTCGGCGGCGGCGAGCCGGTGGTCCAGGCAGCGCCCGGCCCGCTGGCGCAGCCCGGTCAGGTCGGCGAGCCGCTGGTCGACCATCACCTGCGGGCGGGCCAGCACCGGCCGGGAGCGCAGGCCGTCGAGCCGGTGCGACTCGCGGTCCACCAGGTTGCGCACGGCGCGTTCGAGGCGGTGCCGGGCCTGCCGGATGACGCGCACCTCCTCGGTGAGGTCCGGAACCACGCGCTTGGCGGCGTCGGTCGGCGTCGACGCCCGTACGTCGGCGACGTAGTCGACGAGCGGCGCGTCGGTCTCGTGGCCGATCGCGCTGACCACCGGCGTGCGGCAGGCGAAGACGGCCCGGCAGAGCGCCTCGTCGGAGAAGGGCAGCAGGTCCTCGATACCGCCCCCGCCCCGGGCGATGACGATCACGTCGACGGTCGGGTCGGCGTCCAGCACCTTGAGCGCGTCGACGATCTGCGGAACGGCGCTCGGCCCCTGCACGGCCACGTTGACCGTGCGGAACTCCACCGCCGGCCAGCGCCGGCGGGCGTTGGTCAGCACGTCGCGCTCGGCGGCCGAGGCGCGGCCCGTGATCAGCCCGACCCGGTTGGGCAGGAACGGCGGCCGGCGCTTGCGCGCCCGGTCGAACAGCCCCTCGGCCGCGAGCAGCTTCTTCAGCTTCTCCAGCCGGGCCAGCAGCTCGCCGAGGCCGACCTGCCGGATCTCGTCGGCGCGCAGGCTCAGCGTGCCCCGGGCGGCGTAGAACTCCGGCTTGGCGTGCAGCACCACCCGGGCGCCCTCGCGCAGCTCGGGCGCGCCGACGTCCAGCACGTCCCGGTTGGTGGTGACCGTCAGGCTCAGGTCGGCCGACGGGTCCCGCAGCGTGAGGAAGACGGTGCTGGCGCCGGGCCTGCGGCTGATCTGCGCCACCTGCCCGTCCACCCACACCCAGCCCAGCCGGGCGATCCAGGCGCCGACCTTCTGACTGACCACCCGGACCGGCCACGGCTCCTCGGACGTGCTCCGCCCCACCTCGCCTGTGCTCACCGGCCCACCCTACGGCCCGCCCCGGACAGCCCCGCGCGGGCGACTCGGCGTGGCCGATCCGGTGGGCGCCGCTCGGCGGGGCGGGCGGCGCGCGGTCGGCACCGGGCGGCGGTGGCGCGCGGTCGGCCGGCGTGCCGGGCCCCGCGCGAGGGCAGGGTGGGATCAGGATCACCCTGGGCGCGTCCGCGCCGGAAAGGGCCTTCCGGAGGCGTGCCGGTGGCCACGTCGGCCCCCGGCGCGCCCGTTCCGGCAGGCCACGGCCGGCGCCGTGGTGGCGGTCGCGTCCCGTGTCGCCCTCGGGAGCGGCACGTACGATGGGCGGGTGACTCAGGCTGAAGTGACGTCCCGGACCGGCAAGCGCGTGATCCTGGCCAAGCCCCGCGGCTACTGCGCGGGCGTGGACCGCGCGGTGCAGACCGTGGAGGAGGCACTCAAGCTCTACGGCGCCCCGATCTACGTACGCAAGCAGATCGTGCACAACAAGCACGTCGTGCAGACCCTGGAGGCCCAGGGCGCGATCTTCGTGGAGGAGAACGAGGAGGTGCCGGAGGGCGCCACCGTCATCTTCTCCGCGCACGGGGTGGCCCCGGAGGTCTACGAGCAGGCCCGGACCCGTTCGCTGCGGGCGATCGACGCGACCTGCCCGCTGGTCACCAAGGTGCACCAGGAGGCGAAGCGGTTCGCCGCCGAGGACTACGACATCCTGCTGATCGGCCACGAGGGGCACGAGGAGGTCATCGGCACCTCCGGCGAGGCCCCCGAGCACATCCAGCTCGTGGACGGCCCGGAGGACGCCGACCGGATCACCGTCCGCGACCCGAACAAGGTCGTCTGGCTCTCCCAGACCACCCTCTCGGTCGACGAGACGCTGGAGACGGTGGCCCGGCTCAAGAAGCGGCTGCCGATGCTCCAGTCGCCGCCCAGCGACGACATCTGCTACGCCACCTCAAACCGGCAGCACGTGGTCAAGGAGATCGCGCCCGAGTGCGACGTGATGATCGTCGTCGGCTCGACCAACTCCTCCAACTCCGTACGCCTCGTCGAGGTCGCCCTGGACGCCGGGGCGCGCGCCGGTCACCTCGTCGACTTCGCGCACGAGATCGACGACGCGTGGCTGGCGGGGGCGCGTACGGTCGGCCTGACCTCGGGTGCCAGCGTTCCCGACCAGCTCGTGCAGGAGGTGCTCGCCCACCTCGCCGCGCGGGGCTTCACCGACGTCGACGAGGTGGTGACCGCCAACGAGCGGCTGACCTTCTCGCTGCCGCAGGAGCTCAAGCGGGACATGAAGGCCGCCGCCGCGGCCCGCGGCTGACCGGCGGGAACGGCACGCGGCCCCGCTGCGTCAGACACGGGTATGAGGACTCTTCGGCTCGCCGTCTCCGCGCTGGCCGTCTGCGTGGCGCTGAGCGCCTGCGGCGGGCAGGACGGTACCGGCGACACCCCCACCCCGACCCCGACGGGAGCGCAGCCGGTGACCAGCCCGCCCAGCCCTGATCCGAGCCTCCCCACGGCCCCGCCGACCCCCGGCGACCCGGTGGACCCGACGGGGCCGGCCCTGCCCCCGCCCACGCGGCCCAGCGGGGGGCCGACGAAGACGCCGCCGGCCGGCGGCACCACCCTGACCGGGACCGTCACCTCCGGGGTGGAGCCCAACTGCCTGCTGCTCGACAACTACCTGTTGATCGGCGGCCCGCGCGACCTGCTGAAGGCGGGCGCGAAGGTCACGGTCACCGGCCGGGTCCAGCGCGACCTGCTCACGACCTGCCAGCAGGGCACGCCCTTCCTGGTCGAGACCGCCCGCCGCGGCTGACCGGAGGGGCCGGAGCCCGTCCGCGTCGGGACGCCCCGAGATCGCCCGCCACGACTGACCGGAGAGGCCGGAGCCCGTCCACTCGCGGTCGCGTCGCGGGGCACCCCGGGCCCGTGCGTCGCGGGACGTCCTGAGCCTGTACATCGCGGGGCGGCCCGGGCCCGTGCGTCGCGGGGCACCCCGGCCCGTGCGTCGCGGGACGGCCCGGGCCCGTGCGTCGCGACGGAAGTCGCCGGAACGGGCGGAGCCCGCCCCCGGGTGGGGACGGGCTCCGGTGTTCCGGTGCGGGACGGGTCAGTTCACGGTGCCGATGGAGACGGCACCGCGGCCGACGACCGCGCCCTCGGTGGTCACCAGGGACAGCTCACCGAAGAGCGCCCGACCGGCGACCGGGGTGGACTGGGCGGTCACCGTACCGGTGAGGGTGGCGGTGGCGCCGTGGGCCAGGTTGAGCGGGGTGGCGGGCGCCGAGAGGCTGCCCAGCGCCGCCGCGGAGAACGAGTCCTGGTAGTCGTAGGCGGTGCTGCCACCGGCCCCGTCCACCGCGTAACCCTCGACGACCACCCGGTAGGTGCCCGCCGGCGGGTTGTTGATGGTCACGGCCTCCTCGGAGTCGCCGTCGGCGGCCCGACCGACCTCCGCGGTACCGCGGAAGACGTAGAGGTCGAGGTCGGCCGCGGCGCTGGCCGGGTTGCCGATCCGGGCGGTGAAGCGGGTCGCGCCCGCCGGCACCTCCACGGTGTACTCCTGCGACGCGCCCTCGACGATGGTCGGCCGCTCAGCGTGGACGCTGGAGAGCGGGCCGCCCTGGCCGGTCACCGCGACCGGGCCGAAGGTGTTGGTCAGCGACCAGGTCACCGGGGTCGCCGCACCGGCGGTGACCGACGGCAGCTCGACCACGGCCGGCTCGACCGCGACACCCTGCACCCGCGCCGTGAGCTGGAACGGGTTGTTCAGCGACGGCGAGGTCCGACGGGACTCCACCTCGATCTCCCAGACCCCGGCGATCGGGTTCTGGTAGTCGCGCTCCTGCGGCTTGCAGGCGTTGGCGTCGGAGAAGTTGGTGTAGCAGGCGAGGCTGGAGGTGCTCTCCACCGGGACGCCGTACGGGTTGAAGGCGATGAACCGGGTCTGCGAACCGGTGGCGATGCCGGAGAGGTTCACCTGGAGGGCGCCCGTGCCCGGCGGAACCGTCACGAAGTACGAGGTGAAGCCGTTCCGGTCGACCGAGCCCTCGGCCGAGAAGGAGAAGTTCGGCTTCTTCACGTCGTTCGAGGCGACGACGACGGTGGAGACCTCGAAGTCGATCACCGAGGTGGCCGGGTCGTCGATCGTCATGATCGCGCCGTGCGCGCCGGCGGTGGCGGGCTTGGCGGTGACCGAGACGGTGACGGTCTTGTTCAGCGGGAGCGAGACGGTCTTCGGCGCCTTGAAGGTGCCGTCGTTGCCGCGCAGACCCACGTTGTGCTTCACGGTGCCGGCCGGCCCGCTGGTGCGGGTGACCTTGACCTGGTAGCTCTTCGACTGGCCGATCCGCTGCCCACCGTCGGTGGAGGCGCACCGGTTGTAGAGGCCGGTGCCCCGGTTCGGGGTGCCCAACTGGCCGGACAGGACGGTGCAGACCGGGGCCTCGGAGGTGTAGGAGCGCGTCTCCACGCCCTTACGCAGCAGCTTCCACGCGCCCGGCACGTTGAACATGCCGTAACCCTGGGCGTACGTGGGAACGTCCGAGATCGGCTTGGCCGAGGTGTAGATCGCCCGGCGCAGCGCGGCCGGGGTGACGCCGTTGTCGGTCGCCTTGGCGGCCGACAGCAGCAGCGCGGCGGCGCCGGCGGCCTGCGGGGAGGCCATCGAGGTGCCGTTCAGCATCGCGTAGCCCGGGGGCAGCGCGTAGCCGGCCTCGGGGACCGCGTTGCCGGGCTGCCAGGTCGGGGCGGTGGAGATGGCCGAGCCGGGGGCGGCGATGTTCGGCTTGACGCCGCCGTCCTCGCGCGGGCCGCGGGAGGAGAAGTTGAACAGCGCGTTCTTCTTCTTCACCGCGGAGCCGTAGTTGGCCAGCCAGGTGTCCTTGCTGATGCTCGCCGCCACGCTGACCACGTTGGCCGCCACCGACGGGTCGCCGATGGTGTTCAGGCCCGGGCCGGAGTTGCCGGCCGAGATGAACATCTGCACGCCGTAGGTGGTGATCAGGTTGTTGTAGAGCTCGGCGCGGGCGTTGTTGCCGTCGTTCAGCGCCGGCAGGCCGCCGATCGACATGTTGACCACGTCGACCTTGCGGTTGATCACCAGGTCGGCCATGCCGGTGGTGAGGGCGGCGTACGTGCAGCCGCCGCCCCAGGAGCAGGCGCGGGCCGAGACGAGCTTGGCACCGGGCGCGGCACCGTCGAAGGCGCCGTTGCCGAGCATGTCGTTGGCGGCGGTGATGCCGGCGACGTGGGTGCCGTGGGTGCTCTCGACGATGCCGATGTTGACGTAGTCCACCAGGCCGGGACCGCCGATGGGGGCGGTGTCCACGTCCTCGCGGTACTCGACCACGAACGGGATCCGCTCGACCACCGGGGTGGCCGCGTTGTCGGTGCCGAAGTAGCCGACGTCGAACTTCTCCTTGTACGGCCGCATCACGGCGTCGTCGGTGAAGTTGTTGTTCTGGTTGGCGTCCACCCAGATGTTGTGGGTGGCCGGGTCGTAGAGGATGCCGAACGTGTCGGTCCGGTCGCCGTCGCGGTTGACGTCACCGGCCGGGTCGCTGGCGGCCGTGATCGACTCGCTGAACCGGTTGAACCGGTAGGTGCCCGCCGGGGCCGTCCAGGTCGCGCCACCGGAGGTGAACGTCGGACCGGTTACCTCGGTGAGCATCGGGCGCCAGGTGGCGTCCTCGAACGGGTCCGTCGCGGTGACCCAGTCGACGATCTTCCGCTCGCCCGTGGTGGTCTTCTGCAGCGCCGGGTGGGCGAGGTCCACACCGGAGTCCATGATGCCGATCGTGACGCCGCGGCCGTCCCACTGGGGGTTCTTCGCCACGAAGTCGACGGCGCCGATCTCGTTCGTCGGCATGTAGGGGTTGGCGGCCGGGGTGTCGGCACCCGGGCCGGGCAGCGTCGCAGCCTGCTTCGCCGCCTTCTTGCCGGAGGGGGCGACCTCGGGCGTCGGGTCGGGCAGCTGGATGGTCTCGTCCAGGTCGACGGCGGAGACGCCGGGCAGCGTGGCCGCCTTGACCACCTTGGCGGTGGGGACCTTGGCCAGGACGTAGCCGATGCTGTCGTACCGCTCGGTGACGGCGGCGCCCAGGTTCTTCAGGTCGGCGGCGACGTCCTTCGCCTCGCCCTTCTTGGTGGCCACGATCAGCGTGACGGTCGGGGCCTTCTTCGCCTCCGCCTCGGCGAGCAGCTTGGCGTCGTGCGAGCCCAGAGCCTCCACGGGGGTGGCCTGGGACGCGTCGGGTGCGGCGGTGGGCGCGGCGCTCGCCGTGGCGGCACCGCCGGCCACCGTCACCGCGCTGGCCGCCACGACCGACGCGAAGAGCGCGGCGGAGGTCCGCCGGCTCAGGTTTCGGGGTTTGCTCACGTTCTCTTTCCTCCAGAGAACAGGGCCCTCAGATGCAGGGCACGCGTGAGGCGAATCCTTCGCGCTGCCGCTGGTCACTGTCACTACCGTGGAGTTCGTTGTGACCACTTCGTGACATGGGCGGTCGTCCATTGTCACATCGGCGGTGGTAGGTATCGGTCGTCAGTCCAGTGTCGACCGCCCGGTCGGCGGTCCGGCATCGGCGTTTTCGAGCAGCTCCGGTGCCTGCGGCTGACGGGGTGCCAGCTCGATCTGCGCGGGCGCGGCCAGCTCCTGGTCCGACACCCCAAGCTCGGCGAGCTTGCGGGCGCTGACCAGCACGCGCGCCTCCAGCGACCCCACGGCCCGGTTGTACGCGGTCACGGCGCTGCCGAGCGACGAGCCGAGCTTGCCGACGTGCTCGCCCAGGGTCGACAGTCGCCGGTAGAGCTCCCGGGCCAGCGAGTGCACCGCGACCGCGTTGCGCGCCAGCGCCTCCTGCCGCCACGAGTAGGCGACCGTACGCAGCAGCGCGACCAGGGTGGCCGGGGTCGCCAGCACCACGTTGCGGGCGAACGCGTGCTCCAGCAGCGTCGGGTCGCGTTGCAGCGCGACGTCGAGGAACGGGTCGGCCGGCACGAAGAGCACCACGAACTCCGGCGTGCTGTCGAACGCGGCCCAGTAGGTCTTGGCGGCCAGCGCGTCGACGTGTCCGCGCAGGTGCTTCGCGTGCGCGTCGAGGTGCGTGTCGCGGCCCCGCTCGTCCCGGGCCTCCATCGCCGTCAGGTAGGCGTCGAACGGCGCCTTGGCGTCCACCACCACCGACCGGCCGCCGTGCAGCCGGACCACCAGGTCGGGTCGGACTCCCTGGTGGTCGGTGGCGGCGGTGACCTGCTCGGAGAAGTCGCAGTGCTCCAGCATGCCGGCCGCCTCGACGATCCGGCGCAACTGGTGCTCGCCCCAGCGGCCCCGCACCTGGGGTGCGCGCAGCGCCGCCACCAGCTGCTTCGTCTCGGTGCGCAGCTCGCCCGAGACCGTGCTCATCGCCCGGACCTGCTCGCGCAGTTCGGCGTACGCGTCGACCCGGTCGTGCTCCAGCTCGGCGACCCGCTGCTCGTAGCGGCGCAGCGTGTCGTGCAGCGGGGCGACGGCGCGGGCCACCGCCTCCTGGGACTGCGCGGTGGCCTCGTAGCTCAGCGCCCGCATGGACTGTTCGAGCCGCCCCTCGCCCTCCCGGGTGGCCCGCAGCGTGGCGTCCAGCCGGGCGATTTCGGTCGCCGAGCGGTTCCGGGCGGCGTACCAGCCCGCCGCGCCCCCGGCGGCGAGGCAGACGATCACCACGGCCAGCGTCGAGAAGTCCACCCCCGGAGCTTGCCAGACCGGCGCGCCGCGCGCCGCCGTGCCGCTCTCGCCGCCTTTGTCGCGGATGGACGTTGTGGCCGATCGTGCCGAGCAGCGTGGCGAGGTGGGGCCGTTCCGGGGCAGACAGGAACCCGGGAGATGGCCCAGAGTGACGACAGGACCTCGGAGGGAGACGGCATGGCTGGTCGGCTGCGTCCCGTACGGACACTCGTCGCGGCGGCGGCGGGAGTGCTCCTCGCCGGCCTCACCGCGCCGGGCGCGCCGGCCGCGGCGGTCGCCGCGCCGCCCGGCGGCGCCGTCGGCTGGCGGGACCTCGGCACGCTGGGCGGCGACTGGAGCGTCCCCGTCGGGCTCACCGACTCCGGGCTGGTCCTCGGCAACAGCCAGACCGCCGACGGCCGCATCCACGCGTTCGTGTGGCGGGACGGGAGCCTGACCGACCTCGGCACGCTGGGCACGGACAGCCACGGGGCCGCCGTCAACGAGCGGGGCGTGGTGGTCGGCACCACCACCCTGGCCGACGGGCGGACCAGGCCGTTCCGGTGGCGCGACGGCGTCATGACCGACCTCTCCGGCGTCCACGGGCCGTCCTCGGCCGTCGGCGTCAACGAGCGCGGCGAGGTGATCGGCACGAGACACACCGACGACAGCGGCCAGTACGGCAAGGCGTTCCGCTGGCGGAACGGGATCAGCACCGACCTGCCCGGTCGAGGTGGCGACACCCTCGCGGCGGCGATCAACGACCGCGGTGACGTCGTCGGCTTCACCAACAGCGCGGACGGGACCTCCACCGAGGCGGCGCTGTGGCGCGACGGCAGGCTGGTCCGGCTGACGCCGCCGGCCAGTGCGACCAGCATGGCCACCGGCATCAACGACCGGGGCCAGGTGGTCGGCACCATGCGGGTCGACGGCTCCGGCTGGCACGCCTTCCTGTGGCACGACGGTGTCTTCACGGACCTCGGCACCCTCGGCGGCACCGACAGCTACCCGGTCGGCATCAACCGGCGCGGGCAGATCGCCGGCAGCGCGCAGACCCCGACGGACATGCGCGCCGTGCGGTGGCACCACGGCGCCGTCACCGATCTGGGCACGCTCGGCGGCTCGTACAGCCAGGCCATGGCGATCAACGACGCCGGCACCGTGGTCGGTGAGGCGACGGTCGCCGGCGGCGCGAAGCACGGCGTGGCCTGGGCGTGGGGCCGCAGCGTCGACCTCGGCCCGCTGGATCTCGGCCGCTCGGGCGGCCGGGTGGGCTTCGTCAACGACCGGGGGCTCGTCGCCGGCTACCTGGCCCCCGCGGGCGGCGACGTGCACGCCGTCGTGTGGGACCTCGGCCGGCGACGCTAGCCCGGCCGCAGGCCACCCACCCCGGGTCCCGCCGGTCCCGCCCGGGCCGCCGCGGTCCTGCGCCACCCGGCCCGGCCCTCCGATCGCCGCCGCCGGGCTGCGTCCATCGGAGGCGTGACGCTGGCCTGGCCTGGGTAACGTCGCAGACATGAGATATCTGCCGCTGCTCATCCTCGTGGTGCTGCTGGTGGGTGCGGTCGTCTGGTGGCGCCGGGAGAGCGCCGCCCGGGAGGCCCGGCGCCTCGAAGACGCGCGGGCCGACGCCCAGCGCTGGTACGAGCGGCTCGGCGGTCAGGTGATGAACCTGCACGGCGACCACCCGGCCGTGCGCCAGGCGCTCGTCGACGCCGGGGAGCGTTACAACGCGGCCGGCAGCCAGCTGGAGCAGGCCCGCAGCGTCGAGCAGTACCGCCTGGCCCGGGAGACCGCGCTGGAGGGGCTGACCTACGCCCGGGCGGCCCGGGTGGCGCTCGGCATCGACCCCGGCCCCGAGCTGCCCCCGCTGGCCGCCGCGCAGGGCGCCGGGCAGCTCACCCGGGAGCGTCAGGTCGACGTGCAGGGGCAGACCTTCAAGGCCGGCCCGCAGCCCGGCCGCGACACCCCCTACTACTACCCGGGCGGGCGCTACCAGGGCCGGCCGGTGCCGGCGGGCTGGTACTCCACCCCGTGGTGGAAGACCGCGCTGGGCGCCGGCGCGGGTGTCCTCGGCGGCGTGCTGATCGCCGACGCGCTCTTCTCGCCCGGCTTCGGCGATCCCGGGTACGGCTACGAGGCCGGCTACCAGGAGGGCTTCGGAGACGCCACCGGCTACGGCGAGCAGGGCGGTGAGGCCGGCGGCGACGCCGGGGGCGGTGACATGGGCGGCTTCGGCGGTGGCGGCTTCGGTGGCGGAGATTTCGGCGGTGGCGATTTCGGCGGCGGTGACTGGTAGGGCCGACGTCGACGACCGCGCCGGCCGGGTTCGCCGGTGGTGTCCGTAAGGGCCCCTTCCCGTGCAGGAAGCGTCGGGAAGGGGCCCTTACGTATCCCTCAGCCCGTGTTGCGCATGCCGGCGGCGATGCCGTTGACCGTGGTCAGCAGCGCCCGCTCCAGCGCCGTACCGTCGCTCGGCGCCCGCCGGCCGCCCGGCGCGGTGGCCACCGCCCGGCCCGCCGCCCCGGACTCCCGGTACTGGCGCAGCAGCGCCACCTGGAGGTGGTGCAGCGGCTCCAGGTACGTGTCGCGGACGGCCAGGGTGCGCTGGAGCACCGGCGAGTTCTCCAGCAGGGCCGGCGAGGAGGTCACCGCCAGCACCTCCCGCTTGGTCAGCTCGTACTCCTGCTCGATCTGGTGGAAGATCGGGTGCAGCTTCTTCGGCACCAGCGTCTCGACGTAGCGGCGGGCGATGCTCAGGTCGGTCTTGGTGAGCATCATCTCGACGTTCGACAGGAACGTGCGGAAGAAGTGCCAGTTGCGGTGCATCTCGGCCAGCACGTCATCCAGTCCCGCCTCGCGGGCCGCGGCCAGGCCGGAGCCGACCCCGAACCAGCCGGGCACGATCTGCCGGGTCTGGGTCCAGCCGAACACCCACGGGATGGCGCGCAGCCCGGCGAGTCCGGCCCCGGTGTTCGGCCGCTTCGCCGGCCGGGAGCCGATGTTCAGCGCGCCGAGCAGCTCCGTCGGCGTCGACGCCCAGAAGTACGCGGGCAGGTCCGGATCCTCGACCAGCGACCGGTACGACCGGAAGGCCGAGTCGGAGACCAGCTCCATCGTGGCGTCCCAGCGTTCCAGCATCTCGGCGGGCTGCCGGGGCGCGGTGTGCAGCAGGGTGGCCTGGAGCACCGCGGCCAGCGTCAGCTCCAGGTTCTCCCGCGCCAGCGACGGCAGGGAGTACTTGTCGGAGATGACCTCGCCCTGCTCGGTGACCTTGATCGCGCCGTCCAGGGTGCCGTACGGCTGGGCCAGGATCGCCTCGTGCGTGGGCCCGCCGCCGCGACCCACGGTGCCGCCGCGACCGTGGAAGAGCCGCAGGTGCACGCCGTGTCGGGCCGCGACGTCGCGCAGCGCGCGCTGGGCCCGGTGGATGGACCACTGGCTGGTGGTGATGCCGGCCTCCTTGTTGGAGTCGGAGTAGCCCAGCATCACCTCCTGCACGTCGCCCCGCGCCGCCACCAGGGCCCGGTACGCCGGCAGCGAGAGCAGCTCGTCGAGCAGTTCGCCGCCCGTGTTCAGCTCGGCCGGGGTCTCCAGCAGCGGCACGAAGCCGATCCGGGACCGGCCGCTGTGCACGTCGATCAGGCCGGCCTCGCGGGCCAGCACCACCGCGGCGAGCACGTCGTCCACCCCGAGCGTCATCGACACGATGTACGACTCGATGACCTCGTTGCCGAACCGGTCCTGCGCCTCGCGGATGGTGCCGAACACGTCGAACGTCTTGCGGGTCGCCTCGGTCAGCGGGGTGTCCAGCGTGGAGAGCGGCCGGCGACCGGTCAGCTCGTCGGCGAGCAGCTTCGTCCGCTCCAGCCGGCTCAGCGACGGGTAGTCGGAGACCTCGCCGACGGCCGCGTAGAGCTGGGCGAGCACCGCGTGGTGCGCCTCGGCGTGCTCCCGGACGTCCATGGTCGCCAGGTGCAGCCCGAACGCGGAGACCGTACGGATGGTGGAGGCGAGCCGGCCCACGGCGGTGAGCTGGCCGGCGTTGCGGGCCAGCGAGGCGCGCAGCAGCTCCAGGTCGGCGACCAGCTCGGCGGAGCCGCGGTAGTCCCGCCCGGGCACGTGCGCGGTGCCCTGGCGCAGCCGCTGCCGGGTGTTGGCCAGCTTCGCCTTCACGCAGCGGGCCTTGAGCCGGTACGGCTCCTCGGCGTTGACCCGGCGGAACCGGGCCGCCACCTCGGGCAGCGCGTCCAGGTCGGCGGCGAGGCTGGCGGAGAGGTCGAGCGACACCCCGCGCAGCCGTCGGGACACCGACACCTCGTCGATCAGGTGGTCCATCGCCTTCTCGGTGGCCGCGATGCCGTGCTCGTGCTGGATCGTCAGCACCTCGCGGGTCACCGCGGGGGTGACGAACGGGTTGCCGTCGCGGTCGCCGCCGATCCAGGTGCCGAAGGACAACGGCCGGGCGGTCGGGGAGGTCTCCACGCCGAGGGTGCGCAGCGTGTCGGCGAGGTCGTCGAGGACCTGCGGGGCGGCCTCGGCGTACAGGTCGCGCAGGTAGTAGATGGCGTTGCGGGCCTCGTCGGTCGGATCCGGCCGGTCCAGCCGCAGCTCGTCGGTCTGCCACATCAGGTCGAGCAGTTCCGCGAGGCGGCGGTTGGCGGGGCCCTCGTCGCTGGCGCCGTAGAGGATCGCGTTCGCGGTCTCGGTGTCCAGCTCGTCGGCGATGGCGCGCAGCTTGGACAGGATCGACCGGCGGGCCGCCTCGGTCGGGTGGGCGGTGAAGACGGGCCGTACCGCCAGCCGCCGGGCCGCCGCGGCGATCTCCTCGGCCGGCACCCCACGCTCGGCGATCATCTTGGCCGCCTGGTCCAGCCAGCCGCCCTGCACCGCCCGGCGGCGCCGCAGCTCCCGGGCCCGGTGCACCTGCTCGGTGATGTTGGCGAGGTGGAAGTAGGTGGAGAAGGCGCGGGCCAGCTTGGTGCCGGTGGTGACGTCCAGGCCGGCGAGGCGCTGCGCGGCGGTGGGCGCGTCGGACCGCACCTGGGCGCGGATCTCCTCGACGAGGTCGAGCAGCGGCCGACCCTCCTGGCGGGCGAGGGTCTGCCCGAGCAGGGTGCCGAGGCGGCGGATGTCGGCCCGCAGGGCGGCGTCGGGGCCGTCGTGGTCGTGCTGGTCGGTCACGATGCGCTCCTTACGCGAGTACGAAGGACAGCGCTGTCCGACTCCCTGGATCGTATCCGCGTCCCCCGCCGGGAAGGAGGGGGACCCTTGCAATCGCCCGGGGCACGGCAGGTGGCCCCTCCTCGCGTATCAGCCGGCGCCGGGCACGTCTTCGCTGGCGGGGGCGGGTGCGGTGCGGCGGGCGGCCCGGCGGCGGGCGTGGAACAGCGTGGCGCTGAGCACACCCGCCACGCCCAGCGCCGTCCAGATGGTGAGCCCGGCGACCGGCCAGCCCGTCGACCGACGGTCGAAGTAGACGACGGACTTCAGCAGGTCGGTGGCGAGCCCCGGCACGTTCCACCGGTGCATGCCGCGCAGCCAGGTGGGAAGGAACTCGGGGGCGTAGATGCCGCCGGAACCGGGGTTGCCGAGCACGACCAGCAGCAGGATCACCAGCCCGGTGCCGAACAGCCCCAGCCAGCCCTGCACCGCCGAGGCGATCATCGCCGCCGCGAGGACGGCCAGCGCCCCGCTCGCGGCGATACCGACCAGGTCGTGGTCCCACACGTCCAGGACGGGCCCGACCACGACCGCGCCGACGACCCCGAGCACCAGGCTGTACGCGGCGAGCGCGGCGATCCGCAGCCCGGCGCGGCGCAGGCTGCGTGGGGCCGTGCCGTTACCCAGGCCGAGCACGGTGGCGGCGAGGTACCCGCCCAGCACGTACCCGACGGCCAGGTAGAACGGCACGAGCCCGCGCGGGTCGGTCGACGCCACCGGGACCTCGTCGGTCACGCGCAACGGCATCTCCGCCTGCCGGGCGGCGGTGCCGAGCACCTCGACGACGACGTCGGTCGCGGCCGGCGCGGCGGCGCTGGCGGTGGTCAGGACCAGTCCGCCCTCGGCCGTGGCGGTGAGCACCCCGTACACCTGGCGGGTGAGCAGGCCGTCGTCGGCGGCCGCCGGGTCGTCGTACCCGACTGCTTCGAGGGTGTCGGTCTGGTTCCGCACGGCGCCGAGGAGGGCCTGCGCCTTCTGGTCGCCGCGCACCACCCCCACCGGCACGTCGCGCGGCGTCGGCCGGTGCAGCGCACCGACGTACGCGGTGATGAACGCCGTGGCGAGCACCAGGGTGCCGAGCAGCAGCGCGGCGGTACGCGGCAGCCTGTCGCGTATCTCCTGATCCACGCCGTCAGCCTAGGTCGGCGCGTGCCCGGTGAGTGCCGTTTCGCGGCCCGGGGCCGGCGGGCGATGGGCCGGCGGGCCAGGTGGTCGGCGGGCCGGTCATTGGGAAAACCGGTTCCGCCGGTCGGTAGCGTCCGGTCATGACGTCGCCGAGCTATCCCCCCAAGCCCCGACCGGGAGACCGGGTCGCGGTCGTCTCGCCCTCCGCCGGCCTGCCGGCCCTCTTCCCCCACGTGTACGAGCTGGGGCTGCGCCGGCTGCGCGAGGAGTTCGGCCTGGAGCCGGTGGAGTACCCGACGACCCGGGTACTCGGCGCCGACCCGCGCGACCGGGCCCGGGACCTGACCGCCGCCTTCGCCGACCCGACGATCACGGCAGTGCTCGCCACGGTGGGCGGGGACGACCTGATCACGGTCACCCCGCACCTGGACGACGACGTGCTGCGGGCCAACCCGAAGCCGTACTTCGGCTACTCCGACAACACCAACGTCCTCAACCACCTGTACCGGCTGGGCGTCGTGTCGTACCACGGCGGGTCGGTGCTGGTGCACCTCGGCCGGTCGGGCAGCCCGCACCCGCTGACCTTCGACTCGCTGCGGGCGGCCCTCTTCACCTCCGGCTGGTACGACCTCACGCCCGCGCCGGAGTGGGGCGACCGGCCGAACGACTGGCGGGACCCGGCGACGCTGGCCGACGAGCCGGAGATGCTCCCGGGCGAGGGCTGGCGCTGGCAGGGGCCGTCGACGGTGGTCGAGGGGCGCACCTGGGGCGGCAACCTGGAGATCCTGCACTGGCTGCTCGCCGCCGACCGGGTTCCCCCGGCCGGGGACCTGGCCGGGTCGGTGCTGATGGTCGAGACCTCCGAGGAACTGCCCCCGGCCACCGAGGTGTTCCGGATCCTGCGCAACATGGGGGAGCGGGGACTGCTCGCCGGCTTCCCGGCGGTCCTCGTCGGCCGGCCGAAGGCGTGGGACTTCGAACGACCGCACACCCCCGACGAGCGGCGGGACTGGGCGGACGCGCAGCGGGAGGCGGTCACCCGGGCACTCGCCACCTACCGCCCCGACGCCGTGGTGGTCTTCGACGTCGACCTCGGCCACACCGACCCGCAGCTGATCGTCCCGTACGGCGGCGAGATCCGGATCGACGCCGTCGAGCGCCGCATCTCGGTCCGCTACTGACGACCTGGCGGCGGGGGCGGCGGTGCGCGCCACCCCTCCCACCCGAGCGCCCTGCCTTCCCGCCTTCGCACCTTCGCACCTTCCCGCCCGGGCGCCGCTTGCGCCGGCGCCGGTGACACGCGGGCGTGCCCCCGCCCTTGCCCGCAGGCGCCCCGCCGCGCCGCCCTCGCGCGGGCCCCCGGTGATCAGGACGCCATGGACGTAACCCGGCCGTTTCAGGGTCCATGACGTCCTGATCACCGTCGGCAGGGGCGTGATCAGTTGTGGCGTTCGTGGATTGCGGCAGTGACCAGGCGGACAATTCGGGCGGGGTGCCGCAGTACGTCGTCCGCCGTGAAGCGCAGCACCAACCAGCCCGCCGCACGCAGGGCGTTGAGCCGAGCTACATCGCGCTGGAAGTGGGTGCGCTCCCGGTGGTGGTCACCCTCGTACTCGATGGCGATCTGCCACCGGGGGTAGGCAAGGTCGACGCGGCCGAGGAAGATCCGTCCTCGCTGCGCGTGGGCGCCATGCACGTCGTGCTGTGCGGTCAGGAGCGGCAGCCCGGCGTCGTGCAGGAGGAGCCGGAGCCGGGTCTCCATCGGGGACTCGCTCAGCGGCTCGGCCAGCGTCAGCACCTCGCGCAGTTGGGCGGTGCCGGGCCAGCCGTTGTGCGTGTCCAGGTAGCCGCCCAACGCGGGGAGGTTGACCACCCGCCGATGCAGCAGCGCGTCCACCGCCACCAGCGCGTCCGTCCGGGGCAGCTGCCGCCCGAGGTCGAAGGCCGTGCGGACGCTGGTGGTGACCGGCAAGCCGGCGAACCGGGTGATCTCCCGGGCGGAGAGGGACCTCTGGTCGACCGACACACGTTGAGTGGAGCGTCGGCGGGCCGCCCCCGGAAGCGTGACGAAGACGGGGCTCGCGCGTGGCAGGAGGTCCACGCCCCACAGGAATGCCGCGCTGAGACCGCTGATGGCGGCCCCCGCCGGCAGGGTCAGGGCGACGGCGTCGCACCACATCCGGTGGTCGTTCTCCCGGTAACCGGCGACGTGGACGTAGATGCCGGGCAGCAGCCGGCGCCAGGACGGCCCACGGAGCATCCGCCAGGTGACCAGGCCGGCGGCGACGGCCCGACTGCCGGAGAACGGGAGGAACGCCAACTCTCTGGGAACGTGCGGTGCCCGTGGCATTGCGGCAGCTTGCGGTCACGGCCCGCTCGGGCGCTGACCTGAAGGTCGATTCCGGGGTGTTGTGGGGCCTTGCCGCTCAACACCGCCACGCGTGCCCCGACCGCTGGCTGCCGGAGCACGGCCGCCGGCTGCGGACGTGTGGGCCTGGCACGACCCGACGCCCGGCTGAAGTGGACCAGCGGCGCCACGAAGCCCGGCCCCGGAGCCCGACCGCTGGCTGCGGGAGCCCGGCGGCCTGGCCGCCGGCGCCCTGGGCCGACGGGTGGGCGGTCGGGCCGGGCGGCGCCGCAGGTTGGCGGGAGGCGGCCGTGGTACGGCAGGTCAGGTGGGGTCGACGACCGCGAACGCCCGTACCGGGAAGGTGCCCATGCCGGCGACCATCGGCGGGGCGGCCGTGAACCGGAAGCCGGTCGGGGGCAGCGCGTCGAGCCCGGTCAGGTGCTCCACGATCGGGACGCCGGCGGCCAGCAGGGTGCTGTGCGCCGGCCGCTCGCCAGCCGCCGCCGGGCTCATGTCGTCGATGTTGATCGAGTCGATGCCGACCAGGGCGGCGCCCGCGTCGACCAGGGCCCGGGCGCCGTCCCCGGTGAGGTAGGGCGCCTCCGGCGCGCCGTACCGGTCGGTGCCGAAGTGCGTCGACCAACCCGTGTGCAGCAGCACCGCGTGCCCGACGACGTCGTACGGGGCCAGCAACAGCCGGTCCACCGCGCGGGTGCCGGCCGGCACCCGGACCACGACGGCGGGCAGGTCGGCGAGGCGGTCCAGCGGGGTGGCGGCGAGGTCGGCGCCCCCGGCGAAGCGGTGGGCGGGCGTGTCCAGGTACGTGCCCGTGTTGGCGATCATGTCGATCCGCCCCACCTGGAACTCGGTGCCGGGGGCGTAGTTGGCCCGCGACGCCTCCCGCGTCAGCCACTCGGTGATCCGCGGTGCCGGCCAGCCCGGCAGGGTCGTCATGCCGTCGGCGACCACGTGGCTCAGCTCGATCAGGCGTCGCCGGGAACTGCCATCCGCGCCGGCCCCGGCGGCCACGCCCCGGCCGCCCTTGTGCGGCTCCTCGACGATCGTCCGGCCGGTGATCCGCACCTCGGCCACCATCAGCAGCCCGAGGTGCCGGACGAACAGCGCCGCCAGCTCGTCGTCGGTGATGTCGCGGCCGGGGATGTCCAGGCGGAACCCGTCCGTCCGCAGCCCGCCGCCGTTGGCGAAGGTGACCTCCGCGTCGAACTGTGCCCGCCACTGGTTGCCCATCAGCGCAGCCGATCACGACCGGCCGTGCCAGTCAAGATCCTTCGATCGGGCTGCCCCGCGCCCACCGGAGTGCCGTACAGGGGGGTGCACGGCACCGCCGGTGGGCAGCGACGGCGTTTCGCCGTCGCCGAGGTCGCAGCCGGATGGAGCTGCGGGCCTCCCCGAACAGGTCCGCGCACCCCGCGACCGCCGATCCGGCGGCTCGATCCCGGCTGACGAATCCCATCTTCGGCCGCCGGGCGGGCCGGGGTCTTGAACATCGATGCTCGTTTCACCCCGGCTCGACGATTCCGGCCCTAGCACTCCCCGCCCCACCCCGATCGATCCAACCCGACGACCCGCCCCGGCCCGGGGCACCGAGGGGCGGCACCGAGGGGCGGGTGGGTCAGGTCGGCCGGGTGCGGGTGAGGAGACGGCGCAGGTGGGCCGGGGGGTGGCCGAGGTGGTCCCGGACGACCCGGGTGAGGTGGGCCTGGTCGGCGAAGCCGTGCTCCGCCGCCACGGCGCGCAGCGGCCGTCCGTCCGCCTCGGCGAGGGTGTCCAGCACCGCCCGGACCCGCAGCCGGTTCCGGTAGGCGGTGAGGCTGCTGCCGGTGACCCGGTGGAACACCCGGCTCAGGTGGTGCGGAGAGGCGCCCACCTCCCGGGCCACCTCGTCGAGGCCGAGCGAGAAGTCGCCGGCGGTGAGCACCTCACGCGCCCGGTCGGCCAGGCGACGGTGGGCGGCCTGGGTGGCGGGCCGCCGGCCGACCGCGCGGGCCAGGTCCGCCTCCGGCGGTTCGGTACGGGCGTCGGCGAGGCTGAGCACCCCGTCGAGGAAGCGGTGCAGCCGCTCCGCCATCTCGAAGCGGTCCAGCCCCCGACGGAACTCCGCGATGAGCATCCGGTGCGCCAGGTCGAGCGCCGCGTCGGAGGTGCCCTCCCAGCCGGCGGTCTCCAACCAGCGGGCCCCGTCCGGGCGCTCGGCCAGCACCGCCGGATCGACCTGCACGCAGGTGTACGAGTCGCCGCAGCCCAGCGGGTGGGACACGGACATCTCGTCGCCCGGCCGGGTGAGCAGCACCGAGGTGGCGTCCGAGAACGTCGTACGACCGTTGAGCCGCCGCCGGTACGCCCCCGACCGCCCGAGGATGAGGTTGTAGAACCTCTCGACGGCGGGTTCGGTCCAGCCGTGGCTCTCGACGATGCAGCGCACCTCGTAGATCAGGATCCCGTCCGGGTGACCCAGCACCCGCCACCGGCCGGGCGTGGTCTTCCGGCGCGGGTCGCTGCCGTTTCCCTCAGGCATCCGTTCTCCCCTCGGGTGGCCCAACGCGGATTGTCGAGGAACCAACCTACGCGGGGGTGGTTCGTCCGACCGGAGAGATAGTGTCGACCGGTGGACCCCCCGTCCGACCGGACGAGGGGTGATCGTCGTGTCGTCCGCTGGAAGTGATCACATGCTCACCGGTCTGTTCTCCGCCGCCCTGGCCGACCCGGGGCTGGCCCGGGCACGTGACCTGGCGCGCTCCGGTGCCGCGCAGGTCGACGGCCTCGACATCACCGCGCCGCCCGCGCTGCGCCCGTTCGCGGTCGCCGCCGTCGCGGCCGACCAGGCCGGCGACGGCGGGCCGGGCGGCGGCGCGGGTCGTCCGGTGCTCGCCGTGACGGCCACCACCCGCGAGGCCGACGACCTGGCCGCCGCGCTGGGCGGCCTGCTCCCGCCCGAGCAGGTGACGGTCTTCCCGTCCTGGGAGACGCTGCCCCACGAGCGCCTGTCGCCCCGTTCCGACACGGTCGGCCGGCGGCTGGCCGTGCTGCGCCGCCTGGCGCACCCCGGGTCGGCGGACGCGCACGGCCGCACCGGGCCGCTGCGGGTGGTCGTGGCGCCCGTCCGGTCGTTGCTGCAACCGCAGCTCAAGGGGCTCGGCGACCTGGAGCCGGTGCAGCTCGCCGCCGGGCAGGAAGCCGACCTGGAGGAGGTCGCCCGCCGGCTCATCGACATGGCGTACGCGCGGGTCGACCTGGTCACCAAGCGGGGCGAGTTCGCCGTGCGCGGCGGCATCCTCGACATCTTTCCGCCCACCGACGAGCACCCGTCGCGGGTCGAGTTCTGGGGCGACGAGGTGGAGGAGATCCGCACCTTCGCCGTCGCCGACCAGCGCACCATCGAGCAGGTGCCGCAGCTGTGGGCGCCGCCCTGCCGGGAGCTGCTGCTCACCCCGTCGGTGCGCAAGCGGGCCGCCGCCCTCGCCGAGGAGCACCCGGAGCTGGCCGAGATCCTCGACAAGCTGGCCGAGGGCATCCCGGTGGAGGGCATGGAGTCCCTCGCCCCGGCGCTCATCGGCGCCGACTCGATGGAGCTGCTGCTGGACGCCATGCCGGCCGGCACCCACGTGCTCCTCTGCGACCCGGAGCGCATCCGCACCCGGGCGCACGACCTGGTGCGTACCTCCGACGAGTTCCTCCAGGCGAGCTGGGCCGCGGCCGCCGTCGGTGGCCAGGCCCCGGTCGACCTCGGCGCCGCCGCCTTCCGGACCTTGGCCGACGTACGCGCCGTCGCGGCGAAGCTGCGCCAGCCCTGGTGGACGCTGTCGCCGTTCGGCCTGGTCGAGGCGGACGCCGCCCCGGCCCGGCAGCCCTGGGAGGACGGGCCGGAGGCGTACGACGTCACCCCCGACGACGCGATCGCCGTGACCCTCTCCGCGCAGCCGGCCCCGCTCTACCACGGCGAGACCGCCCGGGTGGTCGACGACCTCAAGCGCTGGACCGGCGAGGGCTGGTCGGTCGCGCTGGTCTTCGAGGGGCACGGTCCCGCCCAGCGGGCGGTCGAGGTGCTCCGCGACGCCGGCCTCGGCGCGCGGCTGACCGAGGAGATCCCGGCCGCACCCGCCCCCGGCGAGGTGCTGGTCGCCTGCGGCAGCCTGACCGGCGGCTTCGTCGACGAGGCGTCCCGGTTCGTGCTGCTCACCGGCAACGACGTCACCGGCGGGCGGGGCACCTCCACCCGCGACATGCGCAAGATGCCGAGCCGGCGGCGCAACACCATCGATCCCCTGGAGCTCAAGGCCGGCGACCACGTCGTGCACGAGCAGCACGGCATCGGCCGCTACGTCGAGCTGGTGCAGCGCACCGTCAACGGCGCCTCGCGGGAATACCTGGTCATCGAGTACGCCCCGAGCAAGCGCGGCCAGCCCGGCGACCGGCTCTTCGTCCCCACCGACCAGCTCGACCAGCTCTCCCGCTACGTCGGCGGGGAGCAGCCCACCCTGCACAAGATGGGCGGCTCGGACTGGCAGAAGTCCAAGGCCCGGGCCCGCAAGGCGGTCAAGGAGATCGCCGCCCAGCTCATCCAGCTCTACGCGGCCCGTAAGGCGTCGAAGGGGCACAACTTCGGCCCCGACACGCCGTGGCAGCGGGAGCTGGAGGACGCCTTCCCGTGGCAGGAGACGCCGGATCAGCTCGCCGCCATCGAGGAGGTCAAGCGGGACATGGAGCAGACCGTCCCGATGGACCGGCTGATCTGCGGCGACGTCGGCTACGGCAAGACGGAGATCGCGGTCCGGGCGGCGTTCAAGGCGGTGCAGGACGGCAAGCAGGTGGCGGTGCTGGTCCCCACCACGCTGCTGGTGCAGCAGCACTACAACACGTTTGCCGAGCGGATGAGCCAGTTCCCGGTGACCATCAAGCAGCTCTCCCGCTTCCAGACGCCCAAGGAGGCCGAGCGGACCCTGGAGATGGCCGCCGCGGGCACCGCCGACATCGTCATCGGCACCCACCGGCTGCTCCAGGCGGCCACCCGGTTCAAGTCGCTCGGCCTGGTCATCGTCGACGAGGAGCAGCGCTTCGGCGTCGAGCACAAGGAGCACCTGAAGACGATGCGCGCCTCGGTCGACGTGCTCAGCATGTCGGCCACCCCGATCCCGCGCACCCTGGAGATGGCGATCACCGGCATCCGGGAGATGTCCACCATCGCCACCCCGCCGGAGGAGCGGCACCCGGTGCTGACCTTCGTCGGGGCGTACGACGAGCGGCAGGTGGCCGCCTCCATCCACCGGGAGCTGCTCCGCGACGGGCAGGTCTTCTACCTGCACAACCGGGTCGAGTCGATCGAGAAGACGGCCCGGAAGCTGCGCGAGCTGGTGCCCGAGGCGCGGGTCGCGGTGGCGCACGGCCAGATGGGCGAGGAGGCCCTGGAGAAGGTCATGGTCGGCTTCTGGGAGAAGGAGTTCGACGTGCTGGTCTGCACCACGATCGTGGAGTCCGGCATCGACATCCCCAACGCCAACACCCTGATCGTGGAGCGGGCCGACCTGCTCGGCCTGGCCCAGCTGCACCAGATCCGCGGCCGGGTCGGCCGGGGCCGGGAGCGGGCGTACGCGTACTTCCTCTACCCGCCGGAGAAGCCGCTCACCGAGCACGCCCACGAGCGGCTGGCGACCATCGCCCAGCACACCGAGCTGGGCGCCGGCATGTACGTGGCGATGAAGGACCTGGAGATCCGGGGCGCCGGCAACCTGCTCGGCGGCGAGCAGTCCGGGCACATCGAGGGTGTCGGCTTCGACCTGTACGTGCGGATGGTCGGCGAGGCGGTCTCCGCGTTCAAGGGCGAGCGCCCGGAGGAGGAGACCGAGGTCAAGGTCGACCTGCCGGTCGACGCCCACCTGCCGCACGACTACGTCGCCGTGGAGCGGCTGCGCCTGGAGATGTACCGCAAGCTCGCCGAGGCCCGCGACGAGGAGCGACTGCGCGAGGTGGTCGCCGAGATGACGGACCGCTACGGCGAGCCGCCCGCGCCGGTGCAGAACCTCGTCGCCGTGGCCCGGTTCCGGCTGCTGGCCCGCCGGTACGGCCTGACCGACGTCTCCATGCAGGGCAAGCACATCCGGTTCGGCCCGTTGCCGCTGCCCGACTCGAAGCAGCTGCGGCTCAAGCGCTACCACCCGGACTCGGTCTACAAGCAGGCCCTCGACCAGGTCAGCGTGCCCCGGCCGAGCACCCGGCGGGTGGGCGGCGAGCCGCTGCGCGACCAGGCCCTGCTGGAGTGGTGCGCCCAGCTGCTGAAGGACGTGCTGGGGGAGCCGGCGGTGGCGGGAGCCTCCGCCCGGTGAGCGGCGATCGACGATGGCCGGCCGGCAGCCGGCGAGCGACCAGGGGGCGGGGACCCGGGCCGGCACGGGACGGACGCGCGGGGAGACCGGTGGGCGGTGTCACGGGGGCCCCGGGCGGCATGAGAGAGTGACCGACATGCGTGCTCGCCGTCTTGTCGCCGTCGCCAGCGTGGCGCTCGGCCTCGTCGCCCTCTCCGGTTGCCGTGCCGAGCCCGGTGTCGCCGCCTACGTCGGTGACCTGCGGATCACCGAGGATGCCGTCACCGGGGTCGTGGACGACCTGCGGGCGAAGAACCCGACGCCGACGGGGCAGCCCGCGGCGCCCGAGGGGCAACCCCCGGCGCAGGTGCCGCAGCTGCCCGACCGCGGCCAGATCGTCAGCATGCTGGTGCTCTCCGAGGTCTGCGAGCGGCTCTCCGCGGACAAGAACTACCAGCCGCGCGGGCAGGTCGCGGCGGAGCAGCTCGCCCAGCAGATGGGCCTGTCGCCCGACACCGGCTACGTGCGCCAGTCCGCCGAGCTCTACAACTGCCTGTCGGGGGTGCCGACCGGTGCGCCGGCCGAGCCGACCGCGCAGGACCTGAAGGACGTGGTGGCGGCGGGCCGCAAGGCGGGCGCCATCCCGGCCGACGTGCCCGACGAGGCTGCCGCCCGCCAGCTCGACGGCGAGCAGCTGCGCGGCGCGCTGGCCACCCGCAAGTCGCTGGCCGAGGCGGTCGCCGCGTACGACGTGACGGTCAACCCCCGCTACCGCCCGCTGGAGTTCCCGGTGCTGAGCTTCTCCGGCAACGCGCCGGCCGTGAGCGTGCCGCTGGGCGAGGCCGGCTCCGACGCGGTCACCGACGTCTCCACCCCGGATCCGCTGCCCACCGCCGGGCCGCAGGCGGCCGGCGGGACCGACAGCTGAGCATGTCCGCCCGGATCGTCCTGCTCGTCACCTCGCCCCGGCTGCCGGCCGGGCTGCTGACCGCCGCCGCCTGGGACGTCGTACGCCGGCATCCGGTGCTGGCGGGGGCGGAGAGCGAGCTGACGACGGCGGTCCGCGCGGCGGGCGCCGAGGTCACGGTGGTCGACGGCCGGGCGACGCAGGCGTTGCTCGACGCGGCGGCGACGCACGGCGTCGCGGTGTGGCTGGCCGGCCCGGCCGGCGACGAGTCGCTGGCCCGCGAGCTGGGCCTGCGGCTGGCCCGCGAGCCCGTCCTGGCCGAGCTGGAGCTGATGTACGGCTCCTGGGACCCGCCGGGCGCCCGGCTGCTCGACGCGGTGGCGGTGATGGACCGGCTGGCCTCCCCGGGCGGCGACCCCTGGAAGCGCGCGCAGACCCACCGCAGCCTCGCCGGCTTCCTGCTGGAGGAGTGCTACGAGGCGTACGACGCGATCAGCGCCGGGGACACCGACGCGCTGCGCGAGGAGCTGGGCGACGTGCTGCTCCAGGTGGTGCTGCACGCCCGCCTCGCCGAGGAGCTGCCCGAGGGGCAGCGGTGGACCGTCGACGACGTGGCCGGCGGGCTGGTCGACAAGATGGTCCGGCGCAACCCGCACGTCTTCGCCGACGCGGCGGCGGGCACCCTGGAGGAGATCGAGGCGAGCTGGGAGCGGATCAAGCGGGCCGAGAAGGCGCGTGACTCGGTGCTCGACGGCATCGCGCTGAGCCAGCCCGCACTCGCCCTGGCCGCCAAGATCCTGGAGCGCGCCGGGCGGGTCGGCCTCGCCGTACCACCGCCCCTCGCGGACTCCCAGGTGGACCCGGAGGCGCGGCTCGGCGCGGGCCTGCTCGCCACGGTCGCGGCGGCCCGCGAGGCGGGCCTGGACCCGGAGGCGGCCCTGCGCCGCGCCGCCCTGGCCTACGCGGACGCGGTCCGCGCCGCCGAAAAGGCCTGAGCCGACCCGGTAGGGTCGGCGGGTGGAATCGTTTGTGCCGCTCGCGGAGCGGATCGTCGACGCGTTGCTCCAGAGCCGGCCCGGGCTCGCGACCTCCACCGGCGACCACCGGTACGACGACCGACTGCCGGACCTCTCCGCCGGGGCGGTCGCGGCCGACCGGACCATGCTCAAGGAGGCCGCGGACGCGCTCGCCGAGCTGGACCCGGACGCCCTGGACGTCGAGGAGCGCGTCGACCACGCGCTGCTCACCTCGTTCGTGGACCGGGAGCTGTTCGAGTCCGGCGACATCCGCGCACACGAGTGGGACCCGCTGCGGCACAACCCCGGGCCGCTGCTGCACGCGCTGCTCGCCCGCCCGTACGCCCCGGCGGACGTGCGGCTGACCAGCCTGGCCGGTCGGCTCGCCGCCGTACCGGACGCGCTGGCGACCGCGCGCGCGACGCTGCGCGACATGCCGCGCATCCACGCCGAGACGGCGGTCGGGCAGTTCACCGGCGCGGCGGCGCTGATCCGCGACGAGGTGCCGGCGCTGCTCGCGCAGGCCCCCGCCCTCTACGACCGGGTCGAGCCGGCGGCTACGGCGGCGATCGCGGCGCTGGAGGAGTTCGTCGCGTGGCTGCGTCAGGGCCTGGCCGCCGACGCCGGCCCCGGGCGGGACCCGCGGCTGGGCCGCCGCCGCTGGGAGGCGCGGCTGTGGCACACCCTCGACACCGAGCTGGGCGCCGCCGAGATCCAGCGCCGGGCCTGGGCCAACCTGGACCGGGTCGGCGAGGAGATCCGCGCGGCGGCCGTCGAGCTGGTCGGCGGCCCGGCCGACGACGAGACGGTACGCCGGGCGCTGGACCTGCTGGCCGCCGAGCACCCGGACGACCACACCATCGTGGACCTCGCCTCGGTCACCCTGGACGAGGCGACCGACTTCGTGCGCGCCCACGACCTGGTCACCCTGGTCGACGACCCGTGCGTGATCCAGGAGATGCCCCAGTTCGCCCGGGGCGTGGCGGTCGCCTACTGCGACTCGCCCGGCCCGCTGGAGACGGCGGACGTGCCGACCTTCTACTGCATCGCGCCCACCCCGGCGGACTGGCCCGCGCACCGGGTCGAGTCGTTCTACCGGGAGTACAACGACCACATGATCCGCAACCTGACGGTGCACGAGGCGATGCCGGGGCACTTCCTCCAGCTCGCCCACGCCCGCCGGCACGTCGGCCCCACCCGCGTACGCGCGCTGACCGAGTCGGGCCCCTTCATCGAGGGCTGGGCGGTCTACACGGAGGAGCTGATGGCGGGCCTCGGCTTCGGCGGCCTGCCGGTGCGGTTGCAGCAGCTCAAGATGCAGCTCCGGATGACCATCAACGCGCTGCTGGACCAGCTCGTGCACTGCGAGGAGCTGCCGGAGGCCGAGGCGATGGCGCTGATGACCGGGCGGGGCTTCCAGGAGGAGGGGGAGGCGGCCGGCAAGTGGCGGCGCGCGCTGCTCACCTCGACGCAGCTCTCGACGTACTTCGTCGGCTACAGCGAGGTGGCCGCGATCGCCGCCGCCCGCCCGGCCGGCGTGTCGGTGCGCGAGTGGCACGACGCGATGCTCGCACACGACTGCCCGCCCCCGCGCCACCTGCGCACCCTGCTGGGCGTGTGAGAGAGGGCGGGCTCCACCGGCACCGCCGTGGTGGCGGGGTCGGTCACGAGCTGACCGGGCGGCGGTCCACGACGCCGGCGTCGGGCGGCAGGTCGAACACGGCGCCGTCGACCGTCTCGCGGTAGCGGCTCAGCGCCAGCTCGACCTGGCGGCCGTCGACCCGGCCGGTGAAGCTGCCCAGCACCCCGTCGGTGGTCACGCAGGCGGTGAAGTCCCCGCCCGACTGCGTCACGTCGACGCAGGTGGCGTGGTGGCCGGCGAGGGTGGTGTCGCTCTGCTCGATCACCGCCTCCGGGTCCAGCGCGGCGGTGGTGAGCAGCCCCACGACGACCGGCGGCGTCAACAGCCCTCGCTGCTTGGCCTCGGTGAACATGGTCACCGTGGGCTTCGCGTTGGGCGCGGGCGGTGCCTCCAGGGTGCAGGTCGCGCGGCCGGCACCGGTCTCGCAGCGGGTCGTCGCATCCGGGGTGACGGTGAGCTTGCCGCCGGGCCAGGTGTACGCGGAGCGGGCCGGGTCCTGGGCCTGGGCGATGGTGGCGGTCTGCCCGCCGGGGAGCTGGTAGTCGGCGGAGTAGGTCAGCTCCAGGGCCCGGTCGAGCCGGGCGGCCAGGTCGTTCACCAGGTCGGACCGCCCGATCGCCCGGCCGGCGTCGTCGAGGGTCTGGCAACCGGTCACCGTGAGCGACGCGATGACCGACACGGCGAGCATGCGGAGGGTGGTCGAGGCGGCGGGCATGGCGACCAGCCTCGCCGATCGGGTCAACCGCGCGCAAACCCGTTGCCGGTTGAGGCACGAGAATCCGGGAATGTCCGTGTAAAGCACTGCCCGGAGGCAGGTTTCGGATCGGGCCGGCGAGCGCCCGGACCGCCCGCGTCCGAGCGCCGCCCGATACGCTGCGTTCAACAACTGCCTCAGCCGCACCGTCGCGGCCCATACCGGACCGGAACACACAAACGAGGAGCGACTCAGTGGCAACCATCGAGGGAATCGTCGCGCGGGAGATTCTGGACTCGCGGGGCAACCCGACCGTCGAGGTCGAGGTCGGGCTCGACGACGGCACGATCGCCCGGGCGGCGGTGCCCTCCGGCGCCTCCACGGGCGCCTTCGAGGCGATCGAACTGCGCGACGGTGACGCCGACCGCTACCAGGGCAAGGGTGTCGAGAAGGCGGTCTCGAACATCGAGGACAAGATCGTCGACGAGCTGATCGGCTACGAGGCCAGCGAGCAGCGGCTGATCGACCAGAAGATGCTCGACATCGACGGCACGGACAGCAAGTCCGAGCTGGGCGCGAACGCCATCCTCGGGGTCTCCCTGGCGGTGGCCAAGGCGGCGGCCGGCAGCGCCGAGCTGAGCCTCTTCCGCTACCTGGGCGGTCCGAACGCGCACCTGCTGCCCGTGCCGATGATGAACATCCTCAACGGCGGCGCGCACGCGGACTCGAACGTCGACATCCAGGAGTTCATGATCGCGCCGATCGGCGCGCCCAGCTTCCGTGAGGCGCTGCGCTCCGGCGCGGAGGTCTACCACGCGCTGAAGTCGGTGCTGAAGAAGAAGGAGCTCTCCACCGGCCTCGGCGACGAGGGCGGCTTCGCGCCGAACCTGCCCACCAACGCCGCCGCCCTGGACCTGATCGCCGAGGCGGTGGAGAAGGCCGGCTACCGGCTCGGCACCGACATCGTCTTCGCGCTCGACGTGGCCGCCACGGAGTTCTTCGACAACGGCACCTACACCTTCGAGGGCACCGCGAAGACCGCCGAGGAGATGAGCAACTACTACACCAAGCTCGCCGGCGACTACCCGATCGTGTCGATCGAGGACCCGCTGGCCGAGGACGACTGGACCGGCTGGCAGACGCTGACCGCCTCGCTCGGCGACCGCATCCAGATCGTCGGCGACGACCTGTTCGTCACCAACCCGCAGCGCATCGCCCGCGGCATCGCCGAGAAGGCCGCCAACGCGGTCCTGGTCAAGGTCAACCAGATCGGCTCGCTGACCGAGACCCTGGACGCGGTGGACCTGGCCCACCGGGCCGGCTTCAAGTGCATGATGAGCCACCGCTCCGGCGAGACCGAGGACACCACCATCGCCGACCTGGCGGTGGCCACGGGCTGCGGCCAGATCAAGACCGGCGCCCCGGCCCGCTCGGACCGGGTCGCGAAGTACAACCAGCTCCTGCGGATCGAGGAGGAGCTGGCCGACGCGGCGCGGTACGCCGGTGCGGGCGCCTTCCCGCGCTACCGTTCCGCCTGAGACGCGCGAGGCCTCGGGGGAGGGGTGTGACGATGCAGCAGCGCCGCACACCGGGCGGTCAGCGCCCCGCCCGCCGGCCGGGTCACACCGGCCGGCCGGGCGGGGCCCGGGGCGCCCGGACGTCGGTCCGCGAGGGCGGTGTCCGCGCCGAGCCGCGGGCCACGGCCGGTCGCGCGCCGGGGGCGGCCCGGGGCGCGGAGGGCGTACGCTCCGCGAGCCGGCCCGCCGCGGCCCGTCGTACGGCCGCCGGCACCGTCAAGCGGCTCTCCGCACCCCGCTCCCGGGGCCTCACCGGGCGGGCCACCGTGCTCTTCGCGGTGCTGATCGCGCTCGCCCTGGCCTACACCTACCCGGTGCGCGTCTACCTGGACCAGCAGGCCGACATCGAACGGATGGAGGCCGCCCAGGCCGCCCAGCGGGAGGCGATCGAGGAGCTCTCCGAGCGGGCGGCCAAGTGGCAGGACCCGGAATACATCAAGATCCAGGCCAGGGAGCGGTTCTTCATGGGGCCCCCGGGCGAGACGCTGCTGGTGGTGCTCTCCGACCCGGCGGGCGCCGCCCGGGACGCCGGTTCGGCCGCGGCCCCGTCGGCGCCGGTCACCCCCGCTTCCTGGTACGACACCCTCTGGTCGAGCGTGCAGGCCGCCAACGGCGAGCAGCCCGACAAGTGAGCAACACCCGAGCATCGAACGAGAGACCAGCATCGTGACTGTCGTACCACCGCAGGAGCCGGCGGCGGACTCCGTACCCCCGCCGCGGCGCGAACCGGCCACCGAGGCCGACCTGGCCGCGGTGGCCGCGCAGCTCGGACGCCCGCCCCGGGGCACCCGGGCCGTGGCCCACCGCTGCCCCTGCGGCCTGCCGGACGTGGTGGAGACGACCCCGCGCCTGGCCGACGGCACCCCCTTCCCGACGCTGTTCTACCTGACCTGCCCCCGGGCGACGGCGGCGTGCAGCCGGCTGGAGTCGGCGGGGCTGATGAAGGAGATGGCGGACCGGCTGGCTGCCGACCCGGAGCTGGCCGCGCGCTACCGCGCCGCGCACGAGGACTACCTGGCCCGCCGGGACGCGATCGGCGAGGTGCCGGAGATCGCCGGCATCTCCGCCGGCGGGATGCCCGGCCGGGTGAAGTGCCTGCACGTGCACCTCGGGCACGCGCTCGGGGCCGGGCCCGGGGTGAACCCGTTCGGCGACGAGACGCTGGAGCTGGTGGAGAAGTGGTGGGCGGCCGGGCCCTGCGTGGACGTGCCGGCGGCGGACTGACCATGGCGGGCGCGGACGGGGGCGTGGCGGGGGCCGACGAGGTCGTGGTGCGGCGGGCCCGCACCTCGGACGTGCGCGGCATCCGGCGGCTCGTCGACACCTACACCGACGACCGGCGGCTGCTCAGCAAGGCCACCGTGACCCTCTACGAGCACGTGCAGGAGTTCCGGGTCGCGGTCCGTGCCGGCGACGGCGCGGTCGTCGGCTGCGGCGCGCTGCACGTGATGTGGGAGGACCTGGCCGAGATCCGGACCGTTGCGGTCGACCCCTCCTGCCGGGGGCGCAAGCTCGGCCACCGGATCGTCGCGGAGCTGATCGACGGCGCCCGCGAGCTGGGGGTGGCCCGGATCTTCGTGCTCACCTTCGAGACCCGGTTCTTCGGCTCGTTCGGGTTCACCGAGATCGACGGCGCGCCCGTGCCGCAGCCGGTCTACGAGCAGCTCCTGCGCTCCTACGACGAGGGCGTCGCGGAGTTCCTCGACCTGGAACGGGTCAAGCCGAACACCCTCGGCAACACCCGGATGCTGCTGCGCCTCTGACTCAGCTCCGGCGCGGGTGGGCGGCGAAGAAGTCCCAGACGAGTTCGGTGGCGACGAGGCCCGCGTCGGGGGCGGCCAGCTCGCCGGATGCCGCCCCGGGCCACGAGTGCCCCATGTCGGGCAGGGTGTAGACGGTCACGTCGCTGCCGTCGCCGCACCGCGCGTCGGTGCGGGTGACCCGCGGCGCGCCCGGCGGCGGTGCGCCGGTCTTCGGTGTGCAGCGCAGCCGTCGCTGCCAGGTCCGTACGCCCTCGGTGAAGACGTCGGCGTAGCGGTCCTGCCCGCCGATGAACGTGATCACCGACACGGGTCGCCGGGGCACGTAGGTCTCGGGGGCGGTCCGGGGGCCGCTGTAGCCACCGCTGACCACGCCGATCGCCGCGAAGAGCCCCTCGGCCTCGACGGCGGCGCGGAAACTCATGTCCCCGCCGTTGGAGATGCCGGTGAGGTAGACCCGGTCCGGGTCGACCCGCCACGTCCGCACGAGGTGGGCGGTGAGGTCCTTGAGGAAGCCGACGTCGTCGGTCGTCCCGCAGCAGATCAGCGCGTTGAAGCCGCCGTTGTGCCCGTCCGGGTACGCGACCAGGAAGTTCTCCCGGTCGGCCACGGCGTCCAGCCCCACCATGTCCCGCAGGCGGGCGCCGCTGCCGGGATAGAAGTGCAGGGCGATCACCAGCGCGGTGGGCCGGGCGGGGTCGTAGCCGGGCGGGGCGTGCAGCAGGTACCGGCGGTCGGACCCGCCGTGCGGCAGGGTGAGCCGGTGGTCGCCGGCGGCGGGGCGCTCGACGGCCCCCGAAGGCGACGGGGCCGGCGTGACCCGGGCCTGACCCCGGCCCCCACCACACGCCGTGGTGACGACGGCGAGCATCAGCCCCGTCAGCACTGCCACCGTCCGTCGCACGCCCCGCCCCCTCCGTGACCCGATGTCCACACTGGATCGGGCGACCCCCGCGCGGCAACCCTTTCGGTCCAGGCCGAAGGGAGGCAGTCTGCTGGCATGCTTCGTCTCCGCCTGGGCCCGGCGGACCTGTGCCGGGTCCGCTTCGCCGACCGTCTGCACCCGGTGGGCACCGCCATGCTGGCCTGTCAGGCGCTGTACGACGCGGAGGCGGCCCGGACGGCGCCGGGCCCGGCCGCCGGCGCGGCGACGGCGACGGGCCGGGTCCGCTCCGCCGCCTCGGTGCTGCGGCACCTGCTGCCCGCGCGCGGTCGCCTGCCGGACTTCCTCACCCCGCTCGACGGCCTGGAGTCGGTCGCCGCCGGCCTGGAGGCGATCCGGGCCGTCCCCGTTTGGCGCGTGCGGGCCGAGGTGACCGCCGCGTACGCCGACCTGGCCGAGACTCCGTTGCGCAGGCGGTTCGCCGAGGCCGACGGGGAGACGATGAACCTGTTCGGCCGGGCCCTGGGCACCTGGCACGACGCGGTGCTCGCGCCGCACTGGGCCGACCTGACGGACGTGCACCGGCACCAGGTGGCCGAGGCGACCGGGCACCTCGCGGCGTACGGGCTGGACGGGTTGCTGAACGCGTTGCACCCGGCGATCCGGTGGGAGGCGCCGACGTTGACGTTGACGGTGCGGACCTGGTGGAGCGCGACGGTGTCCGGCACCGGCCAGGGCCTGCTCCTGCTGCCCTCCCCGCTGGCCGGGCCGCATCCCCGGGTGCTGGTGGAGCCGGACCGGCCCGTGCTGGTGGTGTATCCCGCGCGGATGCCGCACCGGGTCGGGTCGAGCGTCGCCGATCCGCTCGGCCGCCTGTTGGGCGCCACCCGGGCGGCGGTGCTGCGTCGGCTCGGCGGCCCCGGCCGGCACACCACCACGACGCTCGGGCGGGCCGTCGGCATCAGCGTCTCCTCGGCGTCCGAGCACGCGGGGGCGTTGCGGGCGGCCGGGCTGGTCGTCAGCGTCCGGGACGGCGGGGCGGTGCTGCACCGGTTGACGCCGCTCGGCACCGAACTGCTCGGCCGCGACGACGTCCTGCCGCCCGCCGGCGCCTGACGTAGGGTTGCTGCCGTGACGACGCGTGTGGCCGCCATCGACTGCGGGACCAACTCGATCCGACTGCTGGTCGCCGACCTGCCCGACGCCTCGGCGGGTCCGGAGGCGCCGCTGGTCGACCTGAGCCGGCGGATGGAGATCGTCCGCCTCGGCCAGGGCGTCGACAAGACGGGGCGGCTGGCCCCGGAGGCGATCGAACGCACCCGGGTCGCGCTGGCCTCCTACGCCGCCGAGATCGAGAAGCTGGGCGCGGAGCGGGTCCGGATGTGCGCCACGTCGGCGTCCCGGGACGCCTCCAACGCCGCCGAGTTCCGCGAGACGGTCGAGCGCACCCTCGGGGTCGCGCCCGAGGTGGTGACCGGTGACGAGGAGGCGCGGCTCTCCTTCACCGGCGCGGTGCGCGGGCTGCCCGCCGACGCGCGCGAGCCGTACCTGGTCATCGACATCGGCGGCGGCTCGACCGAGTTCGTCGTCGGCACCCGCGCGGGCGGCGTCGAGGCGGCCATCTCGATGGACATCGGCTGCGTCCGGATGACCGAGCGACACCTGCACGGCGACCCGCCGGGGCTGGACGAGGTCGCCGCGGCGCAGGCCGACATCGCGGTCGCGGTGGAGCGGGCGCTGGAGGCCGTGCCGGGCCGGCAGGCCGCCACGCTGGTCGGGCTCGCCGGGTCCGTCACCACCGTGGTCGCCATCGCCGAGGGCCTCCAGGAGTACGACCCGGGCCGCATCCACCACGCCCGGGTCCCGTACGACGCGGTGGCCGACGTGACCGCCGACCTGCTCGGCAAGAGCCGGGAGCAGCGGCTGGCCATCCCGGTGATGCACCCGGGCCGGGCGGACGTGATCGGGGCGGGTGCCCTGGTGCTCCGGGTGATCATGGAGCGGGCGGGGATGGACTCGGTGGTCGCCTCCGAGCACGACATCCTCGACGGCATCGCCTGGTCGCTGGCCTGACCCGCCCGGGAGAACCTGGCGACCCCGCGCCACGACGGCGGTGAGGCACGGCGTGCGGTGATCGGACCCGGCGCCGGTTCCGATCACCGCACGGCTCGACCCGGGTCAGCCGGTCCGCGACTCAGCCTGCGAACGCGGCGTCGATCGCGTAGGTGTCCTCGTACATGTGATAGGTCGTGATCTTGCCGTTCCTGACGCCGATGTGCAGGGCGAAGTGGTTGGTGAACGACTTCCCCGTGGCGAGGACCTCGAACTTGTTGTGCCCGAGCACGACCGCGTTCTCCCCGTCGACGACCGTCGTGGCGATCTCGTATTCCTGGGCCGGTCCGAGTACGCGACCGAACGAGCCGAAGAAGTCCGGCAGTTCGGCCGGGGTGGAGCGCCGCCCGGACCAGGGGACGGCGGGGGTCCCGTCGACCACGAAGTCGAACGTGTCGGCGAAGAGGTCGACGAGTCCTGGTACGTCGCCGGCGCCGAACCGCGCGAAGAAGGACTCGACGACGGCGGCTGTGCTGGTACGTGTCGCGTTGCTCATGCGGATGGAACTCCTCTGTGCGTGACGTGGTTGGTCACCGCCCTCGGGGGCGGGTGCGAGGACGGGCCTCAGGCGATGACGGAAAGGACGATCTTTCCGGTGGTTCTGTTGGTCTCGCCGCGCTCGTGGGCGCGGGCCGCCTCTCTCAGCGGGAGAGTCGTGTCGACGAGTGGCCGCAGCTGCCCGCGAGCGACCAGGTCCGCGACCGCCTTCATGCCCGCCTGGTCGGGCTCGACGAGCATCCGGGTGGCGCGGACGCCGAGCTTCTCGGCGAGGTCGGCGGGGAAGTCCGGGGCCACGGGGAGGAGGGAGACGAGGATCCCGCCCCTGCGGAGGGTGCGCAGCGAGCGCGGGGTGTAGTCCCCGCCGACGGTGTCGAGCACGACGTCGATGTCCCGCAGGACGACGCCGAAGTCGTCCGTCGTGTAGTCGATCAACTCGTCCGCGCCGAGTCCGCGAAGAAGGTCGTGCTTGCCGGCTCTCGCGGTGCCGACGACCCATGCGCCCCGGGCCTTGGCGATCTGCACCGCCAGGTGTCCGACTCCGCCGGCGGCGGCATGGACGAGGACGCGCTGGCCCGGCTGGATGTCGGCGGTGTCGACGAGAGCCTGCCACGCGGTCAGGGACGCCAGGGGCAGCGCGGCGGCGGTCGTGTGGTCGATGTTCGCCGGTTTACGGCAGAAGTGCCGGGCGGGTGCGGTCACGAACTCCGCGTACGCGCCTGCCGGATGCGGGAAGCGCGGCATGCCGAACACCTCGTCGCCCGCCGCGAACAGGGTCACCCCGGGCCCCACCTCCTCGACCACCCCGGATACGTCGAAGCCCAGGACGAACGGGGGGAGTACGCCGGTGGCGAACTGCCCGCGAGCGCGGGTCTTCCAGTCGGTGGGGTTCACCCCCGCGGCGTGGACCCGGACGAGGATCTCGCCGGGTGCGGGGACCGGACGCGCCATCTCGATGATTTTCAGGACGTCGGGTGTCCCGGCCACGTCCTGGCTGACGGCGAACATCCGGTTCGGCGCTCGCCCTGAGCTGGTTGTCACTGGACTCCTCACCTGTCGTGCCGGCCGCGTGGGCGGCCGTGCCCGTCCAGCATCTCCGGAGGGGCGGTGCCGCTGCCGCGGCCAGATGGACAACATGTGTCAGGATCTGGCCATGCATCGCGTCGTTGTGCTCGCGCTTCCCGGCGTCGTCCCGTTCGAGCTGGCCATCCCCTCGCGCCTCTTCGGCGCCGCCCTCGGCTCCGACGGCGATCCGCTGTACTCGGTGACCACCTGCTCGATCGATGGCGGCCCTGTCGAGACCTCGGCCGACTTCGCGATCGCCGTGGACCACGACCACACCGCGCTGGCCCAGGCGGACACCGTGGTGATCCCTCCCTCCGCGAGCGGACGGAAGTGGGGCGAGGAGAAGGCTCTTCCGGTGCCGCTGCGGGACGCGCTGGGGCTCGTCCGCCCCGGCGCGCGGGTGATGGCGATCTGTACGGGCTCCTACGTCCTGGCGGCGGCGGGAATCCTCGACGGACGCCCGGTGACGACCCACTGGCGTGAGTCCGACCACCTTCAGGGCCTGTACCCGGACCTCATGGTCAACGCCGATGTCCTCTTCATCGACGACGGCAACGTGCTCACGTCGGCGGGCGTCTCGGCGGGAATCGACCTGTGCCTGCACGTGATTCGGCGCGACCACGGCAGCGAGATCGCCAACGAGGCTGCGCGTTCCTGCGTGGTGCCACCCTGGCGCGACGGGGGCCAGGCCCAGTACATCCGGCGCCCGGTGGTCGAGGCGGAATCGACGACGACGGCACCGGCCCGGGCGTGGGCGCTCGAACACCTCGATCGCCCGTTGGCCCTGGCTGAGCTTGCCGCCCGGTCGAACATGAGTGTGCGGACATTCAGCAGGCGGTTCCAGGACGAGGTGGGGGTGAGCCCGATGACCTGGCTCACCCAGCAGCGGGTCGAGCGCGCCCGGGAGCTGCTTGAGAGCTCAGACCTCCCGGTAGACAGGATCGCGGAGCAGGCCGGGTTCGGCTCAGGTGGTTCGCTCCGGCAGCACCTGTTGGCTGCCACCGGGGTGTCGCCGCGCGCCTACCGGCGAACATTCCGGCCGGCTCCGGCGGGCCGGTAGCGCCGGCGCCGCACCCATCGGACCTCAGGCCCTGTTGCGCGACAGGGGGTGCCGGTATGTTCTCGCCATGCTCGCCGATCCCGCTCAGCTGTTGCCCCGTCCGGTGCTGTGCGTGCTCGGCGCCGGCCTGGACTTCGACACGGTGGGCAGGATCGCGGCCCAGGCGGGAGCCGCAGCCGGCTTCACGCTCGACGACGAATACTCCGAGCGGGAGCACGACCCGCGGATGTCCCACGCGTTCGAGGCGAGCCTGGCCGGGGTCAGCTTCACCGACGCCGACTGGGCGGCGGTAGCGGCGCACGACAGCGTCGCGTACGTGCTGTCCCGGCCCCTGCGGGCTGTCACGATGCCGCCGGAGCTGTTGCGGCCGACGCTGCTGGAGGTCTCGCGCGCGGCGCTGGCCGTGTCGGCCGCACTCCTGCGCTCCGGTGCCACCGCCGTGAAGAACGAGAGCAACGGTGTCGCGCACGGCCGGGACCGGTGGCTCTCCCTGGCCGACGAAGCGGCCGCCGCGACGACGGCCGCGGAGCTGGCCGGCGTGCTGTACCGCGCCACCGTCAAGCGACCGATCCGCGCCGGCGAGTCGTCGTACAGCTGCGGCATGCATCTGCTCGGCGCGCCCGACGTGGAACTCCTGACGACCGACGGCGGGGTCGAGGACCGCGTCACCCTGATGGACACGCTGGCGCTGTACCTCCTGACCGACGAGCGGGCGGCGGAGATGGCCGACGGCGAAGGGTTCCGCCGCACCGCCGACTCCCCGCGTTGGCTGCTGGAGCACCGCCCGGACGACCGCCACGAGACCGACGACCTCTTCCACAATCCGCTCGGCTACTGGCGCCTGACACCCGCCTGACCGGAACACCCTCACCCCGCGCGGCGCGTCCCTTTGACGGTACTGTGCATTGCGTACTAGTGTGCATTGCGTGGACACCACACAACTGCTGAAGGGCGTGCTGGATCTCGCGGTCCTCGCCGTGCTCCGCGGGGAGGACGGCTACGGCTACGACATCCTGCGCCGGCTGCGCGACGCCGGGTTGGAGGAGGTCGGCGACGCCTCGGTCTACGGCACGCTGCGTCGGCTCTACGCCGCCGGCCTGCTGACCACCTACGTCGTGCCGAGCGAGTCCGGCCCGCACCGCAAGTACTACTCCCTCAACGCCGCCGGCCGGGACCAGCTGACCCGCTCCGGCAAGCTCTGGCGCTCGTTCGCCACCACCATGGACGCACTGCTCGACGATCGGGGGATGGCGGCATGACCGTCACGGAGCAGGAGATCGCGGACTACGCCGCACGGGTCCGGGCCGCGCTGGCCGACCTGCCGCCGGCGCACCGCGACGAGTTGACCGAGGACCTGCCGGAGCACCTCGCCGAGGTCGCCGCCGAGGCCGACGGCTCGCTGGTCGACCGGCTCGGCGAGCCCGAGGCGTACGCGGCCGAGCTGCGCGCCGCCGCCGGGGTCGGCGCCGCCACCACCGGCGGGCGTCGCCACCGTCGCCTCGGTGTCGCCGTGGACCGGTTCCGCGCGCGGGCGCACCGCTGGGACGTGCAACTCGGACCACCCCTCGGGTACGCCACGGCCAGCGAGTTCCTCCGGCTGCTCCGGCCGGCCTGGTGGGTGCTGCGGGGCTACCTGGCCGCCATGCTCGTCACGGTGATCACGACCGGCGACACGTTCGGTGTGCTGCCCGAGCTCAACGGCAGCCTGCTGGCCGGCCTGGTCCTGCTCGCCGGCAGCGTGCTCGCCTCGATCTGGCTCGGCCACCACACGCCGGGCCTGACCCGACCCAAGCGGCGGATGCTGCACGTCGGCACGGCGGTGCTGGTGTTCTTCGGGCTGGTCGGCCTGGCCGACGTGAACGGCAGGGTCGGCAGCGGCGACCTCGGCTACGAGCAGATCTCGATCGACGACCGGTACGACCACATCCGCGACGTCTTCGTCTACGACCGCGAGGGGCGGCTGGTGGAGGACGTCCGGCTCTTCGACCAGAACGGCGATCCGATCCGGCTCGGCTACCCGGACTGCCCGGACGCGCACGACCCGAACGCGCTCGGTCTTCCGCTGCTGCGGACGTACCCGTACTGCCCGCAGCAGGCGCCGTTCGCGCCCCGGGCGCCGATCGGCCCCCTGCCGTCGGTGGGCGTGCCACCGCTGCCGGCACCCACCACGTCGGGCGACCCGGCCGAGCCCACGCCCACCCCGAGCGGCACTCCGACCACGGAATCCACGCCGACGGATGCGCCGGCCGCCACGCCGGCCCCGAGCCGGACGTGAACAGGATCATGGAATGAAGCTGGGAAATAGCTGAACGGATGAGTCCAGCGGGGCAACGGCTGTCGGTCCCGGTCGCTACGGTGTCGTCTGCTCACTCACCCCCCGGAAGGAAAACGCGTGTCAGAGCAGGTCGCACCGCCCCCCGCGTCGGACGCCGCCCAGCCCCCGTCGGCCGTCCAGGCGCCGCCCCCGGCGGAGCCCCAGGCCGAGAAGTCCGGTTCCAAGAAGCTGCTCGGCATCGTGGGCGCGATCGTCGTGTTCCTGGTCGTCGCGGGCCTCAAGTTCGGCATCGGCTCGGCGATCGGCAACTTCTTCAACAAGGACGAGACCGCTGAGGCCAAGGTCGGCGACTGCATCGCCGAGCTGCCCGAGGTGACCGGCACCAAGGAGGAGAAGGTCGACGGCGCGAAGGTCGTCGAGTGCACCGCCACCGACGCCGTCTACAACGTGGTCGGCCGCGTCGACGGGCAGACCCAGGCGCAGGCCCGCTCCGGCGAGGCGTGCGGCCAGTACATCAAGGAGGGCCAGGAGGGCTACGTCTACTACAGCATCGAGCCGGGCAAGACCGGCTACCTGCTGTGCCTGACGAAGAAGGCCTGATCCCCCGGCTCGACAGGACCGCCGACGGCGGCGCGGACATCGTCCGCGCCGCCGTCGGCGTCCGTGGGTACGGGGGGCGAACAGGAGGTGAATGCCACTGTTCCGGCGTCTTCCCCGGGGCGCTCACGGCGTGGCAGGCTACCGACACGTAGCAACACTGTGCGACCAGCCAACGATGACTGACCGCTAGGAGGACGGCCGATGGGCGAGATGGTGAGCTACCGCGGCAACGGGGGGACGGGCGAGGGGTATCTCGCGATACCCTCCGGCGGTGCGACCAGCCCTGCGGTCATCGTCATCCAGGACTGGTGGGGACTGGTGCCCCACGTCCGGGCGGTCGTGGACCGCTTCGCCGAGGCCGGTTTCGTCGCCCTCGCCCCGGACTTCCGCCACGGCGGCCCGGCCAGCAAGCCGAGCGAGCCCCGGCAGATGCTGAACAGCGCGCAGATGGACGAGGCGGCGGCGGACATCGCGGGCGCGGCGGACTACCTCACCGGGCGGCCCGAGGTCGCCGGCAAGGTGGGCTGCGCGGGCTTCTGCGCCGGGGCGAGCCTGGCCCTCTGGGCGGCGACCCGTTCCGAGCGGATCGTCGCCACCGCCGCCTTCTACCCCCGGCTGCCGTGGGACGGGATGCGCCCCGAGTGGCCCGACTACGCGGGCAAGGCGGCGCACATCCACTGCTCCGAAGAGGACGGCACCTCCGCCGCCGACGGCGTACGCACCGTCCGCCGCGCCATCGAGACCTCGGGCGGCACCTGCCAGACCTACGACTACCCCGGCACCTCGCACGCCTTCTTCAACGAGGACCGGCCGGAGCACTTCGACCAGCGCGCCGCCGCCACCGCCTGGGCCCGCACCCTCGAGCTCTTCCGGGCCAAGCTTGGCTGAGCCCCGTACGCCCGACGAGGTGGTCGCCCGCGCCGCGCGGGCGACCGACCTGGCCGACCTCGACGCCGCCGTCAGCGACTGCTTCGCCTGCCCGCGGCTGGTGCGGTGGCGGGAGGAGGTGGCCCGCGTCCGCCGGGCGGCGTTCCGGGACCAGGAGTACTGGGGCCGGCCGGTGCCCGGGCTCGGCGTCCCCGACGCGCGCATCGCGATCCTCGGCCTGGCGCCCGCCGCGCACGGCGGCAACCGCACGGGCCGCATCTTCACCGGCGACCGCTCCGGCGACGTCCTGTTCGCCGCGCTGCACCGGGCCGGGCTGGCCAACCAGCCGACCAGCGTCGCCGCCGACGACGGGCTGACGCTGCGCGACCTGCGGATCTTCTCCGCCGTGCGCTGCGCCCCGCCGGACAACAAGCCCACGCCGGAGGAGCGGGACACGTGCGCGCCGTGGCTGCACCGCGAGGTGACGCTGATCCGGCCCACCCTGCGCGTCGTGGTCGCGCTGGGCGCGTTCGCCTGGGCCTCGTGGTGGCCGGTGCTGCGCCAGGTGTACGGTCTGCGCCCGCCCAGCCCGCGACCGGCGTTCGGCCATGGGGCACACTGGTCCGGCACGGGCGCACCGGAGCTGCTCGGCTGCTACCACGTCAGCCAGCAGAACACCTTCACCGGGCGGCTGACACCAGGGATGCTGGACGACGTGTTCGCCCGGGCGAAGCAACTGGCCGGGGTGGACTGAGGCGCGGGGGCGATGGCGATGACGGACGTGACGCGTCGGTCCGTGCGACCCGCCCCGGTGGCCCGGAGGTAGCTCTCGATGGAACTCAACGTCCTGCGCAGGTGGTGGCCGGTCGTGGCGGTGGTGCTCCTGCTGGCCGTCGCCGCGCTGTCGTCCGCCCACTCGTCGATCGGCGCCAACCGGATCCCGCCCGCCGCCGACAGCATCCCCTACATCCCGGAATATCCGACCGCCGAGCCGGTCCCCTCGATCCCCGTCGAGCCGCGGGACACCGCCGAGACCACCGGGACGCGGATCCCGAAGTGGCTCGTCACCGCCGTCGTCGTGCTGCTCGGGCTGGCCCTGCTCGCCGCGTTCGGCTACCTCACCTGGACGCTGGTCCGGGGCGCGATGCGGCGCACCACCCGGGCGCTGCCGGCCCGGCGGTCCCGGCGGACGCCCGAGGGCACCGCCCGCGAGGTGGCCGCCGCCCTCGACGCCGGCCTGGAGGAGTTGGACGACCGCGACACCGATCCGCGTACGGCGGTCATCGCCTGCTGGGTGCGCCTGGAGCAGGCCGCGGCCGGGGCCGGCGTGTCCCGGCTGGCCGGCGACACCCCCACCGACCTGGTCACCCGGCTGTTGCGGGGCGACCCGTCGGTGGGCATCCCGGCCATCGCCAGCGCCGACGTGCTGGCCGAGTTCGCCCACGTCTACCGCGAGGCCCGGTACGCCACCCGGGAGGTCGACGAGCGCACCCGCGACCAGGCCCGGGCGGCGCTGCGCCGGCTGCGCGGCGAGCTGACCGCCGCGGTCGCCCCCGACGACGCCGAGGTGCCCGCGTGACCGGGACCGGGGCGCGGTCCCTGCCGGCCCGACGCGGCGAGGTGGCGCGGTGAGCAGCACCAGCATCGACGACCTGCTCAGCTCCGAGGAGGAGCGGACGGCGCCCGCCGAGCGGTCCCGGGGCGGGCGGGCCGGTCGGGTGTTCCGCACCCTGGCCGGCGTCGTGGCGGTCGTGGTCGTGCTGGTCGCCGGCCTGCGCGTGGTGGGTCTCCGGGTCTCCCTGCCGGTCCTCGTGGCCGGCGTGGTCGCGCTGTTCCTGGTGCGCCGGGTCGTCGCCGCCCTCGCGCCCCCGCCCCCGCCCCGCTCCGGCGGCCGGGTGCCGGCCGCCGCCGACGACGGCACCTGGAACTGGGGCGCCCGGGACGCGCTGCGCGCCGCGATCAACGGCTGGGAACGGCCGCTGGACTGGGCCGGAAGGGACCGGGAGCGGTTCGCCGGGCGGATCCTGCCCCGGATCGGCGAGCTGGCCGACGAGCGGCTGCGCCAGCGCCACGGCCTGACCCGCGAATCCGACCCGGAGCGGGCCCGTGCCCTGCTCGGTGACCGGCTCTGGGCCTTCCTCAGCACCCCCTCCCGCCGCCCCCCGTCGCCGCGCGACCTCGCGGCGATCGTCGCCGAACTGGAGAAGATATGAACGACGTGGACCGCAGCATGCCCGCCGCCGAGGTCGGCCACCTCGCCCGGTCGGTGCTGGAGGCGGTCGGTCAGGTCGTGGTCGGCAAGCGGGACGCGCTGGAACTGGTCCTCGCCGGGATCCTGGCCGGCGGGCACGTGCTGCTGGAGGATCTGCCGGGCCTCGGCAAGACGCTGACCGCGCGGTCCTTCGCGCAGGCGCTCGGGCTGGACTTCCGCCGCCTCCAGTTCACCCCCGACCTGCTGCCGGCCGACGTGACCGGTTCGTTCCTGTACGACCAGCGCAGCGGCGACTTCGCGTTCCGGGCCGGGCCGGTCTTCACCAACCTGCTCCTCGCCGACGAGATCAACCGGACCCCGCCGAAGACCCAGTCGGCCCTGCTGGAGGCGATGCAGGAGAAGCAGGTCTCGGTGGAGGGCGTGACGTACAAGCTGGACGAGCCGTTCCACGTCCTGGCCACCGCCAACCCCATCGAGTACGAGGGCACCTACCCGCTGCCGGAGGCGCAGCTCGACCGGTTCCTGCTCCGGGTCTCCTTCGGCTACCCGGAAGCCGAGGAGGAGTGGGAGGTGCTGCGCCGGCGGATGGCCCGCCGGCGCGAGGAGGCCGACATCAAGCCGGTGGTCGACGCCGAGACGCTGCGCGCCATGCAGGCCGCGCTGGAGGACGTGGTCGTGGAGGACTCCATCGGCCGCTACATCGTCGCGCTGACCGCCGCCACCCGCGAGCACCCGTCGGTGCTGGTCGGCGCCTCACCGCGCGGCTCGCTGGCGCTGCTGCTGCTGTCCCGCGTACGGGCCGTCATGGCCGGCCGCGACTACGTGGTGCCGGAGGACGTCAAGGAGGTCGCGGCGCCCGCCCTGGCACACCGGATCACGCTGCGCCCGGAGATGTGGCTGCGCCGCGTCGATCCGTCCTTCGTGGTCGGCGAGGTGCTGGAGGCGACCCCGGCCCCCGCCAGCGGCGCGCTGCCCAGCTACGCCGCCGGGCACTGATGGTCGCGCCCGCCGTGTCGCCCCGCGAGTCGCCGCCGCAGGAGCCGGAGCCCTCGACCGGGTGGGCCCCCACCTGGGCGCTCGGCCGGGCGGTCCTGCTCACCGGGCTGCTGCTGATCGCGGGGGTGCTGCTCGGCCGGGTCGACCTGGTCGTGCTGGCCGCCCCGTTCGCGATCGGCACCGCGTACGCGCTGCGCCGCCGGCCGACCGCCCTGCCCCAGGTCTGGATCTCCGCCGACGAGGGGCACCTCGTCGAGGGCGGCGAGCTGACCGGCACGGTCACCGTCGGCAACCCGGACCTGCTCGACTACGACGTGGCGGTGGTCCGCAGCCGGGTCTCGCCGTGGCTGCGCGTCGAGCGGGCGACGATCGCCGGGGCGACCGCGACGTCCGGCACCGGTTCGGCAACCGCCCCGTCAGTCGCCGAGCGGCCCTTCGTGACCGCCGTTCCCAGGGCCGCGGCCGTGGACCTGGAGCTGACCGGTACCGCGCTGCGCTGGGGGCGGCACCCCATCGGCCCGGCGGGCGCCCGGGCGGCCGCCGCGCAGGGACTGCTGGTCTCCCGCGCCGTGATCGCCGAGCCGTCCCGGCTGCGGGTCTACCCGAAGACCGAGCCGTTCGACGCGGTGGAGGCGATGCCCCGGGCCGCCGGCCTGGTCGGCGCGCACCACTCGCGCCGGCCCGGCGAGGGCGGCGAGCTGGCCGGCGTACGGGTCTTCGCGCCGGGGGACCGGCTGCGCCGGATCGACTGGCGGGTCTCGCTGCGCGCCCGGCAACTGCACGTGGCGGCCACCCTCTCCGACCGGGACGCCGAGGTGGTGGTGCTGCTCGACGTGCTCGCCGAGGCGGGCCGCTCGGGCGGCGTGGCCGGTGCCGCCTCCGTACTGGACACCACCGTCCGGGCCGCCGCCGCGATCGCCGAGCACTACCTGCACCGGGGCGACCGGGTGTCGATGCTCGAGTACGGCCCGGCCGCGCGCCGGCTGCGCCCGGCCACCGGCCGCCGGCAGTACCTGACCGTCCTGGAGTGGCTGCTGGAAGTGCGGGCGGAGTCCTCGCCGCACGAGCCGTACGACCAGGTGTTCGGGCCGCAGCTGTTGTCGGCGGACGCGCTGGTGGTGGTCCTCACCCCGCTGCTCGACGAGCGGTCGGCGCAGATGCTGGCCCGGCTGGCCCGCTCCGGGCGGTTCGTGGTCGCGGTGGACACCCTGCCGACGGATCTCACCCCGCCGAAGGACCGGGGCTGGGCCGAGGTGGCGTACCGGCTGTGGCGGCTGGACCGGGACACGATGATCGGACAACTGCGGGAGCACGGCGTGCCGGTGGTGCCCTGGGCCGGCGCGGGCAGCCTCGACCAGGTGCTGCGGGACGTGGCCCGCCTGGCGACCGCCCCGAGGGTGGCCCGGTGAGCGCGCCGGTGGACGCCGTCGTCGAACGGGTCCGGGCCGTGCGGTACGCCGCCGCCCGGGTCAGCCTGACGCCGCTGCTGGTGCGCGCCGGCATCTTCCTCACCGTGCTCGTGGGCCTCGCGCTGGCGTACCCGTCGCAGGTGCTCCTCGGCCGGCCGCTGCTCGCCCTCGTGGCGGTGGCGGTGCTGCCGGCGGTCGGGCCGCGCCGGGTCTGGCCGACCTTCGCGGCGCTGGTCACGGTCGGCGGCTGGCTGATGGCCACCGACGGGTACGGCCGACCGATCGCCCTCTGGCGGCTGCTCGCCGTGGCGGCGGCGCTCTACCTCACCCACACCCTCTGCGCGCTGGCCGCCGTGCTGCCGTACGACGCGGTGGTCGATCCGGACCTGATCGTGCGGTGGCTGGCCCGGGCCGGTGGGGTGCTGCTGGCCACCTTCGTCCTCGGTGTGCTGTTGGTCGAGGTCGGCGGGCTCGGTGGTGACGCCGGACACCAGGCGGCGACGGTGGTCGGTCTGCTCGTGGCGGTGGCGGTGGCGGCGTTGCTGGGGTGGCTGCTGCGCCGCAGGTGACAGCCCCTTTCGGGGGAAGTCGTGCAGGTCACAGGGGTTGTGCTCCGTCACAGAGAAGGGGCGCGAGCGGGATTAGCCGGGCCGCGCGGGGAAAGATAGATGACGTGAACCCGAAGCGGATCCTTGTGGTGGGTGCCGGGCACGTCGGTCTCTACGCGGCACTGCGCCTGTCGAAGAAGCTCAGCTCCCGTGAGGCTGAGGTCGTCGTGGTGGACCCTCAGCCCCACATGACCTACCAGCCGTTCCTGCCCGAGGCGGCTGCCGGGAACATCTCGCCCCGGCACTCCGTGGTGCCCCTGCGGCGGGAGTTGCGGCGGTGCAAGGTGGTGGCGGGCGCGGTGACCCGGATCGACCACCACCGCAAGACCGCCGTGGTGCAGCCCATCAGCGGCCCCACCCGGGAGATCCCGTACGACCACGTGGTGGTCGCCCCGGGTTCGGTGTCCCGGACGCTGCCGATCCCCGGCCTGCACGAGCACGGCATCGGCTTCAAGACCATCGGCGAGGCCATCTACCTGCGCAACCACGTGCTGGACCGGCTCGACGTGGCCGCCGCCACGCCGGACCCGGCCGTCCGCCGCTCGGCGCTGACCTTCACCTTCGTCGGCGGCGGGTACGCCGGCATCGAGGCGCTCGCCGAGATGGAGGACATGGCCCGGGACGCCCTGAAGTACTACCCGGAGCTCAAGCCGGAGGACATGCGCTGGGTGCTGGTCGAGGCGACCCAGCGGGTGCTGCCGGAGGTCGACCGGGACATGGGCGCCTACACGGTGCAGCAGCTGCTCAAGCGGAACATGGACATCCGGCTGGACACCCGCCTGGAGTCCTGCCTCGACGGGGTCGTGAAGCTCTCCGACGGCGACAGCTTCCGCTCCGACACCATCGTCTGGACCGCCGGCGTGAAGCCGTCGCCGATGCTGGACGCGACGGACTTCCCCCGCGACGAGCGGCGGCGGGTCACCTGCCTGCCGACCCTCCAGGTGGTCGACGGCGACCGGGTGGTCGACGGCGCCTGGAGCGCCGGTGACTGCGCGGCCGTGCCGGACCTGACCAAGGAGCCGGGCAACTACTGCTCGCCGAGCGCCCAGCACGCGGTGCGTCAGGCCGCCCGGATGGCCGACAACATCGTCAACGTCGTCCGTGGCCGGGAGCCGGTGGAGTACAAGCACAAGCACGCCGGCAGCGTCGCCAGCCTCGGCCTGCACAAGGGCGTGGCCCAGGTGTACGGGATCAAGATGACCGGCTGGCCGGCGTGGTTCATGCACCGGACGTACCACATGAGCCGGATCCCGTCGTTCAACCGCAAGGTCCGGGTCGTGGTCGACTGGACGTTGGCCTTCTTCCTCAAGCGCGAGGTGGTCGCCCTCGGCCAGCTGCACGATCCGCGCGAGGAGTTCGCCGAGGCGTCCCAGCCGGTCGGCGTCGCCCGCGCCGCCTGACGAAGCACGCGAAGCCCTCTCCGCCTCCGGGCGGAGAGGGCTTCCGCACGTCCGTGCCGTCGGCGCGCGGGGCTGTGGCTGCGCGATCCGGTGCGGGTCAGACGCGCCAGGTCCAGGCGTCGGCGATCCGGGTGGCGGGGCCGTAGAGCTGCTCCAGCGTGCCGCGCAGGCTGTCGGCGTGCGGGGTGTCGTCGGCCAGCGCCACGCAGGAGGCCCCCCAGAACTCCGCGTCCTGCGCGGCCTGCCGGCGCTGTTCGTCCCCGATGACGGGTTGACCGCCGCGCCGGCCGACCTCGGCGAGCAGGGCCGACGTGGGCCGGGAGTAGGTGCCCATCGCCGCCGTGCCGCCGCGACCGTACGGGCCGATGAAGAAGCCCTCCGGCATGCCGAAGGCCGCGTCGGCGGCGGTCGCCCAGCGCATCGGCCACGGCTGCTTGGGCGTGGCGAGCGGCACCGGCACCAGCACCCCGCCCGGCTCGACGCACTGGCGCCAGTGCCCGCCGGTGACGAACTCGGGCAGCGGCGGGCGCCCGGCGGTGGGCAGCGGGGTCGGCAGCAGCGGCAGCAGCGCCACGCCGACCGCCGCCGGCACCAGGCGGCGGGCCAGGCCGGCGCCGCGCAGGGCCCGGTCGACCGCCAGCACCAGCAGCGTGGCGATCAGCGGGAGCACCGCGAGGGCGAACCGCATCGGCAGCGCACCGTCCACCACGGGCAGTCCCGAGAGCAGGGCGTACGGGCCCGGGACGGCGGTGGGTTCACCGTCGACGACCACCCGGGGCCCGAGCGACAGCGCCCCCGTCACGAGCGTGCCGACCACGCACGCGACGACCAGCGGGCGACGGCCCAGCCAGAGCGCGCAGGCGGCGGCGACCAGCAGCAGGGGCAGCCCGAGGAAGGTGTTGTACTCGGCCGGCCCGGTGGTCAGCCGGGCGGCCCCGTCGCCGCCCGCGAGCGACAGCGGCGAGACGGTCCACCAGCTGCGTAGGTCCGCCGAGAAGTAGTGCGGGCTGAACATGCCGTCCGAGACGCCCTGCGGGCCGGCGAACTGGAACCAGAGCGGCCAGGCCAGTACGAGCAGGGCCAGCCCGGCGGCGAGCGTCATCCCGGCGGCGAAGCCGGGCAGGGCGCGGCGGGCCAGGTTCCGGTCCGCCACCGCGTAGGCGACCGCCATCACCAGCAGCGTGACCGCGCAGAGGAAGAGCACCTCCTCGCCGACGAAGACCTGCGCCGTGACCGCCGCCGCCAGGCCGACGGCCGAGCTGACCACCCGCCGGCGGTCCGGCCCGTCGGCGGTGCCCGCCGGGTCGGCGGCCCGCAGCATGCGGACCACGAGCCAGACGATCACCGGAACCAGCCACTGCGCGGTCATGTGCAGGTGGCTGTTGGTCTGCGAGACCATCCCCGGGCCGAAGCCGCAGAGCGCCGCCCCGAGCGCGGCGGCGGTCCGGCGGGCACGCAGGACCCGGGTGAAGAGCAGGTACCAGGCGATCGCGGTGCCGGCCAGGTTCGCCATGGCCAGCAGGGCGAAGGTCACCGGCGCGCCGAACAGCAGGGTCACCGGGGCGAGGAGCACCCCGAGCGCGATGACCGTGGTGTTGGTCATCAGGTTGACCCCGTCCGGCGCGTTGAGCCGCCCGGTGAGCAGGTCGAAGTCGCCGAGCAGCGCCCGGGAGTCGACGGCGAGGAACCACTCGTAGAGGGCCTGGTCCTCCGGGTTGAGTGCCAGGACCCGGGCCGCCGGGTCGGGCCAGAGCCCGTGGGTGAGCCAGCCGGCCAGCGCCACGAAGAGCAACGCGACGGTGACGTCGGCCCGGCGACGGTGGACGGCGGTCAGCAGGCGCGCCGGCCGGAGCCGGCGGGACGGCCGGTCGGCGGCGAGGACAGCCTGGTCAGGGACGGCGTCGGGGGCCGTGGGGGCTGTGCTGCTCACGGTCTCGACCCTAGTGCGACCCGCCCGCCGGGGTACGCCGGGTCGCCGCCGACCCGCTACCGTGGCACTGCACCACGCGTGTCGACCCGCGCGGTGTCACCCGCCCGGGTGGTGGAACGGCAGACACGGCCGCCTTAAAAGCGGCTGCCGCAAGGCGTGCGGGTTCGACCCCCGCCCCGGGCACGCCGCACTCTCAGCTTCCGTTCAGCCTGGTGATCTCCACGGGACTGCCCCGGGCGTTTACTCTTGGGAGTGCACGTTCACGTGCAACGACCCCCTGAGGGAGGCCTGACAGTGAAGACTTCGAACCCGGTGCTCGCCCGGCTCGGCCAGGCGGCCGAGCGGGAGCGCTCCGCCGGGTACGCCCCGACCGGGCCGTACGGACAGCCCGGTTATCCCCAGCAGTACCCGACGGAGGCCGGCTACCCGGCGGCCCCGCCGACCGTCAACACCATGTCGATCGACGACGTGGTGGTCAAGACCGTCACGCTCCTCGGCATCCTCGGCGTCTCCGCCGCGGCCGCCTGGGTGCTGGTGCCTGACGCGCTGCTCGGCGCGGCCTGGATCGGCGCGGCAGTCGTCGGCCTGGTCCTCGGCCTGATCATCTCGTTCTCCCGGATGGCGAACCCGGCGCTGGTCGTCGCGTACGCCGTCGTCGAGGGCGTCTTCGTCGGCATGGTCAGCAAGTTCTTCAACTCGCTCTACGACGGCATCGTGGTCCAGGCGGTGACCGCCACGTTCGGTGTCTTCTTCGTGATGGCCATGCTCTACAAGGCGAAGGTCATCCGGGCGACCCCGAAGTTCGTCAAGGGCATGATCGCCGTGATGGCGGGTCTCTTCGCCGTTATGCTGATCAACCTCGTGTTCGCGCTCTTCGGCGTGAACACCGGCCTGCGCGACGGCAGCCCGCTGGCGATCGGGTTCAGCCTGGTCTGCATCGTCGTCGCCTCGCTGAGCTTCGTGCTCAGCTTCAAGGAGGTCGAGGACGGCGTCCGGATGGGCCTGCCCCAGCGCTACTCCTGGGTCGCCGCCTTCGGCATCCTGGTCAGCCTGGTCTGGCTCTACATCGAGATCCTGCGCCTGCTGAGCTACTTCCAAGGCGACGACTGACCGTCGTCCACGACTGACCGGCGCCCGCCCCCGCACCCGCGAGGGCGGGCGCCGTCGCCTCCCGCCCCGCCCCGCCTCCGCCCCGCGCCCCGCGCCCGCCGCTCCGCAGCGTTGATCATGAGGTTAGCGGCGAAGTTGATCGCGATTCCCGCCGCAAACCTCATGATCGCCGGCGGCCGGGGCGGGACCGGGGACCGGGGGCCGAGGGTGGGCTGGGTGGGACGGCGGGGGTGGGGGCGGGGTGGGGGTCCGTAGACTCGGCGGGGTGAGTGCGGGGGAGTTGGGGCGGGCGGTGGAGTTGCTGGTCCGTCAGGTCGGGCACTGGCAGCAGCCCCGCTGGGCGGCCACGGCCGCCGGTGGCAACGTGTCCCGCGCCGATCTCGTGCACCGGCTTGTGCAGGAGATCGCCAACCGGGCCGCCGACGCGGAGGGCGGGCCCCGGCGGACGGTGCCCCGGCTCGACAACGACCTGGCGCTGCCCGACCAGCTCCGGGTGGTGGCCGCCGACCTGGTGGCCGCCGCCCCGCCGCCAGAGGTGCTGGCGCGGGCCGCCGCCGAGGTGACGGCGACCCGCGAGACCCTCTAGCCCGATCCGCGCGTGGCCGACCGGGCTGCGGCCCCGACTACGGGGCCCGCCCGGGCCGGGCCGCGCCTGGTCGGGCCAGTCCAGGTCAACCCCTGCTTTTCAACAGTCCGACGTGGCCCTTGGGGGTGGTCCTGACGACGAGGGCCGACCCCGACAAGGGGCCGGCCCTGTCGTCCAGGTCAGGATCCTGGGCTCGGAACGCCAGCTCGGGGCTCCGGCGCTCAGGACCTTGGCACGGGCTGGACTCCGGACTCGGAACTCCAGCCCAGGACCCGCGGGCTCAGGATCCTGCGCTCCGGGCTGGGCTCTTGGGCTGAGGCAGGAACAGGCCGCTCAGCTCAGGCGCTCGACGACCATGGCCATGCCCTGGCCGCCGCCCACGCACATGGTCTCCAGGCCGATCGTCTTGTCGTGCCAGTCGAGGGCGTTGAGCAGGGTGCCCGTGATCCGGGCGCCGGTCATGCCGAACGGGTGCCCGACGGCGATCGCGCCACCCATGACGTTCAGCTTCTCCAGCGGAATGCCGAGCTGGCGGTACGAGGGGATCACCTGGGCGGCGAACGCCTCGTTGATCTCCACGAGGTCGACGTCGTCGATGGTCATCCCGGCCCGCTTGAGCGCCTGCCGGGTGGCCTCGACCGGGCCGAGGCCCATGATCTCCGGCGAGAGGGCGGTCACGCCGGTGGAGACGATCCGGGCCAGCGGCGTGATCCCGAGGTCCCTGGCCCGCTGGGCGCTCATGATCACCACGGCGGCGGCGCCGTCGTTGAGCGGGCAGCAGTTGCCGGCGGTGATGCGGCCGTCCGGCCGGAACACCGGCTTCAGCCCGGAGACGCCCTCCAGGGTGACCCCGGCGCGCGGGCCGTCGTCGGTGCCGACCACCGTGCCGTCCGGCGTGGTGACCGGGGTGATCTCCCGGGCCCAGAAGCCGTCGGCGATGGCCTTCTCGGCGAGGTTCTGGCTGCGTACGCCGAACTCGTCCATGTCGGCGCGGGTCACGTCGTACACCTGGGCCAGGTTCTCGGCGGTCTGCCCCATGGTCAGGTAGATGTCCGGCAGCTCGCCGGCCTCGCGCGGGTCGGTCCAGACCGGGGCCCCGCCCTGGGCGCGGGCCTTGGAACGCTCGGCCGCGGCGGCGAAGCGCGGGTTCTCCCAGCCGCCGCCGACGAGCGCCTGTGCCTCCTTCGGTAGCCCGTCGGAGTTGCCGCGGGCGTACCGGGAGACCATCTCCACGCCTGCGGAGACGAACACGTCGCCCTCTCCGGCCCGGATCGCGTGCATCGCCATCCGGGTGGTCTGCAGCGACGACGCGCAGTAGCGGGTGAGCGTCGCGCCGGGCAGGGTGTCGAGGCCCATCAGGGTGGCGACCACCCGGGCCATGTTGAAGCCCTGCTCGCCGCCGGGCAGGCCGCACCCCAGGTAGAGGTCGTCGATCTCGGCCGGGTCGAGCTGGGGGACCTTGTCCAGGGCGGCCCGCACGATGGTCGCGGCGAGGTCGTCCGGGCGGACGTCGCGCAGGGACCCCTTGTGCGCCCGGCCGATGGGGGAGCGGGCGGTGGCGACGATGACGGCGTCGCGGGACGACTCAGTCGGCATGAACCAACGTTAACCCGTCGGTAACTTCGGGCGGAAGCTGCCCGCCGGCCGGGAAATGTCACGCCCGCGCCGTCGCCGTCCCGGCGTCGACCGACCGCTCGCCCACCCGGGGCGGGACCGCGTCGCTCTCCGCCCGTTTCGCCTCCCGCCAGGAGGACCCGCCCGGCACCGGCGGGCGATTCACTGCCGGGAGGCGACCGCCGCGGCGGCGGCGACGGCCGGCAGCAGGGCGTGCGCCCAGACCCGGTAGCCGTCGGCGGAGGGGTGGTAGCCGTCGTGGCACAGCGTCCCGGCGTCGGCCCGGAACACCGCGCCGGTCTCGGTGGCCAGGTCGACCACCGTGCCGCCGGCGTCGAGCACCGCCGCCGCCTGGGCGCGGGCCACCCGCCGCCCCGACCAGCCGACCACGTTGCGCAGCGGCGGCGCGATGGCGCGTACGGCGCCGAGGTCGGGGCACGTGCCGACGACCACCTCCACCCGGGCCTCGCGGAGCCGGTGCACGGCCGCCCCGAGGTAGGCGGCGGCCTCCACCGGGCGACGCAGGGTGGTGGCGTCGTTGGCCCCGATCAGGATCACCGCCACGTCGGGACGCTCGCCGAGCAGCGCGCGGGCCACCTGGGTGGCCAGGTCGGTCGAGCGTGAGCCGGAGACGCCGACGCTGGACAGGTGCACCCGGCGGCCGGTCGGGCCCTCGGCGAGCAGGTTGGCCAGCTGCCCGCCGATGGTCTCGTCGAGGCGGCCGACCCCGACGCCGAGGGCGGACGAGTCGCCGAGCAGCACCAGTCGCAGCGGCGGCGCGCCGGCACGCCCGACCGTGGCGCGCAGGGCGAGCGCCAGCTCCGGCTGGGCGTACCGGCGGTGCCGGGCGGCCAAGGCCTGACCGGCGAGGACGGCGGCGCCGCCGACCGTGCCGGCGATGAGGCTGAGCGTCGCCGCCCGGCCCAGTCGATTGGCGAGCCCCGAGGGGATGAAGCGCTCGCTCATGCCAGTCCCTCCAGTGTGGGTGAGTCGGCGGCGGGGCTGGGCTGCGGCGCCGCGCCGACACCGAAGAAGGCCCGTCGGCGCAGCTGCGCCCACCGGCCGGCGGGGCCGCGTTCGCGCCCCCTGACCCGGGTGCCGCTGACCTCGGTGCCCGCGTGGCGGGCCGCCTCCTGGGCGGCCTGCGGCAGCGAGCGCACGCCCTCGCCCCGGTCGAGGGTCGGGCGGCGTTCCTGCCCCGCGCCGAGCGCGGACAGCACGGTCGGCAGCAGGGCGGCGGCGGCCATCGCGTAGCCCTCCGCCGAGGGGTGGAAACGGTCCCAGGCGAACATCCGGGTCGGCTCCGCCGTGAACCGGGGACCGAGCAGGTCGCCGAGGGAGACCGTCCAGCCGCCGGCCTCGACCACGGCCACCGTCTGGGCGGCGGCGAGCTGCCGGCTCCAGTGCCGGGCCAGCCACCGCAGCGGCGGCTGGATCGGCCTGATCGCGCCCAGGTCGGGGCAGGTGCCGACGACCACCTCGCAGCCGGCCGCGCGCAGCGTGCGGACCGCGTCGACCAGGTAGCGCACCGCCAGTGCGAACGGCGCGCGGTTGGTCACGTCGTTGCCGCCGATCAGGATCACCGCGACGTCGGGCCGGCACTCCAGCGCCGCCTCCACCTGGTGGCGCAGCACCGCCGAGATGGCGCCGACCACGGCGAAGCGGTGCAGCCGGACGGGGCGTTGCAGGCGGCGGGACAGGCCGGTGGCGAGCAGGGCGCCGGGCGTCTCCCGACGGCGGTGCACGCCGTAGCCGGCGGCCGACGAGTCGCCGAGCACCACCAGGGTGACGGGCGGGCCCGGCAGCTTCGCGCCGTAGACGCCGTCGCAGCGCGGCGGCGGGGCCTCGGCCATCGGGATCGTGCGGCGGGCCTGCCGGGCCTGCCCGAGGAGCACCCCGCCGGTCGCCACCACGGCCGCGGCGGTGGCACCCGTGCCGATCGCCGCGAGGCGGGCGAGCTGCCGGGCGCGCTGCCAGCGCGGATTTACCGGGACGACGGAACCAGCGACCCCCATACAGCGACATTATCGCGCCGGCACGACACGCCGCTGTCGTCGTGTCGGCTCGCGGGTGCCTGGAAGGCGACGGTCCTGGGTACCTGTACGGGTGACCGGGGGACGGTTGCGCGGGCGCGTCACCCTGGCACGTGGAGAGGGGCCGAACATGGGGAAGACACTGAAGCGGAGCGCGGCGTTCAGCGCGCTGGCCCGGGCGCTCGCCGCCGGATCGCGGGGCGGGCCGTCGCTCGGGGCACGGCTGGGCGCGCTGCCCCGGATGATCCGGGCCACCGCCCGGGGGGAGTACGACGGCGGCCTGCGGCTGGCCCTGATGACCGCGGCGACGGCGTACATCGTCTCGCCGGTCGACCTGCTTCCCGAGATCCCGCTGGCGATCTTCGGGCTGGCCGACGACGCGGTCATGGTGACCTGGCTGGCCGGCAGCGTGCTGGCCGAGACCGAGCGGTTCCTGGAGTGGGAGGCTCGGCGCAGCTCGGTGATCCCCGGGCACGTGGCGTCCTGAACCCACGTACCCTGGGGCGTCGAGAAGACGTCTGCCCGGCCGCCGCCGGCGGCGCCGGAGGAGAAGGGCACAACGAGGTGCGGTACTACGACAACGTCGTCGAGCTGATCGGCAACACCCCGCTGGTACGGCTGCGCAACGTCACGGCCGGGATCCAGGCCACCGTGCTGGCGAAGGTGGAGTACCTCAACCCGGGCGGCTCGGTGAAGGACCGGATCGCGCTGCGGATGGTGGAGGACGCGGAGAAGGCGGGCATCCTCCAGCCGGGCGGCACGATCGTCGAGCCGACCAGCGGCAACACCGGCGTCGGGCTGGCGCTGGTGGCGCAGCTGCGGGGCTACAAGTGCGTCTTCGTCTGCCCCGACAAGGTCAGCCAGGACAAGCAGGACGTGCTGCGCGCGTACGGGGCGGAGGTGGTGGTCTGCCCGACCGCCGTGGCCCCCGAGGACCCGCGCTCCTACTACAACGTCTCCGACCGGCTGGCCCGGGAGATCCCCGGGGCGTGGAAGCCCAACCAGTACAGCAACCCGGCCAACCCGCGCTCGCACTACGAGACCACCGGCCCCGAGCTGTGGGAGCAGACCGGGGGCGAGATCACCCACTTCGTGGCGGGCGTCGGCACCGGCGGCACCATCTCCGGCATCGGGCGCTACCTGAAGGAGGCGTCGGAGGGCCGGGTCAGGGTCGTCGGCGCCGACCCGGAGGGCTCCGTCTACTCCGGCGGCACCGGCCGGCCGTACCTGGTCGAGGGCGTCGGCGAGGACTTCTGGCCGGAGACGTACGACCAGGGTGTCGCCGACGAGATCATCGAGGTCTCCGACAAGGCGTCCTTCGAGATGACCCGGCGGCTGGCCCGCGAGGAGGGGCTGCTGGTCGGCGGCTCCTGCGGAATGGCCGTGGTGGCCGCCCTGGAGGTGGCCCGCAAGGCCGGCCCGGACGACGTGGTCGTGGTGCTGCTGCCGGACAGCGGCAAGGGCTACCTGTCCAAGATCTTCAACGACACCTGGATGGCCCGGTACGGCTTCCTGGACAACTCGGGCACGGAGCCGACGGTCGCCGACGCGCTCACGGGCAAGCCGGGCGGCCTGCCCGAGCTGGTGCACGTGCACCCGACCGAGACGGTCCGCGACGCGATCGACTACATGCGCGAGTACGGCGTCTCGCAGCTTCCGGTGCTCAAGGCCGAGCCTCCGGTGGTGACCGGCGAGGTGGCCGGCTCGATCGCCGAGAAGGACCTGCTCGACGCGCTCTTCACCGGCCAGGCGCACCTGCACGACACCATCGAGCGGCACATGGCCGATCCGCTGCCGATGATCGGCGGCGGGCAGCCGGTGAGCGAGGCGGTCAACCTGCTGGAGAAGTCCGACGCCGCCCTAGTGCTGGTCGACGGCAAGCCGAAGGGCGTCCTCACCCGGCAGGACCTGCTGGCCCACCTCGGCGCGCGCTGACCGCTTGCGGAACGCCCCCTGTCGACGCCTGGTGCGCACGGCAGGGGGCGTTCCTCACAACGGGCGGGCGTACCGGAGCTGGGGCACGACCGCCGGGCCGATGCGTTCGTCGCGTTCGGTGCCGGTGAAGGTCCAACCGCCGCGCTCGTAGAAGGCCCGGGCGTGCGCGTTGTCCCGCAGCACCCAGAGCACCGCGCGGGACCAACCACGGGCGCGCATGGCGTCCAGGGCGTCGACCATCAGGGCGCGCCCGGTGCCCCGGCCGCGTTCGGCGGGTTCGAGGTGGATGGCGTTGAGCAGGCCGGTTGCCGGGTCGCCCTCGTCGTCCGGGCCGAGGTAGCTGAAGCCGACCAGCCGGCCGTCGCGCTCGACCACGGTCATCCGGTGCTCGTCCCGCTCCCACGTCCACCGCTCGGTCCAGTACGCGCCCATCGCCTCCGGCGTCGGGTCGGCCAGCGCCTGCGCCGGCAGGAAGGCCGCGTAGGCGGCGACCCGGGAACGCTGGTGCAGCGCGCCCACCGCCATCAGGTCGTCGACGGTGGCGGAGCGCAGGGTGACCGTCACCCGCCCGAGGCTACCCGCCGGGGCGGGACCTGCACGGTCGTCAGGTCCTCGGCGATCACCAGGTCGCCGTCGAAGTGCGCGCGGGCCTCGTCGGCGAAGCGGCGCGGGTCGGCGTACCGCTGGGAGAAGTGGGTGAGCACGAGTCGGCGTACGCCCGACTCGGCCGCCACCCGCGCGGCCTGGCCCGCCGTGAGGTGGCCGACCTCGGCGGCCAGCGCGGCCTCCGAGTCGAGGAACGTCGACTCGATGACCAGCAGGTCGGCCTGCTCGGCAAGGGCGTACACCCCGTCGCAGAGGCCGGTGTCCATGACGAAGGCGAAGCGCTGCCCGGGCCGGGGCACGCTCACCTCCTCGCGGGTGACGCGGCGCCCGCCGACGTCGAGGTGGCCGACGCGGATCAGCTCCCCGACCGCCGGCCCGGCGATGCCGTACGCGGCCAGCCGCTCCGGCAGCATCCGGCAGCCGTCCGGCTCGACGAGCCGGTAGCCGTACGTCTCGATGGGGTGCCGCAGCCGGCGGGCCTCCAGCGTGCCGACGCCCAGCGCGATCCGCTGCCCGTCGGCGTCGACGGGCTCGACGCGCAGCTCGGCCGTCTCGTGGAAGCTGGAGGCGTGCCGCAGTCGGGCGAAGTACTCCGCGCCGCCGGCCGGGAAGTGTACCGCCACCGGGTGCGGCACCCGGTCCAGCGAGAGCCGCTGGATGGTGCCGGGCAGGCCGAGGCAGTGGTCGCCGTGGAAGTGGGTGACGCAGATCCGGGTCAGGTCGGTGGCGGTGACGGTGGTGTGCAGGAGCTGCCGCTGGCTGCCCTCGCCCGGGTCGAAGAGGATCACCTCGTCGTCCCAGCGCAGCACGTACCCGTTGTGGTTGCGCTGCCGGGTGGGGGCCTGGCTGGCCGTCCCGAGCACCACCAGCTCGCGCATCGACACGGTGACCTCCGGCTGCGTCGACCACCCGGCCTGCGGAAAGGGTCGACCCCCGGGGCTTCCGTGCTCGCGCACGGGCCGGCTGGACTGGGCCGGCACCCCGGGGGTCGGGTGGCTGTCGTGGTTTCGCCGCACCGCTGCCACACGGTCTCGACGATGGTGCTGTGCCCGCCTCGCGGCGGACGAGTTTACTGTCGAGGACAGCGGCTAGCGGACAGCCACCTCACGAGTCCGATTGCTATACAAGTCTGGACCACCTCCTTTCCCGTGTACCGCCACGCTATCGACCCCTCGCGTCCCGGGCAACGGATTTCGATCACACGGCGCCCGGGAATAGCGGGCCGGCGGTCAGGAGTTCTCGGCGATGCCGATCGGGCCCTCGCGGGGGCCCTCCTCGCTGGCCGGCTGCACGGCCAGCGACGGGAAGTCGGCCAGGTCGCCCTCCGGCTCGGCGTCCCACTCCGGGAAGACCAGGTCGCTCTGGAGGTAGAGGCAGAGCAACTGGGTGAGCTGGCGCAGGCCCTCCAGGTGGGTGCGCTCGTGCCCGTGGGTGGCGTCCACGCCGAAGCCGAGCAGCGCCACCCGGGCGTGCGCGCCGGCCTCCACGGCCGCCGCCACGTCCGAGCGGTAGAACTCGAAGACGTCGCGGACCAGGTCCACCCCGTGCTCGGCCGCGATCGAGGCCAGGTTGCGGGTCAGGTGGTAGTCGAACGGTCCGACCCCGTCGCCCATCGCCAGCGTGGCCGCGTCCTCGCGGGACTGCTGGCCGGGCGCGACCACCGCCGCGTCCACGGAGACGATCTCCGCCACGTCGGGGTCGAGCCCGTGCGACGCCCCGTGCCCGATCTCCTCGGTCACGGTGACCAGCAGGTGCGCGGTGACCGCCGGGCGTACGCCGGCGTCGACCATCGCCTTGAGCGCGGTGAGGACCGCCGCCACGCCGGCTTTGTCGTCCAGGTGCCGGGACTTGACGTACCCGCTGGGGGTGACCGTCGGGTTGGGCAGGAACGCCACGAAGTCGCCCGCGTCGATGCCGAGGGCGCGCAGCCCGGCGACGTCCTCAACCGGCTCGTCCACCCGGACCTCGACGTGCTGCCAGCCGACGCCCTGGAGGTCCACGTCGTCGTTGTAGCGGTGGCCGCTGGCCTTCAGCGGCAGCACCTGGCCGGTGATCACCCGCTCCAGGTCGTCGGTGAAGATCCGCACGTGCGCGCCCTCGGCGAACCGGGCGCTGTGCGTACCGATGGTCTTCAGCTCCAGCCGGCCGTTCTCCTTCAGCCGCTTCACCATGCCGCCGATGGTGTCGGTGTGCACCACGATCGCCCGGTCGGCGCCGGTCGAGCGGGGGCCGGGCAGGCAGGCGCTCAGCGCGCCGCGCCGGGTCAGCGTGGAGGGGATGCCGAGCGCGGAGAGCCGCTCGCCGACGTACTGCTGCACGTGGTCCGTACGCCCCGACGGGCTCGGGATCTCCAGCAGCTCCACCAGCACCTGGCGCAGGTAGTCCAGGTCGATCTCCAGGGGCCTCGGGCTCACGCGGCACCTCCCGGGCCGGCCGGGGTCCAGAGCCGCTGCGGCGCCCGGGTGCCGGGGAAGAGCAGGTCCACGAAGCGCTCGGCGGTCGGCTGCGGCTCGTGGTTGGCCAGGCCGGGTCGCTCGTTGGCCTCGATGAAGACGTGCTCCGGCCGGTCCGGGGCCCCGACCAGCAGGTCCAGCCCGGTGACCGGGATGTCCAGCGCCCGGCTGGCCGCCACGCACGCCTCGGCGATCGCCGGGTGCAGCTCGGCGGTGACGTCGTGGATGGTGCCGCCGGTGTGCAGGTTCGCGGTCCGGCGTACGGCCAGCACCTGCCCCTCGGGCAGCACGTCGTGCAGCTCGTGGCCGGCCTCGGCGAGCACGTCGCGGGTCATGTCGTCGAGCGGGATCCGGGACTCGCCACCGGTGGCGGCGGCCCGGCGACGGCTCTGCCGCTCGATCAGCTCGGCGATGTCGTGCACCCCGTCGCCGGTGATCGAGGCGGGCCGCCGGACCGCGGCGGCCACCACCTCGTGGTCGATGACGACGACGCGCAGGTCCTCGCCGGCGCGCATCTCCTCGATCAGCACGTCCGGGCAGAACCGGGCGGCCAGCTCGACGGCGGCGGCCAGCGCCTCGGGAGTCCGTACGCCCACCGTGATGCCGTTGCCCTGCTCGCCGCGCGCCGGCTTCACCACCACCCGGCCGACCTCGGCGAGGAAGGCGGTGTCGCCGTCGTCGCCGGTGGCGGTCCGGCCGCGCGGCACCGACAGCCCCGCCTCGGCGAGGATGCGGCGGGTCACCCGCTTGTCGTCGCAGCGGCTCATCGCCACCGCCGAGGTCAGCTCCGACAGCGACTCGCGGGTCAGCACGGTCCGTCCGCCGCTGCTCAGCCGCAGCTCACCCCAGTCCGGGTCGGTGACCTCCACCCGGATGCCGCGCCGCATCGCCTCGTCGGCGACGATCCTCGCGTACGGGTTGAGCTGGTCGTACCCCTGCGGCATGGCGGGCAGGAAGAGCCGCTCGTTGATCGGGTTCTTCCGCTTCACGCAGAGCGTCGACGTCCGGTAGAAGCCGAGCCGCTCGTAGAGCCGGATCGCCCCGGCGTTCTCGGCGAGCACGGACAGGTCCACGTACGCCCGGCCCCGCTCGACCAGCCGGGCGGCCAGCGCGGTGATCAGCGCCTGGCCGGTGCCCGGCGGCGCCGTGTTGAAGTCGACGGTGAGGCACCACAGGCTGGCGCCGTTCTCCGGGTCGTCGAAGACCGCGACGTGGTCGACGCCGGTGATGGTGCCGACGACCTCGCCGGTGGCGTCCTCGGCGAGCAGGTGCAGGAACCGGTCGGTGCGCGCGTTGTCGACGAGCACGTCGACGGGGGCGGTGACCATGCCGTTGCGGGCGTAGATCCGGTTCACCGCGTCCGCGTCGGCGGCGTCGGCCAGCGGGCGGATGGTCAGCCCCGGCACGTCGCCGTCACCGGCCGGCCGGTCGTCGCCCAGCGGCAGCCGGTAGGTCAGCGACGGATCGATGAACAGCTCGTCGGGCAGCCGGGACACCAGCACGTGCGGGTCGCGCAGGTAGATGCAGATGTCCCGGGAACCGGCGGCCTCGGAGCGCAGCACGGCGGCGACGGCGGCCTGGTCGGCGAAGGTCTGCCCGAAGACGAGCCGCCCCCAGCCGCAGTCCAGCACCACGTCGGTGTCGCCCTCCCGGGTCGGCGGCTCCGCCGGCTCCGGTGCCATCGGATCGCCGCCGGGGCCCACCCGCTCCCGCCGCCGGCCGTTGCGCGACCGCTCGGTCCGGGCCGCGCCTGTCGCCAGGGTGTCGGTCACGGTCAGTCGATTCCGTGGCTCTGGAGCCACATTTCCAGGAGTCCGAGTTGCCACAGCTTGTTTCCGTTCAACGGGGTCAGTTCGGCGTTCGGATCGGCGAGCAGGGCGTCGACGTAGTCGGCGCGGAACAGGTCGCGGCGGCGGGCCTCGGGCGCGGAGAGCGCGTCGCGTACCCGGTCGAGGAGCTTGCCCTCCAGGTGGGTGAGGCCCGGCACGGGGAAGTAGCCCTTCGGCCGGTCGATGACCTCGTGCGGCAGCACCCGGCGGCCGATCTCCTTGAGCACCCCCTTGCCGCCCTGCGCCAGCTTCAGCTCCGGCGGGCAGCTCGCGGCCAGCTCGACGAACTCGTGGTCGAGGAACGGCACCCGGGCCTCCAGCCCGTGCGCCATCGTCATGTTGTCCACCCGCTTGACCGGGTCGTCGGTCAGCATGACCTGGGTGTCGATGCGCAGGCCGGCGTCGACGGCGGTCTCGGCGCCGGCCCGGCCCAGGTGCGCGGCCACGAACTCCCGCGCCGGGTCGCCGTCGGTCAGCCAGGCCGGGTTCAGCACCCGGGCCAGCCCGGCCGCGTCCCGGTCGAAGAAGGCCCCGGCGTACGTGTCGAGCGCCCCGTCCCGGCCGACCCGGGCGAGCGGCGGGTACCAGTGGTAGCCGCCGAGGATCTCGTCCGCGCCCTGGCCGGACTGGACGACCTTGACGTGCTGCGACACCACCTCGCTGAGCAGGTAGAACGCCACGCAGTCGTGGCTGACCATCGGCTCGGACATCGCGGCGACGGCCGCCTCCAGCGGCGGCACCAGGTCGGCGGCGGCCACCCGGATCTGGTGGTGGTCGGTGTCGAAGGTCTTCGCGACGAGATCGGAGTAGCGGAACTCGTCGCCCTCCCGACCGCCGACCGCGTCGAAGCCGATGGAGAAGGTGGAGAGCCCGCGCTGGCCCTCGCCGGCGAGCAGAGCGACCACCAGGCTGGAATCGAGGCCGCCGGAGAGCAGCACGCCCACTGGCACGTCGGCGACCATCCGCCGCCGTACGGCCGTGGTCAGCGACTCCAGCAGGGCGTCCTGCCAGTCCTTCTCGGACCAGCCGGCCCGCTCGGCGGAGCGGGTGAAGGCAGGGTCCCAGTAGACCCGCTCGGAGGTGCGGCCGTCCGCCTCGTAGACCCGTACGGTCGCCGGGGGCAGCTTGGTGACGCCGCGCAGGATGGTGCGCGGCGGCGGCACGATGCTGTGGAAGCTCAGGTAGTGCGCGAGCGCGACCGGGTCGATGCCCGTGTCGATCCCGCCCCCGGCCAGCAGCGCGGGCAGGGTGCTGGCGAAGCGCACCACGCCGGGCGTCTCGGCCAGGTAGAGCGGCTTGATGCCGAGCCGGTCCCGGGCCAGCACCAGCCGGCCCGTGTCCCGCTCGCTGATCGCCACGGCGAACATGCCGACCAGGTGGTCGACGAAGTCGAGCCCCCACTCGGCGTACGCCTTGAGCACGACCTCGCTGTCGCCGGAGGAGAAGAACCGGTGGCCCTTGGCCTGAAGTTCCTCGCGCAGCTCGCGGTAGTTGTAGATGCACCCGTTGAAGACGCCGGTCAGCCCCGCACCGGGGTCGACCAGCGGTTGCCCGCTCGCGGCGGAGAGGTCGATGATCTTCAGGCGTCGGTGTCCGAGGGCCGTCGGGCCCTGGGCCCAGACGCCACTGTCGTCGGGCCCCCGGTCGCTCATCGTGGCCGCCATGCGCTCCACCGCCGCCACGTCGGCGCGTGAACCGTCACGGCGGAACTCTCCCGCAAGTCCGCACATGCCAGGCAATGCTGCCAGAGGCCGGCGAGGATTGCCCGTTGGGCTGATAACAGTTTCTTGAAGTTTTGCTACACTGCGCGATTCCGTCACGGCGCGTGTCGGCCGTAGTGGCGAACCGCGTCAGGAGTGCCGGGTGGGGCGGTTTCCGCGCCGGGGCAGATGTGATCGATTGCTCAGTTCCGGGAAGCGCGGAGGCCGGCGCGACTGACGCCGCGCCGGCCCGCGTGAATCGTGCCCGTGGTCCCGGTGAACGTGCCGGTGATTCCGCCCCCGGGCGGGGTTCAGCCCGAGGTGCGGGCCACGCCGACCGGGCAGCTCAGCCCGTTCGGGCCGTGGTTGCAGTACCCGTTCGGGTTCTTCGTGGGGGCCAGATACTGCTGGTGAAGATCCTCGGCGAAGTAGTACTCACCGAGCCGGTCGATCTCCGTGGTGATCTCGCCCTTGCCGGCCCGCGCCACGATCGGTGCGAACGCGTCTCGGGACGCCTGGGCGGTGGCGAGCTGTTCGTCCGTGGTTACGTAGATCGTCGACCGGTACTGGGTGCCCACGTCGTTGCCCTGGCGCATGCCCTGGGTCGGGTCGTGGTTCTCCCAGAAGACCTTCAGCAGGTCCTCGTAGCTGATCGTGGCGGGGTCGTAGACCACCTGGACCACCTCGGCGTGCCCCGTCATGCCCGAGCACACCTCCTCGTACGTCGGGTTCGGCGTGATGCCGCCCGCGTAGCCGGCGGACGTGGTGATCACGCCCGGCAGGGTCCAGAACAGCCGCTCGGCGCCCCAGAAACAGCCCATGCCGAACACGGCCACCTGCGAGCCCTCCGGGAAGGGACCCTTGAGCGGGGTGCCCAGCACCTCGTGCCGGTCCGCGATCGGCATCGCGATCAGGCGACCCGGCAGGGCCTGGTCGGAGGTGGGCAGTTCGGCCTTCATGCGGCGCAGGAACACGGTGGGACTCCTCTCGTACCTCTCCCAGCGTGCAACACCGCCGGACCCGCCTTCCTTACCCGCTCCACCCGCACTCAGGCGGATCCGGCGAACGGTGCGTGTGAGATGAGGCGTTGTCGGTTGATCGCGGCACGGTGGCCGGCGCAGTGGCCGGGATGGTGGGCGGCGCGGTGACCGCCGTGGCCGCCCGTGGCCGGCATGGGGTGCGGTGGCCGGTGTGGTCGGCGTGGTGGTGCGGTGTGGCCGGCGTGGTGGTGCGGTGGCCGGTGTGGCCTGGTGTGGTGGTGCGGTGGCCGGTGTGGCCGGCGTGGTGGCCGGCGTGGTGGCGCGGATGAGTATGCAGAGCGGGGGCAACGGCAAGCCGCTGGGGGCGATCTTCAGAACCTGGTGCGCAGCCGCCACTGACGTCAGGCAGCGCTGCTGTCGCCACCTGTCCGCGCCCGCGATGCCGCTCGACGCGAAGCGGCACGCGGCGGGCAGCCTGACGCTGCGTCGCGCGGCCGACGACGCCACGGCGACACCCTCGCCCTAATTGTCCGCTTAGTCGCTGACGCGCTACACCAACGCCGTTCCAGCCAATGGTGATCAGGACGCCATGGACGCTAAAACGGCCGCGTAACGTCCATGGCGTCCTGATCACCTTGCTTCGCCCGTGGGCGACCCCGCCGGCGGCGCTCGCGCCAAAGGAAGTGGCGTGTGGGTTACGTCGCCGGCGGCAGGGGCGCGCGGGGGGACGGGGCGCCGGGCGGTTGATGTCGGCGCGTTGACCGGTGCTGTCGTTACCTTCCGTGGCCTGCGCGGGCGACTTTGTGGCCTGTGGCCGGGGCGGCGGGGTCGGCACCGGACGTGGCGGGCTGGGCTGGGCGTCGGGGCGGTTTGGGGCATCGGGCATGGGGCGGGCGTCGAGGGCCGAGTTCTTGTCCCGAGGGTGGGTGGATCTGGGGAAGGGGACGCGAGGAATGCGGCCGTTCGGAGCGGAGAGGTCCAAACAGGGTCGAGACGGTGGGGACGGCGGCGGGGTCTCGGTCGTCCGGATCTGGCCCGCGGCCGACGAGGGGCTGGCCCGGTCACTGCTCGCGGTGCAGCACGCGGCGTACGCCGTCGAGGCCGCCCTGATCGGCGATGACCGCATCCCGCCGCTGCACGAGACCCTCGCCGACGTACGGGCGGTGCCCCTGCACTGGCTCGGGGCCCGCTCCGGGCCGCGGTTGGTCGGGGCGATCGGCTGGACCGAGGACGACACGACCGTCGGCATCGATCGTCTGGTGGTCGACCCGGCCGCCCATCGGCGCGGGATCGGGCGGGCGTTGGTGGGTGCCGTACTTTCCCACGCCGGCAACCGCCGCGTCGTCGTCGCCACCGGCCGGGACAACCGCCCCGCCCGACAGCTCTACGAGTCGCTCGGTTTCGGCTCCACCGGGGACGAGGAAGTCCTTCCCCGCCTCTGGGTCACCCACTACGCGCGGTGATCCCCGCGGTCATGGTTGGTTCCAGCGCCTGGAAGGGCCGTTCCCGTCCAGGATCGGGAGCGCCCGGGGGCCTCATGCCCAGCCGCGCCCCAGATCGTGCCGAGCCCCGGACCGCGCCGCGTCCGCGCCACCCCACGTCCCGCGTCCCGCGTCGCCCCCCCCGCCACCCTAAGTCCCGCCGGGTCCCGCGTCCCGCGTCGGGCCAGGGGCCGCGTCGGGCCAGGGGCCGCGTCGCGGCAGGGCTCGCGTCGACTCGCGTTGTCAGGTGGCGGGGCGGAGGGCTGCGGTGACGCGGGCGGCGTAGGTCTCGGCCTCGGCGTCGTCTGCGTAGCGGGTACGCGGCCAGAAGAAGCCCCGCAGGCCGTCGCCCCTGGTACGCGGCACCACGTGGGTGTGCAGGTGCGGGACGGACTGGGACACCTTGTTGTTCATCGCCACGAACGTCCCGCCGGCCTCCGTGCCGGTCTCCACGGCGACCGCGAGCCGCCGCACCAGGCCGAAGTAACCGGCCAGCGCCTCGGCGGGCAGGTCGGTCAGCGTGACCAGGTGCGTGCGCGGCACCACCAGCACGTGCCCCTTGAAGACCGGCCGGGTGTCCAGGAACGCCATCCCGTCGGGCTCGTCGGCGACCCGGAAGGCGGGGACCTCGCCCGCCACGATCCCGCAGAACACGCACCCGCTCATCCGTCCAGGCTATGCCGCGAGTCCGGCGCGGGAGACGCCTGCCGCGCCAGCCCGCCTGCTGCCCCAACCCCTTGCCCGCTGGCCGGCCTGCCGCGCCGGCCCGCCTGCCGCGCTAGCCCGGGCCCGCTGGCCGGCCTGCCGCGCCGGCCCGGGCCCGCTGGCCCGCCTGCCGCGCCAACCTGCCGCGCCTGCCGCGCCGGCCCGGGCCCGCTGGCCCGCCTGCCGCGCCAACCTGCCGCGCCTGCCGCGCCTGCCGCGCCGGCCCGCCGGCCCGCCGGGCCCGAGAGCACCGTTCCGTTCCAGCCCTCGGGACGGGGGATTAGCCTCACGGGATGAGTCACGGCTTCGACACGCTCGCCATCCACGCCGGCCAGGACCCCGAGGCCCGCACCGGCGCGGTGATCCCACCGATCTACCAGACCAGCACCTACGCCCAGGACGCCGTCGGCGCGCCCCGGCTGGGCTACGAGTACAGCCGCTCCGGCAACCCGACCCGCGACGCCCTCCAGGAGTGCCTCGCCGCGCTGGAGGGCGGCCCGGTCGGGCTCGCCTTCGCCAGCGGCCTGGCCGCCGAGGACACCCTGCTGCGTACCGTCTGCAAGCCGGGCGACCACGTGGTGATCCCCGACGACGCGTACGGCGGCACGTACCGGCTCTTCGCCCGGGTGGCCGAGCGTTGGGGGCTGGACTTCACCCCGGCGAAGGTCTCCGACCCCGACGCGATCCGGGCCGCCGTCGAGCCGGGCCGGACCCGGATCGTCTGGGTGGAGACGCCCACCAACCCGCTGCTCGGCATCGCCGACATCGCCGCGCTGGCCGGTGTCGCGCACGACGCGGGCGCCCTGCTGGTCGTCGACAACACGTTCGCCTCGCCGTACCTCCAGCAGCCGATCGCGCACGGCGCGGACGTGGTGGTGCACTCGACCACCAAGTACATCGGCGGCCACTCCGACGTGGTCGGTGGCGCGCTGGTCGCGGCCGACGCCGGGCTCGGCGAGGAACTGCGCTACCACCAGAACGCGATGGGCGCGATCAACGGCCCCTTCGACGCGTGGCTCACCCTGCGCGGCATCAAGACCCTGGGCGTACGCATGGACCGGCACTGCGACAACGCCGAGCGGCTCGCGGCGTACCTGGACGGGCACGCCAAGGTCGGTCAGGTCATCTACCCGGGGCTGCCCGCGCACCCGGGCCACGAGGTGGCCGCGAAGCAGATGCGCCGCTTCGGCGGCATGATCTCGTTCCGGGCCGCCGGCGGCGAGGAGCACGCCGTCGAGATCTGCAACCGGACGAAGCTCTTCATCCTCGCCGAGTCGCTCGGCGGCGTGGAATCCCTGATCGAGCACCCGGGCCGGATGACACACGCAAGTGCTGCCGGCTCGCCGCTTGAAGTTCCCGGCGATCTCGTGCGACTGTCTGTCGGCATCGAGACGGTCGACGACCTGCTCGCCGATCTGGAGCAGGCGCTGGGCTGACCGCTGGCTGGGAGGGTGGCCGTGCAGGACATCATGCCGACCTGGGTGGGGGCGACCGCCAAGCAGATCGCCCGGGGCGTACGCCGGGGCGACGTCACGGCCACCCAGGTCGTCGCCGACCACCTGGACCACATCGCCCGGGTCGACGCCGACCTCGCCGCGTTCCGTACGGTACGCGGCGGGGAGGCGATCACCGAGGCGGAGAAGGTCGACGAGCAGGAGGACCTGGCCAACCTGCCGCTGGCCGGGGTGCCGGTGGCGGTCAAGGAGAACACCGCCGTCGCCGGGCTGCCCACCTGGAACGGGTCGGCCGCGGTGCGTACGCCGGTGGCCGAGGCCGACCACGAGGTGGTCCGGCGGCTGCGCGGCGCCGGCGCGGTGATCCTCGGGGTGACCCGGATGCCGGAGCTCGGCCTCTGGGGCATCACCGACGACGAGACGGCCGTGACCCGCAACCCCTGGGACACCCGGCGTACCCCCGGCGGCTCGTCCGGCGGCGCGGCCGCCGCCGTCGCCGCCGGCCTGGTGCCGATCGCCCACGGCAACGACGGCCTCGGCTCGATCCGCATCCCGGCCGCCTGCTGCGGCCTGGTCGGGCTCAAGCCGGGCCGGGGGGTGGTCCCGTGCCAGCTCGGCGCGGACGACTGGTTCGGGCTCACCGAGCACGGCATGCTGACCAGCACGGTCGCCGACGCGGCCGTCGGCTTCTCGGTGCTGGCCGGCCGCCGCCCGGACAAGCTGGTGCCGCCGCAGCGGCTGCGGGTGGGCGTCTCGCTCCGCTCGCCCGTGCGCGGCGTGCACGCCGACGCGCCCAACCGGGACGCGGTCGCCGCCGCCGGCCGGCTGCTCGCGGGCGCGGGCCACGACACCGTGCCGGCCGATCCGGTCTACCCGACGGCGCTGGGCCTGCAGGGCATCGCCACCTGGTTCGCCGCGGCGGCCGCCGACGTCCGCGCCGCCGGGTTGGACCGGCGCGGCCTCCAGCGGCGCAGCCGCCGGCACGTCGCCCTCGGCGAGTGGGCGCAGCGGCGGGGGTACGTCCGGGAGGCCGACCGGGCCGCCTGGCGCGAGCGCTCGATCGGCTTCTTCGCCGACCACTCGGTCGACCTGCTGCTGACGCCCGCCCTGGCGACCGTGCCGCCGGAGGCCACAAGCTGGTCCGGCCGGTCCTGGCGGGCGAACATGCTGGCCAGCGTCAGGTACGCGCCGTTCGCCGCCCCGTGGAACATCGCCGGACTGCCCGCGCTCGTGGTGCCGGTCGGCCGCCGCCCGGACGGGCTGCCGGTCGCGGTGCAGCTGATCGGCCCGCCCGGCAGCGAGCTGCTGCTGCTCGGCGTCGCCGGCCAATTCGAGATGCAGGCTCCCTGGTCCCGCCACGCCCCCGGCTACCCCCGGATCCCCGCTCCCGTCTGAGGGGTGGCGTGGGCGCGTCGGCGCGGGTGGCGGGTGGCACGATCAGGGCATGACGGAACTGGTCGGTCTCGCCGACGTACGGGCCGCGCGGGAACTTCTCGCCGGCGTCGTCCGCACCACCCCGCTGGAGCCCTCCCGGCCGCTCAGCGCGGCGCTGGGCGGGCCGACGTGGCTCAAGTGCGAGAACCTGCAACGCGCCGGCTCGTACAAGGTGCGCGGCGCGTACGTGCGGATCTCCCGGCTGTCGGAGGCGGAGCGGGCCCACGGGGTGGTCGCGGCGAGCGCCGGCAACCACGCCCAGGGGGTCGCGCTCGCCGCCGGCCTCGTCGGTACGCACGCCACGGTCTTCATGCCGGTGAACGCGCCCCTGCCGAAGGTGGCCGCCACCAAGGGCTACGGCGCCCAGGTCGAGCTGGTCGGCAACACCGTCGACGAGTCCCTGGTCGCGGCGCAGACCTACGCCGAGCGGACCGGCGCGACGCTGATCCACCCGTTCGACCACCGGGACGTGATCGCCGGCCAGGGCACGGTGGCCCTGGAGATCCTCGAACAGTGCCCCGAGGTCAGGACGATCATCACGGGGGTCGGCGGCGGCGGGCTGGTCTCCGGCATGGCGGTGGCGGCCAAGGCGCTGCGGCCCGACGTGCGGATCATCGGGGTGCAGGCCGCCGGCGCCGCCGCCTTCCCGCCCTCCCTGGTGGCCGGCGAGCCGGTACGCCTCCCGTCGTTCGGCACCATCGCGGACGGTATCGCCGTCGGCCGGCCGGGGGAACTCACCTTCACCCACGTCCGCAAGTTGGTGGACGAGATCGTCACGGTCTCCGAGGAGGACATCTCCCGGGCGCTGCTGATGCTGCTCGAGCGGGGCAAGCAGGTGGTCGAGCCGGCCGGCGCGGTGGGCGTGGCCGCGCTGCTGGCGGGCGTCGTCGAGGTGCAGGCGCCGGTGGTGGCGGTGCTCTCCGGCGGCAACATCGACCCGCTGCTGATGCTGCGGGTGATCGAGCACGGCCTCGCCGCCGCCGGGCGCTACCTGCGGGTGACGGTGCGCTGCTCGGACCGCCCCGGCCAGCTCGCGTCGCTGCTCGGCGAGATCGCCGAGCACCGGGCGAACGTGGTGGACGTGGAGCACCAGCGGGCCAATCCGCACCTGCGCCTGGGTGAGGTGGAGGTGGCCCTGTCGGTGGAGACCCGGGGGGTCGAGCACTCCGACACGCTGATCAGCGCGTTGCGGGCCAGCGGCTACCAGGTGGTCTTCGCCGGCGAGGCGTGAAACGTGGCCTTCGCCGGTGAGGCGTGACACCGGACCGCGCAGTCGGTCCGCGACCCGTGCCACGCCTCGTCTGGTCGGGCGTCGTTGCCGCCTGGCCGGGGCCGGTGCCCGGGTCGCCGTGGCGTCCAGGCGCGGCTCAGGCGTGGCCGCGGCGGGTGCCTCCGGCGGCCGTGTCGTCCGGTCCACCACCGAGGCGGCGGCTGTCCCGCCCGCCCGGTTCAACCCGGGCGGGCGGCGGGGGACTCAGCCGGCGAACGGCTCGAAGCTGACCACGGTCACCTTGATGTCGGCCCCGCTGGGGGCGGTGTAGGTGCAGGTCTGGCCGGCCCGGCCGCCCAGGATCGCCTGGCCCAGCGCCGACTCCGGGCTGTAGACCGTCAGCTCGGTGGTCGACGCGATCTCCCGGGAACCGAGCAGGAAGGTCTCGGTGTCGTCCTTGTCGTCGTCGAAGAAGATCGTCACGACCATGCCGGGCGAGACCACGTCGGCGGCCTGCGCCCCGCCCACCTTGGCGGTGCGGAGCAGCTCCTTGAGGTAGAGGATGCGCCCTTCGGCCTTGCCCTGCTCCTCGCGGGCGGCGTGGTAGCCACCGTTCTCCCGCAGGTCGCCCTCCTCGCGGCGGGCGTTGATCTCGGCGGCGATGACCGGCCGGTTGGCGATCAACTCGTCGAGCTCGGCCTGGAGCCGGTCGAATGCGTCCTGGGACAGCCAGGTGGCGGGCGCCTCGTTGCCAGTGGACACAGGCGGTCTCCTCGTTCGTGCGTGCTGGCTGACAGGTGAACTTCCAAGTTACCAGTGCCGTACGACACAGGGTGCGCTCGAACACCGGCGGTGCCGCCGGCGCCCGGGCCGCCGAGGGTGTCCGTACGCGCGTCCGGTCCGCGTCGTGGCCGCTCAGCCCACGGGCCGGCAGCGCAGCACCTCGCCGACGAAGGGCCGGGCGGTGGTGGCCACCCGGTGCTGCGCGGTCACCTGCCGCTGGTCGGGCCGGGCGGTCACCGTCACCTCTTCCCGGCCCACCTCGGCGCCGTCGCGGTCCCGCGCGCGCAGCAGGCAGACCGCCGAGCCGCCCTCCGGCACGGTGACCCGGAAGTCGACCACCACCTGGCTGTCGGTGATCCCCGTGTAGGTGATCACCTCGGCGTCGTAGTTCGGGTCGCCGTACTGCCGGTAGAGCCGCACCGCGACCAGGGTCATGACGGCCACCAGGGCGACCACCAGCAGCGCCATCAGCAGCGGCCGGCGGCGCCCGGGCTCCCGGCGGCGGCCGTACCGGCCCGGCGGGAAGGCCGGCGCGCCCGGCGGAAGTGTGGCGTGCGTCTCGGTCACCGGTGGGTATCTCCTGGCGTCGTTGTCGGGGGCATCGGCAAGAATGGCAGGGTTCCATCTTCCCAGCCCGTCCCGTCGTCAAATATGGCAGGTCGGCACCGGCAGGTCCCGGCGTGGGGGGAAGATTCCGGCAGGTCAGCCGGGCGGTCCCGCGGGGGGTCCGCCGGGGCCAGAGACGAGGAGCGCCGACGTTGGCAGAGCAACTGCGACTGATGGCCGTCCACGCACACCCCGACGACGAGTCGAGCAAGGGTGCCGCGACCATGGCGAAGTACGTCGCCGAGGGCGTGGACGTCCTGGTGGTGACGTGCACCGGCGGCGAGCGCGGCAGCGTGCTGAACCCGAAGATGGACCGGCCGGACGTCTGGGCCAACATCGCCGACGTCCGCCGGGCGGAGATGGACGCCGCGCGGGCGATCCTCGGCGTCGAGCAGGCGTGGCTCGGCTTCGTCGACTCGGGCCTGCCCGAGGGCGACCCGCTGCCGCCGCTGCCCGAGGGCTGCTTCGCCCTCCAGGACGTCGAGGTGGCGGCCGGCCCGCTGGTGCGGCTGATGCGCCAGTTCCGTCCACACGTCGTCACCACGTACGACGAGGAGGGCGGCTACCCGCACCCCGACCACATCATGACCCACAAGGTCAGCGTGGCCGCGTTCGAGGCCGCCGGCGACCCGGAGCGCTATCCGGAGCTGGGCGAGCCGTGGCAGCCGCTCAAGCTCTACTACGACATCGGCTTCTCCAAGGGCAAGATCATGGCGCTGCACGAGACGCTGCTCGCCGCCGGTCTGACGTCGCCCTACGAGGAGTGGATCAAGCGCTGGGAGGACCGCCCCGACAAGGGCCCCCGGATCACGACCCGGGTCGAGTGCGCCGACTACTTCCCGGTCCGCGACGACGCGCTGCGCGCCCACGCCACCCAGATCGACCCGGACGGCTTCTGGTTCCAGGTGCCGATGGAGTTGCAGCGGCGGGCGTGGCCGACGGAGGACTTCGAGCTGGTGCGCTCGCTCGTCGACAGCCCGCTGCCCGAGTCGGACCTCTTCGCCGGGGTACGCGAGACGGCCCATGCCCGCTGATCCGGGACGGGGCTACCCTGGTCACCAACCGCACACCGGAGGAACGCCATGCTGACCGCCGCACAGGTGCTCGCCCAGAACAACTTCGGGGACACCCGCACGGGTGGCCTGGCCGGGCCGATGGGCCTCTTCCTCATCCTCGTTCTGGCCGCCGCCACCGTCCTGCTGATCCGCAACATGAACTCCCGGCTGCGTCGGCTGCCCGACCGGTTCCCCCAGCAGGGCCCGTCGGCGACCCCCGACCGCGCGGACGCGGCAGTCGTCGATCCGACAGAAGGCGCGCTGAGGCAGGATTCATCCTCCGCCGCTCCCACCGGGCGTCAGCAGCGTCGCAACGGCTAGTCCGCCCATGATTCACGTCGAACCCGGTCGTCGCCCCCTGTTGCGGCCACCGGGTTTGCCTTAGCCTCTCGCCGGGGGGACCAAGAGTTCCCGAGCCGTGCGCGGGAGGGGGCGCCGATGACCACCACACCAGCGGCCGCCCGTCGTACCGGCGAGCGGCCCGCGGGCGGAGCGGCCCGGTGACCTCCGGCAGGGCCGGCGAGTCGACCGACCGGATCGGAGCCCGCGGCACCCCCGCGCGGCTGCTCCTGTTCACCGCCGCCGTCGCGCTGACCGCGCTGGTCGCCGCCGGGCTGGGGTGGACCGCCCCGACCCGGCTTCCCGCCGACGACCCGCTCGGCGGGCCGGCCCGCTTCGGCCTCGCCGTCGCCGTGTTCGCCGTCGCCCAGCTGGCCCGGCTGCGGTTCCGCACCGCCGCCGGGATGGTGAGCATCACCTGGGGCGAGGCCGCGCTGATCATCTGCCTCTACCTGGCGCCCACCGGCTGGCTCCCCTCCGCCGCGCTCCTCGGTGCCGCGCTCGCCTGGTCGGCCATGTCGTTGCTCGGCGACCGGCGACCGGTGCTGGAGGTCGTCCGGATCACGACCTCGCTGACCGCCGCCACCGCCCTGGCCGTCTCGGTCACGACCGTGCTCGGCGAGCCGCTGCTGGCGACGCCGACCCCGGCGCTCGCCCTGGCCGTGCTCGCGGGTTCGGTCACCTACCTCCTCGCCACCGCCTGGCTCGGCGGCGCCACCCTGGCGCTGCGGCACGGCATCCCCGTCGCGCCGCCGCTGCTCGCCGCGCTGCGGGGCAAGCTGCTGATGTTCGTCGGGAACGTGGCCGTCGGTCTGGTCGTGGTGGCGCTGCTGGAACTCGACGCGCGCTGGCTGCTGCTGCTCCCGCCGCCGCTCTGGCTGCTCCAGCAGACCTACCGGCACCGGCTCCGCGCCGACCAGGAGCGCCGCACCTGGCGGGCCTTCGCCGAGGCCACCGCCGCGCTCAACCAGCTCGACGAGCGGGGCGTCGCCACGGCCGCGGTGACCGGCGCGCTGACCCTGTTCAACGCCGAACTCGTCGACGTCGACGTGGCCCGGGGCGACGGCCGCTGGCGGCGCTACCGGGGCGACCCGGGCGGCCAGCTGGTCGACCGGGAGGTCGCACCGCCCGGCCGGACCGAGCCGGAGGACCACGAGCTGGTGCGTACCCTCTCCGTGGGTGCCGCCCGGGTGGGCGAGCTGCGGGTCCGGTTCCCGCGCTGCGCGCCCCCCAACGCCCGGGAACGCGACGCCGTGGCCGCGTTCGGCGACGCGCTCGCCGCCGCGCTGCACGACGCCGCGACCCACCGCGAGCTGCGCCTGGTCACCGCCCGCTCGTCGTACGAGGCGGTGCACGACCAGCTCACCGGGCTGGTGAACCGGTCGGCCATGCTGAGCAAGGGCGACCAGGCGCTGCGCCAGCTCGCCCACGACCACCCGGTCGCTCTGCTGCTGCTCGACATCGACCAGTTCAAGGAGGTCAACGACACCCTCGGGCACGCCGCCGGCGACCAGCTGCTGCGGCTGACCGCCAACCGGCTGGGCACCCTCGCCCGCCCCGGGGACCTGCTCGCCCGGCTCGGCGGCGACGAGTTCGCGCTGCTGCTGACGTCGGTCCCGGTGATCGGCGACCGGGCCGCCCCGATGGCGTACGCGCTGCGGCAGGCCCGCGAGATCGCCGAGCGGCTCGCCGCGCCGACCGAGGTGGCCGGGGTACGGATGTCCGTCGAGGTCTCCGTCGGAGTCGTGGTCGCCGACGCCGGCACCGCCGACCTGACCGAGCTGCTGCGCCGGGCCGACATCGCCATGTACCAGGCCAAGGAGGGCGGCGGCAGCGTCGCCGCGTACGACTCCGCCCGGGACGCCGCGAGCACCGACCAGCTGGCCCTGCTGGCCGAGCTGCGCGAGGCGCTGAAGACCGACGACCAGCTCGTGCTGGCGTTGCAGCCGGCGGTCGACCTGACCACCGGCGCCCCGACGGGGGTGGAGGCGCTGATCCGCTGGCGGCACCCGCGCCGGGGTTGGCTCGGGCCGCACGACTTCATCCGTCCGGTGGAGAACAGCGAGCAGCTCGGCACCTTCACCCGCTACGTGCTGGACAAGGCGCTCGCCGTCGCCGCCGGCTGGGCCCGGGACGGGCTCGACGTGCCGATCTCGGTCAACCTGTCGGCGCGCAGCCTGCTCGACCCCCGCCTGCCCACCGAGATCGCCGACGCCCTGCGCCGGCACCAGGTGCCGCCGGACCGGCTGGTCCTGGAGATCACCGAGACGGTGGTGATGAGCGAGTTGGAGGTCATCGACGAGGTGCTCGCCACCCTGCGGTCGATGGGCGTGCAGCTCGCGGTCGACGACTTCGGCACGGGCTTCTCCTCGCTGACGTTCCTCACCCGGATCGCGGTGGACGAGCTCAAGGTGGACCGCTCCTTCGTGATCCGGATGGCCGACTCCCCGGAGGCGGCGGCGATCGTACGCACCACCGTCGGCCTCGCCCACGAGCTGGGTCTGCGGGTGGTCGCCGAGGGCGTGGAGACCGCCGAGCAGCGCTCCGCCCTGGCCGAGCTGGGCTGCACGGCCGCCCAGGGCTACCACTTCTTCAAGCCGATGCCGGCCGACAAGATCGGCGCGGTCCTGGGCACCCTCCTCGACGAGGCCCGCCCCAACGTCTTCCCGCTGCGCGCCGACGGCGCCTCCTGACCCCACCCCCGCCGAGGGGGAGGCCGGAGCGCGGGCGGGCGCGTCGCCGGGTGGTTATGGTCGTCGGGTGAACCGACTCGCTGACGCCACGAGCCCGTACCTGCTCCAGCACGCCGACAACCCGGTCGACTGGTGGCCGTGGTGCGACGAGGCGTTCGCCGAGGCGAGGCGCCGGGACGTGCCGGTGCTCATCTCGGTCGGCTACGCCGCCTGCCACTGGTGCCACGTGATGGCGCACGAGTCGTTCGAGAACGAGCAGGTCGGCGCCCTGATGAACGACGACTTCGTCTGCATCAAGGTGGACCGCGAGGAACGCCCCGACGTCGACGCCGTCTACATGACCGCCACCCAGGCGATGACCGGGCAGGGCGGATGGCCGATGACCGTCTTCGCCACCCCGGACGGCACCCCGTTCTTCTGCGGCACCTACTTCCCCCGGCCCAACTTCGTCCGGCTGCTCCAGTCGGTCGCCGCCGCCTGGCGGGACCAGCGCGACGCCGTCATCCAGCAGGGCGCCGCCGTGGTCGAGGCGATCGGCGGCGCGCAGGCCGTGGGCGGCCCCACCGCGCCGCTGGACGCCGCGCTGCTCGACGCCGCGGCCGACCAGCTCGCCAAGGAGTACGACGCCACGAACGGCGGGTTCGGCGGCGCGCCGAAGTTCCCGCCGCACATGAACCTGCTCTTCCTGCTCCGGCACCATCAGCGCACCGGCTCGCCGCGCAGCCTGGAGATCGCCCGGCACACCTGCGAGGCGATGGCCCGGGGCGGCATCTACGACCAGCTCGCCGGCGGCTTCGCCCGCTACTCGGTCGACGGGCACTGGACCGTGCCGCACTTCGAGAAGATGCTCTACGACAACGCGCTGCTGCTGCGGACGTACACCCAGCTCTGGCGGCTGACCGGCGATCCCCTCGCCGCCCGGGTCGCCGCCGAGACCGCCGCCTTCATGATCGACGACCTGGGCACCCCCGAGGGCGGCCTGGCCTCCGCCCTCGACGCCGACACCGAGGGTGTCGAGGGGCTCACCTACTCGTGGACGCCGGCCCAGCTCGTCGAGGCGCTGGGGGAGGACGACGGCCGCTTCGCCGCGGACCTGTTCGCGGTGACCGACGAGGGCACGTTCGAGCACGGCACGAGCGTCCTGCGGCTGGCCCGGGACGTGGACGACGCCGCCCCGGAGGTGGCCGCCCGATGGGAGCGGACCCGGGCCCGGCTGCGCGAGGTCCGCGACACCCGGCCCCAACCGGCCCGCGACGACAAGGTGGTCGCCTCCTGGAACGGGCTCGCGGTCACCGCGCTGGTCGAGCACGCGGCGCTCACCGGGGACCCCGTCACCGCCGCCGCGGCGGTCCGGATCGGCGAGGTACTGGCCGACCGGCACATCGTGGCCGGGCGGCTGCGCCGCGTCTCGCGTGGTGGGGTCGTCGGCGAGCCGGCCGGCGTGCTGGAGGACCACGGCTGCGTGGCCGAGGCGTTCTGCGCCCTGCACCAGCTCACCGGGGAGGGCCGCTGGCTGACCCTGGCCGGTGGACTGCTCGACGTCGCGCTGGAGCGGTTCGCCGCGCCCGGCGGCGCCTTCTACGACACCGCCGACGACGCCGAGCGGCTGGTGAGCCGGCCGGCCGACCCGACCGACAACGCCACCCCGTCCGGGCGTTCGGCGATCGTCGCGGCGCTGGTCGCGTACGCGGCCCTGACCGGCGAGACCCGCTACCGCGAGGCCGCCGAGGCGGCCCTGTCGACCGTGGCGCCGATCGTCGGCCGGCACGCCCGGTTCACCGGCTACGCGGCGGCCGTCGGGGAGGCGCTGCTCTCCGGGCCGTACGAGATCGCGGTGGTCACCGACGAGCCGGCCGGGGACCTGCTGGTGGCGGCGGCACACCGGCACGCCCCGCCCGGCGCGGTGATCGTGGCGGGCCGGTCGGGTCAGCCCGGGGTGCCCCTGCTCGCCGACCGGCCGATGGTCGAGGGGCAGCCCACCGCGTACGCCTGCCGTGGTTTCGTCTGTGAGCGCCCGGTGACGACGGTGGACGACCTGGTCGGCCAGCTCGCCCGGCGCTGAGGCGCACGGCTGCGGCCGGGTGCGATCGGCCATCCGGCGGCGCGGGTGGCGGGGCGTCCCGATAGGCTGGCGCCGCTATGGATTCCCGTACCGGTCTGCCTGTTGTCGGCATGGTGGGCGGCGGCCAGCTGGCCCGGATGACCCACCAGTCCGCGATCGCCCTCGGCCAGTCGCTGCGCGTGCTCGCGCTGGCCCCAGACGACGGCGCCGCGCTGGTCGCCGCCGACGTCCAGTACGGCGACCACACCGACCTCGCCGCGCTGCGCACCTTCGCCAAGGCCTGCGACGTGGTCACCTTCGACCACGAGCACGTCCCCACCGAGCACATCCGCACGCTGGCCGCCGAGGGCGTGAAGCTCTTCCCGCCGGCCGACGCGCTGCTGCACGCCCAGGACAAGCGGGCCATGCGGGAGCGGCTCGGCGAGCTGGGCGCACCGAACCCGGCGTGGCGGCCCGTCGCCGAGCCCGCCGACCTGGTGGCGTTCGGCGACGAGGTCGGCTGGCCGGTGGTGCTCAAGGCGGCCCGTGGCGGCTACGACGGCCGGGGCGTCTGGCTGGTCGACGACGCGGCGCAGGCCGAGGAGCTGGCCACGACCCTGCTGGCCGGCGGCACCCGGCTGATCGTCGAGGAGCGGGTGCCGCTGCGCCGGGAACTCGCGGTGCAGGTGGCGCGCTCGCCGTTCGGACAGGTCGCCGCGTACCCGGTGGTGGAGACGGTGCAGCGCGACGGCATCTGCGTCGAGGTGCTCGCCCCGGCGCCGGGGCTGCCGGAGGAGCTGGCGGTCGCCGCCCAGCAGCTCGCCATCGACCTGGCCACCGCGCTCGGCGTGGTCGGCCTGCTCGCCGTGGAGCTGTTCGAGGTCGCCGACCGGGCCGCGCCCGGGGGCAGCCGGATCGTGGTGAACGAGCTGGCCATGCGGCCGCATAACTCGGGGCACTGGACCATCGAGGGCGCCCGCACGTCGCAGTTCGAGCAGCACCTGCGGGCGGTGCTCGACTACCCGATGGGCGACACCTCGTTGACCGCTCCCGTGGTGGTGATGGCGAACGTGCTCGGTGGCGAGCCGGGCGGGATCTCCATCGACGAGCGGCTGCACCACCTCTTCGCGGCCGAGCCGGGCGCGAAGGTGCACCTCTACGGCAAGCAGGTGCGGCCAGGCCGCAAGATCGGGCACGTCACGGTGCTCGGTGACGACCTGGACGACGTACGGACGCGGGCCGCGCGCGCGGCCCGCTGGCTGCGCGAGGGGCACCAGTGAGCGCGAGGAGTGAGCTTGCGAGCCCGGCAGTCGCGAACGAGAGGCGGACGGGTGAGCGCGAGGAGTGAGCTTGCGAGCCCCGCAGTCGCGAACGAGAGGCGGACCGGCTTGAGTACCGTTGGGTTGATCATGGGCAGCGACTCGGACTGGCCGACGATGAAGGCCGCCGCCGAGGTGCTGGACGAGTTCGAGGTGCCGTACGAGGTCGAGGTCGTCTCGGCGCACCGTACCCCGATCAAGATGATCGACTACGGGCGCGCCGCGGCCGACCGGGGCCTGAAGGTCATCATCGCCGGGGCGGGTGGCGCCGCCGCCCTGCCCGGGATGGTCGCCTCGGTCACCCCGCTGCCCGTGATCGGTGTCCCGGTGCCGTTGAAGCACCTCGACGGGATGGACTCGCTGCTCTCCATCGTGCAGATGCCGGCCGGCGTGCCGGTGGCCACCGTGTCGATCGGCAACGCGCGCAACGCCGGGCTGCTCGCCGTCCGCATCCTGGCCGCCGCCGACCGCGCCCTGCTCGACCGCATGTCGGCCTACCAGGCCGACCTGGAGCAGCTGGTCGCCGAGAAGGACGCGGCCCTGCGCGCCTCCCTCGCCTGAGATCCTCGGCGCCGGACCCTGAGGGACGGACGCCGACCTGGCGCCGGTCGGCGGTGGGGCCGAGATGGTCCGTGCCGTCGGCGCATGTGAGGTGGTCGCTGTCCGTGACGGATGGGTGCGTTGCTCAGGGTAACGGTGATGGCTCGGGACGGGCGTATCCCTTCCGCCCCTTTGCTCTGCAGCCACCTACGCACCAGTGCCCTGAGCTGGCATTTCTTCAGCGCCGCAGTGATTGAAGCTTCAAGCATGAGCTATCCTCGGTAACTGTTGCGTCGATGGCTGCAGAGCAAAGGGGAGGCGGAGCAAGTGCCCGGTCGAGCCGAGAAGTCACACTGCGTGTTCTCCGGAAGGCCGGCGACCCGACGGTCAGCGATCGCCGGGGGTGCCGGACGCCGGTCTTAGGGCGCGCAGGCCGGGGTCAGGGGCAGCCTGCCGCGCAGCGGCGAGCGGCGATGGGTGAGCTGCCGCGCAGAGCCGAGCGGCGGTGGGAAAGCTGCCGCGCAGCGCCGAAACGGCGGACCTGCCGCCCACACCGGAGCGGCGGACGCCCCGCCCACACCGGAGCGCCTGACCCGCCGGTTGCAGCGGGGCTCAGCGGGCCCGCCCGCGCCGGTAGCCGGGGACGGGCCCGTCGATCTCATCGCATGCCGCGTAGGGCCGTCTGGAGGCGTTCCTGGGCGCGGCGGCGGCGCTCGTTGCTCGCGCCGAGCGCCAGCAGCAGGATGCCGACGGGGATCAGGGCCAGCCACGGCCCCAGGCTGAACAGGGCGTGCACCGCCGCGATCGCCGTCACGCCGGCGCCGACGATCACCGGCGCCTGCTGCTGGCTCATCGAGCCGAAGACGAGGACGGCCACGGCGCCGAGCAGCAGCAGCACCTGGCGCAGCGTGCTGGAGTCGGTGGCCAGCACGATCGCCAGGGTCGGCACGAACGCGGCGACCAGCGCGGGCCCGTACGCGACCCAGCTGCTCAGGTCGGGCCGGTGCCGCAGCTCCAGCACCCCCACGAGCAGGGCGAGCGCCGCGAAGGGCAGCGTGTAGGCCTCCGGCAGCGCCACGTCGGCGACCCGCATCAGGATCCACCAGGCGGCGATCTCGCAGACCACCACCGCCCAGAACAGGATGCGCCGCTCCACCGGGCGGCGGCCCGGTCGGGTCGCCGCCACGCCCAGTACCGCACCCCAGGCGGCCAGCAGCGCCGCGATGTGCCGGGGCGAGTCGAAGGCCAACGCCAGGGCGATCAGGGCGGCGGCGTACCCGCTCCACTCGACGGTGGCCGCCTCCCGCTGGGCCTCGGGGCGACGCAGCCGGGGCAGGGTCGCGGCGAACACCTGCAGGGCCGCGCCGACCGCCAGTACGCCGAACGCGGACCAGACGGCCGCGAGGCCGGCCACCAGGCCGGCGGTGAGCACGAAGAGCTGCGCCGTCAGCGAGGCGAACAGCCAGCCGAGGATGCGCGCCCGCTGGGTGGTGCCGAAGATCGCGGCCACCGCGCCGACGCCGACCGCGCCGCCCAGGGTGAACAGGGTCAGCTCCCGCGTCGACAGGCCGCCGATCAGGCCAGCGCTCCCGGCGGCCAGGCCGATGGCGAAGACGAGCACCCGGGCCAGCCGCAGCGAGCGGGCCCGCTCGGCCAGCGGCGGGGGCGGGGTGAGCGCCAGGCCCAGCATCGAGATGGTGAACACGGCCAGCGCCGCCAGGGTGCTCGCCGGCCAGCCGTTGCCGAGCGACACCGGGGTGATCAGCAGGGTGACGGCGGCGCCGGGCAGCACCACCGGCACGGCCCGGGAACGTCGCCCGCCGCTGAAGCCGGTGGCGGCGAGCGCGGCGGTCGCGGTGAGCAGTAGCGCGGTCAGCACGTGGGTGGCGTCGACCGCGTCGGGCGGCGGGGCGAGCAGTTCCGGCGGTGGCCCCTGCCAGACCCGGCCAAGGCTGCGGTGCGGATCGACCAGGGCGACGACCAGGGACGGCGCGATCGACACCAGCGCCAGGGTGGTGGGCAGCGCGGCGGCGGCGAGCGCACCGGCGGCGGGGCTGACCCGCCAGCGACGCTGCGTGCCGTCGTCCGGCAGCCGGCGCAGCGCGCCGTCGAGCAGCACCGACCAGCGCCGGACCGGCTGGGCCGCGCCGACCGGCGGTTCGGTCGCGCCCCGGATCAGCTCCGCGAGCACCCCGAGCAGGGCCGCCGCGGCGGCGTAGACGCCGACGGGCATGCCGGCGGGGACGGCGGCCAGGGCGCTCACCGTGGCGCCGCCGACCACCGCCGCGCTCGCCCAGGGCAGGTACTGCGGGATCCGTCGCCGGACGGCGGCCACCGCCGCCAGACCCAGGCTCGACGCGGCCAACGCGGCGGTGAGCACCACCTCCGGCGCACGCCCGAACTCGGCCGCCAGCGCCGCGACGGCACCGGGGAACGCCAGCAGGGCGGCGCCGGCCGCGGCGCCCCCGATCTGGGCGAGGTGCGGCGGCATCCCCTCGGTCTCGATGTCGTCAACCAGCGGCACGGCCAGCGACCGGGCCAGCGCCGCCACCACGATGCCGATCAGCGCGATGCTGCCCAGCGCGAGCGCGGTGGTCCACGGCCGGACCAGACCCGCCCCGGCGGCGTGCAGGGCGACGGCACCGGCCACGACCGCCCGGGACAGGCCGGCGCGGGGGTCGACCGCGGCCACGGCGGCAGCCCCGAAGACGGTGGCGACCATGCCGCCGACCAGGACGGGTGACCACCACGGCAGGTCGAACGCAGCCGGCGCGCCGATCGTGGCGAGCACGGCCGCCGCGCCCGACACGTCGTACTTCCACGGTGGCGGCAGCAGGACGGCGGCGGCGACGCCGAGCAGGGCCAGCGCGACCGGGGCCTGCCACGTCGACCCACCGGTGGGCCCGGCCGGCCAGCCGGTCAGGTCGCCGGCCCAGATCGGCCCCGGGGTGGCGAGCACCCCCAGCCCGCCCCGCAGCGCGCTCCAGCCGGCCAGCAGCCCGATCAGCACGCCGCCGACGGCGAGGCCGACGATCGGCCCGCGTCGCCACTCCTCCGGCATGGCCCGGGCGGCCACGGCAACCACCAGCACCAGCGCGGCGGCGACGGCGAGCTGCCCGCCGGGGGCGAGGACGGCCGCGATCCGGGCCAGGGTGGCGATCAGGGCGGCGGTCACCGCCGCGGCGGCCAGGTCGGAGCCGTCCAGCGTGAGGTCGGAGCGCCGACCGGCGTCGATGGGACCGGCGAACACCACCATCGCGGCGGCGACGAGCAGCAGGCCGCCGACCCACGCGTCGGCGGCGGTGGCGCCCGGGGCCCCGAACGCGGCGGCGGTAACCGTGACCGCGCCGAGGGCGGTACCCACCGCCAGCGGCGTCGGGATGCGGCGCTGGGAGACCTGCACGACGGCGGCGTGTCCGAGGGTGACGCAGACGGCCAGGAAGCTGGCCGCGAGCACCGGGACGGTGACCTCGCGCAGGCTCGCCGGGGTGGGCGTCGGGTCGGCCGGCACGGTCGCGGCGACGAAGGCGGCCACCGCGCCCGGCAGCGCGAACGCCGCGCCCCCGGCGGCCCAGGCCGAGACGGTGTCGGCCGCCGCCGGGGCGAGCCGCATCCGGGGCGCCACGGCGACCAGGACCCCGGCGGCGAACAGGGTGAGCAGGACCGCGGTGGTCAACGCCGGCCGGGCCAGTCCCGCGCCCGCGCCGAACAGGCCGACGCCGGCGGCGGTCGCCGCGTGCGCCAGCGCCGCGCGTTCGGTGCGGGCGGAGAGCCCGACCACGCCGATGCCGACCGCCGTCAGCACCATCGGCCAGGGCGCCACCGCCCATCCGAGACCGAACGACGCCGGTACGGCGAGCGCGGTCAGCGCTGCGCCGACCACCGCGAACTCCCGGCGGATCTCTGGCGGCAGGGCCAGCACCGCGGCGACGGTCAGCAGGAAGGCGCTCGCGGCGAGCTGCCAGGCGGCCGGTCCCACGGCCGCCGCCAGCTCGGCCGGGTAGCGGTCCAGGTCGGCCGCCCAGGCCGGCAGCGCGGCCCGGACGGGGGCGACCCCGGCGCGCAGGGCACCCCCGGCGACCACCACCCCGCTGACCGTGAGCGCCACCGCCGAGGCGAGCTGCGGCCCGCGTCGGGCCGCCTCCGGCACCGCCCGGACGGCCAGCCCGGTCAGCGTGATGACCGCCGCGATCAGCAGCAGCGCCCGCCCCGGGAACGCCACCGAGGCGATCCGGCTCAGCGCGCCGATCACGGCGAGGGTGAAGATCCCGGCGCCGAGGTCGGGCAACGGCGGCCGGCGCAGCACCAGCGTCCCGGCCAGCCCGACCGCGGCGGCCAGCAGCAGCACCGTGCCGGCCCCGGTCGCGGCCGGCACGGCGCCCGCGCGGAGCAGGGCGGAGACGGCGTACGCGAGGGCGACGGCGACCGCCACCCCGTGCAGCGCCCAGGTCAGCTCGCGCAGCCACGGCACCGGGCGGGCGGCGGGCACCCGGTCCTGCACCGGTAGCCCGCCGTCGAGCACCTCGCCGGCCTCCTCGGGCGCCCCCTCCGGGCGGCCGTCGGCGCGGCGCTGCCGGGGCGCGGCCGGGGACCCGGCGGGGCTCGCCGAGGGCCCGGGCAGGTCCCGGCGGACCGGCCGCTCCACGGTGACCGTCGACCGCGCCAGCCAGAGGTCGAGCAGGGCCACCGCGGTCAGCACGAGCGCCCAGCCGCCCGGGCCGGTGATCCGGTCGGACGCCAGCAGCGGCAGCACCGGCTGGGCGGCCAGCACCGTGGCGAACCGGGGCGCGCGCAGCCCCGTCCAGCCCGCGTAGCCGAAGGAGACGCCGGCGGTCACGGCGAAGATGATGCCGGCGAAGATCGCGCCCGAGGCGCCGCCGTTGCCGATCCGGTCCACCGCCCACAGCGCGTAGCCGGCGAGTGGCACCAGGAGCAGGCCGACCGCGGAGATGGTCTCGGCGGTCGAGGTCAGCCCGCGCCGGGCCAGCACCGGCGGGGCGAGCAGCATCAGCACGGTCGCGAGCAGCAGGATGCCCAGCCGGGCCAGCGCGTCCATCGAGCTGGTCGCCACCGCGGCGAAGACCACGGCGGCGACCCCGAGCAGCAGCGCGCCGAGCCCGAGGGGGATGTTCTGCACCTCGCGGGAGGACGCCTCCGGGGGGTGCTCCGGGTCGTCGGCGTCGAGCCAGGTGGCGGTCGACGGCGGGGGCGGGGGCGGGTCCTCCGGGCCGGCCGGGGTGCCCTGCCGGGGGACCCGGGGCGGGGCGCCGGTGGCGGCCGTGGGTGGCCGGCGGCCCGGCCGGCGGCGTAGCACCCGACGGGGGCGGGTGGCCTGCTTGAGACGTTCCTCACCCGCGTGGGCGAGGATGTCCCGCTGGAAGAGCGCGGCCTGCATCTTGGCGGCGATCTGCCGCTGCTCGCTGGCGATGGCGGCCTCGCGGGCCTTCATCTCCGCGATGGACCGCTCGATCTCCGCCAGGTGCTCGACCCACTGTGGCTGGTGCGCACCGCAGTGCGGGCAGCTGACGGCCGGTTTGATCTCCCGGCCGCACGAGGAGCACTGAAAGGTCGCCACGACACCCCTCCACCCGCACTGTGGACTCCCACCTTGGCAGCATGCCCAATGTGGGCGCGGATTTCGACAGTTGTCGGCGGGTCCGGGGCAAAGATCGTCCACGCGGACGGCGAACGGCCGGTCGCGGAGCGTGCTCCGCGACCGGCCGTCGGTCGTCGATCGTCAGGGGCGGCCCATGCCGCGGTACTCCCAGCCGGCCTGCGTCCACAGTGCCGAATCGAGGCAGTTGCGGCCGTCGACCACCTTGCGGCCGGCGGCCAGCTCGCCGAGGGCCACCGGGTCGGCGTTGCGGAAGTCGGCCCACTCGGTGAGTACGCAGACCAGGTCCGCCCCGGTCACGGCCTCGTTGATGCCGGGCTCGTAGACCAGCTCGGGCGCCACGGCGCGCGCCCGCTCCATGCCCTGCGGGTCGTAGACGTGCACGTCGGCGCCGGCCTTGCGCAGCAGCGAGGCGACGGAGAGCGCCGGCGCGTCGCGTACGTCGTCGGTGTTGGGCTTGAAGGTCGCGCCGAGCACGGCCACGCGCGTGCCGGAGAGGTCAGGTCCGGCGGGCCCGGAGCGGCGGCCGAGCAGCTCGGCGGCGAGCTGGACCACCCGGGTCCGACGGCGCAGGTTGATCAGGTCGACCTCGTGCAGGAAGCGCAGCGCCTCCCCGGCGCCCAGCTCCTGGGCGCGGGCCTGGAACGCGCGGATGTCCTTGGGCAGGCAGGCGCCGCCGAAGCCGAGCCCGGCCTGGAGGAACCGGTTGCCGATGCGCGGGTCGAAGCCGATGGCCCGGGCGAGGTGGGTGACGTCGCCGCCGGAGGCCTCGCAGACCTCGGCCATCGCGTTGATGAAGGAGATCTTGGTGGCGAGGAAGGCGTTCGCGGCGACCTTGACCAGCTCGGCGGTGGCGAAGTCGGTGACCACCAGGGGCACCTCGCGGTCCTCCGTGGCGGCCAGGTCGAAGACGCCCTTGTGGGCGGCGTAGAGCATGCCGTTGGCCCACTCGCTCTTGACGCCGACGACGATCCGGTTGGGCCGCAGCACGTCGTCGACGGCGAAGCCCTCCTGGAGGAACTCCGGGCTCCACGCCACCTCGACGCCCAGGTCGGCGGGGGTGTGCTTGCTGACCAGCTGTTCCACCCACTCGGCGGTGCCGACCGGCACGGTCGACTTGCCGACGATCAGCGCCTTGCGGGTCAGGTGCTGGGCCAGGCTGGTGACCGACGCCTCGACGTACGACAGGTCGGCGCCCATCCCGTCGGCGCGCTGCGGCGTGCCGACGCAGATGAAGTGCACGTCACCGAACTCGGCGACCTCGGCGATGTCCGTGCTGAACCGCAGCCGCCCGGCCGCCAGGTTGCGCTTGAGCAGCTCGTCGAGGCCGGGCTCGTGGATCGGCACCTCGCCGGCGTTGAGCATGGCGATCTTGTCGACGTCGACGTCGAAGCCGAGGACCTCGTAGCCCAGCTCCGCGTAGCAGATGGCGTAGGTCGCACCGAGATAGCCGGTGCCCAGGAAGGTCACCCGCGGCCGCTGCGCGCCGGAGGGGGGCGTCACCGCGGCGATGGCGGGCATCGGCTGGGTGTTCGGGTACGGGATCGTCACGCCTGTCTTCTCCGCTCGCGCTGGCGTCGCATCGTCGCGTCGCGTTCTGCTGCGGCGCCTGGGCGGGCACCGGAGGGACTCTAACGTCTGCCTGTTCCATCGTCGCCGGGCGGCGTCGGCGCTCCGCCACGTCCAAGGCTACGCGGCGGTAACATGACCTGAACTCTGTCGCTATCCTTCAGTCTGCGCCGTCGGCGGTCAGGAGACGCTACAGACTGCGCATGATAGCGGTGAAGGGGAGGGGCCGACATGGCCGCAGAGCAGTCGTTCGACGTCTACCGGTTGCCCGAGGAGCACGAGGCGATCCGGGAGGCGGTCCGTGAGGTCTGTGCGGCCAAGGTGGCGCCGCACGCCGCCGAGGCGGACGAGACCGGCGAGTTCCCGAAGGCGTCCTACGACGCGCTGCGGGCCGCCGACTTCCACGCCCCGCACGTCCCCGTCGAGTACGGCGGCGCGGGCGCGGACGCGCTGGCCACGGCCATCGTGATCGAGGAGGTGGCGCGGGCCTGCGCCTCGTCCTCGCTGATCCCGGCGGTCAACAAGCTCGGCACCATGCCGCTGCTGCTGGCCGGCTCCGAGGAGCTCAAGCGGCGCTACCTGACGCCGGTGGCGGCGGGCGAGGCGATGTTCTCGTACTGCCTCTCCGAGCCGGAGGCCGGCAGCGACGCGGCGTCGATGACCACCCGCGCGGTGCGTGACGGCGATCACTGGGTGCTCAACGGCGTGAAGCGTTGGATCACCAACGCCGGGGTGTCGGAGTTCTACACCGTCTTCGCGGTGACCGACCCGTCGGCCCGCTCCCGGGGCATCTCCGCCTTCGTGGTCGAGAAGTCCGACGCCGGGGTCAGCTTCGGCGCCCCCGAGAAGAAGCTCGGCGTCAAGGGCTCGCCGACCCGCGAGGTCTACCTGGACAACGTCCGGATCCCCGCGGACCGCATGATCGGCGCCGAGGGCACCGGCTTCGGCACCGCGATGAAGACCCTGGACCACACCCGGGTCACCATCGCCGCGCAGGCCGTCGGCATCGCCCAGGGCGCGCTCGACTACGCCAAGGGGTACGTCCAGGAGCGCAAGCAGTTCGGCAAGGCGGTCGCCGAGTTCCAGGGCGTCCAGTTCATGCTCGCCGACATGGGCATGAAGCTGGAGGCGGCCCGGCAGTTGACGTACGCCGCGGCCGGCAAGTCCGAGCGGGGCGACGCCGACCTGACCTACTTCGGCGCGGCGGCCAAGTGCTTCGCCTCGGACGCGGCCATGGAGATCACCACCGACGCCGTGCAGCTGCTCGGCGGCTACGGCTACACCCGCGACTACCCGGTCGAGCGGATGATGCGGGACGCCAAGATCACGCAGATCTACGAGGGCACCAACCAGGTGCAGCGCATCGTGATGGCCCGTCAGCTCCTGAAGGGCTGAGCGGGTCGGCGGGCGGGCCGGTCGTCCGGCCCGCCCGTGTCCTCACCGGATCCCGCTCCCGCCGCCGCCCGCCGGCCGGCGCGCGTGGGGCCGGCGCGTCACCGGATCTCGGTCGTCGTCTCGTCTTCCGGGCGGTTGCCGGCGCGCGGCGGCGCCGACCAGGGCGAACCCCCGCCGGTGCGGCGCGGCAGCGGCTCCGTCGGCGTCTCGTCCGGGTAGCCGAGGCTCGGCGGGGCGGTGTCCCGGTCGGCCGGCTCGGCCGGCGGCCAGTCGGTCAGCGTGAAGTCGTTGCGCTCCGGCCCCTCGGCGGGCGTCGGCGTCGGCTCGACCACCGGTCGGGGCCACCGCCGCCAGCGCTGCCCGCTGAAGGTGGCCACGACCAGCAGCATGCCGATGAGGAAGAGCGTGCCGTTCTCCACCGGCAGGTGCAGGGGCAGGGGGTCGCCGAAGACCTTCCAGCCGTCCGGGATGCGGTCCCGCACCTCGAAGGGCGCGACGAACATCCCCACGTACGGGGCGGCGAGCAGCAGCCCGGCCACGAGCGGGCCGAGCGGTGACGTACGCAGCGTGCCGAGCAGGCCGAGCAGCACCCCGCCGACGGCGAGGTAGACGGCAGGCTCGATGAGATTGGCCGAGTTCGACGTGCCGATCTCGACCCAACGGCCGACGGTGCCCGCCGACCCGTCCTGCCCGAGGGTGACCAGCACCCACGTGACGGGCGCCACCACCAACCCCGCGAGGAAGCTCCAGAGATGTCGCATCCGCGCACCGTACCGTTTCCGACATGACCGAGCACCCCTCCACCGCGCCGGCCGGCAAGCCGACCTCCTACTCCCGGGTCACCCTGAGCCGGATCATGACCGCGGTCGACGTCAACCTCTACGGCACCGTGCACGGCGGGGTGCTGATGAAGTTCATCGACGACGTGGCGGGGGCCGCTGCGGCGCGGCACAGCGGCGGCACGGCGGTCACCGCGGCCATCGACGAGATCGTCTTCACCGAGGCGGTCCGGGTCGGGGACCTGCTGCACGCGCACGCCCAGGTGAACTGGACGGGGCAGACCTCGATGGAGGTCGGGGTCCGGGTGGTGGCCGAGCGGTGGGACTCGGCCGAGGACGAGCCGGTGCGGGTGGCCACGGCGTACCTGGTCTTCGTGGGCGTCGACCTCGGGGGCGCGCCGCGGGCGGTCCGGCCGGTGCTGCCGGAGAGCCCGGAGGACGAGCGCCGGTTCCGGGAGGCGGAGATCCGCCGCGCGCACCGGCTGGCCCGGCGACGCGCCATCCAGGCCCACCGCGCCGGCTGACACGCCAGCGGCCTCGCGCCGGTGGACACGTCGGGCCCCGCGCCAGCGGACACGTCGCGTCCCGGTGCTGCCAGGCCCCGCTCCGGCGGGCGCGTCAGGGTCGCCGCGCGGGCCTCGGGCGTCAGGACGGGGGCACTTCCCCGCCCGGCCCACACAGGGGCATGGTGGGGCATGTGGGTTCCGCACGTGCGCCGACGGAGGTCGGGTGCGGAGAATGGCGCTCTGAGGTAGGGCAAGATGGCGCCACGGCCCATTTCACAGTGTCGTGCGGGGCCAGGGGAGGGTGGAGCAGTGGGTGACGTGCTGTGGACGCCGCCGGCGGACGTACGCGAGCGGTCCCGGATCGGAAGCTACCTGCGCTGGCTGCGTGAGCACCGGGGGCTGGACTTCGCCGACTACGACGAGCTGTGGCGCTGGTCGGTCACGGACCTGGACGCGTTCTGGCGGTCGGTCTGGGACCACTTCGAGGTGATCGCGCACACCCCGCCGACCGCCACGCTGAGCGGCCGGGGGATGCCCGGGACCAGGTGGTTCCCCGGCGCCACCCTCAACTACGCGGAGAACGTGCTGCGGATGCCGGGCCGGGCCGACGACGACCCGGTGGTCATCGCGCACGGCCAGACCCGGGCGCCGGTCACCCTCACCGCCGCCGAGCTGCGCGAGCAGGTCCGCCGGGTGGCCGCCGGGCTGCGCCGGCTCGGCGTCACCGCCGGCGACCGGGTCGCCGCCTACGCGCCCAACATCCCCGAGACGTACGTGTTGCTGCTCGCCACCAGCAGCCTGGGCGCGATCTTCTCCTCCTGCGCCCCGGAGTTCGGCACCCGCAGCGTCACCGACCGGTGGCAGCAGATCGAGCCGAAGGTCCTCGTCGCCGTGGACGGCTACCGCTACGGCGAGAAGCCGGTCGACCGGCGCGGCGAGGTGGCCGCGATCCGGGCCGCCCTGCCGTCGGTGGAGCACACCGTCAGCATCGCCTACCTCGACCCGGCCGGACCGCCGCCCGAGGGCGCGCTGGCCTGGTCGGAGCTGGCCGCCGACACCGACGAGCCGCTGACCTTCACCCCGGTCGCCTTCGACCACCCGCTCTACGTGCTCTACTCCTCCGGCACCACGGGGCTGCCGAAGCCGATCGTGCACGGCCACGGCGGCATCCTGCTGGAGCACCTGAAGATGCTCGCCCTGCACCACGACCTGGGCCCGGCGGACCGGTTCTTCTGGTTCACCACCACCGGCTGGATGATGTGGAACTTCCTGGTCTCCGGGCCGGCGGTGGGCGCGGCGATCGTGCTCTTCGACGGCAACCCGGGCCACCCCGACCTGGGCGCCCTGTGGCGGCTGGCCGGGGAGACCGGCACCACGTACTTCGGCACGTCCGCACCGTTCCTGCTGGCCTGCCGCAAGGCCGGGCTGGTGCCGAAGGAGACCGCCGACCTCTCCGCGCTGCGCGGGGTCGGCTCGACCGGCGCGCCGCTGCCCGCCGAGGGCTTCACCTGGGTGTACGAGACGGTCGGCGACGACCTCCAGCTCCAGTCGCTCTCCGGCGGCACGGACGTCTGCACCGGATTCGTCGGCGGCGTGCCGCTGCTGGCGGTGCACGCCGGTGAGATCACCTGCCGGGCGCTCGGCGCCAAGGTGGAGGCCCGTTCGGCCGACGGCACCCCGGTCGTCGGCGAGCTGGGCGAGCTGGTGATCACCGAGCCGATGCCGAGCATGCCGGTCGGCTTCTGGAACGACGCGGACGGCACCCGCTACCGGGAGGCGTACTTCGACCTCTACCCGGGCGTCTGGCGGCACGGCGACTGGATCACCATCAACGAGCGGGGCGGCTGCGTGATCACGGGCCGTTCCGACGCCACCCTCAACCGGGGCGGCGTGCGGCTCGGCACCGCCGAGTTCTACTCGGTGGTCGAGGGGCTCGACGAGGTCGTCGACTCGGTGGTCGTGCACCTGGAGGACGACGAGGGCGGCGCCGGCGAGCTGCTGCTGTTCGTGGTGCTCGCCGAAGGGCTGGAGTTGGACGACGCGATGCGGAAGAAGATCTGCCGCGAGCTGCGTACCGCCCTGTCGCCCCGGCACGTCCCGGACGAGATCCACCAGGTGCGGGCCGTGCCGCGCACCCTGTCGGCGAAGAAGCTGGAGGTGCCGGTGAAGAAGATCCTCACGGGCACCCCGGTGGACTCGGCGGCGGCCAGGGGCGCCCTGGCCAACCCGGAGTCCCTCACGGCCTTCGCCACCCTCGCCCGACACCGCACCCCCCGCCCGTAACCCACCCGCGCCCCGACCCCGCCCCCGCCCGCCCCCACGTGTCGATCATGGAGTTCTGGTGGGGGGAATGCGCCGGATTGCCCCTTTCGTGGGGCACCACAACTGCATGATCGACGCGCGAGGGCGGCGCGCGCGAGGGCAGGGGTGGGTGGTCAGGGGAGGGGGTGGGTCACCCGTTCCGTGGTGGCGCGGGTGGGGAGGGTGGAGGGGTCGGCGTTGGCGCAGAGGACCGTGGTGGCGTTGGCCGTCAGCGGGGCGAGCAGCCAGTCGACCGGGTCCGGGTACGTCCCCGTGTCGATCAGGACCCGGTCGCCGCGGCCGAGGCCCCACTCCGCCGCGCGGGCGGTCGCGCGGACCAGCAGCTCCGCCTCGACCGGGCCACCCTTCGCGTACGGGCTGAAGTGGTCGCCGTGCGCGCGTACCTCCGACACGTAGTCGGCGAAGCCGGGCGGCACCTGGCGCATCGGCAGGGCGAAGGGGTCGAGGGCGAGGACGTAGCGCTCGCCCGCCGACCAGGCGTCCGCCTCGGCCACCCGCGTGGCGGCGGCGAAGAGCACGTCCACGTCCCCCGGCGTGTCGGCGACGGTCAGCCCGGCCGACCAGCAGCCGAGCAGCACCGCGGCGGTCTGCCAGTGCGGGGGCAGCAGCACCCCGGCGACGTCGCCGGGGCCCACGGCCACCTCGTCGACGAGCAGGTTGGCCGTCTTGGCCACCCAGTTCGCCAGCGTGGCGCCGGATAGCTCGGTCCGTTCGCCCGTGGCGTCGTCGTACCAGGTCAGCAGCGGTCGGGTCGGGTCGGTCGCGATCGCGTCGGCGAGGACCCGGGCAATGTTGTCGGCCATCGGCGCGAACGATACGCCCCCGGTCGCCGCACTCGATGACAACGACAAGTCGGCGTACGGTCGGGTCGCAGTCAGCGTCCGCGCCGGGCTCCGGCGTAGGCTTGCCGGAGTGTTGTTCCCCACAGGCCCGTCAGTTCAAGGAGTCGCCCCGTGACCGCCGGTCGCCCGCCCCGCGTGCTCATCGACGCCACGAGTGTCCCCGTCGACCGTGGTGGTGTCGGTCGATACGTCGACGGCCTGCTCGGCGCCCTCGGCAAGGTGTGCGGGTCGGGGGTGGAGCTGGCCGTCGTCTGCCTCCGCACCGACCTGGAGCGCTACAGCCGGATGCTGCCCGGTGCGGAGATCATCCCGGCCCCGGCGGCCGTCGCGCACCGCCCCGCCCGGCTCGCCTGGGAGCAGACCGGCCTGCCGCTGCTCGCCCAGCAGGTGGGCGCGCAGGTGCTGCACTCGCCCTTCTACACCTGCCCGCTGCGCGCCGGCTGCCCCGTCACGGTGACCGTGCACGACGCGACGTTCTTCACCGAGCCGGAGCACTACGACAAGTCGCGGCGCACCTTCTTCCGCAGCGCGATCAAGACGTCGCTGCGCCGCGCCAACCGGGTGATCGTGCCGAGCAAGGCCACCCGCGACGAGCTGATCCGGCTGCTCGACGCCGACCCCACCCGGATCGACGTGGCCTACCACGGCGTCGACCACGCGGCCTTCCACGCGCCCAGCGACGAGGAGAAGGCCCGGGTCCGGGCCCGGCTGGGGCTCGGCGGCACCAACTACGTGGCCTTCCTCGGGGCCAAGGAGCCGCGCAAGAACGTGCCGAACCTGATCCGCGGCTGGGCCCGCGCGGTGGCCGACCGGGTGGATCCGCCGGCCCTGGTGATCGCCGGCGGCCAGGGGCACGACGACGACATCGACCGCGCGGTGGCGGAGGTCCCGTCGCACCTGCGGCTGCTCCGTCCCGGCTACCTCCGCTACGCGGACCTGCCCGGCTTCCTCGGTGGGGCCCTGGTGGCCGCCTACCCGTCCTACGGGGAGGGTTTCGGCCTGCCGATCCTGGAGGCGATGGCGTGCGCCGCCCCGGTGCTCACCACGCCCCGGCTGTCGCTGCCGGAGGTGGGCGGCGACGCGGTCGCGTACACCAGCGAGTCGCCCGACCAGATCGCCACGGACCTGGCGGCGCTGCTGGACGACGAGCAGCGGCGGTTGTCCCTGGCCAAGGCCGGTTTCGACCGGGCCAAGGAGTTCACCTGGGAGTCCAGCGCCGAGGTGCACATCGCCGCCTGGAGCCGGGCCCGGTCCTGACCGCCGCGGCCGACGGGCGCGAGAATGCGTCCCCGGTCAGGCGAATCGGGCATGATGTGCGGGTGATCTACGCCGTCATCCCGGCGGGTGGCAGTGGCACGAGGTTGTGGCCGCTGTCCCGCGCCGGCCACCCCAAGTTCCTCCACCCGCTGACCGGCTCGGCCGCCTCGCTGCTCCAGGCGACGGTGGACCGGCTGGGCCCGCTGACCACTGCCGAACGCACCCTGGTGGTCACCGGGACCGCGCACGTGGCGGCGGTCGCGCGCCAGCTCGCCGGGCTGCCGGAGGAGAACATCCTGGTCGAGCCGTCGCCCCGGGACTCGTGCGCGGCGATCGCCCTGGCCGCCGCGGTCATCGCGCGGCGCGACCCGGAGGCGGTGATGGGCTCCTTCGCCGCGGACCACCTGATCGGTGACCCGGAGCGCTGGCGGGAGGTCGTCCGGGAGGCGGTACGCGGCGCTGAGCAGGGCCTGCTGATGACGGTCGGCATCACCCCGACCCGGGCCGAGACCGGCTACGGCTACCTCCAGACCGGTGACCCCGTCGACGGGGGCCCGCTGCGGCCGGTGGCGGAGTTCAAGGAGAAGCCGAGCGCCGAGGTGGCCGAGGCGTACCTGCGTTCCGGGCGGCACCTCTGGAACGCCAGCATGTTCGTCTGGCGGGTCGACGTCTTCCTCACCGAGCTGGCCCGCCAGCAGCCCGCCCTGCACGCCGGGATCGTCGCGATCGCCGAGGCGTGGGGCACCGAGGAGCAGGACGACGTGCTCGGCACGGTCTGGCCGACGCTGCCGAAGATCTCCGTCGACTACGCGGTGATGGAGGGCGCGGCGACCGCCGGCCGGGTGGCGACCGTGCCGGGCGACTTCGGCTGGAACGACGTCGGCGACTTCCACACCCTGGGCGAGGTGCTGCCCGCCGACGCGGACGGCAACGTGGTGCTCGGCGCCGACGCCAAGCCGGGGGTGCTGCTGCGCGACAGTTCCGGACTGGTGGTGGTGCCCTACTCCGGGCGGCTGGTGGCCGCCGTCGGCGCGCACGACCTGGTCATCGTCGACACCCCGGACGCGCTGCTGGTCTGCCCCCGGGACCGGGCGCAGGACGTCAAGAAGGTCGTCGACGAGCTCAAGGAACGGGGCGAAGAGGGGCTCGTCTGAGCGTCGCCAGGGCCGGGCCGACCAGGTGCGCCGTCCCGCCGGCCAGCGGCTCCGGCAGCCGGTCCGGCGGGAACCAGCCCAGCGCCTCGGACTCCTCGCTGACCCGCTCCACCGCGCCGGGCGGGGCGAGCACGGCGAAGCGTACGTCGTGGTGCAGCGAGCCGCCCTGGCAGCTCACCGGGTGGATGTCGACGTCGATCGGGACGGGGTCGATCTGCAGGCCGGCGATGCCGGACTCCTCGCCGGCCTCGCGCAGAGCGGCAGCGGCGAGGGTCCGGTCGGCCGGCTCGCAGTGCCCGCCGAGCTGCACCCACCGCCGGAACTTGCCGTGCAGGCAGAGCAGCACCCGTGACCCGGTGGCGTCGAGCACCAGCGCGCTCGCCGTGACGTGCCCGGGCCGGTGCGCCCGGCTCATCGCCACCGGCCCGGCGGCCAGCAGCGCCACCGTGCGGTCGCGGGCCTCGGCGGCGGCCGGTGCGGTCGGCTCCCACCGGCTCAGCGTCGCGACGGCGTCGGCGTGCAGGGCCGCGTACACCTCGACGTCCGACGGCGTCCGGGAGGCGGCGGTGGGGGAGTCGGCCATGTCGACACTGTACGAGCCGACGCTTCGTACCCTGGCCCGGTGACCCTGCGACTGTTGGAGTTCGTCGTGGCCGGCAACGAGGCCAGCGACCTGCTGCCGGTGCGTTCCGTGCCGCTGCTGCGGGCGCACGGTGCCCGGCGAGGCTTCTGGACGGTGCTGGACGAGGGGCCGGTGGAGCACTGCCTGGCCCTGCTGCTCGAGCTGGACGACGGCCGCTGGGTCGCCCACCACGTGGCCGCCGACGCCGGGGCGGAGAACGGCCGCACGGAGGACGGCGAGGCGCTCGCCCACCACGACGGCTGGGTGTACGTCTTCGGCTCCCACTTCGGTTCGAAGGCGGGGCCGCTGCGCCCGCGACGCGCCTTCGTGGCCCGGTTCCGCGAGGACGACGCGGCGGCGGGCCGCCTGCCGGTGCAGGTGGTGCGCAACCGGTTCCGGCTGCACCGGGCGGTCAACGACGCCCTGCTGAAGGCGGCGTTCACCCCGCTGCCGCCGGGCGAGCGGGTGCGGGCCCGGTTCATCGGGGAGACCGTCGCCCGGGGCACCGCCCGGTCGAAGGGCTGGGTCAGCCGGCTCGTCGCCGACGACCTGCCGCTCAACGTCGAGGCGGCGGCCTTCACGCCGGCCGGTGGCGTCCTGCTCGGACTGCGGTTCCCGGTCACCGCCGACGGCGAGCCGATCCTGGTCGAGCTGACGGGAGTGCCGGGCATGTTCGAGCCCGAGCCGAGTTGGCCGCAGGCGTCGGGGGCGTACGTCCTGACCGGGGTGACCCCGCCCGGCGCGCTGGCCGGCTTCCGGGCGATCACGCCCACGGACGACGGCGGCTACGCGGCGATCATCGGGTCGATCGACGCGCTGGGCAAGGGCTCGGTGCTGCTCGACGACCACCCCACCGGCGGCGACGTCACCTCCCGGCACGTCCGGTTTCCCCCGCCCGGCGACGGGCACCTGGTCCCCGGCGAGCTGGTGGCCGACCTGGCGCCGTTCCACCACGTGGAGGGAGTGGCCGAGTGGGGTGGGCAGAGCTTCTACGTCACCGACGAGGACCATCGGGTGGCGCTCTGGGTCGACTGACCTGCGGTGGACCGGCGGCCGGACGACACCTCCGCGGAACGTGGCCGCAGACCCTCGTGGTGCCGCCCGGTCGCCGGTCTCTCCCCGTCCCCCGGGTGCCCGGTTCCGGGCGCGTCGGGTGACGTGCCCGCCCCCGTGTGCGGGCAGTGAGAGCATGCCGAACGGTCCCCGGGGGCGTCGAGGTCTTTCAGTCCACGCTTAAAGACGGAGATAAGTGCCAGCCAGGTACAGTGCAAACGGTTGCCAGGCATCCCCTCTGCCGGGCGACGCGGGAGCCGTCCATGCTGAAGATCTACTTTTCCGCCGAGGACATCCTCCGGACCCGGGTGGCTCCGGCGGCGGATCCGGTGTGGGAGCTGGTTCTCAGCCTGCACCTGCTGCCCGGCCGTGGCCGGGAACCGCTGCTGGCGGGCTGGCGACACAGTGTGACCCGCGGGCTGCGTGAGGACAGCGGTTCGGCGGGGCTGCGGCTCCTGCTGTCACTCAACCCGCCCCGCGGCTACTTCCCCGACTTCCTCACCCCGTACGACAGCGTGTCGGGGTTCGACGCGGGCATGGAGGCGGTCCGCAGCACCCCCGTGGCGGTGCTGCAACGCGACCTGGCGCTGCTCGCCGCCGGTGGCGCCCCGTCGTCCGGCGCCGGGGCGCTGGCCCGGGGGGAGCCGGACACGCTGCGCGGCCTGACGGGCGCGATGGAGCGGTACCGCGGCCTGGCCATCGACCCGTACTGGCCCCGGATCCAGGCGGCGGTGGAGGCCGACCGCACCCGGCGGGCCCGGGCGCTGCTCGACGGCGGGGTGGAGGGGCTGCTGGCCAGCCTCCGGCCCGCCATGCGCTGGGAGTCGGGGGTGCTGGAGATCCGCGACTACCCGCACAGCCGGGAGCTGCACCTGGGCGGGCGCGGGCTGCTGCTGGTGCCGTCGTTCTTCTGCGCGGCCACGCCGGTCGCCCTGCTCGACCCGGCGCTGCCCCCGGTCCTGGTCTACCCGGTGGACCGGCTCGGCGGCCTGCTGCCGGCCCCCGGCGAGGGCGGCGGCCCCGGCGCGTCGGATCCCGGGCGCGAGGCCCTGGCCGCGCTGCTCGGTCGTACCCGGGCGGCCGTGCTGGCGGCCAGCGACGACGGCTGCACCACCGGCGAGGTGGCCCGCCGGCTGAACATCTCGGCCGCCGCCGCGAGCCAGCACACCACCGTGCTGCGCAACGCCGGCCTCCTGGTCAGCCAGCGCGACCGCAACACCGTCCTGCACACCCTGACCCCGTTGGGGCGGGCGATGCTCAACTCCTGAGCGCGTCCGCGCCCGCCCGGGTGGCGTCACAGCCGGGTCGTGCGCCGACGGCTGGTCGTGGGACCGCGCGGCGCGACAGCCCGGGTGGCGGCGCCGGCTGCCGCCCGGTGGCGGTGCCGGCTGCCGGCCGGTGGCGGTGCCGGCTGCCGGCCGGTGGCGGTGCCGGCTGCCGGCCGGGTGGCGTCAGAGGGCCAGCGCGGCGCTGGCGGTGGTGCCCGGGGGCGGGGGGAGCAGCAGGGAGGCGACGCCCTCGGCCGCCAGGGCGGTGCGGAGGCGTTGCAGGTCGGCGCCGAAGCGGACCAGGTCGGCCGGGCCGGCCGGGGTGGCCGGGGAGCCGAGCACCAGCGTCGTCGCCTCCGCCGGCCAGCCGGGCACCCGGGAGGTCAGCCCGGCGCGGGCCTCCTCGTCGGCGACCAGGTTGAAGACCGTGCCGGGCGCGACCACGCCCGCGACGGTGCCGATCGCCCGGCGTACGGCCGCCGGGTCGGGCGGGGTCGGGTTGGGACCGTCCGGCAGGGTGGCGGCGGCGGCCAGCCCGGCGGCCTTCGCCTCGGCGGTGCCCAGCGAGAAGAGGTCCATCGACGCGTCCCGGACCAGTGCCGACGCACCGTCGCCGTCGTCCGGCCGAAGCGTGGTGAGGTAGCCGCGCACCACCGCCACCGGCATCTGGTCGCACTTGCCCTTGATCAGCTCGCCCGCGCCGGCCAGCTCGTCCACCACCGCCATCTGGGTGAGCTGGAGCTCGTTGCCGTACGGGTCGACCTCGCCCCGGTGGTCGCGGATCGCGTCCATCCCGGCGACGCCGAGCGCCACGTCGGTGAGCCCGTTGCGCCAGGGCCGGCCCATCGTGTCGCTGACGATCACCGCCACGTCCACGCCGTGGCGCTCGCGCAGGGCGGCCCGCAGCGCCCGGGCCGAGGCGTCCGGGTCCTCGGGGAGCAGCACCAGCCGGGTCTTGTCGACGTTCGAGGCGTCGATGCCCGCCGACGCCATCACGAAGCCGTGGTGGGTCTGCACGATCCGGGTCGCGCCCCGGGTGGCCACCACCCGCGCCGTCTCGGCGGCCAGCACCTCGTCCCGGGCGGCGAGCCGCTCGGGCCCGTCCGCCGGGACGTCGACGAGGCGCCCCTCCGCCTTCGAGACGATCTTGCTGGTGACCACCAGCACGTCGCCGTCGCGCAGCCAGGGCGCGGCGGTGGCGATCAGGGCCGCCAGGTCGTCGCCCTCGGACACGTGGCCGATGCCCGGCACCGGCAGGATCTCAAGCCTCACGTCAGCTCCAGCGCGGCGCGGACCATGGCCGCCGTCGCCGCCTCGTCGGTCATCCGCAGCGGTGCCGCCCGGACCGTCACCTCCGGCACCACCGTGCCGGCGTCCTCCTCGGCGACCAGCCAGCCGTCGAGCAGCCCGCCGGCCGACCGGCCGCCGTAGAGCCGGCCCACGCCGGCCGCGCTGCACTCCACCCCCAGCACCGCCAGGCAGCGGTCGGCCATGCCGCGCACCGGTGCACCGCCGATGATCGGCGACACGCCGACCACCGGTGCGGGACCGTCGGCGACCGCGTCGCGCAGCCCGGGCACGGCCAGGACCGGGGCGACGCTCACCACCGGGTTGCTGGGCGCGATCAGCACCACGTCGGCCCCGGCGATGGCCTCCAGCACGCCGGGCGCCGGCCTGGCGGCCTCCGCGCCGACGAAGACGAACCGGTGGGTGGGGACGTCGCCGCGGTGGCGCACCCACCACTCCTGGAAGTGGATCGCCCGCTGGCCGCCGTCGAGTTCCACCACCACGTGCGTCTCCAGCCGGTCGTCGGTCGCCGGCAGCACGCGTACGCCGGGCTGCCAGCGCGCGGCGAGCGCCTCGGTGACCGCGTGCAGCGGATAACCGGCGTTGACCATCGTGGTCCGCACCAGGTGGGTGGCGATGTCCTTGTCGCCGAGCCCGAACCAGGTCGGCTCGGCGCCGTACGCGGCCAGTTCCTGCTTGACCGTCCAGCTCTCGCCGACGCGCCCCCAGCCCCGCTCGGGGTCGGCGCCGCCACCCAGCGTGTACATCACGCTGTCCAGGTCGGGGCAGACCTTGAGCCCGTGCAGGAGCAGATCGTCACCGACGTTGACCACGGCGGTCACCTCGGCGCCGACCTCGCGGGCGTACGCCCGTACGCCGACCAGGAAACGAGCGCCTCCGATGCCACCCGTCAGAACCACGATGCGCATGCCGCCCATCCTCGCGTACGGGCCACCTCCGGTCCGCCCTTGGGCCGGGAGACTAGGCTCACGTCGGCAACTGTCCGCATTCGCCCCGAGGGGGATCCCGTGACCAGCCCCGCCGAGCCCGCGTCCACCGACGCGACGCAGGCCAGCCAACTGACCAAGCCGCTGCGTGAACTCGCCGCGTTCGTGCTCCTCGGCGCGAACGCCGTGTTCCTCTTCGTCGGCCTGATCCGGCTGGTGACGCCGACCGACTACAGCACGTTCGGCGGTCGGGCGGGCAGCGCCTTCTTCGCCTTCGTCGGCGTGGAGTCGGTGTTCCTGCCGCTGCTGGCCGTGCTGCTCGCCACGCACGTGAAGCCCCCGGTGCCGAAGGCGAAGCTGATCACCCAGGCCGCTCTGGGCGAGTACGCCGTCAGCGCGCTCTTCGGCGGGCTGACCTTCCTGTTCTGGACGGTCAACCGGCTGGCCGAGGGCGAGATCCTCGACGCCTTCCTGGGCCTGCTGAGCCGCGTGGCGTGGCTGGCGCTGTTCGCCGTCGCCGCGTACGTCGTGTTCAAGGTCTGGCGCACCCTCTACCACGTGCCGAAGCCGAAGCCGCAGCCCGGCGTGTACGGCCAGCCGCAGCCCGGCTGGCCCCAGCAGCAGGGCGGCTACCCCGTCCCGGGCCAGCAGGTCCCCGGCCAGCAGGTCCCGGGTCAGCAGGTCCCCGGCCAGCAGGGCGGCTGGCAGGCGCCGGGCCCCTACGGCGCCCCGTACGGTCAGCAGCCCGCGCCGTACGCCGGTGCCCCGCAGCCGACCTCGCCGTTCGCCCCGGCCCCGCAGTCGGCGCCCCCGGCCACTCCCGCCCCGCAGTCCGCGCCGCCGTTCGGCCAGCCGCAGTCGTCGCCGCCTTTCGGTCAGCCGCAGAGCGCCCCGCCGTTCGGTCAGCCGCCCTCGGCCGACCCCACCCAGGCGATCCCGCGGCAGTCCGCCGAGCCGGCGGAGCCCACCCAGGCGATTCCGCGTCCCGCCGCCGACGAGACCGACCGCACCCAGCACATCAACCCCGGCGACACCCCCGACGCCCCGCGCTGAATCGCGACGCCGCCCCACCCGAGCGCCCCGCACGGCAACCGTGCGGGGCGCTCGTCGTCCCACCCACCCCACGGCCGTCCGCCCGCCGCACCCGCACTCACCACCGGCTAGCTGTCCGCCTGCCGCACTTCTCCCTCCCACCCACTCCGCCAGCCGCACCCCTCCCTCCACCCACTCCGCCAGCCGCACCCCTCCCTTCCGCTCGCCCGGGTCGCCGTCCGCACCGCTGCATGCCCTGCCACCCGTCCGGCTCGCCGTGACCACCCATCCCGCCGCCCACCGCCACACTCCGCCACCCCCGAGTGCCCACCTCCGCCTCGCGGTACCTCGGTGATCAGGACGGTATGGACGTATCCCGGCCCGTTTTAGGTACATGACGTCCTGATCACCGCGGTTCGTCGGGCAGTGCCCGGCGCGGAGCGGGCCAGCGCGTCCAAAGAGTGGCCGGCAGGGCACGGGGGCGCGCAACGCGCCCGAGGGCTGGCCGCCCTGGCATGGGGGCGGGCCGTCGCGTCCAAGGGCTGGCCGGCGCGGCGCGGGGCGGGCCAGCGCGTCCGAAGGCTGATTGGCACGGCACCGGGCGCACCAGCGCGTCCGAAGGCTGACCGGCACGGCACCGGGCGCACCAGCGCGTCCGAAGGCTGACCGGCACGGCACCGGGCGCACCAGCGTGTCCGAAGGCTGACCGGCACGGCACCGGGCGCACCAGCGCGTCCGAAGGCTGAACGGCGCGGCGCGGGGCGGGCCAGCGCGTGCAAAGGGTTGGCCGCCACAGCACGGGGGCGCGCACCCAGCGTCCAGGGGCCGAGCCGCCCGGCACGGGGGCGGGCCAGCAGGAGCGGTATGGGCAGCCGGACGGGCGGGGCAGTAGGACGGGGGCGGGTGGGGCCGGCGCGGAGGTGCGCTTGTTCACGCCGGTCAGGTTCGCGGGACAGGGCGGATGAGCGCTTAGGCTGGGCGGATGGTTGATCGCACCGTGCCCGGCCCGACCGACGCGAGCGTGCGGCGGGCACTGCACCGGGCCGCGAGCGGGCGGGCGCTCGACGTCGACGAGGCCACCGCGCTGCTGGCCGCCCGGGGCGGGGCGCTGGACGAGCTGCTCGACGTGGCGGGCGCCGTCCGCGACGCCGGCCTGCGCGAGGCCGGGCGGCCGGGCGTGGTCACGTACTCGAAGAAGGTCTTCATCCCCCTCACCCGGCTGTGCCGGGACCGGTGCCACTACTGCACCTTCGCGACCGTGCCGCACCGGCTGCCGGCGGCCTTCCTCGACCGGGACGAGGTCCTCGCCATCGCCCGGGCGGGGGCGGCCCAGGGCTGCAAGGAGGCCCTGTTCACGCTCGGCGACCGGCCGGAGGAACGCTGGCCGGCGGCCCGGCAGTGGCTGGACGAGCGCGGCTACGACTCCACGCTCGACTACCTGCGCGCCTGCGCGGTGGCGGTGCTGGAGGAGACCGGGCTGCTGCCGCACCTCAACCCGGGCGTGCTCTCCTGGTCGGAGTTGCAGCGGCTCAAGCCCGTCGCGCCCAGCATGGGGATGATGCTGGAGACCACGGCGACGCGGCTCTGGTCGGAGCCGGGCGGCCCGCACTTCGGCTCGCCGGACAAGGAGCCGGCGGTCCGGCTGCGGGTGCTCGACGACGCGGGCCGGGTCGGCGTGCCGTTCACCACCGGCATCCTGATCGGCATCGGCGAGACCCCGGCCGAGCGGGTCGACGCGATCTTCGCGATCCGCCGGGCGCACCGCGAGTACGGCCACCTCCAGGAGGTGATCGTGCAGAACTTCCGCGCGAAGCCGGACACGGCGATGCGCGGCATGCCCGACGCGGAGCTGCACGACCTGGCCGCCACGGTGGCGGTGGCCCGGTTGCTGCTCGGGCCGAAGGCCCGGATCCAGGCCCCGCCGAACCTCATCGCCGGCGAGTACGACCTGCTGCTGCGCGCCGGCATCGACGACTGGGGCGGGGTCTCCCCGCTGACCCCGGACCACGTCAACCCGGAGCGCCCCTGGCCGCAGATCGACGAGCTGGCCCGGCGCACGGAGAAGTCCGGCTTCACCCTGCGCGAGCGGCTGACGATCTACCCCGAGTACGTGCGGGCCGGCGACCCGTGGCTGGACCCGCGCCTGCTGCCGCACGTCGGCGCGCTGGCCGACCCGGCGACGGGGCTGGCCGTCGAGGAGGCCCGACCGGTGGGCCGCCCCTGGCAGGAGCCCGACGAGACGTACGGCGGCCGGACCGACCTGCACGCCACCATCGACACGACCGGGCGGACCGGCGACCGGCGCGGCGACTTCGACCACGTCTACGGCGACTGGTCGGAGGTGGCGGGCAAGGTCACCGCCGGGGGCGGGCCGGGGACCGACCGCGACCTGCGGGCGGGGCTGCGGCTCGCGGCCGACGACCCGGCCGCGCTGCTGGAGCCGCGGCACGCCGACGCGGCGCTGGCGCTGTTCGCCGCCGACGGGCCGGCGCTGGACGAGCTGTGCCGGCTCGCCGACGACGTCCGCCGGGCGGCGGTCGGCGACGACGTGACGTACGTGGTCAACCGCAACATCAACTTCAGCAACGTCTGCTACGTCGGCTGCCGGTTCTGCGCCTTCGCCCAGCGGGAGCGCGACGCCGACGCGTACCGGCTCTCGGTGGACCAGGTCGCCGACCGGGCCGAGGAGGCGTGGGCGGCGGGCGCCAGCGAGGTCTGCCTCCAGGGCGGGATCGACCCGAAGCTGCCGGTGACCGTCTACGCCGACCTGGTGCGGGCGATCAAGGCGCGGGTGCCGGGGATGCACGTGCACGCGTTCTCGCCCATGGAGATCGTCACCGCCGCCGCCAAGGCCGGCGTGTCGGTGCGGGAGTGGCTGACCGGGCTCCGCGAGGCCGGGCTGGACACCATCCCGGGCACCGCCGCGGAGATCCTCGACGACGACGTGCGCTGGGTGCTCACCAAGGGCAAGCTGCCGGCCGCCGCCTGGGTCGACGTGGTCGGCACGGCCCACGAGCTGGGCATCCGGTCCAGCTCCACCATGATGTACGGCCACGTGGACCACCCGGCGCAGTGGCTCGCGCACTTCCGGGTGCTGGCGGGGTTGCAGGACCGTACGGGCGGGTTCACCGAGTTCGTGGCGCTGCCGTTCGTACACACGAACGCGCCGATCTATCTGGCCGGCATCGCCCGCCCGGGGCCGACGTGGCGGGAGAACCGGGTGGTGCACGCGATGGCCCGACTGCTGCTGCACGGCCGGATCGACAACATCCAGTGCTCGTGGGTGAAGCTCGGCGACGAGGGCACGGCGGCGATGCTCCGGGGCGGCTGCAACGACCTGGGCGGCACGCTGATGGAGGAGACGATCTCCCGGATGGCCGGTTCCGGCAACGGCTCGGCGCGCACGGAGGAGCAGTTGATCGCGATCGCGACGGCCGCCGGACGACCGGCCCGCAAACGCACGACCGCGTACGGCAGCCCTCGTCCCTGGCATCGACGGGTCGCCTGACCGTCCACACCGGGCATCGTGCTGCACGCCGCCGGCCGGGCCGGGCGCGCGAGCCGCGTCCGTACCGCCTGGTGGGACGAGCGCCGGCCGGTCTCCAGGATTTCTGTCGCAAGTGGAGGGACGACCGGATTCGTCCGGCCAGCAGCGTGTCGGCGGCCCGCCGCGATCCGGGGGGCGCGGTCGCATCGCCGCGCTCTGTCCACATGGTGAGCGGAGCACGGCCGGCGTCTCCGGCTCGACGGGCGGTCCGCGCCAACTCGGGTTAACCTGTGCCCCACCAAGATCAACGGATCGTGGTGGGCGACTTCCGAGCGCCCTCATCGGCCTTCCCCGTCGGGTCGGCGGGGAGGCGCCACGGGAGAAAACTCGGGCAACTCGCCGGAGAGGGCGTTACTCGGCCGGGGTCTGAATCGATAGGGCAGGTTGCGAGGCCGGGTGGTCGGGTGGCCGTCCGGAGTGTTGTCGGGAGGGCGACTCCATTATCAAGTCCGGCTTGACGGCGCACGCATTACACGCGTGTAATTTGAATGGGGTTGTTCGCGCGGAACGCAACAAATCGGGACCGTACGGACAAGCACGCCTTCCGCGTGGGGGGTTGCAGCGGCGATGACGCCGGTGCGCGACAAGGAGGCATCTGATGGACGGCCAGCTTGAGGTGGCCGACCTGCTCGGAAACGCGCCGGAGTGGCAGGAGCGGGCGCTTTGCTCCCAGACCGATCCGGAGGCGTTCTTTCCCGAGAAGGGCGGCTCGACCCGCGAGGCGAAGCGGATCTGCTCGCGCTGCGAGGTGAAGACGGAATGCCTCGAATACGCTCTCGGTCACGACGAGCGGTTCGGGATCTGGGGCGGGCTCTCGGAGCGGGAGCGGCGCAAGCTCAAGCGGCGGGTCGCCTGAGCGTTGCCGGGCCGGGGCGGTGGGGGCCGCCCGGCTCAGGCCAACTCGTCGGGGTCCACCCCGAGCAGATTGGCCACCTGTTCGATGATCACGTCGTGCACGAGATCCGCGAGGTCCTCGCGGTCCATCGCACGGAACTCCAACGGCCGGCGGTAGAGCACGATCCGCGGGGGCACCTCCTGCCGGCCGGGGCGACCCGGCAGCAGCCGGGCGAGCGGCACCTCGCCGTCCTCCAGCACGTCGGAGTCGTAGACGTTGAGGTCCGGCGGGACGTCCTCCACCGCGAACTCGACCCCGGCCAGCTCCTTGGCGAACCGCCGTTCGAGGGTCTCGACCGTGTCCAGCACCAGGTCGTCGAAGATCTCCGCCTTCGTACGCGCCAACGGCACCGTCGCCGGCACCAGCCGCCCGCGCAGGCCGCGCCCGTGCCGGTCGCGGTGGGCGCGCCGGCCGGGGCCGGGGCGGCGGTGTTCCGGGCTCGTCATGAGGAAAGGTTAGCGCCCGCACCGACCTGGCCTGCGGCAGCGCCACTGACGCGGCGCGGCGCGGTCAGCATCTGCGCGAGGTGCTCGCCTGACGGGCCAGCCGACAGGGGGCGACAGGCCGAATTGTGATCACCGTGACGGGCGTGTCGCAACGCGAAGCAGTGCGCCGGACCCGGTAATGGAGATACCCTGCCGCCGTGAGGTCACCACGGCGCTGCTCCCGTAACGGCTGCCCCCGGCAAGCGGTCGCCACGCTGACCTATGTCTACAACGAGTCGACAGCGGTGGTCGGCCCCCTGGCGGCATTCGCCGAGCCGCACACGTACGACCTCTGTGAACCGCACGCCCGGAGCCTGACGGCGCCGCGCGGGTGGGACGTCGTCCGGCACGAGGGCGAGTTCGAGCCCCCGCCGCCCACCACCGACGATCTGGTCGCCCTGGCCGAGGCCGTCCGCGAGGCCGCCCGCCCGGTGGCCCCGCGCCCGCCCGAGGACGACCACACCACCAACTCGACTCCCCAGACGGGCCGCCGGGGTCACCTGCGCGTCATCCCCCCGAACCACTGACCCGCCGCCCCGGCGGAGATCACGGGCGCCGGGGAGGGAAATCCGCGACGGACCCGGCAGCTTGCCGGCCGAGGTGCGGGACCGATGGTCACGCCGGGCGCTGTCGAGCTGACTCGTCTACGACATCACGGCACCGCCGACGGTAGCGGCCAGCCCATCGGCGAGCATGGGGTAGGCGCGCTCACGAGGCGTCCGCGCACCCTCCATGTCGGTCACACCCTGCACGTCGGTGGGTCGGGCAGGGCCGGCGCGCGGCCCTTCGGAGGTGCGACCGCTCGTTCCGGTGTCCGGCCCGACGCTGCGGCGGAGGCATGTCCAGGGCCTTTTCCGGGCGGTCGTCGGCCACCTCGGACGCGCGAAACAGATCCCACCGCGACACGCCGGCAGCGTGACGACAAGGGCACTAAGCGTGGCTACCGTGCGCCCCAGTGTGATCGCGGGCGCGGGAGGTCGGATGGTGAACGAGGCACTGCGGGTGGCGATGGCCGAGAAGGGGGAGACCGCCGAGTCGCTGGCGGAGAAGGTGGGTGTCGACCCGAAGACGGCGGGACGGTGGCTCGCGGCGGGCCGGATCCCGCACCCCAGGACCCGGCTCGCCGTCGCCGAGATCCTCGGGCGCGACGCCGCCGAGCTGTGGCCCGAGCCGTTCCGCCGCCGCGACCTGCCGTGGTTCCGGCCGTGGGCGGAGCTGGAGCAGGACGCCGTCACGATCAGGTCGTACCAGCCGCTGCTCGTGCCGGGCCTGCTCCAGACCGAGGGGTACGCCCGCGCGGTGCTGGCGACAGGCGGCCTGCTGCCGGCGGCCGAGGTCGACGAGATCGTGGGCGGCCGGCTGGCCCGGCAGGCGATCCTGGCCCGGGACGCCCCGCCCCAGCTCGTCGCCGTGATCGACGAGGTGGTGCTGCGCCGGCGGGTGGGGGACCGGGCGGTGATGGCCGGGCAGCTGGCCCACCTGCTGGCGGTCGCCGCGCAGGAGCACGTGCAGGTCCGGGTGATCCCCGCCGAGGCGCCGTGGCACACCGGGCTCGCCGGGCCGTTCGTGCTGATCCGGCTGCCCGACGGCGCCGAGACGGCCTATCTGGACAACCAGCTGCGCGGTCAGGTCGTGACCGAGAGTGCCGACATTGCTAGCCTGGGCGCGAGATGGGAGAGCGTCGCCGGCGAGGCGCTGCCGCGACGCCGGTCGATCGAGCTGATCGGGGAAGTGGCGACGACATGGACATGACCGACGCCCGCTGGCGCACCGCGACCCGCAGCAGCAACAACGGCGGCGACTGCGTCGAGGTGGCCGACAACCTGCCCGGTCGGGTGCTCGTGCGGGACAGCAAGGACCGCGCCGGGGGCGTGCTCACCTTCGCGCCGGACGCCTGGCGGGCGTTCGTCGGGTCCGCCGGCCGGCACGGGCGCGCCGGCTGATCGGGCGGGGCCTCAGGCGTACGCCTGCGCGCGTCGCGTGAGGCGGACGGACGCCGCGGTGGCGAGACCGGCCGGTCGCCGCGACGATCCGCGGCGCTCCCACGACGATCCGCGGCACTCCCGCGACGATCCGCGGCACTCCCGCGACGATCCGCGGCGCTTCCGCGACGATCCGCGGCGCTTCCGCGACGATCCGCGGCGCTCCCGGCGCCGAGCGGAATGTGGTCGCGCCTTCGCCCTTCGCGCACGCCGACCCGCCGTCCGTCGGCGCCGTCGGCCCATGCCAAGATCTGTCGTTCACCGCACCTGACGTCCCGTCGGCGCGCCACTCTCGCCTGCCGCCGACGATGACCTCGAGGAGTCGTCACATGCGATCTCCCCTCCGGCCCCTCACCCGGCGTGGGCTGCTGACCGGCGCCCTCGGCTCGGCGGCACTGCTGGCCACGGGCGGCTCGCTGGCCGGCTGCGGCACCAGGGGCGCCGCCCAGACGGAGGCCGGCTGCGTCAGCGAGGACCTGTCCGGCACCGAGAAGACGCTGACGTTCTCCAACTGGCCGCAGTACATGGACGTGGACGACGCCGACTCCGCCAAGCGGCCGACCCTCGACGCCTTCGTCGCCGAGAGCGGCATCCAGGTCGCCTACACCGAGGACGTCAACGACAACAACGAGTTCTTCGGCAAGGTGCAGCACCAGCTCGCGGGGTGCCAGCCGACCGGGCGGGACATCATGGTCCTCACCGACTGGATGGCGGCCCGGATGATCCGGCTCGGCTGGATCCAGAAGCTGGACAAGTCCAAGCTGCCCAACGTCGAGGCCAACCTGCTGCCCTCGCTGCGCGGCCGGTCCTTCGACGCGGAGGACCGGCTCGCCATCCCGTGGCAGTCGGGCCTGGCCGGCCTCGCCTACAACGGCAGGGCGACGAGGGAGATCCGGACGGTCGACGAACTGCTCACCCGTCCGGACCTCAAGGGCAAGGTGACCGCGCTGGCCGAGATGCGGGACACCATGGGCCTGCTGCTCCAGTCGAACGGCCACGACCCGGCGAACTTCACCGGCGCCCAGTTCGACGACGCGCTCGCCAAGCTGAAGAGGGCCGTCGACTCCGGCCAGATCCGCAGGTTCACCGGCAACGACTACGCGCCGGACCTCGCCAAGGGCGACATCGCCGCCTGCATCTGCTGGTCCGGCGACGCCATCCAGCTCGGCTTCGACGACGACAGGGTCAGGTTCGTGGTGCCCGAGTCCGGGGTGATGATCTGGTCGGACAACGTGGTGGTGCCGAACAAGGCCACCCACAAGGGCAACGCCGAGCGGCTCATCGACCACTACTACCAGCCGGCGGTCGCCGCCCGGCTCGCCGCGTTCGTCAACTACATCTGCCCCGTCCGGGGCGCCCAGGCCGAGATGGAGAAGATCGACCCGGCGCTGGCCGCCAACCCGCTGATCTTCCCCGACGACGCCATGCTCGCCAGGTCGAAGGTCTTCATGGCGCTGGACGAGAAGCAGGAACGCGAGTACGAGAGCAAGTTCCAGCAGGTCATCGGAGCGTGAGCGGGATGGGTACGACGACTGCGGGACGCGAGACCCCGGCCGGCGACCTGCGGCTGGCGAACCTCACCAAGCGGTTCGGCGTCGTCACCGCGGTGGACGACCTCAGCCTGACCGTCCCGCAGGGCTCCTTCTTCGCCCTGCTCGGCCCGTCCGGCTGCGGCAAGACCACCACGCTGCGGATGATCGCCGGCCTGGAGGAGCCGACCGGCGGCCAGGTGCTGCTGGGCGAACGGGACGTGACCCGGCTGCGCCCGTACAAGCGGCCGGTGAACACCGTCTTCCAGAGCTACGCGCTCTTTCCGCACCTGGACGTCTTCGAGAACGTGGCGTTCGGCCTGCGCCGGCGGGGCATCCGTTCCGTCGACGACGAGGTCATGGGCATGCTCGCGCTGGTGCAGCTCGACGACCACGGCCACCGCCGTCCCGCCCAGCTCTCCGGCGGGCAGCAGCAGCGGGTGGCGCTGGCCCGTGCCCTGGTCAACCGCCCGCAGGTGCTGCTGCTCGACGAGCCGCTCGGCGCGCTGGACCTGACGCTGCGCCGGCGGATGCAGATCGAACTCAAGCGGATCCAGACCGAGGTCGGCATCACGTTCGTGCACGTCACCCACGACCAGGAGGAGGCCATGACGATGGCCGACACCGTCGCGGTGACGAACGCCGGGCGGATCGAGCAGCTCGGCGCCCCCGCCGACCTCTACGAGTATCCGGCCACGGCGTTCGTCGCGAACTTCCTCGGCCAGTCCAACCTGCTCGCCGGCGAGGCGTCCGGCGCGGGCGGGAACGAGGTCGCCGTGTCGGCCCACGGCCGTCGCTTCTCGGTGCCCGTCGGCCGGGCCCGGGTCGACCGGGGGCCGGTCCACCTGGGCGTACGCCCGGAGAAGCTGCACCTGGCCGACTCCGTCGACCAGGTCCCCGCCGGGTGCCAGCACGTCACCGGCATCGTCACCGACGCCTCCTACGTGGGAGTGAGCACCCAGTACCTGCTGCGCACCGGCTGGGGCGGCGAGCTGACGGCCTTCGTGGCCAACAGCGGCACGGCCCGTCCACTGCCGCTGGGCGCGGAGGCGGTGGCGTACTGGGACCCGCGGCACGCCTTCCTGCTGCCCCGGGAAGCCGGCGGGCAGGACCGGAGCGCGCCGGCGCGGGACGAGCCGGTCGGCGCACCCTCGTGAGCGCCCTGGGCCGGCTGCCCACCGGACCCGGGAAGCCGGCGCCGCCCGCGTCGCCCCGCCGGCCCGGGCTCCTGCCGTACCTGCTGCTGCTGCCCGCGGCGGCGTGGCTGGTGCTCTTCTTCGCGGTGCCGCTGGTGCAGCTCGCCACCGCCAGCCTCTACGACCCCGCCGGCTCGCTCGCCACCGGGTACGCGATGACGTGGGCGTTCGGCAACTACCCCGACGCGCTCGCCGCGTACTGGCCGCAGTTCGGGCGGTCCTTCGGCTACGCCGGGGCCGCGCTGGTGCTGGCGCTGCTGGCCGGCTACCCGCTCGCGTACGCCATCGCGCAGAAGGCCGGCCGGTGGAGGAACCTGCTGCTCGTCTGCGTGGTCGCGCCGATGTTCACCAGCTTCCTGGTGCGTACGCTGGCGTGGAAGACGATCCTGTCGGACAACGGCTGGCTCGTCGGGCTGCTGCGCGACGTGCACCTGCTCGCCCCCGACGGGCGGCTGCTGGCCACCCCCGTCGCGGTGGTGCTCGGCCTGACGTACAACTTCCTGCCCTTCCTGGTGCTGCCGCTCTACGCGAGCCTGGAGCGGCTGGACCCCCGGCTGCTGGAGGCGGCCGGCGACCTCTACGCCGGCCCGTGGCGGACCTTCCGCCGGGTCACGCTGCCGCTGTCCATGCCTGGCCTGGTCGCCGGCACGCTGCTGTTCTTCATCCCGGCCAGCGGCGACTACATCAACGCCGAACTGCTCGGCACCCCCAACGAGTACATGATCGGCAACGTCATCGACTCGGCGTTCCTGGTCCGGCTGGACTACCCGCAGGGCGCGGCGCTGTCGTTCCTGCTGATGGCGGCCATCCTCGCGGTGGTCTTCGGCTACCTGCGCCGGACCGGCCCGAAGGAGGTGATCTGACCGGTGGGACACCGTTTCGGGCGCTGGCTGGCCGACCGCTGGGTGGCGGGTGTGGCGCTGCTGGTGCTCGGCTACCTGCTCCTGCCGGTCGCCGTCGTCGCCGCGCTCTCCTTCAACCGCCCCTCCAGCCGCCTGTCGTACGACTTCAACGAGTTCACCCTCGACAACTGGCGCAACCCGTGCGCCACCTCCGACATGTGCGACGCGGTGGTGCGCAGCGTCCAGATCGGCTTCGTCTCGACCGTGGTCGCCACGGTGCTCGGCACCCTGATGGCGTTCGCGCTGGCACGGCACCGGTTCCGTGGCCGCGCCGGGATCAACGTGCTGATCTTCCTGCCGATGGCCACCCCCGAACTGGTGATGGGCACCTCGCTGCTGGCCCTCTTCGTCTCCGCCGGGGTGCCGCAGGGCTTCTGGACGGTCGTCGTCGCGCACGTCATGTTCTGCCTGTCGTTCGTGGTGGTCACCGTCAGGGCGCGGCTGGCCGGGATGGACTCCCGGCTGGAGGAGGCCGCCATGGACCTCTACGCGAGCGAGTGGCAGACCTTCCGGCGGATCACCCTGCCGCTGGCGCTGCCCGGCATCGTGGCCGCCGCGCTGCTCGCGTTCTCGCTCTCCTTCGACGACTTCATCGTCACGAACTTCAACGCCGGCACCACCGTCACGTTCCCCATGTACGTCTGGGGCGCCGCCCAGCGGGGCATCCCGCCCCAGGTCAACGTCATCGGCACCGCGATGTTCGTGCTCGCGCTCGTACTGACCCTGACCACCACCCTGCACCCCCGCCGCAAGAACCACCCCACGTAACCCACCCGCGCGGGCGGGAGAAGAGGAGGGGCCCCTCGCCAGGCGGGAGCGTGGCGAAGGGCCCCTTGGACCCGGGGTCGGCCCGGGGCGGTTCGGGCTAGAGGGTCAGGGTCCAGCCGTCGATGTAGCCGGTGTCGCCGGAGGCGGCGTCCTGGACGCGCAGGTTCCAGGTGCCGTTACGGGTCTCCGTGGAGAGGTTGACCGTGTAGGTCTGGTTGATGTTGTCGGCGGAGCCGCCGGTGCGGTTGTGCAGGGTGTAGGCGCTGCCGTCGGGGGCGACGAGGCTGACGGCGAGGTCACCGACGTAGGTGTGCACGATCTGCACGGCGACCTTGCTGGTCGACGAGGCGGTGCCGGTGCAGCCGGCGATCGCGACGCTGCTGGTGACCGTCGCGTTGTCGCCCACGGTGACGTTGTTGGCGTTGGTGCCGGTGCAGTTCGTCGTGCCGGAGCCGCCCAGGTTGAGCGTCCAGCTGTTCACGTAGCCGGTGTCGCCGGCGCCCGCGTCCTGGACCCGCAGCTTCCAGGTGCCGTTGGCGACCTCGGAGGAGAGGTTGACGGTGTAGGTCTGGTTGATGTTGTCGGCGGAGCCGCCGGTGCGGTTGTGCAGGGTGTAGGCGCTGCCGTCGGGGGCGACGAGGCTGACGGCGAGGTCACCGACGTAGGTGTGCACGATCTGCACGGCGACCGTGCTGGTGGAACCGGCGGTGCCGGTGCAGCCCGCGATCGTGATGGTGCTCTCCACCGTGGTGTTGTCGCGGATGGTCACGTCGGTGCCGTTGGTCTGGGTGCAGCCGGTGGGCGGCGGGGGCGTGGTACCGCCGTCGCCGACGTACAGCAGCTTGTTGGGCGAGCCGGTGCCGGGGCTGGTCACCGCGTTGCTGGTGGCGTCGGCGACGAGCTTGTCGCGCACCTGCTGCGGGGTGAACGTCGGGTTGGCGGCGACCACGAGCGCGGCGGCGCCGACCACGTGCGGGGTCGCCATCGAGGTGCCGCTGATGCTGTTGGTGGCCGTGTCGCCGGTGTGCCAGGCCGAGGTGATCGAGCTGCCGGGGGCGAAGATGTCCAGGCAGGTGCCGATGTTGGAGAACGACGAGCGGGCGTCGGTGTTGGTGGTCGAGCCGACGGTGATGCCGGCGAGGAGACTGGCCGGCGAGCTGTTGCAGGCGTTCGCGCCGTAGTCGTTGCCGGCGGCCAGCCCGTAGGTGACGCCGTCGGCGATGGACCGCGCCACCGCGTCGTTGAGCGCCTGGCTGAACCCGCCGCCGAGGCTCATGTTGGCCACCGCGAGCTGGCCGGCGGCGTGGTCGCCGGTCACCCAGTCGACGCCCTGGATGACGCCGGCGTCGGTGCCGCTGCCCTCGCAGTCGAGCACCCGGACGCCGACCAGCGTGACGCCCTTGGCCACGCCGTAGGCGGTGCCGCCGACCGTGCCGGCCACGTGCGTGCCGTGCCCGTTGCAGTCGTCCGCGCTGCCGCCGTCGATGGAGTCGAAGCCGGAGACGGCCCGGCCACCGAAGTCGCTGTGGCCGAACCGGATGCCGGTGTCGATGATGTACGCCTTCACGCCCGAGCCGGTGTTCGGGTAGGCGTACGAGTTGTTCAGCGGCAGGGCGCGCTGGTCGAGCCGGTCCAGGCCCCAGGAGGGGGTGGGGCTCTGCGTAGCGCTGATCCGCATGGTGTGGTTCTGCTGGACGTAGCGCACCGAGGGGTCGGCGGCGAGCCGCTTGGCCTCCGCCTCGGACATCCGGGCCTCGAACCCGCGCAACGCGTTCTGGTACGTCCGGTTGACCGCGCCCCGGTGCCGGCCGGCGAGGTCACGCGCCTTCTTCGTGACGTCGGTCCGGCCCACGGAGGCGTCCTTGAACACCACGATGTACGAGTCGTCGACGGCGGTGGCGCCGCCCGCCATGAGGATCTGTCCCTCGGCGGGGGCGGCCGTCGCGGGGGCGCCGAACGCCACGGCGGTGGCGACGGCGGCGGTCAACACACCGACGCGCCAGCGGCGCGCGGCGGGGTAGGGGAGTGTCATCCCTCGGGTGTTCCTCTCGCTACACGACGGCGGGTACGCCATCGATCGCAATTGATCAAAGTGAGCAAGAGCGTAGGGCCTCCACGGCAAAATGTGGAGACGTGAGGGGATCTTGTATTAGGGGGGTGGACTGCGGTAAGGGATCAACCGGGCTCACTGCCGCGCGGAGGTCTACGCTGCTGCGTGTGGACCCGGTCGCCTTTCACGTCGCCTCCCGCCCCGCCCACGGCGAGGGCGAGCTGACCGTCCACCACCCGTACGACGGGCGCGCCGTCGGTCGTACCACCCTCGCCACCGCCGACCAGGTCGAAGCGGCCGTCGCGGCAGCCGCCGGGGTGGCCGCGGTGGCCGCGGCCCTGCCCGCGCACGCCCGCGCGGCGGCCCTGGACCACGTGTCCCGCCGGCTCGCCGAGCGGGCCGAGGAGTCCGCGCGGCTGATCACCGCCGAGAACGGCAAGCCGCTGAAGTGGGCCCGCGCCGAGGTCGCGAGGGCCGTCTCCACCTTCCGCTGGGCCGCCGAGGAGGCCCGGCGCTTCTCCGGCGAGCTGCAACGCCTCGACACCGACCCCGCCGCCACCGGGCGCATCGCCCTGGTCCGGCGGGCGCCAAAGGGGCCGGTGCTCGGCATCGCGCCGTTCAACTTCCCGCTGAACCTCGTCGCGCACAAGGTCGCCCCGGCCATCGCGGTCGGCGCCCCGATCGTCGTCAAGCCCGCCCCCGCCACCCCGCTGTCGGCGCTGCTGCTGGGCGAGCTGCTCGCCGAGACCGACCTGCCGGAGGGGATGTTCTCGGTCCTGCCGCTGCCGAACGAGCGCGCGGCCGAACTGGTCCTCGACCCCCGGCTGCCGGTGGTCTCGTTCACCGGCTCCGGGCCGGTCGGCGCGACGATCCGTCGCCGCGTGCCCGAGAAGCACGTCACCCTGGAGCTGGGCGGCAACGCCGCCGCCGTGATCTGCGAGGACTGGAACACCGACGAGGACCTGACCTTCGCCGCGCACCGCATCGCGACGTTCGCCAACTACCAGGCCGGGCAGTCGTGCATCGCCGTGCAGCGGGTCTACGTGCACGAATGGCTCTACGACGCGTTCCTGCCCCGCCTCGTCGCGGCGGTGCAGGAGCTGCGCGTCGGCGACCCGTCCGACCCCCTCACCGACGTCGGGCCGCTGATCTCCGTCGACGCCGCCCGCCGCGTCGAGGCGTGGGTGGACGAGGCCGTCACCGCCGGCGCCACCATCGAGCTGGGCGGCCGGCGCGACGGTGCCACCTACCCGCCGACCGTGCTCTCCGGCGTGCCGGCGGACGCCAAGGTCTGCGCCGAGGAGGTCTTCGGCCCCGTGCTGGTGGTCGCCCGCGTCGCGCACGACCAGGCCGCGTTCGCCGCCGTCAACGACTCGGCGTACGGGTTGCAGGCGGGCGTCTTCACCCACCGCCTCGACACGGCCTTCGCGGCGCACCGCACGCTGGAGGTGGGCGGGGTGATCGTCGGCGACGTGCCGTCGTACCGGGCCGACCAGATGCCGTACGGCGGGGTGAAGGGCAGCGGCGTCGGGCGCGAGGGCCTGCGCAGCGCCATGGACGACTACACGGAACCCCGGGTGATGGTGCTGACCGGCCTGTCGTTGTAGCGGCGCGTCCGGCGCCGCCCGCTCACCAGGTGCCGTCGTCGCGTACGCGGGCCGGCGCCCGGCCGAGCAGCAGGGTGGTCAGCGCGGCGTCGATGTCCTCGCCGAGGAACCACTCGCCGGCCTGGTCCAACGCGAAGACCCACCCCCGCTCGTCCACGGCGAGGATGCTCTCCTGCCGCTCGGTGCCGATGGGGAAGAGCCGTACGCCGAGCACCGCGGCGAAGTCGGCCAGCGTGTCGGCGGTGTGCGCGACCTGTCGTGGACGGATGTCGAAGCGGGAGATCCACACCTGCTCGCCGGGACCGCGCCGGGCGCCCACCAGGCTCGGAAAGGCGGTCAGTGTCGACAGGACCGCAGGGAAGTCGGGATGCGTGGACGTCTCACCCCTGACGGCACTGACGTCCCTGATGGCGGACAGGGCGACGATCTCGTCTCCGAAGTGCGGCCGCCAGCCGGCCGCGACGAGTGCCTGCGCGACGTCCGGGTGAAACCGGCCCGGCGCAGGGTCGGGCTGCGGGTCCGGCTGCCACGGCATCGTGAAGGCCCGGTCGGACCAGGGCAGGACGTTGAAGTCCACCAGCAGGTCCACACACGAGTCGCAGGGGCGGTCGGCGAGGCCGCCGTTCGGATCGCCCGGCTCGCGCACCCGGAAGACCTCGAACCGGCCGGTCTGGAGGATGTCCTTCGCGTCGGCCATGCCGAGCGGCGCGATGCCCTCGGCGGCGCGGCGGTGGTCGTAGTCGTGCAGGACGTCGGAGACGACGATCAGCTCGGCGTGCCGGTCGCCGCCGCGCACCAGGTGCCCGGGGGGCAATCCGTCCAGGTAGGACCGCACCAGCGGGTGGTGGTTCAACGTGACGTCGCCCTTGGCGCCCTGCGCGCGGAACAGCCGCCCCCCGACCGTCAGGTGCGCCGCCGTAGCGGGCGTCGGCAGCCGGCGGATCTCGCGGAGCAGTTGGCTCGCCGGATCGACCGTACGGGGCACCGCGGGGCCCTCCGGCCGGCTCCGGCGGTACATCTGCGCGACCACGTCGACCGGCACCCGCGGCCAGGTGGTCACCTCGCCGGTCAGCTTGTCCACCACCGTGGTCGGCAGGTCGCCGGGCATCGTCCTCGCCTCGATGGGCACGGTGGACGTGATGACGTAGCCGAGTTCGAACTCGTCGACGCTGGGGCGGCACTCGTGTCCCAGGCGCTGTGACTCGCGGCGGGCCCACACGGCGGCGAGCTGCTCGGCCTGCTGGCGATCGATCACGGCTTGAAAGTACCGGACCCCACGGATTCGTGGCGCCCGGTATGGTTCGCCCTACCGACGGTAACCGGGGGAGGGTGGCGTTGGCCGAGAGTGTGGACCGCGACGCCAACCGCGCGCTGCGGGCGCGGTTCGACGAGGTGTACGGGGACTACCAGCGACTGAGGTCCGGTCTGGACGAGCTGCAGGGTCGGCTCGCCGAGCTGCGGGTGACCGAGCGCTCCGAGGACGGTCAGGTGACCGCCACCGCCGGTGCCCGGGGGGAGGTGATCTCGGTCGAGCTGCACCCCTCCGTCTTCCAGGACCGGGACGCCAAGGCGTTGAGCCGGAAGATCACCACCACCGTCCACCGGGCCGGCGCCGCGGCGGTCGCGGCCACCCAGGAACTCGTGGCCGGCTACCTGCCCGCCGGCTCCGGGGCGACTGACTTCCTGCGTACGGGTGACTTCGGTTCGTTGCTGGGCCGGGCCGACGCCGTGCTGCGCCGGGGCGAGTGATGGACGGTCAGCTCTGGCTCGACCCGCAGCGGGCCCGGCGCGGGGGCGTCGACCTCTCGCTCTCCGGTCAGGCGATCACGGCACGCCGCCGCCAGGCGGGCGGCGCCATCGCGGCGGCGAGCGACCGGTCGCCGTGGGGCAAGGACGACATCGGGGCCGCGTTCGAGCAGAAGTACCGCGGCTTCGAGGAGCTGGTCCTGCGCACGTGGGAGGGCGTGGGCCGGCACCTGGAGGGCCTCGGCGCGGACGTGGTCCGGTCGGTGGATGCCAACCTGCGGACGGACGCGGCGAGTGCGGGTCGGCTCGGCCGCGTCGGCGACCGGCACCAGCAGCGCTGATCTGCTGAGGAGACCCGGATGAGTGTGTTGCCGAGCCCCATCCCGCACCCGCTCGACTACTCGCCCTGGCAGTTGCCCGGCTGGGTCTACGAGGCCCTGGACTGGGTCATCGGTGTCGAGTGGCCAGAGGGGAACGAACGCGCGGTCTGGGAACTCGCGGACCAGTGGTACGCGGTCGCCGCCGCGCTGGCCGGACCGCGCGCCGACGCCGTTGCCGCCGCCGGTGAGGTGCGCAGCGGGTACGGCGGCGTCGGGGCGGTCGCTGCCGCCTTCGACACCGCCTGGCGTCGGGTGGCGGAGGGCGACGAGGCGCCGTTGCCCGTGCTGCTCGCCGTCAGCACCGAGCTGGGTCGGCTGGTGGAGGAGTGCGGCTGCGACATCGAGGGCGCCAAGCTCGAGGTCTGGATCGAGCTGGGCATCCTGGTGGTCGAGCTGCTGTCGCTGGCCGTCGCGACCGTGCTCACCGCCGGCGCGGCCTCGCCCGCCGCCGGGGCGGCGATCACCGCCACCAGGCTGATCGTGCAGCAGATCTTCAAGCGGCTGATGGCGCAGCTGGCCCGCAAGTCGCTCAAGCAGGGGCTCAAGGAGGCCGGCGAGCGGGCGGCGAAGGAGGTCACGAAGGGCGGCGTGCGGGGGTTCAGCCGTCGCGCGGCGCTGAGCGGTGTGTCCGAGGCGGCCGAGGAGAGCGGCATCAACCTCGCCACCCAGGCGTACCAGAATTCGACCGGCCGCCGGCACGGGCTGGACGTGACGGAGTTGGGCACCACGGCGCTCGGCGGTATGGCCGGCGGGGCGGTGGCGCCGCTGGCCGGTCTCGGGCGGCACGCCACCGGCCGGGGTGCCCGGATCGGGGAGCACTTCGGCCGCGAGATGGCCGGCGAGGTGATGGCCGATCAGGCCGCGAGCCTCGCCACGGGCCAGGGGCTGACCTCCGTGGAGGACGCGGCCCGCGCGGCCGCGTCCGGCGCCCGGGGTTCCGCCACCGCGCAGGCCGACGCGGCGTTGCAGGCACGGCTGACCGGCCAGATGAGCGACCTGGCCGGGATGCCGCTGACGTCGACGGGAGCCGGCGGGCTCTCGACGCCTCCCGAAGTGCCGGCAGCGGATGGGCCACCTGTCGCCCAGCCCAGCGCGGGGGTGGCGCCGTCCGTCACCGTGCCCGACGCGGGAGCGGGTCCCCCGGTCCACGGAGCGGGGGCATCGGTCAGCGCGCCAGATGAGGGCCAGCGAGGGGTGACCGCTGCGGAGACGGCACCGTCGGCCCGGCCGTCGGCGGAGGCCCAGACGGGGCCGAACGGTCCCGCGACGACCACCGCCGCCGCCCAAACTGGTGACACGACCGCGCCTGTGACCGCTGCCGGAACCGAACGGGCCGGCGCGGCCGTCGCGACCACGTCGCCCGCGCTGCCAGAGTCCGCACTCAGCCCGACTCTCTCCTCTGTCACGACGGCAGCGCCCGTCAACAGCGCCGCCGGGGGCGTCTCGGCCGGCGTGGAGGGTCAGGCGACCGTTTCCGGAAACGCCGCGAGCGGCGCCGCCTCCCTCAACGTAGCGAGTGCTGCTGGCCCGTCGAATGCGCCGCCAGCGGCTCCGGTGAACGGGCCCAGCACCGGCGTGGGCACCGCGACGGTCGGGCCGGCCCCCGCCTCGTTCCCCGAGCCGAGAACGGTTGCCTCCGTCCCCGGTGCGGGTGACGTTCCGTCGGTCGCCAATCCCGAGCCCGCCGTCGCACGAGGATCCACCGGAGCGGTGCCGGCACAGCCGCAGCCGGCACCACCGACGATGCTGCCTTCGCCCGATGCACCGGCAGCCGAGCCGAATCCGCACGTCCGTAGCGACACGCCGGCACCGGCCGGTCAGCATGATTCGGCCGGCCCCCGGGTCAGAAGCCCCGAGTGGTACGCGGCCAAGTGGGCCCTCGACCGGGACGCGTTCGAGAGACGTCGCTACCGCGGCTACTACGAGTCGCAGCGGGCGTGGTTCGAGGACAAGCGCCGTTATGACGAAGCTTTGCGCCTCAGGGCCCGCGCGGACGAGCACCACCAGAGGGCGCGGGACTTCGCCGCCCACGCCTTCCATCTGCACCAGACGGGCCAGGCGCGCCAGGCTGACGGGTGGCAGCGGGCAGCGAACGACGAGATGCGGGCGTACGGGGAGTACCTGGACTACGCGGAAGCCGTACTGGCCGGCGGCGTCGTGCCGTCCGTCGTGGGCGTCGTCGATCCCGCGGACTTCCGCCGGATCAACGACGACGTCGGTGACCTGGCATACGGTGCCGTGGAGACCGCCGACCGCTCGGCCTTGACAGGCGACGACCATCCGCCGCCGATCGACCGGTCCCGGAACTACGGCCGGCCCGGCGGTCTGCGTCCACCGCTGGCCCTGCACCAGACCGACATCGAACGGCAGGTGCCCCGAGAACCCGACGGGAGTGTCCGGCGCAACGCCGACCCGCGAGTGGGTGGCTGGTTCGGGTTGGTCAACGACGGCGGACCGCAGGCCGACCCGACCCGCGGCATCAACTGCATCGACTGCACCCTGTCGATGTTCGACACCTGGATGCACGGTCGCCCCCGGGTGGCCGCTCCCCGCACCTTCGACGCCTACCTGGCCGGCGACATCACCTGCCCCATCAACGGCGAACGCGACGGCATCGGGCGGGTGGAGGACATCACCGGAGGCCGCTTCCAGCGCCTCTGCCAGCCGACCGAGGACGTCCAGGGCGTTGAGCGGCAGCGGGCCATCGACACGGGATACCGCAACCTCCACGACCAGCTCCGCCTCGGGGGCCACGGCAGCTTCGCCTTCGTCATCAACAACTGGGAACAGGGCGGTTCCCACATCTGGGTCGCCCTCAACCAGAACGGCACCATTCTCTACCTCGACCCGCAGACCGGCGCCGTTTCGACGACGCCCCTGTACCTGCACCAGGGCGTCCCGCATCCGCACAACGCCGTCGACACCGAGGTCCTGGTGATCGGCTCGGACGGCAGACCGATGCCGCTGGGCGGGCTGCGGCGGGGGCGGTTCAGCCAGCGACCGGACCTGCCGGAGTACCCACCCGTCGAAACCGACCAGGGATACGGCGAACTGTTCCTCAACCGCATGCACCTGCTGGACGGGCCGGGCTCGGCTCCGTCCGACGGGTCGATGCCATCGGGGCTCCCACGACAGTCCGACGAGGCAGGACCGGCTCCCGACCGCAGCGACACACCGTCCGAGGACCTGCGGACGGCGCGGGAACGCGCGCAGGCGGACCGGGCGGGGAACCCGGTTGCCGTCGGCGTGATCCTGGCCGCAGAGCCCGACCTGGGACGGGTCTTCGCCGCCGGTGTGACGCCGGCCGAGGTGGCGGCCGGCGTAGACCCCCCGACACTCCGGCGACTCGTACCGCAACTTGACGACGCGGGCGCCGAAGACGTGGCACGGCTGTTCGCGGATCCACGCGTGCAGCGGATGCTGGAAGAGACGTGGCGGCAGCCGCCCAAGGACGAGCCGATGTTGGCCGAGAACCTCGTCCGACAGTTGGCGCAGCGACCTGACCTGGCGCGGATGGTCCTCGCTACGCCTGAGTTGGCCACGTCGCTGACGGCTCGACCGTTGACGATGCTTCATCTAGCTGCACAGCAGCAGGCGATCGACGTCCTCGGCTCTGTGCTTGACGACATAGCGGAACGAGGCGCAGCCTCGATCGCCTCCGAGGGAGTCCCTGACGTTCTACCGACGCCTTTGAGCGACGCGCAGCGGCAGATCAGTGCCAACTTTCCCGCCGAGGAGGAAAGAGCATTACAAGCCGGCTTCGACATGGCCCGTAAGAGTGATGACGGGTATCGTCGTGAGTATCTTGATCAGTTGTACGCCGACGCAGCCGAGGCGCAACGAGAGGTCCTGGCGCTTGCGGAGCGATTGGCCGCAGATGCTCCTGGCTTCGCTAAACCTGCTGGTCGTCCTGGGCCAAAGGATAGGAGGCGAGCCGAGGACAAGATTGCCAAGTATCGGGGTAACGCTTCTATGCTCACCGATCTTGCTGCGGCAAAGGTCGTGTTCCGTGACCTGTCGGATCTTTACGTGGCGCTAGACGTACTCCATCGATATGAAGGCGTGCACGTCGTCGAGTTCGAGGACCGCTTCCTTGGTCCCCAGGAGAGTGGTTATCGAGACATTCAGATGTCATTGCGGATGTCGAACGGTCACATCGCGGAGTTTCGCTTGCATCTCGAAGCACTGGATGAAGTGGCGTCCTGGGAGCATGCCCTGTACAAGGTTCGGCGTGACCTCAAAGCGGTGGCGAAGGAGCAGGGCCGTATCATGTCTCCGATGGAGCGAGCCCTTTACAATGGCGTTCTCAAAGAGGAGCAGCGCCACTTCTGGCAGGCGCTGCAGACGACGTTGCGCGGAGGCTCGCAGGAATGACCGAGATGCCCGGCCTCACGCTTCCAGCTTATTTCAGCTATTACAAGTCGCCGGTGAAGATGACTGGTACGCCGGATGGCGGCATCAAGGCGTGGCGTCTGTCGCACGACACCGGCGGGTGGGAGTCCGCCGATGATCTCATCGAGGAAATCTTGTTTGCCGTCGGCGGGGAGATCAGCTCGCTGACCGTGGACTCCTTCATCCAGTGGACGGAGCATGATCGTGGTCGCTATCTGCAGGGCGAGGGGCCGGTCTTCGCGTTGTACGAGACAGTCAGGGCGATCGTAGAGAGCGCCCAGGCCGAAGGGCGACGTTTGACGACGACGGAACTGGCGTTGGTTCGGGGGATCAGGCGGAAGACGTTTGTCATGTTCGAGGAGCAACTTCAGCAAGCGGGTGACCCCGCGGCTGATCCTTCCTTAGGTGCTGAGGGAAGTAGCCCTTCCTGAATTGATACCGCGCCGGGTGAACCTGTGGCGGCTCCGGTTGGGCCTCGATGGGCCCGAGGTGGCTGACCCCTCCGCAGCCATGCCACCGCCGTCCCTCTCAGCGACACGTACACCCGGCGAATCGGCGACACGCACACCCGGCGAATCGGCTGGTCGAACAAGTCCCTGCACCTCCGACGGCGCCCTCGCTCCGACGGCAACTTCTCCGGATGAGCGGACCGAGCTCGTCGAGTGCCTGCGGGAGCAGCGGCTCACCTTGGGCTGAAGTGCGTCGACGGGCCCGCGGAGGGCGCTCGCGCGGCAGGGCTGTGGCGCCGTCGATGCCGTCATTACTCGGTCTGTCGGCACTTGACGCAGGATGGAGCGACTGGTTCCGGCGGACGGTGGCCGGTCGGGACGCGCGAAGCACCACGGCTCGGGAGACCGGCCAGTAGGCGTCTGCCGCCCTGCAGGGTCGCGGAATCGAGGCGGCTTGCCGGGCCGGAATACCATGGCGAAATGGCTGAATCAGACAATGGGCAGAAGTCGTCCGGCCCTGGTAGGTGGCGTTCCAACACCTGGACCTGGCCGGTCGGCCTCCTGCTCGGTCTGGTCATCGGCCTGGCCGCACTGGACGGGGCCGCCGGTGTGGGCGTCGGCATCGTGATGGGGGTGGCCTTCGCCGTCGCCCTGGGAGCCGGCAGCACCCAGGACGACGACAGCGCGGACGAGGACAGCGACGGTGAGGACGACGTCAGTAAGGACGCCGTCAGCGATCCCGGCAGCGAGGACGGCGACGGGCGGAACGCTTACGAGCAGGACGCCGGGCGGCAGCGCGTCGGCCCGGAAAGTGCCGGGCCTCCGGGTACCGACGGGCAGGGCGCCGATTCGGCGCGTACCGACGGGCCGTCGTGACGTCGGGCGAACCCGGGGCCGTGCGGGTGGAGACGACCGGGGCCCCGGACCCTCGGACGGTCGCGCCGGGCAGCGTGGCGGAGGCGCTGGCCGTACAGGAGCGGTTGCGGCCGCTGGTGGACCTGGTCGGGCCCGGTCCCGCCGAGCCCGCGACGGTGGCCGGCCTGGACGTGGCGTACGCCGAGAGTGGTGACCGGCTCGCGGCGGCCGTGACCGTGCTGGACGCCCGGACCCTCGCGGTGGTCGACTCGGCGGTGAGCGTGGGCCGGCCCGCGTTCGCGTACGTCCCGGGGCTCTTCGCCTTCCGCGAGCTGCCCGCGCTGCTCGACGCGCTCGACCGGCTGACCGTGCGGCCCGAGCTGCTGGTCTGCGACGGGCACGGGCTGGCCCACCCGCGCCGGTTCGGGCTCGCCTGCCACCTGGGCGTGGTGACCGGCCTGCCGGCCATCGGTGTGGGCAAGACGCCCCTGCTGGGGGAGTGGACGCTGCCGGCCGACCGCCGGGGCTCGTGGGCGCCGTTGCGCGACGGGGACGAGACCGTGGGTCGGGTGCTGCGTACCCGGGACGGCGTGAAGCCGGTCTTCGTCAGCGTCGGGCACCGGATGAGCCTCGACGACGCGACCGCGCGGGTGCTGGCGTTGACGCCGCGCTACCGGCTGCCGGAGACCACCCGTACCGCCGACCGGCTCTGCCGCGACGCCCTGGCCGCCGCCGAAGCGACCGCCCGGCCCACCTGAAGCCGCCGCCGAAGCGACCGCCCACGCCACCTGAAGCCCGCCCCGGAGGGGCCGCCCCGCCGTCCTGGGGTCGCCGCCGGAGGGACAGCCCGCGCCACCTGAAGCCGCCGACGGAGCGACCGCCCGCGCCGTATGAGGCCGCCGCCAGTTCCGGCGACCAGGCCCGACCGGCACGCGAGGCGACCCGCCGCCGGCCAGGTACGCGGACCGGGTCGCGGGGTAATACGGCGCACATCCGGGGCGCTCAATGACCGGGCCCCGACCGGGCCCGGTAGTAGCCTGACCGGCGGACCCCCGTCGGGGGAGGAACGGCGAGGTGATCATGGCGGTACGTCGGCACGCGGCGCGGCTCGCGACGGTCTGCGCGTTGTTGGGCGGCCTGGTGGCGCTCGGCGCGACGCCGGCGCTCGCCGCAGGCGACTCGGTCCGGGTGCGTTCGGCCGGCAGCTTCACCGCCGGCGGTTCCGCCGGGGGCGTCTCGATCGAGGTGCGCAAGCGCAGCGACGGCTGCGTGCTGCTGCGTACCGCACTGGGGCTGCGCCTGGCCGACCTGCGCGCCGACCAGGTGAGCGCGCAGGTCAACGTGGGCGGGCGCTGGTTCCCGGTGCCGCTCTCCGGCGGCCGGGGCAGCGCGGCCACGTCGGCCACCTCGCCGCTGAACCCGAGGCTCTGCAAGGGCAAGAGCATCACGGTGCGCTACCGGGTGGCGTTCGCCGCCGAGGTGCCGGGCGGCCGGCTGACCGTGAGCGGCGCGGCCAGCGACGCGCTCGGGCGGGCCCTGGGCCGGGGCGCGGTGGCGTCCCGGGTGGTCGGCGACCGGGCCACGCCCTCGCCGACGCCGAAGCCCTCGAAGAAGCCGTCGCCCACCCCGAGCGCGGTCGCCACCCAGGTGCGGGCCGGCGCGGCGGACCCGGACCTGGCCGCCGGCCAGGGCGCCGGCGCCGTCAGCAACGCCGCCGAGGAGGAGTCCTCCGGCGGCTCGGTGGTCATGTTCTTCGGCATCGCCATGGTCGCCGTCGGGATCCTGCTCATCGTCCTGCTGTTCCGCCGCTCGCGGGCGGACAAGGAGCCGGCCGACCAGGGCCACGTCCCGCTGCCCCGCAACCCCGGCGGCACCACCTACCGCTCCGGGCAGGGCCCGGCCGCCGCCCCCGGCCCACCCGGCCAGGTGTACGGGCAGCAGCCTCCCGCCCCCGGCCTGTACGGCGGCACGCCCGCGCCGCCCCCGGCCGGCGGTGCGCCCGCGCCGCGCCCGGCCGGCGGCGTGTACGGCAGCCGCCCGGCACCGGCCCCGGAGGCCACGCAGGTGGTGCCCGGCGCGCCCGCCTCCCCGCCCGTGTCGGCCCCGCCCGCGAGCCCGAGGCCGGCGCCCCCGGTGCCGGGGCAGTACGGGGCGCCGCCGCCCGTGCCGCCCGCCCAGGGCAAGCCCGGCGACCCGCCGCCGGAGACCGGTGGTGGCGACCACACGGTGTTCATGCCCCGGCTCCCCGGCTGAGCCGGGCCGCGCCGCGCCCCTCCGATACGCTCAGGCCGTTGAGGACCTGCGGCGCAAGGAGCGAGACCGGTGTCTGATCTGTCCCAGATCGTGAAGGCCTACGACGTTCGTGGGACGGTGCCGGACCAGTGGGACGAGCAGGCCGCCGAGGCCCTCGGCGCAGCCTTCGCGCAGGTGCTGGACGGCTTCGGCGAGCAGGACGAGGCGGTGCTCGTCGCGCACGACATGCGCGCCACCGGACCTGGTCTGGCCGCCGCCTTCGCCGCCGGCGTCCGCGCCGAGGGGCGCGCGGTCGTCGAGTTGGGCCTCGCCTCGACCGACATGCTCTACTACGCCTCCGGGGCGCTGGGGCTGCCCGGCGCGATGTTCACCGCCAGCCACAACCCGGCGCAGTACAACGGCATCAAGATGTGCCGCTCCGGGGCTCGCCCGATCGGGCAGGACAGCGGGCTGGCCGAGATCCGCGAGCGGGCGCAGGCCCTGCTGGACAAGGGCGAGCGCCCGACCGGGACGCCGGCCGCGCCGGCCGAGCGGCGCGACCTGCTGGCCGACTACGCGGCGTACCTGCGGCAGCTGGTCGATCTCTCCGGCGTCCGTCCGCTGAAGGTGGTCGTCGACGCCGGCAACGGCATGGGCGGCTACACCGTCCCGGCCGTGCTCGGCGACACCGTCCTGCCGGCGCTGCCGCTGGAGATCGTGCCGCTCTACTTCGAACTCGACGGCACCTTCCCCAACCACGAGGCCAACCCGCTGGACCCGGCCAACCTGGTCGACCTCCAGCGCGCGGTGATCGAGCACGGCGCCGAGATCGGTCTGGCGTTCGACGGCGACGCGGACCGCTGCTTCGTGGTCGACGAGCGCGGCGAGCCCGTCTCGCCGTCGGCGATCACCGCCCTGGTGGCGGCCCGCGAGCTGGCCAAGCACCCCGGCTCGACGGTGATCCACGGTTTGATCACCTCCAGGGCGGTGCCGGAGATCATCCGCGAGCACGGCGGCGAGCCGGTCGTCTCCCGGGTCGGGCACTCCTTCGTCAAGGCGGAGATGGCCCGGACGAACGCGATCTTCGGCGGCGAGCACTCCGCCCACTACTACTTCCGGGACTTCTGGTTCGCCGACACCGGCATGCTCGCCGCGCTGCACACCCTGGCGGCCCTGGGTGAGCAGTCGCTGCCGCTGTCCGTGCTGGCGAGCGAGTACGAGCGGTACGTGGCCTCGGGTGAGATCAACTCGACGGTGGCCGACCAGGCCGCCAAGGTGGCCGAGGTGCGGGCCGCGTACCCGCAGGCCGACGCCGACGAGATGGACGGGCTGACCCTGCGCTTCCCGGACGGCGCGTGGTTCAATCTGCGCGCCTCCAACACCGAGCCGCTGCTGCGGCTCAACGTCGAGGCCCCGACGCGGGAGCGGATGGCCGCCCTCCGTGACGAGGTGCTCGACCGGGTTCGCCGATAAGATCGCCTGCGCCGGTCGGCACCGTCGATCGGTGAGACCGCATACGTGGAAGGAGCCGCGCCGTGGCCCTGGACCCGCAGTTGCTGGAAATCCTCGCCTGTCCGGACACGCATCACGCCCCGCTCGACTACGACGCGCAGGCGCAGACGCTGACCTGCACCGAGTGCGGCCGGATCTTCGAGGTCCGCGACGACGTGCCGGTGCTGCTGCTGGACGAGGCGCGCGGCCCTTCGGAGCAGTCATGATCGACGGCACGGCCGGGGTCAGCGGCCGGCGCGAGCCCGACGAGGCACTTCTCGACGACCCGGCCGCGCTGGCCGAGCACGACCCGGGCGGCATGCTGCGGCACACCGCCTCCGCCGGGGCACAGGTCCGCGAGACGGCCGCCCTGGCCGCCGAGGCCAACCTCCAGGTGCTCGCCGACGAGGGCCGCCCCCGGGCGGTCGTCATCGCCGGCATCGGCACCGCCGGGCGTACGGGCGACGTGCTGGCCACCGTCGCCGGGCCGCGCTGCCCGGTGCCGGTCATCCCGCACCGCAGCGCCGGCGTGCCCGGCTGGGTGGGCGCCGCCGACGTGGTCATCGCCGTCAGCGCGTCCGGTCGCAGCCCCGAGGCGCTGGGTGCCGCCGAGGCCGCGCACCGGCGGGGCGCCCGGTTGGTCGCCGTCGGCGCGCCCGACTCGCAGTTACAGTCCGTGGCCGAGCGGGCCCGGGCGCCGTTCATCCCGGTGCCCCGGCGCGCCCCGGCCCGGGCCAGCCTCTGGGCGCTCACCGTGCCGGTCCTGCTCGCCGCCCGTACGCTCGGGCTCGTGAAGGTCAACGAGGCGGACCTGGCGGAGACCGCGGCCCGGCTGGACGCGGAGGCCGACCGCTGCCGTCCCACGGCCGAGTCCTTCGTCAACCCGGCGAAGTCGCTGGCCCTGGGCCTCGCCGGCTCGGTGCCGATCGTCTGGGGCTCGTCGCCGCTGGCGACGGTCGCGGCCCGCCGGTTCGGCGACACCCTGTCCGCCAACGCCCGCTACCCCGTGGTCAGCGGTGCGCTCGGCGAGGCGGGGCGCGGTCGGGTCGGCCTGCTCGACGGCGTCTTCGGCGGCCTGGCCGAGGGGGAGCGCGACATCTTCGCCGATCCCGACGCGGATGAGCCGTCGGGCACCCGGCTGCGGTTGGTGCTGCTGCGTGACGGGGGGCTGAACCCGGAGGACGACGCCGACGAGCCCCTCGACGTCGAGGAGCGCCGCGCGGACGCCGTGCAGACCCTCGCCGAGCGGCGGGGCGTGCGCTGCGACGTGGTGACCGCCGAGGGCGGCTCCGCGCTGGAGCGGCTCGCCTCGCTGGTCGCCGTGCCGGACTTCGCCTCGATCTACCTCGCCCTGGCACACGGACTGGACCCGATGGCCGTGCCGGCCATCACCGAAATGAAGGAGCTGGCAAACCAGTGAGCGATAGCAGGGAACGGGTCGAGCGGCGCGCCGCGTCGATGCCCGGCGGTGCCGCACGACGGAACGGAGCGACGGCGTGAGCGCCAACGGTGGTACGAAGGCGATCGTCGCCGCCCTGTTGGCCAACTCCGGCATCGCCGTCACCAAGTTCGTCGCGTTCCTGCTGACCGGGTCGTCGTCGATGCTGGCCGAGTCGGTCCACTCGGTCGCCGACGCCGGCAACCAGGGCCTGCTGCTGCTCGGCGGGCGGCGGGCCAAGCGCGCGGCCACCCCTCAGCACCCCTTCGGCTACGGCCGCGAGCGCTACATCTACGCGTTCATCGTCTCCATCGTGCTGTTCAGCGTCGGTGGCCTGTTCGCCCTCTACGAGGCGTACCACAAGTGGTCGCACGCCGAGGGCATCACCTCGTGGCACTGGGTGCCGGTCGCGGTGCTGGTGGCCGCGATCATCATGGAGATCTTCTCCTTCCGCACCGCGATCGTCGAGTCCAACCTCGTCCGGGGCAACCAGTCGTGGGTGAAGTTCGTCCGGCGCGCCAAGGCGCCCGAGCTGCCGGTGGTGCTCCTGGAGGACCTGGGCGCGCTGGTCGGTCTGGTCTTTGCGCTCTTCGGCGTGGGCATGACGCTGATCACCGGCAACGGCCGGTGGGACGCGGCGGGCACCGCGATGATCGGTGTGCTGCTGGTGGTCATCGCGATCATCCTGGCCATCGAGACCAAGAGCCTGCTGCTCGGTGAGGGCGCCGAGGCGCACGACGTCGCCGCGCTGGAGAAGTCGGTCACCGACGGCCCCGAGTTCGAGCGGATCATCCACATGAAGACGCTCTACCTCGGCCCCGAGGAGCTGATGGTGGCCGCCAAGGTCGCCGTGCCGGCCGGCGTCACCGCGGAGGTGTTGGCGCAGAGCATCAACACCGTCGAGGATCGGATCCGCGCCGCCGTGCCGACCGCCCGGGTGATCTACCTGGAGCCGGACATCTACCGCGCCACCGCCGAGCGGGCGGGCGCCGGGAGCGCGTCGCCCTCCGAGCCGGGTGAGGTCGCCGGGCGGCCCGGGAGCTGACCGGTGGAACTGCTGCACGGACCGATCCGCGACTACGCCTGGGGGTCCCGCTCGGCGATCGCCGAGTTGCAGGGGCGCCCGGCGCCGAGCGACGGCCCGGAGGCCGAACTGTGGCTGGGCGCCCACCCGGGCGGCCCGGCCCTGGTCGACCGCGACGGTGCCCGGGTGAGCCTGACCGACCTGCTGCTCGCCGAGCCGCACCACTGGCTCGGCGAGCGGCTGGTCGGCCGGTTCGGCACCCGGCTGCCGTTCCTGCTCAAGGTGCTCGCCGCGGACGCCCCGCTGAGCCTCCAGGCGCATCCGGACGCCGAGCAGGCACGCGCCGGGCACGCCGCCGACGCCGCCCGCCCCGACGGGCAGCGCAACTACGTCGATCCGTACCACAAGCCGGAGTTGCTGGTCGCGCTCTCGCCGATGGAGGCGCTCTGCGGGTTCCGGGACCCGGTGGCCTCGGCGGTGGCGCTGGCCGGCTTCGGCGTACCCGAGCTGGAGCCGGTGCTGGCGGCACTGCGGACCGGGCCGGCGGGCCTGCGCGACGCCGTACGGCTGCTGCTGACCTGGCCCGCCGACCGGCGCGACGCGCTGGTGGCGGCCGTGGCGGCGGCGCCGGTCGCGGGGCCGGACGCGGAGTTGGCCCGGGACCTGGCCGCCGCTTACCCGGGCGATCCCGGGGTGCTGGTGGCGATGCTGCTCAACCGGGTGCGCCTGGCGCCCGGCGAGGCGATCTGGATGCCGGCGGGCAACCTGCACGCCTACCTGCGCGGCACCGGCGTGGAGATCATGGCGGCCAGCGACAACGTGCTGCGCGGCGGGCTGACGCCGAAGCGGGTGGACGTCGAGGAGCTGCTGCGGGTGCTGCGTTTCGAGGTGCTGCGCGACCCGGTGGTGCCGCCGCTGGAGGTCGCCCCGGGCGTGGTCACCTGGCCGGTGCCGGTGGAGGACTTCGCGCTGCACCGGGTGACGGTGGGCGCAGGGTTGCCGGAGGTGACGGTCGAGGTGCCCGGGCCCCGGGTGGTGCTCTGCCGCTCCGGCGAGGTCTGCGTTGACGACGGGGCCGGCGCGGTGACGCTGGCGCCCGGGCGGGCGGCCGTCGGGAGCGCCGCCGCCGGGGCGCTGCGCCTGCGCGGCGCGGGGGAGGCGTACGTCGCGAGCTGCGGCCTGCGCTGAGGCGTGGAGCTGGGGCGCGGGCGGCGGCACAAGTCCGACTTTCCCGGAATAACTTGACTCTGCTGTGGCTGGGTGTGACCCTGTGAGTACGCAGCGTTATCGCGACGAAGGTCCGAGAACGCGCGGGGGAACCAAACCGGGGGGATGCACGGGGCGGGCGGCTGGTGGACGGGACACCGTTCACGACCGACCGCCCCGTGCGCTGTCCGCTGATGTCTTCGTGCTCTCTTCACCGGCCGGTCCTCGCGGCGGCGGTCCGCGAGCGTAAGGTGAATGGTCGCGCAGCACATCGTCCGACAGGAGATTTCATGACCAGCACCCTCCCGGCGTCCGCCAGCGGCACGCCGTCCGAGGCCCGGCCGAGCACTCTCGCCGAGGGCGACTACAAGGTGGCGGATCTGTCGCTCGCCGAGTTCGGGCGCAAGGAGATCCAGCTCGCCGAGCACGAGATGCCCGGCCTGATGGCGATCCGTCGTGAGTTCGCCGACGCCCAGCCGCTCGCCGGTGCCCGGATCACCGGGTCGCTGCACATGACCATCCAGACCGCCGTCCTCATCGAGACCCTGGTCGCGCTCGGCGCGCAGGTCCGCTGGGCGTCCTGCAACATCTTCTCCACCCAGGACCACGCCGCCGCCGCGATCGTGGTCGGTCCGGAGGGCACCCCCGAGGCCCCGGCCGGCGTCCCGGTCTACGCCTGGAAGGGCGAGAGCCTGGAGGAGTACTGGTGGTGCACCGAGCAGGTGCTCGCCTGGCCCGACGGGCAGGGCCCGAACATGATCCTCGACGACGGCGGCGACGCCACCCTGCTGGTGCACAAGGGCGCCGAGTTCGAGAAGGCCGGCGCCGTGCCGCCGGTCGAGTCCGCCGACTCCGAGGAGTACGCGGTCATCCTCGGCGTGCTGCACCGCTCGCTCGCCGAGGACGGCCAGCGGTGGACCCGGATCGCCGCCGGCATCAAGGGCGTGACCGAGGAGACCACCACCGGCGTGCACCGGCTCTACGAGATGCACCGCGCCGGCACCCTGCTCTTCCCCGCCATCAACGTCAACGACTCGGTGACGAAGAGCAAGTTCGACAACAAGTACGGCTGCCGCCACTCGCTCATCGACGGCATCAACCGGGCCACCGACGTGCTGATCGGCGGCAAGATGGCGGTCGTGCTCGGCTACGGCGACGTCGGCAAGGGCTGCGCCGAGTCGCTGCGCGGCCAGGGCGCCCGGGTCGTGGTGACCGAGGTCGACCCGATCTGCGCGCTCCAAGCGGCGATGGACGGCTACCAGGTCGCCACCCTGGACGACGTCGTCGACAAGGCCGACATCTTCATCACCGCCACCGGCTGCTTCGACGTCATCACCAACGAGCACATGGCCCGGATGAAGCACCAGGCCATCGTCGGCAACATCGGCCACTTCGACAACGAGATCGACATGGCCGGTCTGGCCAAGCGTTCCGACGTCGAGCGGGTCAACATCAAGCCGCAGGTCGACCTCTGGAAGTTCGCCGACGGGCACGCCATCATCGTGCTGTCGGAGGGCCGCCTGCTGAACCTGGGCAACGCCACCGGCCACCCGAGCTTCGTGATGTCGAACTCGTTCGCCAACCAGACGATCGCCCAGATCGAGCTGTACACCAAGACCGAGGAATACCCGATCGGCGTCTACGTGCTGCCGAAGCACCTCGATGAGAAGGTCGCCCGGCTGCACCTGGAGGCGCTCGGCGCCAAGCTGAGCACCCTGACCAAGGAGCAGGCGGCCTACCTCGGCATCTCCGTGGAGGGCCCGTTCAAGCCGGAGCACTACCGGTACTGACACCGACCGCACCGACCGGGCCGGCCGCTTCTCTTCCAGCGGCCGGCCCGGTCGGCGTTTCCGGGGCGGGAGCGCGCGGCCACGGGTCGAGCCCGCCGGCGTCCGCGCGGGCGGGCCGCGCCGCCACGGGTCGAGCGCGCGGGCGGACGCGCGCCGCCGGGCGGTCAGTCCCGGGGGGAGCGGCGACGGGCGGGGCGGATCCAGCTCCACACGCACCAGACGAGCCAGGCCACCGAGACCACGGCCGCCAGCGTGCGCAGGCGCAGCGCGTCGAGCAGCAGCACCACGGCGAGGACGGCCAGCCACGGCCCGAACGCCCTCACGACCGCCACCGGCCGAGCACCATCCGGCGGACCAGCGGCGGAGCGATCCACGACCAGACGCAGAAGAGCATCCAGGCCAGGGCGAACAGGCCGCCGAGCACGTCCAAACCGGCGGCGTTGAGCAGCACGATCACGCCGACCGCGAGCAGCCAGGTGCGGAAGATCCCCAGCCGGTAGAGCGGGCGCAACGGCAGCAGCAGCGGGTGCGCGTACACCCGGGTCTCCCAGGCGGCGTCCGCGTAGTCCGCGTCGGTCGGGTCGTGCGCCGCCGCCTGACCGAAGGCGCGGTGGGCGTCGGCCACCCGGCCGCGCTGGGCGGCGGCGACGCCGTGCAGGGCGAGCGCCACCGGATTGCCCGGCCACGCCCCCAGGAACTCCCCGGCGACCCGCTCGGCCGCCCGGTTGTCACCCCGGGCGTACGCGAGCTGGAACCGGGAGGCGAAGACGGCCGGCGCGTCCGGGACGATCGCCGCGGCGCGGGCCACCAGGCGTTCCGCCTTGTCGGTCTGGCCGACGGCGCAGCAGAGGTCGGCGTACTGGCAGAGCAGCCACGGGCTCTCCGGCTCGATGGCGAGCGCGTCGAGCAGCGCCCGCTCGGCGAGGTGGTGCTCGCGGCGGTGCCGCAGCGCGAGGCCGAGCCGGCCGAGCAGTTCGGCGTCCGGGCCGTGCTCGGCGAGCCCCTGCCGGGTCACGGCGACCACGTCGTCCCAGCGGTCGAGGACGGTCAGCGCGCCCGCCCGCAGCCGGAACGCGAGCAGGCTGGTGGCCAGCGGGGCGGGCAGCCGGTCGACCTCCGCCAGGGCCTGCTCCGGGCGGTTCACCTCCAGCAGCTGGGCCACCCGGGCGAGCTGCATCTCCGGGGCGGTCACGCGACGGCCACCAGGAAGACCAGCACGGCCTCGGCGAAGCCGAGCAGGAGCACCGCCCCGAGGCCGGGCAGCCACAGCGAGGCGGGCTGGCCGCCACGCAGCTCGTACGCCCGGAACTGTCGCTTCTGGGTGGTGGCGGCGACGAGCCAGACCAGCCCGCCGGCCAGCGCCCCGACCAGTCGTACGGGACGGTTGCCGCCGTCGTCGAAGACCGCGAGCGTGATCGCCAGCCGGGCGACCAGCCCGACCAGCCCGGCGCCGAGCACCGCCAGGCGTGCCGGGCGGGACACCCCCAGCCGGTGCCCGTTGACCAGGGCCAGCACGGTGACGGCCGTCGGGCCGCCGAACACGGCCGGGAAGATCAGCGACTGGGGCCGCCACGGCGGGCGTCGCACCTCGTACGTCGGCGGCGCGATCGTGGGGGTGAACAGGTCGTCGGCCACGGTCATCCTGTCTCGTAGGGGCGAGCCGGATCCTGCCACAGCCGGCGCCCGGCCCGCTTCCGCGCAGCGGCTCAGGTGCGGGAGTCGACCGTGGACGGGGCGTCGTCCCGCGTCGTCGGCACGACCGCCGGTCGTACCACCGGGGCGGCCTGCGCCGGCACGGCGGGCCCGGCCACCAGGTCGAGGTCCGGCGCCGCCGGCCGGATCGGGCCGGGCCGGGCGGTGGCGCCGGGCGGGCCGGTCACCAGCTCGGGCCAGAGCGTCGCGGCGGCCGTCCGGCCGAGCCCCAGCCGGTACCGCGCCCGCCGGTGCCGCTCGCCGAGGACCGCGGCCAGGTAGACCGACTCGGGCATGCCCGGTGGCGGGGGCGGCGCGATCACCGCCGAGACCTCGGTCCACAGCCCGCGCCCCAGCTGCCCGCGCGCCGGCTCCGCCAGCTGGCGCACCCGGGCCAGGTACTGCCGGGCGGCCAACGCCAGGCCGTCGTCGAGCCGGCTCAGGTCCACCGTGCCCGCCCAGCCGGCCAGCGCGGGAACCGCCGTGGGGACGGGCCGCCAGGCGGTCGCCGTCCGGGTGTGCACGACCAGCGTGCCCGCCACCAGGTCGCCCAGTCGACGCCCGCGCCGGTCGGTCACCATCACCGTCACCCCGGCCACCCAGCTCAGCAGCGGCAGCACCAGACCGGGCCACTCCACCGCCACGCCGACCAGCGCCCGGATCAGGGACTGCCGCGCCGCGACCGGAGCGCCGTCGGCGCTGACCACGCGCAGCCCGACCGCCATCTTGCCCAGCGTGCGGCCGTGGTTGAACCGCTCGCACAGCACCGGGTAGCCGACCAGCACCAGGATCAGGCCCACCGTCGCGAGGCCGCCGGCCAGGGCGCCGTCGACCAGCCCCTCCGGCAGGTTGAGCAGCGCGACGCCGACGCTCATGGACAGCACCAGCATGAGGGCCGCCTGCGCCAGGACGTCGAGCAGCAGCGCGAGCACCCGGGAACCGATGCGGGCGGCCCGGACGTCCAGCTCCACGGCCTCCCCGCTGACCAGCCCGGCGTCGCCCCACGGGGCGGGTCCGGCCGGCGGTCGCGGTTGTGCTCTCACCCCGACAGTGAACACTATGATCGCCGGACGGGGGTGACGGTGGATCTCGACGCGTACGTCGCGGAACACGGCGGGGAGTGGCGACGGCTGGAGGAACTCTCCGGGCGCGGCCGGCTCGACGCCGCCGAGGTCGACGAGCTGGTCGCCCTCTACCAGCGGGCGACCACCCAGCTGTCGGTGCTGCGCAGCCGCTCACCCGACCCGGCGCTGGTCAGCCAGCTCTCCCAGGTGGTGCTGCGCGCCCGGGCCCGGCTCACCGGGCGCCCGCGCCCGTCGTGGGCGGCGGTCGGGCGGTTCCTCGTGGCCGGCTTCCCCGCCGCGGTCTACCGCGCCTGGCCCTGGTGGTGCGGGGTGGCGACCGGGTTCAGCCTGCTCAGCCTCTTCCTCATCTGGTTCGTCGCCGGCAACCCGCAGACGGCGGCGGCCTTCATCGGCGACGCGGCGGCCGCCGACCTGGTCGAGTCCGGCTTCGCCGGCTACTACACCGAGTTCTCCGCGCCGACGTTCGCCTTCCACCTGTGGACGCACAACGCCTGGCTCGCCGCCCAGTGCCTCGCCGCCGGGGTGCTGATCGTCCCGGTGCTCTACCTGCTCTGGCAGAACGCCCTCAACATCGGCGTGGTCGGCGGGGTGATGGTCGCCTACGGCCGCGCGGACGTCTTCTTCGGCCTGATCACCCCGCACGGGCTGCTGGAACTCACCGGCGTCTTCGTGGCCGCCGGGGTGGGCCTGCGCATCGGGTGGGCGTGGATCGCGCCGCCGACGCAGCTCACCCGGGGGCAGGCGGTGGCCCGGGCGGGACGCGAGGGCGTCCTCGTCGCCCTCGGGCTGGTGGGGCTCTTCGCGGTCTCCGCCGTCATCGAGGCGTTCGTGACCCCCGCGCCCGTGCCGGTTCCGCTCCGCGTCGCCGCGGGCGCCGCCGTCTGGCTCGCCTTCCTGGCGTACGTGGTGGTCCTCGGTCGCCGCGCCGTCGCCGCCGAGCCTGATCAGAGCTGACCGAGGGCCTTCAGGCGCAGGTAGGTGTCGGCGAGCGTGGGGGCCAGCCGGCCCGCCGGGGCGTCGACCACTGTCACGCCGTGCCGGCCCAGGGCGGCGCGGACCCGGTCGCGTTCGGCGAGCGCCCGCCAGGCCGCCGCCGCGGCGTAGGCGTCCCCCGGCCGCTGCGGGACGCCGGTGGTGAGGGCGGTCAGCACCGGGTCGTGCGTCGCCGCGATCACCACCCTGTGCCGGGCGGCCAGCCGGGGGAGCACCGGCAGCAGCCCCTCGCCGAGGGCACCGGCCTCCAACGCGGTGAAGAGCACCACGAGGCTGCGTTGGCGCTGCCGGCGCAGCAGCTCGCCCGCGATCAGGTCGAAGTCCGTCTCCGCCAGCGTCGGCTGGAGCGGGGCGAGGGCGTGCACCACCCGGGAGAGCAGGGCCGGCCCGCCGGTGCCGGTGACGGTGGCCCGCACCGCCGTGTCGGCGGCGAGCAGGTCGACCCGGTCGCCGGCGCGGGCGGCGAGGGCGGTGAGCAGCAGCGCGGCGTCGATCGCGGTGTCCAGCCGGGGTTCGTCGCCGACCCGCACCGCAGACGTCCGCCCGGTGTCCAGCACGCAGAGCAGCCGGCGGTCCCGCTCCGGCCGCCACGTGCGCACCAGCACGTCGGCCCGGCGCGCGCTCGCCCGCCAGTCGATCGACCGCACGTCGTCGCCGACCACGTACTCGCGGAGGGTGTCGAACTCGGTGCCCTGGCCCCGCCCGCGGCTCACCTGGGTGCCGTCGATGACCCGTAGCCGGGACAGCTTCTCCGGCAGGTGCCGGCGGGAGTCGAAGCGGGGCAGCACGCGCACCGTCCACGGTGGGGTGGCCGGTCGGCCGGCGCGCTGCCGGAACCCGAGCCCCAGCGGCCCGAACGAGCGCACCGTCAGCGCCACCGCCGGCCGGTCGCCCCGCCGGACGGGGGTGAGCCGGCTGGGCAGCGCCACCGTCGTGCCCGGTTCGACGCGCACCAGCCGCGCCGGGGGCACGTCGGGGCGGGCCCCGGCAGACGGCACCCAGGCGTCGCGGACCCTGGCCCGCAGCGTACGGCCGGAGGGGTTGTGCAGCAGCAGCGTGACGGTGGCGGTGCCGCCGAGCCGGACCGCGCGGTCCCCCTCGCGGGCGGCGGTGAGCGCGCCCGGGGGCGCGGCCAGCGCCCGGTCGAGCAGCACCAGCAGCAGCACCGCCCCGGTCATCACCAGCAGCCCGGCGAACGGCGACGGCCAGGCCGGCAGGGTCAGCGCGCCGACCGCCAGCAGGAGCGCCGCCCGCCAGGTCATCGCGGCGTCGGCACGGTGGCGAGCACCGTGTCCAGCACCGCGTCCACGCCGACGCCCTCCAGCTCCACCTCGGGGCGCAGCCGCAGCCGGTGCCGCAGCGTCGGCCGGGCGACCGCCTTCACGTCGTCCGGTACGACGTGGTCGCGGCCGGCCAGCCAGGCCCACGCCTTGGCCGTGTTGAGCAGCGCGGTGGCGCCCCGGGGCGAGGCGCCCAGCTCCAGCGCCGGGGTGTTGCGGGTGGCCCGGCAGAGGTCGACGATGTAGCCGAAGAGCGGCTCGGCCACGTGCACCCGGCCGACCGCCGCCCGGGCCGCCGCCAGGTCGGCCGCGTCGGCCACCGGCCGTACGCCGGCAGCGGCCAGGTCGCGGGGGTCGAAGCCGGCGTGGTGCGCGCGGAGCACGCCCAGCTCCTCGTCCCGGTTGGGCAGCGGCACGGTGAGCTTGAGCAGGAACCGGTCGAGCTGCGCCTCCGGCAGCGGGTAGGTGCCCTCGTACTCGATCGGGTTCTGGGTGGCGGCGACGATGAACGGGTCGGGCAGTGCCCGCCGTTCGCCCTCCACCGAGACCTGCCGCTCCTCCATCACCTCCAGCAGCGCCGACTGGGTCTTCGGCGGCGTCCGGTTGATCTCGTCGGCGAGCAGCAGGTTGGTGAAGACCGGCCCCTCGCGGAAGGTGAAGGCGGCGGTGCGCGGGTCGAAGATCAGCGAGCCGGTGACGTCGCCCGGCATCAGGTCCGGGGTGAACTGCACCCGCTTGGAGCCGAGGTCGAGGGCGGTGGCCACGGTGCGGATCAGCAGGGTCTTGGCCACGCCCGGCACGCCCTCCAGCAGCACGTGCCCGCGGCAGAGCAGGGCGATCACCAGGCCGGTGACGACCGCGTCCTGCCCGACGACCGCCTTGGCGACCTCGGCGCGCAGCCGGTGCAGGGCGGCGCGGGGGTCGACGGGGTCGGTGGTCGGCGGCTCGGCGGTACCGGCGGGTCGGGTCACCGGGGGTCTCCTTCGGCTCGGTGCGCGTGCGGTGCGGCTGGCGGGTGCGGTCCTTCGGCGGGCGGCGCGGCGGGCGGGGGCGGCCCGACGGTGGCCGGCGGCGGTGCCTCGGCGGGCGGGTGCGGGCCGGCGGTGGCCGGCGGCGGTGCCTCGGCGGGCGGGTGCGGGCCGTCAGCGGCGACGCGGGTCAGCCGGTCCAGCGCGCGGGCCAGGTCCAGCAGGTCCTGGTCGGTCTCGGGCCCGGCGCCGTGCAGCACCTCGTGGGTCCACCGGGGGTCGTCGCCGGTGCGGGCGGCGACCGCCGCGGCCACGTCGGTCGGCGGCGCGGTCGGCGGCAGGTGCAGCCGGGGCGTCAGGCGGTCCAGGGCGGCGGTCCGCAGGGTCCGCGCGGCCGCGTCCCGGGCGCCCGCCTTCTCGTAGAGCCGCGCCCGGCCGAGCACCGTCTCCGCCGAGCGGACCGTGACCGGCAGCGGCTCCACCGCTGGCGGGCCGAGCCGGCGGGCCCGCCAGAGCGCGGCCAGCAGGGCGGCCACGGCGAGCTGGGCCAGCAACGCCCACAGCCAGGCGGGGAAGGCGGACCAGAGCGGGTTCGGCGGGTCGGGCCTGTCGGCCCGGGAGTCGTCGCGGCCCTCGCTGTCGCTGTCGTCGTCGGGCTCCCCGCCCGGGCCCGCCGGGTCGCCGGGGCGTCCGTCGCCGGTGCCGTCCCCGGTGCCGGTGCCGCGGCCGGGGCCGCCATTCCCGGTGGAGCCGCCCGGCGTCGGCGACCAGGCCGGGCTGCCGTTGTCGCCGTCGCCGAAGACCGGCGGGGGCTCGGGGCCGTCCAGGTCGAGCCACACCACCCGACCGGACCCGCCGAGCAGCGCGGTGGCGAACGCCCGGTTGTCCCACTCGTCGATCCGGTCGTTGCGGAACGGGTCGCTGGCGCCCACCGCCACGGTGCTCTCGGGGACCCGGGACAGCAGGGCGAGCCCGTCGGCGAAGCAGAACCGGACGGGCGCCGACGCGCCCGGGGCGAGCGCGTAGCGTTGCAGCCCGACCGCCACGCGCCCGAGCGGGCGCAGCTCGGGCAACGGGCAGGGCAGGCCCCGCGCGTCCGGCCCCACCGCCTGCGCGGCCCACCGGCGACCGGCCGGTTCCACCGGCAGCAGCCTGACCGCCTCCAGCACCCGCCGCGGCGGGTCCACCAGCACCAGCCTGGTGGCCGAGGGCAGCGAGTCCAACGCGCCGACCGTGTCCGGGTGTAGCAGCGCCGGCGCGGGCACGAAGAGCGTGGCCGCGCCGCTGCGGGCGGCCAGCAGGGCGCGCAGCGTGTCCGTCTCCCGCTGCACGGTGACGCCCCGCCCGCGCAGCGCGTCGGCGAGCCGGCTGCCGCCGTCGTCCCCGGTCGCGACCGGGGAGAGGAAACCCCGGTCGCCGGGGTCGGGCTGGTCGACCGCGTGGGTGACCAGCGTGGTGGCCAGCAGCGCCGCGGCCAGGCCCAGCGGGATCAGCAGCCGGTGCCGGCGGCGTCGTCGCCGGCCGGCGACGACCGCGCGTGGCGCCGGTGGGACGGCGGTGGCCTGTGCGCTCATGGTCGTGGCCCGTCCTCGGGTCGGCCGGTCAGCACCCGGTCCAGGTCGGCGGCGTGCTCCCGCATCCGGTGGTCGTGCTCGGCGGAGGCGGGGCGCTGGCCGTACCAGAGCTCGGAGAAGATCGCGCCGGCGGCGCTCAGCGGTGGGCCCACCTGGGGCCGGGTGTCCGTCGCGGCGCGCACCAGCTCGGCGACGGTCATGCCGGGCTGCGGCTGCACCACGCGCCGGGCGGCCAGCTCCCGGACCATCGCGCGCAGCCGCTCCCGGGCGGCTTCGGCGTACCGGCCCTCGGCGGCGAGCCGGTCCGCGAGGGAGACGTACGCGGCGGCCGGCAACTCGGGCTCGCGGGGAGCGGGGACGACCGGCGGCGGGGCGTCCGGCGGCGGACTCTTCCGGCGGCGTCGGCGCAGCCGGGGCAACCGCCGGGGGACCCAGGCCGGGAACGTGTACCAGCCGGCGGCGACCAGCACCGCGGCGAGCACCAGCAGCAGCGCGACCAGGGACAGCGGCACCCGGTCGCCGAGCGCCGCCGTGGTCTCGGTCCACCACCGGCTGAAGCTCATCGCCCGGCCGCCAGCAGGACGGTCTCCGGCGTGCCCGCCCGGGCCCGGGAGAGCCGGATGTCCAGCCCCTCGGTACGCATCCGGGTCTCCAGGTGCAGCACCGCGTCCAGGCAGGCCAGGGCCGGGTAGGCGACGCTGTTCACGCCCGCCCAGACGGCGAGCGAGAGCCACCCGGCCCAGGCGCGGTCGACGAGGTCGAACGAGTCCAGCCCGAGGTAGACGCCGACGCCGAGGCCGACGCGGACGATCCACCACACCAGGTAGCCGAGCAGCCGGATCCAGCCGGCCCGGCCGGCGCCGCGGACGGCCAGGGCGGCGGCGCGCAGCGGGGCGCGCAGCGGGTGCACCCGGTCGACGACCAGTGCCGGCGCCACGGCGCCGAGCAGGGCGAACCCGACGATCCACGCCGGCCCGAACAGCGCGACCCCGCACATCAGCACGCCGACGAGGACGGCGAGCAGCGCGGTGGCGCCCCAGCGCGCGCCGGCCGGGCGGAGCAGTTCCCGGGGGCCCGCCGCGCGACCGAACAGCGCGGCCCCGGCGGCCCGGGCGGCCGGGTTGCCGAGCAGCAGGACGATCACCGCCTCGCTCGCCGCGCCCACCGCCAGCAGCAGCCAGTACGCGCCGAACCGCCCGAACTCCGGCAGCCAGGCGGGTGGCGCCGTGCCGGCGGCGAGGCGCAGCGGGTGCAGCAGGAGCTGCTCGGCCACGGCCAGCACGAGGGCGACCGGCACCAGCACCCGGGCCTGGCCGCGCAGCAGCAGGACCGCGGAGTCCAGCAGCTCGCCGACCGTGAGGGGGCGGCGCGGGAGCACGGCGGTCGGGCCGGCGTCGGGCACGCGTACTCCTGGGGAGGGACGGCGGTGGCGCGTGACGGCGCACGCGGGGATCATGGTGACACGCCCGTTCCGATCGGGTGGACCCGCACGTCGGGGCGGCGACGCCGGGCACCTGCTGCTGGGCGGCGACCTCCCACGGCAGTACCGTGCCGGGTGACGGGGATCCCACCGAACTGAAGGGGATGGAAACATTAACCCCATGAGAGCCCGGGTACTGGTGGTCGACGACGACCCCGCGCTCGCCGAGATGCTCGGCATCGTCCTGCGCAGCGAGGGGTTCCTCCCCTCGTTCGTCGCCGACGGGGAGCGGGCACTGGCCGCGTTCCGCGAGAACCGCCCCGACATCGTCCTGCTCGACCTCATGCTCCCCGGGATGAGCGGCATCGACGTGGCGCGGTCGATCCGGGCCGAGTCGGGCGTGCCGATCGTCATGCTGACCGCCAAGAGCGACACCGTCGACGTGGTGCTCGGCCTGGAGTCCGGGGCCGACGACTACGTGGTCAAGCCGTTCAAGCCCAAGGAACTGGTCGCCCGGATGCGGGCGCGGCTGCGCCGCGGCGAGGACGTCGCCCCGGAGATGCTGACCATCGGGCCGCCCGGCAACCAGATCACCATCGACGTGCCGGCGCACACCGTCAGCCGCAACGGCGAGGAGGTGAAGCTGACGCCGTTGGAGTTCGACCTGCTGGTCGCGCTCGCCCGCAAGCCGCGCCAGGTCTTCACCCGCGAGGTGCTGCTGGAGCAGGTCTGGGGCTACCGGCACGCGGCGGACACCCGGCTGGTCAACGTGCACGTGCAGCGGCTGCGGGCCAAGATCGAACCGGATCCGGAGCGGCCGGAAATCATCCTCACCGTGCGGGGCGTGGGCTACAAGGCGGGCACCGGATAGCCTGGTCACACTGTGGCCACCTCCCCGATTCCGGACCCCCCGACGGCAGCTCCGCGCCGGCGTGTCGCCGCGCGCGAGCTGTGGCGTGGCGTGAGCGGCCGGGCCGCGCGCCTGCTCGCCGGGTTGCACCAGAGCTGGCGGCGGTCGCTCCAGCTTCGGGTGGTGACCATCACACTGGTCGCGTCCAGCCTGCTGGTGGGTGGTTTCGCCTACCTGATCGCCGACAAGATCACCGGCATCCTCGTGGAGAACGTCGAGACCGACGTGCGGCTACGGCTGGGCAGCGGCGCGGACTACGCGGCGAAGCAGTTCGGCCTCTACAACCAGCCGCAGGAGGGGCAGCTCCAGGAGACCATCGACGGCACGGTCAACTACCTGGCCGGCGGTGACCCGCAGCAGACCACCGGCGTGATCGTGGCGCTCACCGCCGACAACCACACCGGGGCCATCCAGCCCCGGTCCTCGCCCGCGGTCAACGTCCGCCCGCTGATCAGCCGCGAGCTGCGCGAGACCGTGGCCGGAGGCAAGGTCGCCAGCCAGATCCGCACCGGCCGACTGGGCGAGAAGCGCACGAAATACCTGGTCTACGGCTCGCCGGTGCCCACCCGGTTCGGCCAGGTGGAGCTCTACTACCTCGTGCCGCTGGCCCGGCAGGACGCCACGGCCGCCGACGTACGGGGCACCGTGGCCGCCACCGGAGCGGCCCTGGTGCTCCTGCTCGCCCTGCTCGCCGGCCTGGTCACCCGGCTGGTGGTGACCCCGGTACGGGTGGCCGCCCGCACGGCCCAGCGGCTCTCCGCCGGCCTGCTCGACCAGCGGATGGTGGTCAACGGCGAGGACGACCTCGCCCTGCTCGCCGCGTCGTTCAACCAGATGGCGACCAACCTGCAACGGCAGATCCTGCGGCTGGAGGAGATGTCCCGGCTGCAACGCCGCTTCACCTCCGACGTCTCGCACGAGCTGCGTACGCCGCTGACCACGGTCCGGATGGCCGCCGACCTGATCTTCGCCGAGCGGGACGAGTTCGACCCGGCGGTGGCCCGCAGCGCCGAGCTGCTCCAGGCCGAGCTGGACCGGTTCGAGGAGCTGCTCACCGACCTGCTGGAGATCAGCCGCTTCGACGCCGGCTTCGCCATGCTGGACTCCGAGCCGACCGACCTGGTGCCGGTCGTGCACCGGGTGGCCGACCGCCTGGCCGGTCTCGCCGAGCGCGTCGGGGTGGCCATCGAGCTGGACGTCCCCGGCACCCCGGTGATCGCCGAGGTCGACCCCCGGCGGGTGGAGCGGGTGCTGCGCAACCTGGTCGGCAACGCCGTCGAGCACGGCGAGGCCAAGCCGGTGCTGATCACGCTCGGGGTGGACGACACGGCGGTGGCGATCACCGTCCGCGACCACGGGGTGGGGCTCAAGCCGGGCGAGGAGAAGCTGGTGTTCAACCGCTTCTGGCGGGCCGACCCGTCCCGGGCCCGGCAGACCGGCGGCACCGGGCTCGGCCTGTCGATCAGCCTGGAGGACGCCCGGCTGCACGGCGGCTGGCTGGAGGCGTGGGGCGCGCCCGGGCAGGGTGCCCAGTTCCGGCTCACCCTGCCGTCGCGGGCCGGCGACCGGTTGACCACCTCGCCGCTGCGGCTGGTCCCGGCCGACGCCACGCTGCCCTTCGGCGGGCCCCGGTCGGGCGGGTTGCTGGCCATCGGTCCCGGCACCGGCGGCGCGCTCACGATCGGCCCGGGCACCGACGGCGCGCTGGCCGTCGGCCCGCGCCGGCCGGGCAACGGGGGGCACGCGGAGGTGGGGTCGTGAGGCGTCGGCTGCTCGCCGGCCTGCTCGGCGGCGCGCTGCTGCTGGGCGGCGCGGTCGGCTGCGGCATCCCGGAGAACACCGAGGTCAGGGTGGACGGGCCGGGGCCGGCGGCGGAGGGCGGCTCGACCAGCGGCAGCCGGGGCGAACCCCCGAGCCGGAGCGCGGCCGGCGCCGACGCGGAGCTGTTCGTCGAGAACTTCCTCTCCGCCGCGGCCGGCGAGCCGGACCGGGCCTACCAACGGGTCCGGCAGTTCATCGCGCCGGCCGACCGCGACCGCCTCCAGGTGAAGCAGGGCAGCGAGGTCGCGCTGGCCGTCGTCCGGCTCACCGAGGAGCCGGTGATCGCGCCCGCCCCGGACCGGACCGAGGTCACGCTCAAGGTGCAGCAGGTCGGGCAGCTGCGCAACGACGGCACGCTGGGCCCGCCGGAGACGAGCACCACGACGTACACGTTCGAGCTGCGCAGCCAGCCCGGGCAGGAGGGCCTGGCGGACGGGGGCCTGTACGTGGCGAACCCGCCGACCGCCCTGCTGCTCAGCGTCGAGGCGCTGGAGACGTACTACCAGAGCCGGACGATCTACTTCTGGAACAACGACCGCAGCCGCCTCGTCCCCGACCAGCGCTACCTGCCCCTCGCCGTGCCGGACGAGCGGCGGGTGAGCGAGGTGGTCAAGTGGCTGACCGCCGGCCCCTCCGCCTGGCTCGGCACGGCCGTGAGCAGGCTGCCGGACGGCACCCGCCTGATCAACAACGCCACCCGGACGGACGGCCGCTGGGAGGTCGACCTGGAGATGCCGGAGAACAAGGCCCGGCTGGAGCAGCTCGGCACGCAGCTCGCCTGGTCGCTGCCGGACTTCGACGGGCCGCTCGACATCAAGATCCGCAACCAGTCCCAGGAGTTCATCCCCGACCTGGAACGGCGCCGCCTGGACCGCCCGGTGCACCAGCTCCCGGAGAGCTTCCAGCGGTTCTGCGTCTACGAGGGAGCCGTCCACCCGCTGGCCTACGCCGGCGAGTCGAGCGGCCCGGTGCCCGTGGACGCCAAGGCCAACCGGAACGTCGTCTCCGCCGGGCTCAGCCGGGCCGACAACCAGATCCTGGCGGCGCTGGTGGTCACCGACGCCGGCCGGCAGTGGCTCTCCGTCGGCACCGGCACCGACCCGGTGGCCGTGTTCAGCCGCAGCGCCAAGGGCTACGCCGCCATGAGCCGGCCCGTCTGGCTGCGCTCGACGCACCGGGGGCAGCCGGCCGGGCTGGTGGTCGCCGACGGAAGCCTCTACCGCTTCGACGCCCAGGCGCAGCTCACCGCTGTGTCGCTGGGCGTACCCGGCCCGGTGACCGCGGTGGCGGCCTCGCTGGACGGCCACCGGATCGCCGCCATCGCCGGGGGCGCGCTCTACGTCGCCGCGCTCAGCCCCGACGGCGCGGGGGTCACCCCCGGCCCGGCCCGTCGGCTGCACACCCGGCTGACCAGCCTGTCGGCCGTCGACTGGTACGGCGAGAACGCCCTGGTCCTCGCGGGCGCGGTCGGCCGCCCGGCGGTCTATGAGGTCAGCGTGGACGGCGCCCGGGAGAGCCGGCTGGAGGACAAGATCGGCGCCCGGGTGACGCACCTGGCCGCCTACCCGGCGAACGCCGCGGGGCGCGTCGGCGCCGCGATGTACGAGGCGAACGGCGTGGCGTACCGCAGCGGCCCGTTCGAGCGGATCCAGCCCGAGCAGGTGCAGGAGGTCCCGCCGTCGGCCGGGGCGCGCGCCGGCAACCCGACCGCCCCCTTCTTCCTCTACTGATCTCCGTGCGGGATCTCGGCGGGCTCTGGGCGGACCTCACCGACCTGGTGCTGCCCGCGGAGTGCGCCGGCTGCCGCGAGCGCCGGCCGGGGCTGCGGCACGGCGTCTGCCCGGAGTGCGTGGCGGCGCTCGGCGCTCTGCGCCCCCGGGCCGTACGCCCCACTCCCGCCCCGCCCGACCTGCCGCCCTGCGTCGCCCTCGGCCCGTACGCGGGACCGCTGCGGGAGGCGCTGCTGGCGTACAAGGACCACGGCCGGCACGGGCTGGCCCGGCCGCTGGGGTCGCTGCTCGCCGAGGTCGTGGCGGCGGCGGTGGGCGGGGTCCGCCCGGTGACGCTGGTGCCGGTGCCGGACACCGCGGCGGCGGCCCGCGCCCGGTACGGCGACCACCTCGGTCGGATGACCCGGCACTGCGCGGACCGGCTGCGCCGGGCGGGCTGGCCGGTGCGGGTGCGGCGACCGCTGCGGGCCCTGCCCCGTCCGGACTCGGTGACGTTGGACAGCGCCGGTCGGGCGGCGGCGGCCGAGGCGGCCTTCCGGGTGCGCCCGCGGGTCCCGTCCGCGCCCGACGGGGCGGCGGTGGTGGTGCTCGACGACATCCTGACCACCGGGGCCACCCTCGGCGCGGTGGGGCGGGCGCTGACGGCGAGCGGGCTGTCACCGACGGTCGCCGCGGTGCTCGCCGCGACCGAGAGACGGCGCAAGTTGTGACGGTGCGTGTTTCCGTTTCACCCGTTGGTGTATGAGCTGTGAAAAATTGTTGGCTGTCGTGGCGACCGGGGGTGACTGTCGGGCGAACAGGAGTTAGCGTTTTCGTGTCGGGGGTAGGAGGTCTTCCCACCCGCCCCCGGCGGTGAAAGGAGGCGTAGCCGCACTGACCGGTCGACGCCGAGTGGGACCTCCCCCAGGGGCGCGACCGGATGCCGGAACGAACGACCGTCCGAACTAGGGAGGTCACATGGACATCGTGGTCAAGGGCCGTAACGTCGAAGTGCCGGATCATTACCGGGTGCACGTGGCGGAGAAACTCGCGAAGATCGAACGCTACGACCACAAACTTATTCGTGTCGATGTAGAGCTGTTTCACGAGCGCAATCCACGCCAGGCGGACCACTGCCAGCGCGTCGAAATCACCTGCGTTTCCCGTGGCCCGGTGATCCGGGCGGAGGCCTGCACGAACGACTTCTACAGCGCGCTCGACGCGGCCATCGCCAAGCTGGACACCCGGTTGCGGCGGGCGGCCGACCGCCGCCGCGTCCACCGGGGCCGGCACGCGCCGCTCTCCGTCGCCGCGGCCACCGCCGGCCTGCCGGTAGCCGGCCTCGACGCGCCGCTGGGCGCGTCCTCCGACGGCGCCGGGACGGCCACCGCCGTCGCCGAACGGGTCGAGGAGGAGGAACGCGACCAGCCCTGGCACATCGCGCGGGAGAAGGTGCACCCCGCCGAGCCGATGACCGTCGACGACGCCCTGTTCCAGATGGAGCTCGTCGGCCACGACTTCTACCTGTTCCAGGACAAGGAGTCCGGCCGTCCGAGCGTCGTCTACCGGCGGCACGCCTACGACTACGGAATCATCTCCCTCGCCGTCTGACCCTCCGGTGCCGTGGTGGCGGGCCACCCGCCACCACGGCCCGCCAGGGACGGGAAGTCCCGCCGGGCACCCGGGGCCGAGGCCGCACGGGGCGCCCCGAGGCCCGATCCGGGCGGTCGGGCGGGTCAGCGGAGTTCGTCGGGGAGCAGCCCGAAGACCAGGTCGTCGAGCCGGGTGCCGGCGAGCCCCGGCAGCCGCCCGCGCAGCAGGCCCTCCCGGCGGAATCCGACCCGCTCCAGCACCCCGTGCGAGGCGGTGTTGTCGGGCACGGTGCCGGCGACCAGCCGGGCGATGCCGGCCGGGCCGAACGCCCAGCCGGCCAGGAGCCGCACCGCCCTGGTGGCCAGCCCGCGTCCCCGCTGGTCGGGCAGGAGCGCGTAGCCGATCGAACCCTCACTGGCCTCCGGGTCGGAGAGGCTGAGCCCGCAACTGCCCGCCGGCTCGCCGGTGCCCGCGTCGACGATCAGCAGGCGGGCGATGGCGCCGGTGAGCCACGCGCTCTCGGCCAGCAGGCAACGCCGCTCGATGGCCGCCCGGGTCGGGGGCACCGGCGGGGCCTGGTTGGCCACCACCTCCGGCCGCGTGTGCAGGCGGTACATCACGTCGACGTCGTCCGGGCCGAGCCGGCGCAGGGTCACCACGCCGTCGGTGAGCCGGCCGTCGGGCAGGTCCGGCAGGAGCCGGGGGGCGGGACCGGGCGGGTCGTCGGCGAGCCGTACCCACGCGAGCAGGTCCGTCCGGCCGCCGCCGCGCAGCTGGCCGGCCGCCCGGCGTACCCCCTCGTGGGTGAAGCCGGCGGCGAGCGCCACCCGCTGGCTGGCCGGGTTCTCGGCGTGGGTCATCAGTTCCAGCCGGTCGACACCGTGCCGGAGCGCGGAGTCGGCCAGGGCCCGCGTCGCGGCGGTGGCGATCCCGCGCCGCCGCGCCCACGGCGCGACCCAGTAGCCCACCTCCGCCTGCCGGCGCGGCGCCACGACCTGGCCGATGCCCGCGCCGCCGACCAGCCGGTCGGTGGTCGGGTCGGCGATGGCGTACGCGGCCCCGCCGGTGGCCCAGGCCGCCGGGGCGCCCTCGGCGATCCACCAGCGGGCGTCGGCCTCGGTGTACGGCTGCGGCATGCCGGGGTTGAACCGCAGGTTGACCGGGTCGCCGCAGCCGGCGGTCAGGTCGGCGGCGTCGGCGGGGCGGAACTGTCGCAGCCGCACCCCGTCGGCCTCGATCACCTCCGGCGTCACGTCAGGTCCCCGGCGAGCAGCGCGCCGACCCAGACGTCCACCCGCTCGTCGCGGTGGGTGAGCCCACCCCGGGCGGTGCCCTCGACCGTGAAGCCGGCCTTCTCGGCGACCCTTCGGGAGGCGGTGTTGCCGACGTTGGCCCGCCACTCGATCCGGGCCAGGCCCAGCGTGGTGAAGCCCCAGGCGCCGAGCGCGGTCAGCGCGGCCGACAGGTGGCCCCGGCCCCGGGCCCTGGGATCGGCCATGAACCCGACGTCGGCCAGCAGCGGGTCGGCGGGGGAGAGCCGCAGGTCGATCGTGCCGACGTAGCGGTCGTCGGCGTCGGCGACCACGAAGCAGGCGCTGGTGCCGCCGGCCCAGGTGCTCCGGGTGTAGCCCAGGTACGACTCGGCGTCCGCCCGCTCGTACGGGTCGGGCACGCTTGTCCACCGGATGGTCTCCGGGTCCCGGCAGGTGTCGACGACCGCGTCCAGGTCGCGCTCCTCCATCGGGCGCAGCCGCAGCTCGGTGCCGCCGGCCGTGGCGAAGAGGACGGGCTGGGGCCCGCCGAAGACGGCGGCGCGGCGGGTCTCCAGCGTGCCCGGCCCGGCCGGACCGGTCTCCCCGGGGGCGGGCACCTCGCCGGGGAGCAGCGAGCCGATCCAGCCCTGCGCACTGCCGGCGGGGGCGGGGTCGGCGAGCCGCAGCCGGCCCTCGACGCGGAAGCCCGCCCGGAGCGCGACCAGGCGGGAGGCGTGGTTGCCCACCTCGGCCTGCCAGATCAGCCGGCGCAGCTTCAGCGCGTCGAACGCCCAGCGGGCGACGGCCCGGCTGGCCCGGACGGCCACGCCCGCGCCCCGGGCCCAGGGCGCGGTCCAGTAGCCGATCTCGCCGGAGCGCAGGCCGGCGTCGATGGAGACGAGCCCGCAGGAGCCGAGCAGCTCGCCGGTGGCGGCGTCGCAGACCGCGAACGGTGCCCCGGTGCCCGCCGCCCAGTCCGCCGTGGCCACTTCGGTGACGAACTTGAGGGCGTGTTCGGTCAGGTACGGGCGCGGTACGGTGGTCCAGCGCTGGATGTCCGGGTCCTGGCACGCCCGGTGCACCGCGTCGGCGTCGGTCGCCCGCCAGGGTCGCAGCAACAGGCCGTCCTCGGTGATCTCCACAGGTTCCACCCGAGCCATCGTGCCGGACCGTTCGCGGACGGCGTAACCGGATTTCGGCGGGCCGGCGCGAGTCGAGCGTGTTATGTCGGTTTCGCCGGCTCGGAGGGCCGCCACCAGTGACCATCGCGCCGATGAAGCGCCTACGATGGTTCGAGACTGTCTAGGGGAGCGTTGATCCGTGTCGATTCTGGAAAAGGTCCTCCGCGCGGGCGAGGGCCGTATGGTGCGCCGGCTCAAGGCCATCGCCGCCGCCGTCAACTCGATCGAGGACGACTACGTCAACCTCACCGACGACGAGTTGCGCGGCATGACCGACCAGTTCAAGGAGCGGCTCGCCGACGGCGAGACCCTCGACGACCTGCTGCCGGAGGCGTTCGCGGTCTGCCGTGAGGCGGCCGCCCGGGTGCTCGGCCAGCGGCCCTACGACGTCCAGGTCATGGGCGGCGCGGCGCTGCACTTCGGCAACATCGCCGAGATGAAGACCGGTGAGGGCAAGACGCTGACCTCGGTCATGCCGGTCTACCTCAACGCGCTCTCCGGCAAGGGCGTGCACGTCATCACGGTCAACGACTACCTGGCCCAGCGCGACGCCGCCTGGATGGGGCGGGTGCACGAGTTCCTCGGCCTCACCGTCGGCGTGGTGCTGCCCAACCGGCCGGCCACCGAGCACCGGGCCGCCTACGAGTGCGACATCACCTACGGCACCAACAACGAGTTCGGCTTCGACTACCTGCGCGACAACATGGCGTGGTCGAAGGAGGAGTTGGTCCAGCGCGGCCACAACTTCGCGGTCGTCGACGAGGTCGACTCGATCCTGATCGACGAGGCCCGCACCCCGCTGATCATCTCCGGCCCCGCCGAGCACTCCGCCCGCTGGTACGGCGAGTTCGCGGGCGTGGTGGCCCGGCTCCAGCCCGGCAAGGACGGCGAGGGCGACTACGAGGTCGACCACTCCAAGCGCACCATCGCGGTCACCGAGCGCGGCGTGGCCAAGGTCGAGGACCGGCTGGGCATCGACAACCTCTACGAGTCGGTCAACACCCCGCTGGTGGGCTACCTCAACAACGCCATCAAGGCCAAGGAGCTCTACAAGCGCGACAAGGACTACATCGTCAGCGACGGCGAGGTCCTGATCGTCGACGAGTTCACCGGGCGAATCCTGCACGGCCGCCGCTACAACGAGGGCATGCACCAGGCGATCGAGGCCAAGGAGGGGGTGGAGATCAAGCAGGAGAACCAGACCCTGGCCACCATCACCCTCCAGAACTACTTCCGCCTCTACGAGAAGCTCTCCGGCATGACCGGTACCGCCCAGACCGAGGCGGGCGAGTTCAACAAGGTCTACAAGGTCGGCGTGGTGACGATCCCGACCCACCGGCCGATGGTCCGGCAGGACCGGCCGGACGTGATCTACAAGACCGAGAAGGCCAAGTTCAACGCCGTGGTGGAGGACATCGCCGAGCGGCACGCGATGGGTCAGCCGGTGCTCGTCGGCACGGTCTCGGTGGAGAATTCCGAGATCATCTCCCAGCTGCTGCGCCGGCGCGGCATCCCGCACTCCGTGCTGAACGCCAAGTTCCACGCCCGCGAGGCCGAGATCGTCGCCCAGGCGGGCCGCAAGGGCGCCGTCACCGTCGCCACCAACATGGCCGGCCGCGGCACCGACATCCTGCTCGGCGGCAACGCCGAGTTCCTCGCCGCCAACGAGCTGCGCCAGCGCGGTCTCGACCCGGTCGAGCAGGAGGAGGAGTACGCCAAGGCGATGGAGGAGGTCCTGCCCCAGTGGAAGCAGGCCTGCGACGCCGAGGCGGAGGAGGTCGCCGCCGCCGGTGGCCTCTACGTGCTGGGCACCGAGCGGCACGAGTCCCGCCGCATCGACAACCAGCTGCGCGGTCGGTCGGGCCGCCAGGGTGACCCCGGCGAGTCCCGCTTCTACCTCTCGCTCCAGGACGAGCTGATGAAGCGCTTCCGCTCCGGCGCCGTCGAGGCGGTCATGGAGCGCTTCAACATCCCGGAGGACGTGCCCATCGAGTCGAAGATGGTCACCAAGCAGATCAAGAGCGCGCAGGCCCAGATCGAGGGCCAGAACGCCGAGATCCGCAAGAACGTCCTCAAGTACGACGAGGTCATGAACAAGCAGCGCCAGGTGATCTACGCCGAGCGGCTGCGGGTGCTCAACGGCGAGGACCTCTCCGACCAGGTCCGCAACATGATCGACGACGTCGTCGAGGCGTACGTGCGGGGGGCCACCTCCGATGGCTACGCCGAGGACTGGGACCTGGAGCAGCTCTGGGCCAGCCTCAAGCAGCTCTACCCGGTGGGCATCACCATCGAGGAGCTGGAGGAGGAGGCCGGCGGCTCGCGGGCCGGCATCGACGCCGACTTCCTGCTCTCCCGCCTCAAGGAGGACGCGCACGCCGCGTACGACCGGCGCGAGGAGCAGCTCGGCGAGGAGGGCACCCGCCAGCTGGAGCGGATGGTCCTGCTCCAGGTCATCGACCGCAAGTGGCGCGAGCACCTCTACGAGATGGACTACCTCCAGGAGGGCATCAGCCTGCGGGCGTACGCCCAGCGCGACCCGGTGGTGGAATACCAGCGCGAGGGCTTCGACATGTTCGCCACCATGATGGACGGCATCAAGGAGGAGACGGTCGGCTTCCTCTACAACCTCGAGGTCCAGGTCAACGAGCCGGAGCCCGAGGCCGAGGAGGTCCAGCTGCTCGACAAGCCGGTCGAGATCCGGGCGAAGGGCCTGGGCCGGGCCCCGCAGCAGCAGGGCCTGCAGTACTCCGCGCCGACCATCGACGGCGAGGCCGGTGCCGGCGCGGTGGCCGTCGAGCGTGACGAGCAGCAGGCTCCCGCGCTGGGTGTCGGTCGTCCGGTCCCGGCCGCCCCGGCCGCGCCGGGGACGACCGCCCCGGCGGCGCCGCAGCGTCCGGCGTCCGGTCTGCGCGGCCCGGGCGTCCCGGCCGGCAACAACCGGCGGGCGGTGTCGGGGCAGGCGGAGGCCGGCAACGGCCCGTCCCGCAACGCGCCGTGCCCGTGCGGGTCCGGCCGGAAGTACAAGCGCTGCCACGGCGCCCCCAACGGCGGCGCGTGACCAGCAGTTGAGCGGGCCCGCGCCCGCCCGAGCAGTGTGGAGCCGCGGTCCTTCGGGACCGCGGCTCGCCTGCGTTTCAGAGCACCTGGAGGGCCGTGCAGAGCCAGCTGCCCCGACGGTGCTCCAGGCGCAGCGCCATCGCCCAGGTGCGCCCGCCCGTGCTGGCGAGCACCGCGGCCACCTCGACGGCGGCGGCGCGCGGCTCGCAGACCCGCAGCCGGAGCAGGCGTACGGCCGGTCGGGTCGACCGGCGGCGCACCGGACCGGAGCGGGCGGTGGCGCGGGCCAGCTCGGGCAGCAGCCCGGCCGCCCGCGCCGGGTCGAGCAGCGGCCTGAGCTGCCCGGGTGGGCGGTAGCCGTTGAGCACCTCCAGGCAGGCGCGGACGAAGCGGTGCGCGGCCCGGGTCGCCTCGGGGGTGGCGGTCACCAGCGCGTCCAGTGGCATCGGGGCGGCGGGCCGACGACCGGGGCCGCTCGGGACCGGCCGCTGCCGCCGGCCGGGCGGCCGGTCGGCCTCGCGCCGGGACGGCTCGAACAGGTCGAGGACGAGCTGGGCGTGGCCCGCAGCCGGCCAGTGGGCGGCGTCGTCGTCGGTGAACGGCGGCTCGAACGAGGGGGCGGGTCGCAGCCGGACGGGAGGTCGCGCGGGCCCGGGGCGGCGGGGGTCGATCATCCGGTTACCTCCCGTGATCTTGCGTTTGCTTTCGTTTGCTTCCGACATCGTCCATTCTCGGGCATGGCAGAGCCCACGGTCAATGCCCGTGCGGATCGGTCCGGTTACTCCGGGTCGCGGTCGGCCAGCGGGTTGCTCCGCACCCAGTCGGCGGTCTCGGCGTACTTGCGCTCGATGTACTCCTCCAGCCGGGCGCGTTCCACCCGCCACTGGCCACGCCCGCCGATCTTGATCGCGGGCAGTTCGCCGCTGCGCACCATGTGGTAGACCTGCGAGTCCGACACGTTCAGCTCGGTGGCCACGTCGGAGAGCAGCAGGAACCTCGGCTCCACGGAAACCCCCGGGGTTGGCGTCGTTTGGTTCAGTTTGCCACCGACGGCCGACATGGCCCAGCCGCCGGCGCGCGACCTGCGGCGACACGCCCCGGGACACACCGGCGGGACGCTTCCACCGCGAAGGTGCGCGGTGTATGACGGTCACGGCGTAGGGCATGATCGGCCGGGACCGGCGGAGGCCGGCGCAGACCTGAGCGGGGGAGACGACCGGTGACCGAGGAGCTTGTCCGGGTGTACGTGCCGGCGACCGTCCCGATGCTGACCCTCCTGCGCGGCGCGGGCCTGCCGGTGGCCGCCGCGCACGCGGTGACCCCCACCCTGCGGGAGTGGTACGCCGAGGGCGACGAGGAGGAGCTGGAGTACGTCGCCTTCACCCGGGCCGCCCAGGACGCGTTGCAGCTGCTCCGGGCCGACCCCGACGCGCCCCGCCGCCGGGTCGTCGTCTCGGTCGACCTGCCCGCCTCGGCCGTGGGCCGGGGCGACGGGGAGCTGGGCTCCAGCGCGGTCGAGCTGGGCGCCCCCGTGCCGGTCGGCGCCGTCGCGGCCGTCCACGTGGACGGCGCCGACGCGGTCGACGACGTGTCCGCCGCGGCGGAGGTGGTCACCGAGGCCCTGGCCGGCGACGAGGACGCGCAGTTCACGGTCGACGGTGCCGAGGACCACGAGCTGGAGTGGTACGACGTCACCGAGCTGGACCTGCTGCTCCGCGCGACCTCCTGACCTCCGCGCGCCACCTGCGGCGCCCGCCGACGGGGTGTCGACCGACGCCGACCGCACCAACGGGCGGCGCCCGGCGCCGGGGGCGCGCCGGGTGCCGAGGTCAGCGGGTGGGGCGGCGGGTGCCGGGATCAGCGGGTGGGGCGGCGGGTGCCGGGATCAGCGGGTGGGGGCTGCCTCGGCCGGCTCGTCGTCGTCGGCGTGGGCCGGCCCCAGGGTGCGGCCGAAGGCGATCATCGCGGTCAGGGCGCCGACGAAGAGCACCCAGATGGCGTTGTCGATCCGGGAGGTGCCGAGCGAGGTCTGGGCCACCGCGTCCGCCTCGCTCAGCGCGCCGGCCAGGTCGAGCAGGGACCGCCCGCCGACCCGGATGATCACCTCGGCGACGATCAGGAGCAGGCCGGGGCCGGCGCCGGCCAGCAGGTAGGCGGGCCAGCGGGGCGCGGGCGCCGCCGCGTCGTGCCGGGCGGCCCGGCGGCGGGCCAGGGTCAGGTATCCGAAGGCCAGCAGCCCGGCCAGCAGCCCGGCGAGCAGCGACTCGGTGCGGGACACCCACTTGGCGGCGCTGAGCAGCGACTCCTGGCTGTCGCCGCCGCCGAACAGGTCGAAGAGCGGGTCGCGGGCCCGGCTGAAGGCCACCACGAAGATCAGCGTGCCGAGGGCGGCGGCCACCACGGCCCCGACCACGGACCCGCTCCGGGCGCCGGCGATGGCCCCGCCGACGGTCGCGGCGGCGGCGGTGGTCGCGGCGATCACGTTGGTGGTCGCGTTGTCGGCGTACGTCAGGTTGATCGCGAACGCGGCGGCGAGCCCGACGAGCAGGCCGGTGCCGATCGCCGCCACGAAGCGCAGGGTGACCCGGTCGCTGCCCCGGCGGGCGAGCAGGTCGACGCCGAAGAGGGCGAAGCCGGCGCCGGCGACCAGCGCGGCCGAGATCACCCCCGGCAGGGCGAACGCGGCGAGGCTGATGGCGGTGAGCCCGGCGGCCGCGGAGCTGATCACCTCGCGGGTCGACCAGAGCATCGCGGCCAGCCACCCGAGCGCCAGGAGCGCGAGCACCGGCGCACCGGGCGCGAGCGCCGGCACCGTCCCGTCGGCCGAGCGCCCGGTTCCGGCACCGGTGTCGCTCGTCGCGTCCGCCGGCGCGGTGGCGCTGTCGCCGGCGGGGTCCGACTCCGCGGCTGCGGAGCTGCCGGGCTGCTTGGTCATCGTCTTCCCTCCGACGGACGCCCGGCCCCGGTGGGCCGGCAGTTCACCGGCCACCCAGCGTACGCGTCCACCACCCCCACCACCCGTGGCCCGCCCCGCGCAGGGTGGGAAGGCCGAGGGGCCGGGGCGTGGAAGAATCGGGGGAGGTCCCGCTGCCGTGACCGGTCAACCCGGCGCGGCGTCGGCTCCGGTCACCCGGCCGGTGCCCGCGGGTCCGGTTTCGTCACCGCTGTCGAGATCGCCAGGAGCCCTGATGGACGCCGTGTTCTCCGTACCTGAGCCGCGCAACGAGCCGGTGCGCAACTACGAGCCGGGCAGCACCGACCGGGAACGGCTCCAGCGGAGGCTGACCGAGCTGGCCGCCGAGCGGATCGACCTGCCGATGACCATCGCCGGCGAGCAGCGGATGGCCGGCGGCGAGTCGATCGACGTCGTGCAGCCGCACAAGCACGCGCACGTGCTCGGCGTCACGGCGCACGCCACCCACGACGACGCCCGCGCCGCCGTGAAGGCCGCGAAGGACGCCGCCCCGATGTGGCGGGCCCTGCCGTTCGAGGAACGGGCCGCGATCTTCCTGCGCGCCGCCGAGCTGCTCGCCGGCCCTTGGCGGGACACGCTGAACGCGGCCACCATGCTCGGCCAGTCGAAGACCGTGATCCAGGCCGAGATCGACGCCGCCTGCGAGTTCATCGACTTCCTCCGGTTCAACGTGCACTTCGCGCGGGAGCTGATCGAGGCGCAGCCGATGTCGTCGCCGGGGGTGTGGAACCGTTTCGACCACCGCCCGCTGGAGGGCTTCGTCTACGCGGTCACGCCGTTCAACTTCACGGCCATCGCCGGCAACCTGCCCTCTGCGCCGGCCCTGCTGGGCAACACCGTGGTCTGGAAGCCGGGCCCGACCCAGCAGTTCGCCGCGCACTTCACGATGCGGCTGTTCGAGGCGGCCGGCCTGCCCCCCGGCGTGATCAACATGGTCACCGGGCGCGGCGAGGAGGTCTCCGACGTCGTGCTCGCCGACCCGGACCTGGCCGGCATCCACTTCACCGGCTCCACCAAGGTCTTCCAGCACCTGTGGCGGACCGTCGGCGAGAACATCTCCCGCTACCGGGGCTACCCCCGGCTGGTCGGCGAGACCGGCGGCAAGGACTTCGTCGTCGCCCACACCAGCGCCGACGTCAACGCCCTGCACACCGCCCTGATCCGCGGCGCCTTCGAGTACCAGGGCCAGAAGTGCTCGGCGGCGTCCCGGGCGTACGTCCCCCGGTCGCTGTGGGAGGGCGGGCTGCGCGACCGGCTGGCCGCCACCGCGGAGTCCCTCACCTACGGCGACGTCACCGACTTCGGCAACTTCGGCGGCGCCGTGATCGACGCCAAGGCGTTCGAACGGCACACGGCCGCGCTGGAGCTGATCTCCGGCGACGACGCCTGCCGGGTCCTCGCCGGCGGCACCGCCGACGACTCCGTCGGCTGGTTCGTCCGCCCGACGCTCTTCGAGTGCACCGACGCGGCGCACGAGACGTTCACCACCGAGTACTTCGGGCCGATCCTCGGCGTGCACGTCTTCGACGACGGCCGCTTCGACGAGGTGGTCGGCCAGGCCGAGTCGATCGCGCCGTACGCCCTGACCGGGTCGGTCTTCGCGACGGACCGCCGGGTGGTCGACGCGGTCGCCGAGAAGATGCGGTACGCCGCCGGCAACTTCTACATCAACGACAAGCCGACCGGCGCGGTGGTCGGGCAGCAGCCCTTCGGCGGCGCCCGGGCCAGCGGCACCAACGACAAGGCCGGCTCCTGGCACAACCTCGTCCGGTGGATGTCGCCCCGGACGATCAAGGAGACCTTCGTCGCGCCGACCGACCACACGTACCCCCACATGGGCTGAGGTGTGGCGCAGGGGCCCTCTCCCGACGTAGGGGAGAGGGCCCTGCGCGCGCCCGCACCGCCAGAGGCGGGGGCGGCCGGGCGGCGGTACGGTGGCCGCTGTGACCCACCCCACCCCCGCGCAGGATCCCCACTTCGGCGAGCAGGGTGGCCTGCTCACCTACACGGACTATCTGCGGCTGGCCGACCTGCTGGCCGCACAGGTGCCGGAGTCCGACCCGGCCTCCCACGACGAGCTGCTCTTCATCACCATCCACCAGGTCTACGAGCTGTGGTTCAAGCTGCTGCTCGCGGAGCTGACCGACGCCCGGGACCGGCTGCTGGCCGGCGAGACCTACCTGCCCCGGGTGCGGCTGGAGCGCTGCCACGTGGTGGAACGGGTCCTGATCGGTCAGGTCGACGTGATCGACACGATGACCCCGCAGGACTTCCTGGCCTTCCGCACCAAGCTCGCCCCGGCCTCCGGCTTCCAGTCCGCCCAGTTCCGGGAGATCGAGTTCCTCTCCGGCCTCAAGGACCCGGACTACCTGCGCCGCTTCCGGGGGCTGCCCGACGTGGAGCGCGAGCGGTTGGAGCGGCGGCTGGCCGAGCCGAGCCTCTGGGACGGCTTCCTGGCCGTGCTCGGCCGGGCCGGCTTCGACGTCGCCGAGGAGGAGGCGCGCTTCGCCGCGTACGCCACGATCGCCGGGGACCGGGAGCGGTTCGGGCCGCTGTGGGACCTCGCGGAGGCGCTGGTCGCCCACGACCAGGCGTTCTCGCTGTGGCGGGCCCGGCACGTGCTGATGGCCGAGCGGCAGATCGGCACGAAGCCCGGCACCGGGGGCTCGGCCGGTGGGGCGTACCTGCGCTCCCGCGTGGAGACCCGCTTCTACCCCGAGCTGTGGGAGCTGCGTAGCCGACTGTGACCGTCGCGCGCCTCCCCGGCGGACTGTCTCGCGCCGACAGTGCACATAGGAACCCGACCGGGTGGCGAAAATGCCAAATCCTGGACGCCGCGTCGGCAAAGTGGCAGCGTGAGGGGCATGGCGGATTCCGGAGTCAACCCCACGGCGGCGGCCCTGCTCGGGCTGCTCCACGAGGGCCCCATGACAGGTGGCCAGTTGATGGCCGCCGCCGAGCGCCGACTGGCGCCGTACTGGTCGATGACGCGTAGTCAGGTCTACCGGGAGCTGCCGGTGCTGGCCGAGCGGGGCCTGGTCCGGATGGGCAAGCCCGGCCCGCGCTCCAGCCAACCGTACGCGATCACGGCGGCGGGAAAACGGACATTTTCCCGCTGGCTGGCGGAGGAGCCGGGGCGGGACACCATCCGCAACCCGATCGCCCTGCGGATCGCCTTCGGCGAGCTGCACTCGGCCAGCCAGCTCAAGAACCTCCAGGCCGCGGCCAACGACTACCACACCGAGGCCCTGGCCAAGGTCCGGGAGCAGGTCAAGAACGCAAAGAAGGAGGGCGACGCGTACGACGCCAGCGCGCTGGAGTTCGCCGTCGCCTACCACAAGGCCGCCCTGTCCTGGCTGAAGAGCGCCCCGGTCGGCTGACCGCCGCCGGCCCGACGGCACCTTCTTGGCTCGTGACTGCGCGGCTGGCAGGCCCGCTCCTCGCCCGAGCTGGACCTTTTTGGCTCGTGACTGCGGGGTTGACAGGCTCACTCCTCGCCCGAGCTGGACCTTTTTGGCTCGTGACTGCGGGGCTCGCAAGCTCACTCCTCGCACGAGCAGTACCCTTGTCTGTCGTGACCGCTGCCGATTACGCCGAACAGCTCAAGGACCTCGACGCCACCCTGCGCAACATCGAGGCGGTGCTCGACATCGACCGGCTGCGCGCGGACAAGGACCGCCTGGAGCAGGAGGCCTCCGCGCCCGACCTGTGGGACGACCAGGCGAAGGCCCAGCAGGTGACCTCCCAGTTGTCGTACGTCAACGGCGAGATCAGCAAGCTCGGCAGCCTCCGCTCCGGGCTCGACGACGCCAAGGTGCTGCTGGAGCTGGCCGAGGCGGAGTCCGACCCGGGGGTGCTCGTCGAGGTCGAGACGGAGATCGCCGGGCTGCGCAAGGCCATCGAGGAGATGGAGGTCCGCACCCTGCTCTCCGGCGAGTACGACTCCCGGGAGGCGCTGGTCGCCATCCGGGCCGGCGCCGGGGGCGTGGACGCGGCGGACTTCGCCGAGATGCTGCTGCGGATGTACCTGCGCTGGGCGGAGCGGCACGGCTACCCGACGGAGGTCTACGAGACCTCCTACGCCGAGGAGGCGGGCCTGAAGTCGGCCACCTTCACGGTCAAGGTGCCCTACGCGTACGGCACGCTCAGCGTCGAGTCGGGCACCCACCGGCTGGTGCGGATCAGCCCCTTCGACAACCAGGGACGCCGGCAGACCAGCTTCGCCGGTGTCGAGGTGCTGCCGGTGGTCGAGCAGACCGACAGCATCGAGATCCCCGAGAACGAGATGCGGGTCGACGTCTACCGCTCCTCCGGTCCGGGTGGGCAGAGCGTCAACACCACCGACTCGGCCGTGCGGATCACGCACATCCCGACCGGCATCGTGGTCACCTGCCAGAACGAGAAGTCCCAGTTGCAGAACAAGGCGTCCGCGCTGCGGGTGCTCCAGGCCCGGCTGCTGGAGCGCAAGCGCCAGGAGGAGCAGGCCAAGCTCCAGGGCCTCAAGACCGACGCCGCCGGCTCGTGGGGCGACCAGATGCGCTCGTACGTCCTGCACCCGTACCAGATGGTGAAGGATCTCCGGACCGAGCAGGAGACGGGCAACCCGACCGCGGTCTTCGACGGCGATCTGGACAAGTTCCTCGAGGCGGGCATCCGGTGGCGCAAGCAGCAGCAGCTCGCCGGCGACGCTGCGTGATCAACCGTGGGCGGAGCGCGTCGTCGATCTCTCCGGTACGCCCGAATTGGATGACGCGACTCGCAACGGCGGGGCGTGGGGCTTGGCTCCCCGGTTACACCGCGTAGACTCACGACCCGTGATTCAGCTTGAGCAAGTGACGAAGACGTACCCGAAGGCGTCCCGGCCTTCGCTCGACAACGTGTCCGTCTCGATCGAGAAGGGCGAGTTCGTCTTCTTCATCGGTCCATCCGGCTCCGGCAAGTCCACCATCATCAAGTTGCTGCTGCACGAGGTCTCGCCCAACAAGGGCCGGGTCGTCGTCAACAGCAAGGACGTCACGTCGATGCGTTCCTGGAAGCGACCCCACTTCCGGCGTTCCATCGGCTGCGTGTTCCAGGACTTCCGGCTGCTGCCGAACCGCACCGCGTACGAGAACGTGGCGTTCGCCCTCGAGGTGATCGGCAAGACCAAGGCGGTCGCCCGCCGGGTCGTGCCGGAGGTTCTGGAGCTGGTCGGGCTCGGTGGCAAGGAGCACCGCTACCCGCACGAGCTCTCCGGTGGTGAGCAGCAGCGGGTCGCCGTCGCCCGGGCGTTCGTGAACCGTCCGCTGATCCTGCTCGCGGACGAGCCGACCGGAAACCTGGACCCGGACACCTCGATCGAGATCATGCGCCTGCTGGACCGGATCAACCGCACCGGCACGACCGTCGTGATGGTCACGCACGACTCCAACATCGTGAACCAGATGCGCCGCCGGGTCATCGAGATCGAGAGTGGTCGCATCGTGCGCGACCAGGCCCGCGGCGTCTACGGCTGAGTCGACGCCACCCCTGCGCAGCCTGACGACGAACACCTCATGCCGGAGACCCGGAGGAAATCCCGATGCGCGTGAAATACGTCCTGTCCGAGGTACTGGTCGGACTGTGGCGCAACGTGACCATGACCATCGCGATGATCATCACGATGGCGGTCTCGCTGACCATGCTCGGCGCCAGCGGTCTCATGTACCGCCAGGTCGACGACATGAAGGACCTCTACTACAAGAACATCCAGGTCTCGATCTTCCTCACGCAGGAGGTGACCCCCGAGCAGCGTGACACCCTGAAAGCGAAGCTGGAGGGCGACTCGCTGGTCAAGGAGGTCATCTACGTCAACAAGGACGAGGCGTACAAGCGCTTCCAGGAGATGTTCCAGGACGCTCCCGACCTGCTCAGCGCCGTCAAGGCGGACAGCCTGCCCGAGTCGTTCCGGCTCACGCTGAACAATCCCGAGCAGTACAAGAACATCTACGACCAGTACAAGGACGCCGAGGGCGTCGACGAGATCGTCGACCAGAGCCGGCTGCTGGACAAGATCTTCGACATCCTCACCTCGATCCAGAACATCGCCCTGGCCGCCGCGATCGTGATGGCCATCGCCGCGCTGCTCCTGGTCGCCAACACGATCCAGGTGGCGGCGTACAGCAAGCGGCGTGAGGTCGCGGTCATGAAACTGGTCGGCGCGTCGAACTGGTTCATCCAGGCGCCGTTCGTGCTGGAGGCCGTGGTCGCCGGCCTGATCGGCTCGCTGCTCGGCCTGGTGGCCCTCATCGCGGCCAAGTACCTGCTCTTCGACGGGTCGCTCCAGGCGCTGCAGGGTCTGCTCTCGCCGGTGAGCTGGGGCGACATCCTGTTCATGTTCCCGCTGATGGCCGGCGTCGGTGGCCTGGTCAGTGCGGTGACCGCCTGGGTCACGCTCCGCTTCTACCTGCGGGTCTGACGCCGTACGGCTAGACGGGGCCCTTCCGCGCCAGGAATAAACGGCGCGGGAGGGCCCTTGTCGTTCGGGTAGCATGATCCCCGCCCCGCGGCCGGTCACGTCCGGCGCGGATCACCGGAAAGGGGGTGGCGCCGATGCCACGGGAAAAGGGACGCAAGGTCGTCGCCTCCAACAAGAAGGCCCGGCACGACTACGCGATCCTCGACACCTACGAGGCGGGCATGGCGTTGACCGGCACGGAGGTCAAGTCGCTGCGGGCCGGGCGCGCGTCACTGGTCGACGCGTTCGCGCAGGAGCGCAACGGCGAGCTCTACCTGCACGGGATGCACATTCCCGAGTACACGCAGGGCACGTGGACCAACCACGAGCCCCGGCGGACCCGCAAGCTGCTGCTCAAGCGGCTGGAGATCGACCGGCTGATCGGCAAGACCCGCGAGGGCGGGCTGACCATGGTGCCGTTGCAGGTCTACTTCTCCGACGGCTGGGCCAAGGTGGAGATCGCCCTGGCGAAGGGCAAGAAGTCGTACGACAAGCGGCAGGACCTCGCCAAGCGGGACGCGGACCGGGAGATCGCCCGGGTCGCCGGCCGGCGTGGCAAGGGCATGGATGACTGAGGTGTCCGTCCTGTCCGGTTCGGCGCGCCCGCCGGGGGCTCGGGATGAAACCCGTTGCGGCAGGCGTTACGCTTGTCAGTGCCGCCACAAGGGCGGCCCGTCGAGGGGGTGACTGGTTTCGACTTCGTACGCAGCGACAGGGGAAGCGAGCCGAGGAAGCCGACGTCGTCTCGAGAATCGGTCGTCGGAAACCAATAAGCGCCAAGAACAATCGCGCTGACTTCGCTCTCGCCGCCTGAGGCGAGTAGTGAGTCTGTCGGCCTGGGAGCGCCTTCGACCCAGTTAGCCGGCATCAGCTAGAAGGCTGGCCAATCGGACCCGGTCGCGGGGTCCGTGCGGCGAGATCAATCAGCGACTGGGCCCGTCACACCAACTTGCTCGCGTGAGCGGTGGGGCCGAGTAGAGGCATAGCGAGCTGCGCTCGGAGAAGCCCTGACAAACCGGCGAAGGACCCGGGTTCGATTCCCGGCACCTCCACCAACCAGACGATGCGCCCCGGTCCACCGGACCGGGGCGCATCGGCGTATGCCGTCCCTGTGGCGTACGGGTCGCACGGGACGGGCGCGACGGATGGGACCGATGAGGTCCGCCCCGCCTCTGGACAGGGCGGACGCGCGGGTCCACCATCGCTGTACGCGGTCAGACGCGACGCGGGAGGTGCCCATGGTCACCGGTCCGATCCAGCAGCCGACCACCCCGCCCGGAGGGCTCCGGCCGCCCGCCGCGCGCCGGCTCCCCGCCACCCCGCCCGGGGACCTGCACCCGCTCGCCCGGGCGCTGGCCGTCGCCCCGGCCGGACCGCGCTGGCGGGAACGCTTCCTCGTGGGGCTCGGCCCCGTGCGACGGGGCTTCACGGAGCACGTCCGGGTCACCGAGGGGCCCGCCGGCCTCTACGCCGAGCTGCTCGGCCAGGCGCCCCGGCTCGAACGCGGGGTGCGGCTGCTGGCCCGGGAGCACGTCGCCATCGCCGCCGCGCTGAGCGCCCTCCAGCAGGCGGCGGAGCTGCCGGACGCCCCGCTCGACGAGATCCTCGGCCGGGCCGCCCACCTGCTACGGGCCCTCGCCCGGCACCGGCAGCGCGGCGCGGACCTGCTCTGGGAGGCGTACGAGACGGATCTGGGCGGAGAGACCTGACCAGGGGAACCGGCGTGGGCGTGCCGGCGTCCAACCCACATGCGCCGTACCGCCGCCCTGCTGGGCCTTCCGCTGTTGATGATCGTCGCCGGGTGCGCGCCGGCCGGCTCCGACCCGGCCGTCGACCCGGTCGACTCCGACCCGCGTCGGGACGCCTTCGTTGAGCGGGCCACCGAGGTGGCCGACGCGTGGCGACCGCTCCCGGCGTGGAAGTCCGGTTACGTGCCGATGCAGGACCCGACGGTGCTCACCGGCGACCCGGGCTTCACCGGGGAGACCAAGATCGCCTTCCTCAACGGCTGGTACCGCGACCAGGTCGACCTGCCCGTCGCGAAGCCCGCCGACGCCACCATCCGGTTCCCGGACGGCACGCTGACCGTCCCGCTGGTCAGCGCCGCCACCGCGTACGGGCAGCTCGACCAGGGCGACCCGCCGCCGTGCGACGGCCGCCCCAAGGACCCCGGACCGAAGCTCCCCGGTGGCGGCCCCACCATCGAGCCGGGGCCCGACGGTCCGGTGAGCAGCGCCCCGCAGACCGCCTGCGTCCCGCTGACGGTCACGGCCGTGAAGCTGGGCACCGCGCCCGTGCGCACCAGCCGGGGCGAGGCGCAGGTGCCGGCGTGGCTGTTCACCGTCGAGGAACTCACCGCGCCGGTGGCCCGGCTCGCCGTGGCGCCGCAGGCCGTCACCGCCCCGCCCGAGCCCGCCCCGCCGGCCAGCCCGGCCCCGGCGGGCCTCGTCGGCGCACAGGACGTCCAGTCCGTGGACGGCACCGAGCTGACCTGGCGGCTCGGCGTGGGCAGCTGCGACACCGGGATCACCCCGCTGGTGCAGGAGCGCGACGACGTCGTGGTGGTGGGCGGCAGCGTGATCACCGCCACCGGCGTGTGCAACGCGATGCTGAAGTTGGAACCGGTCACCGCCACGCTGAAGGCGCCGCTGGGCGACCGGCCGATCCTCGACGTGCTCACCGGCGCGCCGCTCCGGCTCGCGGCGAGCTGACGCGAGCGGGCCGGCCGGCGGCCGGCGGCGGGCGGTGCGGCACCGGGCGGTCGGGCATCGGGCGGTTCGGCATCGGGCGGTCCGGCACCGGGCGGTTCGGCATCGGGCGGTCCGGCACCGGGCGGTTCGGCATCGGGCGGTTCGGCACCGGGCGGTCCGGAGCGGAACGGACCGTGGCGCGCGGCGCCGGGCCGACCGGTGCCGGGGCGGCTCACAGGAGCCGGGGCACTTCGGTGCTGACCGGCACCGGCAGCACCGTCGGGCCGTCCGCGCGCAGCCCGGCGGCCAGGGCGTCGCCGAGCTGCTCCGGGGTCTCCACGACGGTGGCCGCGCAGCCGTAGCCCCGGGCGATCGCGGTGATGTCCAGCCCGGGCAGGTCCAGCCCGGGCACCCCCGGGGTGTCCTTGAAGTCGGCGAAGGCCTTCAGGATGGCGTACTGCTGGTTGACCGGCACCACCACGACCAGCGGCAGGCGCAGCCGCGCGGCGGTCCAGAGCGCCTGCACCGAGTAGTGGAACGAACCGTCCCCGATGACCGCGACCACCGGCCGTCCCCGCCCGGTGTCGCGCTGCGCGAGCGCGATACCGACCGCCGCCGGCAGCCCGTACCCGAGGCCGCCGCTGGCCATCGTGAAGTACGACCCGGGGCGGGTGCTGCGTAGCCGGCGGCGCAGCGCCGGCAGGTTGGACGGCGACTCCTGGACCAGGATCCCGTCGGCGGGCCAGTGCCGGGCCAGGGCCGCGAAGAGGGCGTCCGGGGCCAGCGGCAGCCCGTCCGCCGGCGGGGGCGGGTCGGGGCGCGCCGGCGGCGCCGGCCGGTCCGCCGCCGGGAGCAGGTCGACCATGGCCGCCAGGACCAGCCCGGCGTCGGCGAGCAGGCTGTCGCCCACCGGCGCGCGGGCCGCCTCGTCCGGGTCGTCGGTGACGTGCAGCAGGCGGGCCCCGGCGGGCAGGTGGTCGCCCGGCACGTGCGGGTAGTAGCGGAACACCGGCGCCCCGACCACCAGCACGGTGTCGTGCCCGTCCAGCGCCTCCGAGAGCGGCCCCATCGCGAACGGGAGCACCCCCCGGAAGTGCGGGTGGTCCTCGGGGAAGGCGGCCCGCTCCGGCGCGGGCGCCGACCAGACCGGCGCGGCGAGCCGCTCCGCCAGCGCCACGGCGGCGGGCCAGCCGTCGGCCCGGTCCACGGCCGCGCCGAGCACCAGCGCGGGCGCGCGGCTGGCGGCCAGCACGGCGGCGAACTCGCGCAGCCGGCGCGGGTCGGGCGCGAACCGCGTGGCCACCGTCCGCACCGGCGGTGGCGGGTCGGCCGGCTGCGCCCAGTCGTCGAGGGGCAGCGAGAGGAAGACCGGCCCGGCGGGCGGCTGCACCGCCGTCGCGTACGCCCGCATCAGGGCCGCCGGGACGTCCTGCGCGCGGACCGGCTCGTGGCTCCACTTCACGTACGGCTGGGGCAGTTCGGTGGCCCGCCGGCTGGTCAGCCGTGGCTCCATCAGCAGCATCTCCCGGGTCTGCTGGCCGGCGGTGACGATCAGCGGCGTGCGGTTGTGCCACGCGGTCACCAGGTTGCCCATGCCGTTGCCCGTGCCGGGGGCGGTGTGCAGGTTGACGTGCGCCGGCCCGCCGGTGGCCTGCGCGTACCCGTCCGCCATGCCGACGGCCGACGCCTCGTGCAGGGCGAGCACGTAGTGGAAGTCGTCCGGGAAGTCCCGCAGGAACGGCTCCTCGGTGGAGCCCGGGTTGCCGAAGACGGTGGTCAGGCCGAGGGCGCGGAGCAGGTCGTACGTGGTGTCGCGGACCGTTGCCATCGCCCCCAGGCTATCGGGGCGACCCGGGCGATCCGGGCCTTTCGCGCTCCCCGCCTCAGGGGAGCGCGAAGGGCAGGGTGATGCCGTCCAGCGCGCGCCCGCAGGCGCAGTCCCGCTCGGCCGGCAGTGCGGCGACGGCCGCCAGCAGCAGGCCCCGCAGCCGGTCGGTGTTCTCCCCGAAGACCCGGAACACCTCCTCGTGTGTCACCGCCTCGCCGCCCTCCACCCCCGCGTCGAGGTCGGTGACCAGGGCGATCGAGGAGTAGCAGAGGGCCAGCTCGCGGGCCAGCACCGCCTCCGGGTGGCCCGTCATGTTGACCACCGTGCCGCCGATCGAGGCGTACCACCGCGACTCGGCGCGGGTGGAGAAGCGGGGGCCCTCGACCACCACCACCGTCCCGCCGTCCACCGCGGGAACGTCCCGGCGGGCCGCGGCGGCGAGCAGCGTACGCCGGCCGGTGGGGCAGTACGGGTCGGCGAAGGAGACGTGCACCGCGCCCCGGTCGTAGTAGGTCTGCGCCCGCCCGCTGGTGCGGTCGATCAGCTGGTCCGGCACCACGAACGTGCCCGGGCCGAGCTCCGGCCGCAGGCCGCCCACGGCACAGGGGGCGAGCACCTGGCGTACCCCGAGGGAACGCAGCGCCCAGAGGTTGGCCCGGTAGGGGATCAGGTGCGGCGGATGGCGGTGGTCGCGGCCGTGGCGGGGCAGGAACGCCACCCGCCGGCCGCCCACCTCGGCGACGGTGACGGCGTCGGACGGCGGCCCGTACGGCGTCTCCAGCACGTGCTCGGTCGCGCCGTCGAGCAACGCGTAGAGCCCCGAACCGCCGATCACCGCGAGTTCTGCCGTGGGGTCCACAGGTCCTCCCTCGTGTCCGTCGATCTACCGCACGTCAGACCTTAGCCACCGCCCCGGGGGCAGGCTATGGTGCCAGACATGGCGTTCACAGCGCGGATGACACCGGTGCCCCCGGGCGTCCCGGTCCGGTCGGTCTGACGGGTGTCCGGCATGCAGGGAGAGGGGCAGGCGATCGGCGGGCGGACGGGGTCGATGACCGGGCGGCTGCTGGTCGCGACGCCGGCGCTCAAGGACCCGAACTTCGACCGTACGGTGGTGCTGCTGGTGGCGCACGAGCCCGGCGGCGCCCTCGGCGTGGTGCTCAACCGGGCCACCGAGGTGCCGGTCGCCGACGTGCTCGGCGACTGGAGCGACCTGGCCCGCGACCCGGCGGTGCTCTTCGAGGGCGGCCCCGTGCAGCCCGACTCGGCGATCTGCCTGGCCCGGATGCGCCACCCGGTGCAGCGGCTCAGGGGATTCCACCAGGTCTCCGGGGCGGTCGGCACGCTCGACCTCTCCGTCGACCCGGGGCCGCTGCGGGAGGGCATCACCGGCATCCGGGTCTTCGCCGGCTACTCCGGCTGGGGCACGGGGCAGTTGGAGCAGGAGATCGAGGACGGCTCCTGGTTCGTGCTGGACGCGCTGCCCGGCGACGCCTTCGTCGACCGGCCGGACGACCTGTGGCCGATGGTGCTGCGCCGCCAGGGCGGCATGATGGCGGCGGTGGCCCACTTCCCGCCCGACGTGGCGCTCAACTGAGCCGCGCACGGGTGGGCCCCCCGCGAGATGACCATGCGGCGGGCGCTGTGTATAGTTCTCTCGTGCCCGGGTGACCGGGACGAGGCAAGGGGCCGTGGCGCAGCTGGTAGCGCACCACACTGGCAGTGTGGGGGTCAGGGGTTCGAGTCCCCTCGGCTCCACCCTTGTTTTGCAGGTCAGCGGCCTGGTCGAGAGTGATTCGACCAGGCCGCTGGTGTGTTTCCGGCTCGTCCGTCCCACCGCTTCGCCCGCCTGCTTCGTGCGCCACCCAGCGGCCGGGCGCCCGCCGCCGGCGTGGTTGCCGGCGGGCGCGGCGTGATGCCCCCGGCACACGCCACCCGATGGCGGCGAACGCCTGCTCATCGGGGGTTACACCCGGCACGGACTGCTGGCATGATCGGGCACATGCCGCAGGTGATCGACTCGTCCCCCACGGACCAGGTGACCCGTGGCCACGAGGCGACCCTGCCGCCGACCTGATGGCTTCCCCCGGTGGCGGGCCACCGCGGAGGGTGGGCGGGCAGGCGGCATCGCATCGCTCGTCCCCAGCAGACTGCCTCGACCCGACCGAGCCGAACCACTTCGGTCTGCGACTACGCCGGCATCGCAGCGACGCCGGCCTGACGATCGAGGAGTTGTCGGCAGCGTCGCAGGTCAGCGTGCGGGCGATCAGCGACATGGAACGTGGGCGGAGCCGGGTGCCGCAGCGGCGTACCGTCGAGGCGCTCATTCGGGCGCTGGGTCTGTCGGCCAGCGTGGCCACCGCGCTACGGGAGACCGCCCGCGCCGGCCGTCGCGTCGCGCGGTCCGCGCCGGCGTTGGCGCCGCCGCGGACCGTCGCCGACTTCACCGGTCGGCACGGCGAACTGCGCTGGTTGGGCGACCTCGTCGCCCGCAGCGCCGAACCACCCGGCCGGCAGGGCGCTCCCGTGGTCGCGGTCGTGTCCGGGCCCCCCGGCCTGGGCAAGACGGCGCTCATCTTGCAGGCCGCGACCCGGTACGCCGAGTCGTTCCCGGACGGTGTGCTCTTCGTCGACCTACGCGGCCTGGACGCCGACCCGCCCCGCCCGGAGGATCTGCTGCTACGCCTGCTGACCGCGCTGGGCGTGGAGGAGACCCAGGTGCCGGGTGACGCGCACGCCCGCAGCGCCCAGTACCGGGCCCTGCTGGCCGAGCGGCGCAGCCTGCTGCTGCTCGACAACGCCGTCGACGAGGCGCAGGTCCGCCCGCTGTTGCCGGGCGTCGGGAGCACGATGACGATCGTCACCAGCAGGCGCGGGCTGGTGGGCCTGGAGGCGGTCGACCGGCTTCCCCTGCCGGCGCTGGCCAGGGGTGAGGCGGTCACGCTGCTGCAACAGATCATCGGGCCGGACCGCGCCGCCGCCGAGCCGGACGCCATGCTGCTCGGCCTCGCGCAGGCCTGCGGAGACCTGCCGCTGGCGCTGCGGATCGCCGGCAACCGCCTGCTCAGCCGCCCGGACTGGAGCATCGAGTTCCTGTTGCGCCGGCTGGCCGACCAGGACGACCGGCTCGACCTCCTGGTCGCCGGCGACCTCCAGATCGCGGCGCCGTTCATGCTCTCCTACCGGCAACTGTCCCCTGCCGCCGCCCGCACGTTCCGGCGGCTGTCCCTGATCCCCGGCCCGGACGTCGGCCTGAAGCTGGCCGCGCAGGCGGCCGGCCTGGGCGGCCGGGAGACCGAGGTGGCCCTGGAGGAGCTGGCCGAGCTGGGGCTGCTCCAGCCGGCCAGCGACGGCCGCTACCGGTTCCACGACCTGATGAGGTTGTTCGCCCGGGCACGCATGTCCGCCGAGGAGACCTCGGAGGCGCGGCGACAGGCCGAGAACCGGATGGTGACCTGGTTGCTCGACGCCGCGGTCGCCGCCGGGCGGTGGTTCGAGCCGGAGTACGCCGGCGGGGCCGGCGGCGGGCCGGCCTCGGCCGCGGAGGCCAGCCGCTGGATCGAGCAGGAGAGCCTGAACTGGCTTGGCGCGCTGCGGACGGCCTTCGCCACGGGCCGGCACACCGAGGTGACGGCGGTCGCCGACGCCATGCACTGGTTCTCCGACCGGTGGACGCACTGGGAACACTGGCTGGAGGTGTACCAGCTCTCGGCGGCCTCCGCCGAGGCGCTCGGCGACCCGCGCGGGCGGGCCGTCCACCTGAACTACGTCTCGTGGGCGTACACGATGTGTGCCATGCGTCCCGACCTGGCGGAGGTGCCGGCCCGGGAGGCGTTGCGGCTGGCCGTCGCCGCGGGCGACCCCCGCCAGCAGGCGTGGGCGTGGACCTACCTCGGGTCCGCGGCCCGGCGTCGTGGCGACGCCACCGGGGCGCAGGCGGCGGCCGGACGGTCGCTGCCGTTGTTCGAGGCCGCCGCGGACTGGGACGGTTACGCGCAGGGGCTGTCCCTGCTGGCCGGCAGCCTCGCCCAGGGTGGCCGGCACCGCGAGGCCATCGAGCAGTACCGGCGGCTGGAAGCCCTGCTGGCCGACCCGAGCCGGGCGCTATCCCCGCAGATCGGTGACCTGACCGCCGGTCACCTGCACCTGAACGTCGGCCTGAGCCTGCTGGCGCTGCGCCGGTGGGCGGCCGCCGCGTCCAGCTTCCGGGTGGCGTTGCCGCTGCTGCAACGGTCCGGGGTGCGGCAGAGCGAGGCCCGCTGCCGGTACGGGCTGGGCAGCGCGCTCGCCCGGCTGGACCGGGTGGACGAGGCGCGCGGCGAGCTGCGGCGGGCGGTCCGCATCGCCCGGCACGTCGGCCCAGCGGATCTGGTGGACCAGGCCCTCAGCCGGCTCGCCGAGCTCGGGCCGCCCGCCGGTCGCCGGGTCTCCTGAGACCGCGGGGCCGGGCAGATCATGCCCGACCCCGCGGGTCCCACACCGTTTACCTGACCTGGTAGGCCCGGTAGACGGTGGTGGTGACGGTGTTCCCGTCGCTGTCGACGGCGGTGGCGCGCAACGACGCGAAGACCGACGCCTTCGGGTTCCGCACGGTGGCGGTGTACTTCCCGTGCTTCTCGGCCGTCCGGGCCGCCGTCCAGGTCCGGCCGTCGTCGAACGACACCGACACCTTCGCCGACGTCACCCGGCCCGCGGTCGCCTGCTGGGCGAACGTCAGCGGGACGGTCAGCGAGCTACCAGCCCGGACGCTGTTGTCCAGCGCCAGCGCCGGCTGGAACCCGATCGAGGTGAGCGGTAGCGCCCCCGCCTTGTCCGCGGAGGTGGTGAAGGTCCACTCCGTCTCCAGGCGCCGCGACAGCCGGTACGGATCGGGCAGGTCGAACGCGTACCGCATCCGGTATGAGGTTGGCTCGGGGGCCACCTCCCACGATCCGTACAGGTAGTCGAACTCTTTGAGCAGCGTGTCGCCCTGGTGCAAGGTGAGCTGGTGGTTGTGCATCGCGTACGGCAGACCCACGTGGCCGGCGCCGTCGGTGTAACCACTGAAGGTGGCCCGTACCGTGTTGTCCTCCCGCGAGACGGCCGGCGAGTCGGCGTACACCGGGATCAGGGTGGTGTTGAGCGCCGCGCCGCCCCAGCGTTCGACGTAGCGGCCGCCGGGCCGGTAGGTGACCGAATCCTGCTGCGCCAGGTTGAGGATCAACAGGCCGCCGTCGACGGTCTTCTCCTGGACGTCGGCCTGCCAGGGCCCGTCGCCGCCGTAGTACTCGGTGCGGCGTCCCGGCGTCGGCACCGCCGGCAGGACGCTGGTCAGCACGATCCCGCCGCCCGGTAGTTCGGGGTCGGGGCTGCCGTTGGTGCGGTCCACCGCCACACCGGTCGCGTTCTGCGCGTACTGTGCCTCGACGGTCGACAGGTCACGCCGCGAGACGTGCTTGACGAAGCCGTTGATGAAGGATCCCCGGATCCGCCAACCGAGCTGGTAGACGTCCGGCGCCTGGTCCCGGCGGGCCGGCCCCTCGAAGACCGCGTGCACCTGGGTGGTCACGCCGGGCAGGTCGGTCGGGCCGACGTCGGCGGTGTGGATCTTGTCCAGCTCGCCGCTGACACCGGCGTAGGTCCGCAGCGGGTCGCCGCTGCGCAGAACCAAGACCCCGGCGTCCCGCGCCTGCGCCCGGTCGTCCGGAACGGTGATGTCGAGCGGTCGCGCCCGGCGCGCGTCGAGCACCACCTCCTGGTTGCTGTCGGCGATGATCCGGTTGTTGGTCAGCAGGGAGACCGTGCCGTCGTCCTCCTCGATGTACGCGGACAGCCGCCAGGAGCTGTTCAGCGGCACCCGCAGCGACGTGCTCGACGTGTAGAACGTGTAGTTGGCGTAGTTCTTCGGATCGGGGTTGAACAGCTCGATCAGCACCGTGTCGGCGGCGGCGCCGTCCCGGCCGATGGCGTTGATCTTCAGGCCGGCCGCCGGCTCCTCGTGGTAGACGCTGAACGGGGTCTGGAGCTTGAGGTCACCGGCGGTGGCCACCAGGTGCCCCTTGAACAGGCCGTACGAGGTGCTCGCCCGCTCGTCCACGGTGACCTGCACGGTCGCGTCACCGCCGGCGGGCACGGTCAGGGTGCGGGCGCTCAGCGCCAACAGGCCCGCCGGAGCGTCGCCGGCCAGCGCCAGGTCGAGCGTCAGCGGCTGGTCGCCGCGGTTGTGGTAGGTCATGGTCCGCGCGGTCGGCGCCTCGGTGTGCGGCCATTCGAGGACGCCGAGGCTGAGCGACGGCGGGGTGACGGTCAGCGGCTGGGTCAACGCCCTGCCCACGTTGACGAGACCGGCGCCCTGGGCGAAGACGTCGTACGCCGGGTTCGGCAGGGCCGAGGCCATCAGGGCCTCCTTGAGCTGCGCCGCCTTCCAGCCCGGGTTGGCCTGGGTCAGCAGCGCGGCGGCGCCGGCCACGTGCGGGGTGGCCATCGAGGTGCCGGTGGCGGCGAAGTACGGCCCCACGGGCAGGTGGCCGAGCGCGCTCGGCGACCGGGCGGCCGTGATCTCGGTGCCGGGCCCGCCGATGTCCGGCTTGATGCCGAAGTCACCGAGCCGGGGACCGCGCAGCGACGACCAGTTCAGCTCGCCGGCCTTGTCGAAGTTCGCCACCGACAGCGCCGCGTCCGCCGTGGACGGCGACCCGACCTGGAGCTGCCAGCCGTTGTAGTTGCCCGCGGCGACGACGAAGAGGGTGCCGTACTCGGCGGTCAGGTCGTTGACCGCCTGCTCCAGCGGGTCGACACCGGCGGCGTCCTGGCCGCCCAGGCTCATGTTGACGATGGTCGCGCCGGACTCGGCCGCCCACTGCATGCCGGCGAGGATCGCCGAGTCGGAGCAGCTGCCCTGGCCCCCGACATTCCAGCACACCTTGCCGTCGAGCAGGGTCGCGCCGGGAGCCACGCCCTTGTACCTGCCACCCGAGGCGGCGCCACTGCCGGCGATCGTCGACGACACGTGGGTGCCGTGCCCGTTGAGGTCGACGCCGGTCTCCCTCTCGGGGACGAAGTTGCGCCGCCCGACCACCTTGCCGGTGAGGTCGGGGTGGCTGTCGTCGATGCCGCTGTCGAGCACCGCGACCTTCACGCCGGTGCCGTCGTATCCGGCACCCCAGGCGGCCGGGGCGCCGATCATCGGCACGCTGGTGTCCAGCTTGGACTCGCGGACGCCGTCGGCCCAGATCTTGCCGCTGGTCAGCGACGTCCGGGTGGTCTGCCAGGTCCTCCCCAGGTCGGCGCGAGGCACCTTGGTGGCGAAGCCGTCGACCGCCTCCAGCTCGCGGCCGGTGGCCAGGCCCCGCACGGCGGTGGCGTCGGAGACCACCAACGGCAGGTACGACAGCTCGTCGAAGCCGAATTCGAGCAGCGCGGTGACGTTGAACAGCCGCTCGTCCAGCCGGTCGGCCTTGAGCAGGGGGATGGCGTCGGACGGGATGACGTAGTCGGCCTTGTTCCGCTGGAGGCGCACGAAGTGGACGCCGTCGCGCGGCGTGACGCTCACCTGCTTGCCGCGTACGGTGACCTGGTCGCCGGTGAGCAGGGTCAGGCTCCGCGTGGGCTCCGGGTCGCCAGCCGAGGGGGCTGCCGGAGCCGGTGGTGCCGCCGCGGGTTGGGCGGCGGCGGGTGTGACTCCGACCAGCAGAGTCGCCAGCGTGGCGCCGAGCGCGCCGTACGCCAGGAAACGGCGTTGTCGCATGGGTGGGTCGTCTCCACTTCGGGGTATTGATCGGCACGGTCGCTCGATCGGGTGCGGGGGCAATCGGAATGACGCCACCCGCACGTTTCGTAGCGGCGGCGGCAGCGTGCCGCAATGGTTTCGCCAGTGGCGGCGGTCGCCGGGAGCCTCGACGTATCCGCAGGTCAACTCGATGCGGTCGACAGTTGCCTGTGACATTCACCATCCCTGGCGGCGGGCCTTCCGCAGGCGCTTCTGCCTGTCGTTCTGCCGGAGCCGAACGGCCTGCCGCTCGTCCTGGGCGCACAGCTCCGCGATGACGTCGGGTCCACCACGGCCATCCTCAATGAACTGCCCGACGCCGACGCCCCCCTGGCGGAGGCCGGTCAGCCTGATCGGCACGGACCGGCCCGCCCGCAGCATCGAACTACCACTGGCGCAGATCGGTGATCCGCGTCAGCTCGCGCCCGTCGTGGACCTGCCCGACGTCACCGAGCAGGCCCGAGCCGGTCTGGGCGCCGGATGGCTGGCCCCCACCGGCGGAGCAGGTGGCAGAGTCGACCGATGACCTGCGCCAGTTGGGGTGACAACGCACCCGATCCGCGCAGGTTTGCCGGGTGCCCCGTGCCGCCGGTCGGCGACGGTCTCCGGGAATAGGGGGCCTGTCGCACAAATGAGGCGTTGTCGCACACCGGGCCTTCTGCCACGATCGCCGCACTGGAGGCCCTTCCCCCGTCCGGTGGTGGGGCCCGATCCCGTGCGGCCAGCGAAGGAGCCGATGGTGGACCACCCCCACGCGTTGACAGCCGAGCAGCTGGACCAGTTCCGGCGCGACGGGCACCTGATCCTGCGGGGCGTGCTCCCGACCGGGACGCTGGACGCGCTGCACGGCTCGTTCAGCCGCGTCGTCGACCACCTCGCCCGGCAGTGGCAGCAGCGCGGGGTGATCACCGAGACCTTCGCCGATCTGCCGTACGACCAGCGCTACCTGCGCCTGATCGAGTCCAGCCAGGTCCGCGTACCGGCCGCCTGGCGGCGGATCCTGGTGGGACGGCCGGTGTACGACCTGTGGCGCACCCCGGAGCTGCTCGGCCCGGTGCGCAGCCTGATCGGAGACGAGGTCTACGCGCACGGCGTCTGGAACGCCCGGCCGCGCGACCCCCACGGGCGCACCCAGCAGGTCGCCTGGCACCAGGACGCCTACTACTACAAGGGTTGGGACGCCTCGGTCGGGCCGTTGCTGTCGGTGTGGATCCCGCTGGTGCCCGTCGACGAGGACACGGCCTGCCTCCAGTTCGTCACCGGCTCGCACACCCGGGGCTGGATTCCCCGCGACCGCCTGCCGAACGGCGAGTACGGCACGTCGGACGCGGCCGTCGGGGACGGCCCGGTGAGCACTGCCCGGATGGAGCCCGGCGACGCGGTGATCTTCACGGACACCACGCTGCACCGCTCGACGCCCAACGTGTCGGACCGCATCCGGTGGAACATCGACATCCGGTTCGCCCCCGCTGTCGACGAGGTGATCCGGAACTCGCCGCGCGGCTACCGCTGCTTCAGCGGCACCGACCCGGCGCAGGTCGAGTCGTTCGAGACGTGGGCCGGCCGGTACCGCTACGAGCCGGAGGACCTGCTGACGGAGCTGACGAACTTCGAGGAGGGCTACGACCTCGACGCGCTCAGGGCGTTCTCCCGGGCGTCGCCGTACGCCGACATCTACTGAGGCCCGGCTCAGCCGAGGTGGCGCTCGATCTCGGTCAGCTCCTCGGCGCTGAGGTCGAGGTTGTCCAGCGCGGCGACGTTCGCCTCCAGCTGCGGCACGCTGCTCGCCCCGATGATCAGGCTGGTCATCCGCGGGTCGCGCAGCGCCCAGGCGAGCGCGAGCTGGGCCAGCGACTGGCCGCGCCGCTCGGCGACCGCGCCGAGCGCCCGGATGGTGGCCATCTTCTCCTCGCCGAGGTCGCTCTCGCTGAGGAAGACGCTGGTGCGCACCCGGGAGTCCGCCGGGATGCCACCCAGGTAGCGGTCCGTGAGCAGGCCCTGGGCGAGCGGGCTGTACGCGATGCAGCCCGCGCCGACGCGCTCCAGCGTGTCCAGCAGGCCGTCGTCCTCCGTCCAGCGGTTGAGCATCGAGTACGACGGCTGGTTGATCAGCAGCGGCGTACCCAGGTCGCGCAGGATCGCGGCGGCCCGCTCGGTCTGCGCGGAGTCGTAGTTGGAGACGCCGACGTAGAGCGCCTTGCCGGCCCGGACGACGGCGTCGAGGGCGCCCATCGTCTCCTCCAGCGGGGTGTCCGGGTCGAAGCGGTGCGAGTAGAAGATGTCGACGTGGTCCAGCCCGAGGCGGCGCAGCGACTGGTCCAGCGAAGAGACCAGGTACTTGCGGGAGCCCCACTCGCCGTACGGGCCGGGCCACATCAGGTGACCGGCCTTGGTGGAGACGACGAGTTCGTCCCGGTACGGCCGCAGGTCGGTGGCGAGCATCCGGCCGAAGTTCTCCTCGGCGGCGCCCGGCGGCGGTCCGTAGTTGTTGGCCAGGTCGAAGTGGGTCACGCCGAGGTCGAAGGCGCGACGGACGACGTCCCGCTGCCGCTCGTACGGCCGGTCCGGTCCGAAGTTGTGCCACAGCCCGAGCGAGATGGCGGGCAGCCGCAGTCCGCTGCGCCCGCTGCGCCGGTAGGTCATCTGGTCGTAGCGCTCATCCGCGGCGAGGTAGGTCACGGTGACCGAGCCTATCCCCGCCGGTAGCGGGCGTGCGCGGCGAACGGGCCTGCGACAACGGATGCCGGGGTAGTTTCGGGACCATGCGTTTCGTCCCGCTCGACACCCCCAAGCCCCTGTCCAAGATCGGCCTCGGCACCTGGCAGTTCGGGTCCCGGGAGTGGGGCTACGGCCCCGAGTACGAGCGCCGCGCCGCCGAGATCGTCCGGCGCGCCGTCGACCTCGGCATCACCGTCTTCGACACCGCCGAGCTGTACGGCTTCGGCCGCAGCGAGCGGATCCTCGGCGAGGCGCTCGGCGACGACCGGCAGAAGGTCGTGCTCGCCACCAAGATCTTCCCGATCCTGCCGGTCGCCCCGGTGGTGCAGCAGCGGGCGGTCGCCTCGGCCGCCCGGCTCGGCGTCACCCATCTCGACCTCTACCAGGTGCACCAGGCCAACCCGCTGGTCGCCGACCACACCACCATGCGCGGCATGCGCGCGTTGCAGGACGTCGGGCTGGTCGGCGAGGTCGGCGTCAGCAACTACGGCCTGCGCCGCTGGCAGGTCGCGGAGGCGGCGCTCGGCCGGCGGGTGCTGAGCAACCAGGTCCGCTACAGCATGGTCGACCGCAGGCCCGAGCACGACCTGCTGCCGTACGCGAAGCAGGCCGGCCGCCTGGTCATCGCGTACAGCCCGCTGGCCCAGGGCTTCCTCTCCGGCCGGTACGACGCGAAGAACCCGCCGAGCGGGGCGGTGCGCCGGGCCAACCCGTACTTCCTGCCGGAGAACCTGGAACGCGGCGCGACGCTGATCGAGACCCTGCGGCAGGTGGCCGACGCGCACGACGCCACCCCCAGCCAGATCGCCCTCGCCTACCTGCTGCGCCACCCGAACGTGCTGGCCATCCCCGGCGCCTCCGGCGTGGAGCAGGTGGAGCGCAACGCGGCGGCCGCCGACATCGACCTGGCCGACGACGAGCACGCCGCGCTCGCCCGGGCGGCCAGGGAGTTCCGCCCGATCACCGGGCTCGCGGCGGCGCCCCGCCTGCTGCGGGCCCGCGCCGGCGGGTGACGACACCACGGGCCGTCGCCGGCTGACCTCCTGCTGGAGGCCGCCGAGACCGTGCACGCCGACATCGTCCGAGGCCGGCGGCCCGCTCATCTCCCCGACGCGCGGGTCCCGGCTGGTCCGGGCGGGCGCCGGGCCCAGCCTGGCCACCGCGCCGACGCTGCTCTGGCCGATCCGGGGCGTCGCGCTCGGCGCCGCCACCTACGCGTACCACCTGCGCCGCCGGGGCGCCTGCCGGCGCCGCGGGCGCGGCTGAGCCGTACCCCCGGCGGGGGTGCCCGGTCGGCGGACCGGGCGCCCCCGCTTTCGTGAGCTAGCGTTGGTCGGGTGACTGCGCCTACCCCGGTTACCCCGGCCCCACCGGCGGACCTGCCCGGCACCCTCGGCGAGCTGCGGGCGGCCGGCCACGCGTACCGCACGGTCAAGCAGGAACTCCGCGACAACCTCCTGGCCCGGATGCGTTCCGGCGCCGACCGCTTCCCCGGCATCGTCGGCTACGACGACACGGTGCTGCCCGAGGTCGAGCGGGCCCTGCTCGCCGGGCACGACATGGTGCTGCTGGGCGAGCGGGGCCAGGGCAAGACCCGGCTCATCCGCTCGCTCGTCGGCCTGCTCGACGAGTGGACCCCGGTGCTCGCCGGCTCGGTGCTCAACGAGCACCCGCTGCACCCGCTCACGCCGGGCTCGCGGGCGCTGGTCGCCGAGGCCGGCGACGACCTGCCGGTGGCGTGGCTGCACCGCTCGATGCGCTACGGCGAGAAGCTGGCCACCCCGGACACCAGCGTCGGCGACCTGATCGGCGACGTCGACCCGATCCGCATCGCCCAGGGGCGCACCCTCGGCGACCCGGAGACCATCCACTTCGGCCTGGTCCCGCGCACCAACCGGGGCATCTTCGCCGTCAACGAGCTGCCCGACCTGGCCGAGCGGATCCAGGTGGCGCTGCTCAACGTGCTGGAGGAGCGGGACATCCAGGTCCGCGGCTACCAGCTGCGGCTGCCGCTGGACCTGTTCCTGGTGGCCAGCGCCAACCCGGAGGACTACACCAACCGGGGCCGGATCATCACTCCACTGAAGGACCGCTTCGGCGCCGAGGTCCGCACCCACTACCCGGTCGACCTCGACCTGGAGCTGGCCCTGATCCGGCAGGAGGCCGACCTGGTCGCCGAGGTGCCGGAGCACGTGCTGGAGGTCCTCGCGCGGTTCGCCCGGGCGGTGCGCGAGTCGCCGTCGGTGGACCCGCGCTCCGGGGTCTCCGCCCGGTTCGCCATCGCCGCTGCCGAGACGGTCGCCGCCGCCGCGCTGCGCCGCGCCGGCCTGCTCGCCGCGGCGCAGCCCGCCGAGGGGGTGCGACCGGAGGCGCCGGTCGCCCGGGTCGGCGACGCGGTGTCGGTGACGTCGACCCTGCGCGGCAAGGTCGAGTTCGAGAGCGGCGAGGAGGGCCGGGAGGTCGAGATCCTCGGCCACCTGCTGCGGACCGCGACCGCCGACACGTTCCGGTCCCGGCTGGCCGGGCTGGACCTCTCCGGCTTCACCGCGCTGGTCGACGACGAGGCGGTGATTGAGACCGGGGAGCTGGTCGGCTCCGCCGAGTTGCTGCGTCAGGTGGGCACCGTTCCCGGCCTGGCCAAGGCGCTGGACCGGCTCGGGCTGGGCGACGCGCCCACCCCGGAGCAGGTCGCGGCCGGCGTGGAGTTCGTCCTGGAGGGGCTGCACCTGACCCGCCGGCTCGGCAAGGACGTCACCGACTCCGGCCGGACCCGCTACGGCGGCCGGGCCTGAGCATGGCCGGCGACCGGTTCCGGTACGGGCAGTGGCGGGGCGGCCCCGACCCGCTCGCGCCCCCGTACGACGTGCGGGGGGCGGTGGACGCCGTCGGTGCCGAGGTGCTCGCCGGCGGCAGCCTCCGGGAGGCGCTGCGGGGCCTGCTGCGGCAGGGGCCCCAGGGGCGCGGCGGCCTCGACGACCTCGCCGCCCGGGCCAGGCGGCTGCGCCGGGAGGCGTTGCGCCGGGGCGACCTGGACGGGGCGGTCACCCGGGCCCGGGCCCTGCTCGACCAGGCGCTCGCCGCCGAGCGGGACGAGCTGCGCGGGCGTGCCGACGACGACGCGCGGTTCGCCGAGGCGGTGCTGGACAACCTGCCCCGCTCGACGGCCCGCGCCGTGGCGGAGCTGACCGGATACCGGTGGACCAGCGACGAGGCCCGCCGGACGTACCAGCGGATCCTCGACGGGCTGCGCGACGACGTGCTCGGCCAGCGCTTCGCCGGGCTGCGCGACGCGGTGCGCGCCTCGGCGGACCCGGCCGCGCAGCAGCGGCTGGCCGAGATGATGCGCGACCTCAACGACCTGCTGGCCCGGCACGCCCGGTCGGAGGACACCACCGACGCCTTCGCCGAGTTCATGCGCCGGCACGGCGCGTTCTTCCCCGAGCAGCCGGCCGACGTCGACGAACTGGTCGACGTGCTGGCCCGGCGGTCCGCCGCCGGTGAGCGGCTGATGCGCTCGTTGTCCGACCGCCAGCGCGAGGAGTTGGCCGGCCTGATGCGGCAGTCGCTCGGCGACCGGCTCGCCGGGGAGCTGTCCGCGCTGGACGCCAACCTCCGCGCCCTCCGCCCCGACCTGCACCGGGGCCCGGGCGAGCGGGTACGCGGCGAACGGCCGCTCGGCTACGGCGAGGCCGCCGGGGCGCTCGGCGAGATCGCCGAGCTGGACGAGCTGCTGGACCAGCTCGACCAGGAGCATCCGGGCGCGACCCTGGACGACGTCGACGTCGACGCGGTGGCCCGGACGCTGGGCCGCGACGCCGCCGACGACGTACGCCGGCTGCGGGAACTGGAGCGGGAGCTGCGCCGGCAGGGTTGGGTGAGCCGGGACGCCGACGGGCTGACCCTGAGCCCGAAGGCGCTGCGCCGGCTCGGCGGCACGGCGCTGCGGCGCGTCTTCGCCGACCTGACGGCCGGGCCGCGCGGCCAGCACGACCTGCGCTCGGCGGGCGCCGCCGGCGAGGTCAGCGGCGGCTCCCGGCCGTGGGAGTACGGCGACGAGCAGCCCCTCGACGTGGTGCGGACGCTGACCCGGGCGGTCCGCCGCGCCGGCTCCGGCGTGCCGGTGCGGTTGGCCGTCGAGGACTTCGAGGTGGTGGAGACCGAGCGGCGGGCCTCGGCGGCGGTGGTGCTCTGCGTCGACCTCTCCTACTCGATGATCTCCCAGGGCCGGTGGGGCCCGATGAAGCAGACGGCGCTGGCGCTGGCGCACCTGATGGCCACCCGGTTCCCCCAGGACGCGTTGCAGATCGTCGGCTTCGGCCTGGAGGCGCTGCCGCTGACCCAGCAGGAGCTGGCCGCCGTCGAGCCCGACCTGCGGCAGGGCACGAACCTCCAGCACGCGTTGCGGCTGGCCGCCCGGCACCTGCGGCGGCACCCGGACGCCGAGCCGGTGGTGCTGGTGGTCACCGACGGGGAGCCGACCGCCCACCTGGACCCGGACGACGGGGAGGCGCTGTTCCACTGGCCGTCGCTGCCGGAGACGATCGAGGCGACCGTGCGCGAGGTGGACCGGCTCACCCGCTACGGCGCCACGCTCAACCTGTTCATGCTCGGCGACGATCCCGGCCTGCGCCGCTTCGTCGACGCCGTGGCGCGCCGCTCGAAGGGCCGCATGTTCACCCCGGACCTGGAGGACCTCGGCGAGTACGTGGTCTCCGACTACCTGCGCACCCGGCAGTCGCGCCGGCGCTGACCTGGCGTTTCCGGCCGGTCCCTTCCGGGTGAACCGCCCGCGGGAACGCCGGGTCGGACGGCGCGGGCCGGGATTGACTGGGGACATGGACAGCGGGGCTTTGCGGGGGGCGTACGCGGAGGTGCTCGCGGAGGTCGACGCGGGCGGGTTCGGGCCACCGCCGGCTGGGCAGTTGAGCGCCGAGCAGATCGTCGCGCACCTCGCCGCCAACGACGAGCTGATGACCGAGGCGACCGAGGCGGTCATCGCGGGCGCGCCGTTCGCGTACTACGACCTGGAGACCATCCACCGCCCGCAGGTGGACGCGCTGGTCGTCGAGTGCGGCGGGCTGGCCGGGCTGGCCACCCTGCTGCGGGCCACCAGCCAGAAGCTCTGCGCGCTGACCGAGCGGCTCGGCGCGGCGGCGCAGACCCCGGTCGACACCCACCTGCGGGAGGGCTTCGACCTCGTCGTCGACGAGCCGTTGCCCTGGGGCCGCACCCTCGACCTGCACGCCCGCGTCCACCTGCCGAAGCACCTGGCCCAGCTGCGCATGCTGCGCGCCGGCTGAGGGGCGCGTCAGTCGACGACCCGGACGTCCTTCCAGAAGGCGACCCGGTCGCGGACCATCTCCGCCTCCGGCTTCGGCTCCGGGTAGTACCAGACCGCGTCGGCGCTGGTCCGGCCGTCGTGTTCCAGGGTGTAGTAGGACGCGGTGCCCTTCCACGGGCAGACGGTGTGCGTGTCGGACTCGCGGATCAGGTCGGCGCGCAGGGCGGCGCGCGGGAAGTAGTGGTTCCCCTCGACCAGCACGGTGTCGTCGCTCTCGGCCACGACCAGGTCGTTCCAGACGGCTCTCGGCATGGCTTCCACGCTATGCCGGCGGGCCGGCGACGGCCAGTCGGTCGACGGGGCCGTGAGCGCGCCGGTGGACGTCCCCCGCTGCGGGCGCCCTGGCGCGTACAGTGATCGCATGTGTGCGGTCCGTGTGGATCATCATCCGGTCGACCACGACGGTGCGGTGGCCCGGTTGCGACAGTCGTACGCGGCGGTGCCCGCGGGCGAACCGGTGCGGCTGGCCAAGCGCACCTCCAACCTGTTCCGTCCCCGGTCCGCCCCGCGCGCCCCGGGCCTGGACGTCAGCGGGCTCACGGGCGTGCTCGCCGTGGACCCGGTCGCCCGCACGGCCGACGTGCAGGGCATGTGCACCTACGAGGACCTGGTCGACGCGACCCTGCCGCACGGGCTGATGCCGCTGGTGGTGCCGCAGTTGCGCACCATCACCCTCGGCGGGGCCGTGACCGGGCTCGGCATCGAGTCGACGTCGTTCCGCAACGGACTGCCGCACGAGTCGGTGGTCGAGATGGACGTGCTCACCGGGTCCGGCGGGATCGTCACCGCGCGTCCGGAGGGGGAGCACGCCGACCTCTTCGCGGCGTTCCCCAACTCGCTGGGCAGCCTGGGCTACGCCACCCGGCTGCGCATCGAGCTGCAGCCGGTACGCCGCTTCGTGGCCCTGCGCAACGTCCGGTTCACCCGGCTGGAGGCGCTCGCCGACGCGCTCGCCGAGGTCACGGCGACCCGGTCCTGGGCGGGGGAGGCGGTGGACGCGATGGACGGGGTGATGTTCAGCCCCGGCGAGGCGTACCTGGTGCTCGGCACCTTCACCGACGACGCGCCGCCGGCCAGCGACTACACGGGCCAGGACATCTACTACCGCTCGCTGCGCCGGCGCACGCACGACGCACTGACCACGTACGACTATCTCTGGCGCTGGGACACCGACTGGTTCTGGTGCTCGGCGGCGTTCGGCGTGCAGCACCCGGTGCTGCGGCGGGTGTGGCCGGCGCGGTGGCGGCGCAGCGACGTCTACCACCGGCTGGTCCGTTTGGAGCACCGCCACGGCGTGGCCGCCCGGATCGACCGCCTGCGCGGCCAGCCGGCGCGCGAGCGGGTGGTGCAGGACGTGGAGATCCCGCTGGAGCGGACGGCCGAGTTCCTGCGCTGGTTCGCCCGCACCGTCGGGATGACCCCGGTCTGGCTCTGTCCGTTGCGGCTGCGCGAGCCCTCCGGCCCGGGATCGGCCCGGGCCTGGCCGCTCTATCCGCTGCGGGCCGGGCAGAACTACGTCAACGTCGGCTTCTGGGGCAGCGTGCCGATCGCGCAGGGCGCCGCCGACGGCGACGTCAACCGCGCGATCGAGCGCATGGTGTCGGAGTCGGGCGGCCACAAGTCGCTCTACTCCGACGCGTACTACGACCGGGAATCGTTCGACCGGCTCTACGGCGGCGCGACGTGGCGCGCCGTCCGGGACCGCTACGACCCGGACCACCGGCTCACCGGACTGTACGAGAAGGCGGTAGCACGAGCATGAGCCTGACCGATCGAGACCAGGGGGCGGCGAGCGCTCCCGCCAGCCCGCCGGCGGGGAGCCGGCGCCCGGGTCCGACCGTGGCGGACGTCGTCCGCGCGTTGACCACCGGTGCCCTGCCGGTGCGGGTCACCGGGTACGACGGCAGCGCGGTAGGCCCGGCCGACGCCGGGATCACCCTGTCGATCCGTTCCGAGCGGGGCCTGACGTACCTGCTCACCGCCCCGGGCGACCTGGGCATGGCCCGGGCGTACGTCGGCGGCGACCTGGCGTTGCAGGGGGTGCACCCCGGCGACCCGTACGAGGCGTTGCGGGTGCTCAAGGACGAGTTGCGGCTGCGTACGCCGTCGCTGGCCGAGGGGCTGGCCCTGGTGCGCGGGCTGGGCTGGGAGCGGCTGATGCCGCCGCCGCCCCCGCCGCAGGAGGCGCTGCCGCGCTGGAAGCGCCTGGTGAACGGGCTGCGGCACTCCCGCACCCGGGACAGCACCGCGATCTCCCACCACTACGACGTCTCGAACGCCTTCTACGAGAAGGTGCTCGGCCCGTCGATGACGTACACCTGCGCGGTCTTCCGCTCGCCCGACGACACGCTGGAGCAGGCGCAGGCGGCCAAGTACGACCTGGTGGCGCAGAAGCTGGCGCTCAGGGCGGGGATGCGGCTGCTCGACGTGGGCTGCGGGTGGGGCGGCATGGTCCGGCACGCGGCCCGCGAGTACGGCGTGAAGGCGCTGGGGGTGACCCTGTCCCGGGCGCAGGCCGAGTGGGCCCGGGCGGCCATCGAGCGGGAGGGGCTGACCGGCCTGGCCGAGGTGCGCCACCTCGACTACCGGGACGCGCCGCGCGAGCAGTTCGACGCGGTCTCCTCGATCGGCCTGACCGAGCACATCGGGGTGCGCAACTACCCGGCCTACTTCGGCGCCCTGCGGGACCGGTTGCGGCCGGACGGCCGGCTGCTCAACCACTGCATCACGCGGGCCGACAACCGCGCGCCGCACCGCTCGGGCGCGTTCATCGACCGCTACGTCTTCCCCGACGGGGAGCTGGCCGGCCCGGGGCGCGTGGTCGGCGAGATCCACGACGTCGGGCTGGAGGTGCAGCACGAGGAGAACCTGCGGCTGCACTACGCGCTGACGCTGGCCGCCTGGTGCCGCAACCTCGTGACGCACTGGGACTTCTGCGTCTCGGAGGTGGGGCCGGGCACGGCCCGGGTGTGGGGCCTCTACATGGCCGGGTCCCGGTTGGCGTTCGAGCGTAACGGCATCCAGCTGCACCAGGTGCTGGCCACCCGCAACGGCCCGGAGGGGGCGAGCGGCTACCCGCTGCGCCCCGACTGGCTGCCCTGACCCGCGTCCGGAAGCCGCGCCGCCGTCGGCGCGGCTTCCGGCGGAGCCATTGACAAACAAATTTTGTACGTACAAACTGATTTTGCCATGAGAGACGTCCTGTACCTGGAACAGATCGAGCAGGCCGAGGTCCTGCTCAAGCCGCAGCGCGTCGAGGTGCTGCGGCAACTGGCCGAGCCCCGCACCTGCACCGAGGTCGCCACCCGGCTGGAGCAGACGCCGCAGCGCGTCTACTACCACGTCAAGCAGCTCGTCGCCGCCGGCCTGGTCGAGCTGGTCAACGAGCGCAAGGTCCGGGGCATCACGGAGGGCATCTACCAGGCCGCCGCCCGCTCCTACTGGCTGTCCCCCCGCCTGGTCGGGCGGATCGGCCTGCGCCGCGCCCGCGACGAGCTGAGCCTCGGCTACCTGCTGGACCTGATGGAGGAGGTCCAGGAGGACATCGCCGGGCTGGACCGCGCCGCCCCCGAGCTCCCCTCGATCGGGGTCGCCGGCGAGATCCGGGTGCCGGCGGAACAACGCCAGCAGTTCCTGCACGACCTGCAGACCGCTCTGCGGGACCTGTTCACGCGCTACGGGGGCGCCGAGGGCGACGCCTTCAAGCTCGCCGTGGCCTGCTATCCGAAGGGGAAAGACCGTGAGTGAACCGATGAAGCTGCCCGTACGCCTCGCCGCGCCCGTCGCGACCGTCCGCCGCGCCCTGACCGACCCGGCCGAGCTGCGCCTCTGGCTCGCCGAGCACGCCGAGGTCGAGCTGCCGCGACGGTACGAGTTCTGGGGCCGGTACACCCCGGAGGGCGACGCGCCGCACCAGCGGCTGTTGCACGCCGACGACGACACGCTGCGCTTCACCTGGCTGCTCGACGGCGTCGAGACCACCACCGAGTTCGCCCTGCGCGCGGAGGGCCCCGACACCACCGTGCTGACGTTGACCCAGAGCCACTTCGACTTCGCCGAGGCGATGAGCGGCAGCACCATCCGGGGCGTGCTCCAGACCTTCTGGAGCCTGTCGATCGCCAACCTGGCCGCCCACCTGGAAGGGCAACCGCTGCTGCCGAAGGTCGACTTCACCTCCGCCGAGCTGCGCGGCGAGCTGCTGATCGACGCGCCGACGGCGAAGGTGTTCGAGTCGCTGACCGACTCCGAGCAGGCCAGCGCCTGGTTCGGCTACCCGATCGGCATCGAGCCGTGGGTCGGCGGCCGCTACGCCATGGGCGGCTTCGAGCACGGCTACGCGGCCAGGGTCGTCGACCTGGAGCCCGGCCGGAAGCTGTCGGTGGACTGGGGGCCGACCGGCGTCAGCACCTGGGAGCTGGCCGAGTCGCAGGGGAAGACGAAGCTGACCTTCGTGCAGTCCGGCTTCGACGAGCAGAACCCCCCGTACGGGGCCTGGGCGGGGTCGCTCTCGGGGCTGTTCGAGCTGCGCCGCTTCCACGAGATGGCGGACTGGCAGCCGATCTGGCTCCCCGCGGAGGTGCCGGGCCTGGAACCCGCACCCGCGAAGGCGACCAGCTGACGTACGCCTCGGGCGCGCTCCGACCGGAGCGCGCCCGAGGCCGTCGAAGATCGCAGGTGATAGACGGGCGACTGGTGGGTACTGGGGGGCGATGTTCTTCATCTTCGGGCTCCGGACCAAGGTCAACCAGTCCGGCGTGGTGCAGCAGGTCTGCCGCAACTGCCACAACCACGCCGCGCAGGTGATCACGCGCCGATCGACGAAGTTCAGCCTGTTCTTCGTGCCGATCATCCCGATCCGCACCCGCTACGTGCAGCAGTGCACCTTCTGCGGCGCCCAGTACGAGATCTCCCGGTCCGAGGCCGAGCGCCTCCCGGTCGGCTGAGCCCCACCGATGGCCCGTTTCCTCTGCTGGCTGATCGGCCGGCAGCCCGCCGTGCCCGCCCCGGCTCCGGTGCACACCGTCTCCCGGCCGCCGTGCACCCCCGGACGCCGCCGCCGCCGTCGCCGCGACCGCCGACCGCTGGCCGGCACCGCCCTGCCCCGTTCGCCCTGGAACCGCTCCGCCGGGCGCTGACCGGTCCGTGATCCGTCGGCGCCCGGCAGGCTGGTCGGGGCGTGCCAGGATGTGGCGGTGTCGTACCCCCCTCATGCGTCGTACCCGCACATGCCCGGCCCCGTGACGCCGATGGTGTACCCCCACCCGATCGCGCCACCGCCCGGCTACGCGGTGCTCGTCGTCTCGGTGAACCGTGGCCCGTACATCGTGCCCGCCCCCACCACGAGCAAGTTCAAGGTCAGCGGCCAGACGGTGCCGATCCCCGGCGAGGGCACCTGGTACGTGGTGATCCCTCCCGGCTCGCACGACGTCCGGTACACCGACTTCATGGGCCTGCCGCTGATCACCACCACGCTGGTCGCCCAGCCCGGCGTGGCCTACCACCTGTCGTTCCGCTTCGGTGGCTGGCGCAACCGCGCCTACGACGGCTACGGCACCGACGTGACGAAGTTCGGGCTCTGGTCGAACTACAGCATCGCGCTGCTCACGTTGGGCGTGTTCGGGCTGATCTGCTGCGGTGTCCTGGGGCCGTTCGCGGCCCTGCTCTGAGCCGGCTCCGCCCGGCCCGGCCCCGCGCCGGGTGTCACCGGTCGGGGCGGCGCCCGGCGCGGGCGGCGGTGACCGCCTATCGTGGCGGATCGTGACGAGCACCGAGGAACGACTGGCCGCGATCCGCGGCGGCGTGCCACCGAGGCGGCACAACGCGCGCACCATCGCCGCCCTGACCGGCAACCCGGGCTGCACCCGGCGGGCCGTGCTGGACGGCGCGGGGGTGGACAAGCCGAAGCTGGCCGAGCGGATCGGCTTTCCCGCCCGGTTCGGGCAGTCCCGGTTCGCCATCACCCGGGGCAACGCGTTCGAGGCGCAGGTCAAGGCCGACGGCGGGGCCGAGCTGCTGCGGCTGGTCGCCGAGCGGCTGGGCGTACCGGTGCCGGCGGCGGCGAGCTGGACGGACCTCGGCGACGGCGTCGAGGACGACACGGCGGCCCGGCACCGCCGCTCCGCCGCGCTGCTGACCGGCGCGACCCCCGGCGGGACGGACGACGGCGCCGCGCTGTTCGACCACCCGCTGCTGGGTCTGGACGTCGCCGGCCGCCGGGTGCACCTGGAGCCGGACCTGGTCGCCGCCCGGCTCGCCGGCCGGTTCCACGTCGTCGAGATCAAGTCGTTCCCGGTGGTCGACGGCCAGGCCGACCCGGCCAAGGTGTCCGCCGCCGCGATCCAGGCCGCCGTCTACGTGCTGGCCCTGCGCGAGCTGCTCGCCGCCGCCGGCCACGACCCGGAGCTGGTGTCGCACGACGCGGTGCTGGTCTGCCCGCGCGACTTCGCCAACCAGCCGGTGGCCAGCCTGGTCGACGTGCGCAAGCAACTGCTGGTGCTGCGCCGCCAGCTCGACCGGATGGCCCGGGTCGACGCGCTGCTGGCCACCGTGCCCGAGGACTTCACCGCCGACGTGACGGCGGAGCCCGCGGCGCTGCTCGCCGCGCTGTCGAGGGTGGCGGCCCGCTACGCACCCGACTGCCTGGCGGCCTGCGAGCTGGCGTACTTCTGCCGCACCGAGGCGCGGGGCCACACCGGGGCGCTGGGCCGGCCGGTCCGGGAGGCGCTCGGCGGGGTCGCGGAGGTCGACGAGGTGCTGGCGCTGGCCGCCGGCGAGCGCACGCCGGAGCCCGGGCAGGAGGAGGCCGCCGCGCTGCTGCGGGCCGCCGCCCGGCTGCGCGCCGACGCCCTCACCGGGACCCCCGCATGAGTACGCCGGCAGCCCGTCGCCACCACCCGGCCGATGCCTCGCCGCCCCGCGCCGGTTCACTCGCGGGGCCGGGGCGAGCGGCGCGGCCATCAGCCGCCACCGGCCGTGCGGGCAGGTCGGTGTGAGCACGCTGCGCGCGCTGGCCCGGGCCCAGGCGCTCGCCGCCGGGGTGGCCCAGCCGGTGGCCACCGTCCGGCACCTGCACCTGGCCGAGCGACCGCTGGTGCTGGTGCCGCTGGCGATGGCCGGCGAGGCGAACGCGCCGCTGGCGGCGCTGGTCGGCGACGCCCCGGACGCGGCGCGGCTGCTGATCGTGCCGCAGCCCCGCAACCGCGACCAGCGGTTCGCGTTCGCCGCCGAGCTGGCCGGGATCGTGCTGCCCTACCTGGACGGGTTCCGGGGCGTCTCCGAGGCGGTGCCGGTCGACCGGGGCCGGGACGTGCGCTACCGTCACGTCGACGCCCCGCAGCTGCTGGTGCCGAACCCCGCCGGGATCACCTTCCTGCGGCTGCTCGGCCGCTCCACCCGCTTCCGCCGCCCCGACGGGGAGTATCCGGTGCACCCGTCGGTGCCGGTGCTCGGGCGCTGGCTGACGTTCTTCGCCGAGCGGGCCGAGCATCCCGGCTCGTCGGCGCTCGTGGCGATGACCGACGCGCTGGCCCTGCACTGGGCCACCGGGCAGAGCGTGGTGGAGGACCTGCACCTGCCGGCGCTGCTCGGCTGGATCGACCCGCCCGCCGGGCTCACCGGCGCCGATGCGGCGGCCCGGGCCGAGGACCCGGCGACCTGCCCGCCCGCCGGGCCGGCCACCGACCCGGACTTCGACAACCGGTGGCTCGCCCCGGCCATCGCCGCGTACACCGACGCCGAGGACGACCCGGTCGCGCGCGCCGGGGCGTACGCGGAGCTGGAACGGCTGCTGCGCGACCAGCTCGCGCCCACCTGGGAGCTGATGTGGCGCGGCGTGGGGCTGCTGCGCGGCCTGCCCCCGGGGGCCCGGGTGGCCGGCCGGTGGGACGGCGACAAGGACGCCTTCACCGGCTACGCCGAACACGTCGACTCCGGCGGCGCGCCGCAACCCCGCCGCGACGGGGCGGTCGCCGCCGCCCAGCGGCTGCACCGGCTGGAACGGGCCCTGACCTCGTACGCGGTGCAGCGCGCCTACGACGACCCGCTGGTGATGGCGGAGCACCGGCTGACCGGGGAGGCGTTCGTCGGCGAGGTGACCCTGGCGGACCCGAAGCGGGTGGACGACACCGGCAAGCGGCCGGTGCTGCGCCCCCGGATCCAGTTGGTCAGCACCGAGCCGGTGCTCGTGCCGGTCGGCGCGACGCTGTACTCGCCGGCCCGGCCGGCGCAGAAGGCCCGGGTGGTCTTCGTCACCCCGGCGGCGGACGGCAAGACCGAGGTCGTGCTGGAGCTCTCCGGGGGGATGGGCCGGGGGCTGACCGCGCCGCCGGGCAGCGTGCCCGAGGTGGGGGAGCGGCTCTGCTACACCACCCTGTCGGACGCGTTCATGCCGGCGGGGGCGTTCCCGGCGGTCGATGAGACGCCCTGGACGCACGGCGGACCGCCGGTCGCCGCCTCCCCGGCGGACGACGCTGGACCGGCCGGCTCGGGGCGGGACGGCGACCCGGTGGAGGAGTGGTCCTGAAGGCCCGCCAACGCTGACACACCGCCCCGGATACCGGCCGATTCGACGCCATATGTCCATAGTGGAGGCTTTGCGAGCGGGGCCCCCGGTTCATGTACCCGGCTCGATAGCATGCGCGCGATCCGAGCCGCCTGATCGGCCCGGATGACACCTAGAGACACGGGGGACCACTTTGTCATCTCGTCGTGTACGCCGGTGGGGCGCCGCCCTGCTGGGTGCCACCCTCGCGGCCGGGCTGTTGGGCGGCGGCTCCGCCTCGGCCATCGCCGCCGCCGATCCGGTCCCGGACGGCAGTTACCTCTTCAACGCCAAGATCACCTTCGGTGACGTGCGCGCCTGCTCCGGCGCGCTCATCGACCCGAACTGGTTGGTGACGGCGAAGTCCTGCTTCGCCGACGGCACCAATCCGACCGTCACCGGCGCGCCCGCCCGGGCGACCACCGCGCTCGTCGGCCGCACGGACCTCACGACCACGTCCGGAGTGCATCGCCGCGTCACCCACGTCGTGCCCCACCCGGGCCGCAACCTCGCACTGGCGCGGCTCTCCGCCCCAGCCACCGGCGTGCCCACGGTCGCGCTCGCCACCACCGCGCCGACCGCCGCCGAGACCCTACGGGTCACCGGCTACGGCCGCACCGCCACGGAGTGGGTGCCGAACCGGCTGCACCAGGGATCCTTCACCGTCCAAGACTTGACCGGCGGGTCCGTCGGGCTGGTCGGCGCGTCGGCCGGCGCCACCCTCTGCAAGGGCGACGCCGGCGGCCCGGCGTTCCGCGACGACGCAGGCACCGTCGAGTTGGTCGCCATCGCTGCCACGTCCTGGCAGAAGGGCTGCCTGGGCGAGACCGAGACCCGCGACGGCGCCACCGCCACCCGCGTGGACGACCTCGGCCCCTGGGTCCGTGAGCAGCTCGCCGACGTGCAGATATTCGGTGTCCTCGCCAGCGGTCAGCTCACCTACGGCGTCATCGACTCCGCCACCGGCGACCTGCGGGCCAACCGGCAGTCGACCGCAACCCTCGGCTTCACGCCCAAGGCGATGGCGACGCTGAACGAGAACACGATCCTGATCAGCGACACCGGCGGCACCCTGTACCGGGTGGACGTGACCGGACACGACCCGCTGACCTTCACCACGACGAACATCGCCGCGGGGTGGTCGCCGTACGACCGGCTGGCCTACGACGGCTACGGCTCCCTCTACTACATCAACGGGAGCACCAACCACCTCTACCGGCGCACGATCACCAGCGCCAAGCCGACGGGCGCGGACCTCACCCGGGCGACGGCGGTCTCCTCCGGCTTCGGCCAGAAGACCATCACCTCGCCGGCCCCCGGACGGATCCTCGGCACGGTCTCCGACGGCCGGCTGCTCTCCTACCGCGTCTACGGAGACGGCCCGGGTGGGTGGACCGTCAGTACGCTGGCCACCACGGGCTGGGCTGCCCCGACGCACCTCGTCTCGCCCGGCGGCGGCTTCTACTACGCCCGCAGCTCCACCGGCCGACTGGACCGTTACCGTGACGCGAGCCCCGTCGACGGCAGCGGCACCGATATCCAGAGCTTCCCCACCGACCCGGTCAGTACCTCCGGCTGGAACCAGGTGCTGCTCTCCGCCCGCCCCTGGGCCGGGCTCGTCTCGGTCTTCGGCGCCAAGCCCGACGGCCGCCTGTCGTACACTGCGCTCGATCCGGTGACCGGGGCGAAGAAGGTCAGCACCGTCTCGGCGCAGACCCTCGGCTTCACCCCGAAGGCGATGGCCACCCTCAATTCGGACACCATCGTGATGACCGGCACCAACGCGCACCTCTACCGGGTGGACGTCACCAGCCACGAGCCGCTGGCCTTCACCGTGTCGGCGCCGATCGCCACCAGCGGGTGGACCCATGACCGGCTGGTCCACGACGGCAACGGCGGCCTCTTCGGCACGGCCAACGGCTTCCTGCGCCGCTACAAGGTGACCAAGGCCAAGCCGGGGCCGGGCGACTTCCCCGGCTGGCCGGTGTACGACAACAACGGCGATCCGGCCACCGGGTTCAGCCTGCCCACGCTGGGCGCCACCGGTAGGAACCGGCTCGTCGCCACGGCCGGCAGCATCCTGGTGGCGTACGACGTCGACGCCAACGACGTGTGGCACCGGCAGGATCTGGTGACCACCGGCTGGAGCAACATGACCTCGCTCTTCTCCCCTGGCGGAGGTCACTACTACCGGCGGGACGCCGACGGTGTGGTCACCGGCTACCTGGACGCCAGCCCGTTCAACGGCAGCGGCACCGACGTGACCGCCTACGCGCCGACGGGCCCTGCCAGCACCGGGTGGGACCCGATCCTGTCGGCCGTGCCCTACGACGCGTGGCCGGATAGCACCCGCCGTTGGTGAGGCGCTGACGACTCGACGTAATGACCGTGTGGGCCGCCCGCAGACCGGGCGGCCCACACGCGTTCGGGCGGTACCGACCGATCGCCGGCCAGCCGCGTGGCACAGGTCGCAGAATCGGGCTTGACCCTCACGTAACGGCAGGCGGGAGCCTCGACGGCGGAAGGGAGGGAAGCCATGGCGTACACGGTGGGACAGGTGGCGAAGGCGGCCGGCGTGACCGTGCGGACGCTGCACCACTACGACGAGATCGGACTGCTCTCGCCCGGCGGGCGCAGCGGCGCGGGATACCGGCGCTACGACGACGCCGACCTGGAGCGGTTGCAGCACATCCGCTACTACCGGGAGCTGGGGTTCCCGCTGGAGGAGATCGCCGCGATCCTCGACGACCCGGCGAGTGACCCGGCGGCGCACCTGCGCCGCCAGCACGAGCTGCTGACCGTACGCATCAGGCGGCTCCAGGAGATGGTCACGGCGATCGAGTTCGCGATGGAGGCGAGCAGGTTGAACATCGGACTCACCCCGCAGGAGCGGTTCGAGGTCTTCGGCGACTTCGACCCGGACGCGCACGCCGAGGAGGCCGAGCGGCGCTGGGGCGGCAGCGAGGCGTACCGGGAGTCGAACCGGCGCGTGTCGCGCTACACGAAGGACGACTGGCTGCGGAACAGGGCGGAGAACGAGGACTGGGGGCGGCGGTTCGCCGAGGTGATGTCCTCCGGCGCGCCGGCCGACAGCCCGGCGGCGATGGACCTGGCCGAGGAGCACCGGCAGTTGATCAGCCGCTGGTACTACGAGTGCTCGTACGAGATCCACACCGGGCTGGCCGACATGTACATGGCGGACGAGCGGTTCACGGCGTACTTCGAGAGGATCAGGCCGGGGATGGCCGCGTACCTGGGCGAGGCCATCCACGCCAACGCCATCACCCGCGCCTGAGGCGCGCCGCCCCGGAGGTCAACAGTGCTCATCGTCGCCGGCAGTCTCTACGTCGACCCGGACCAGCGGGACGCCTACCTGGCCGACTGCGTGTCGGTCGTCCGGCAGGCGCGGTCCGCGCCGGGTTGCGTCGACTTCGCGATCGGCGCGGACCTCGTCGAGCCGGGACGGATCAACGTCTACGAGCGCTGGGAGTCCGAGGAGCAACTGCTCGACTTCCGGGGCTCCGGCCCCGCCGAGGAGCAGGCGGTGGCGATCCGCGGCGCGGAGGTGCACCGCTACCTCATCTCCGGGGTCGAGGCCCCCTGACGGTGCCCGCCGGGCGGCACCGCGTCCGGCGGGCCCCGGGGTCACCGGTGTCGGCGACGCCCGGGCCGCTGTCGGCGCCCCCGGCGGCGTCACCCGACCGGGCGGCGCCCTACCGCGTCGGTGGTGCCGGCGCCGGTGTCGGCGGCAGGCCCGGGGCGAGGCGGCGCAGCGCGGTGAACGTGGGGACCAGCGCGTCGTAGAGCCCGGCGAAGAGCGGCAGCAGGGCGGCGTACGTGGCGGCGGCGGCCGGATCCGGGCGTGCCGTCTCCTCGATGCGCACCAGGTGGGCGGCGACGTCGATGGAGGGGATCAGCCCCAGCGCCTCCATGCCGAGCAGCGCCGCGCCGAAGCCGGAGCCCTCACTCGTGGCGGGGAAGTGCACCGGCACGCCGAGCACGTCGGCCAGCATCTGCCGCCACAGCGGGCTGCGCGCGAAGCCGCCGCTGGCGCGGATCTCCCGTACCTCGTTGCCAGCGGCCCGCACCGAGGCCAGCACCAGCGCCAACTGCTGGCAGACGCCCTCCAGCGCGGCCCGCACCAGGTGCGCGCGGCGGTGCCAGTTGGTCAGCCCCACGTACGCGCCGCGCGGCAGCGCGCTCCAGTGCGGGGCGCGCTCGCTGAGCAGGTACGGCAGCATGATCAGACCGCCGGAGCCGACCGGCGCCCGGGCGGCCTGCGCCAGCAGCTCCTCCTCGGCGTCCTCGCCCAGTTCGGGAGCGAGCGCCTCGCCGGTCCATTCCAGCACGACGCCGCCGTTGTTGATCGCCCCGCCGACCACCCAGCGGTGCTCGGTCAGCGCGTAGCAGAACACCCCGCCGAGCGGGTCGACGCCGGGGCGCTCCACCATCACCCGCATCGCGCCGCTGGTGCCGATCGTGCAGGCCATCACGCCCGGGGCGACCGCGCCGAGCCCGAGGTTGGCCAGCGGGCCGTCCCCGGCGCCGACGACCACCCTCGTGTCCCGGGGCAGCCCGGTGGCCGCGGCGGCCTCGGCGGTGAGACCGGGCAGCACGGTGGTGGTGGGGACCAGCTCCGGCAACTGCTCGGCGGTGATCCCGGCGATCCCGAGTGCCTCCTCGTCCCAGGAGAGCTGGTGCAGGTCCATCAGCCCGGTGGCGGAGGCGACCGAATGGTCGGTCACCAGCGCGTCGCACAGCCGCAGCAGCACCCAGTCCTTGATGCCCACCCAGTACGCCACCCGCCCGAACAGCACCGGCTCCTGCTCGGCGAACCAGAGCAGCTTGGGCAGCGGCGCCATCGGATGGACCGGGGTGCCGGTGCGGCGGTGCAGCGCCAGCCCGGACGGGACCGCGCGCAGCCGCTCCGCCTGCAGGCTGGCCCGGGAGTCGGCCCAGGTGACCGACGGGGTGAGCGGGTGACCGTCGGCGTCCAGGCCGATCAGGCTGTGCATCGCCGTGCCGAAGGAGAGCCCGGCGACCGGCCGGTCCAGCTCCGCCACGACCGTGCGCACCGACTCCAGCACCGCCGCGTGGATGTGCCGCGCGTCCTGCTCCGCGTAGCCGGGGAGGGGCTCGTCGAGCGGGTAGCCGACCGAGTGGTGGGCGAGCTGGACACCGTCCACGTCGTACGCGACCGCCTTGGCGCTGGTGGTGCCGATGTCGACGCCGATCACCACCGGGCGGAACGGTTCGCCCACCGGTCCCACCCCCTCGTCGACCCCGGGTGCCGCCGACGTTACCCAGCGTCCGGGTGGTCCGTAGGGGGAACAACCCGGTTTCCCGGTCGGGTCTTCCTCGGCACGCCCGCGCCCGGCGAGAATGCCGGTCGTGTGAACTTCTCACACGTCCACCGGACGGGAGGAAGTCCCGATGAGGCCAAGGCCGCTCTGCGCGCTGGTCACCGCCCTCGCCACGGTCGCCACCACCGCGGTCGCCGGCGTTCCGCCGGCCGCCGCGCGGCACCGTGACGGCGGCTACTCGGCGGAGATCCGCCGGGCGTCGTACGGCGTCCCGCACATCACCGCCCGCAACTTCGCCAGCCTCGGCTTCGGCGTCGGCCACGTCCAGGCCGAGGACAACATCTGCGTCATCGCGGAGAAGGTCGTCACGGTCAACGCCGAGCGGTCCCGCTACTTCGGAGCGGCGAGCCCCACGGACGCGAACGTCCGCAGCGACCTGTTCCACCGCAAGGCGATCGACGACGGCACGGCGGAGCGGCTGCTGCACGGGCCCCGCGACGGGGTGCACTCCCCGTCCGACGAGGTCCGGGACCAGATCCGCGGCTTCGTCGCCGGCTACAACAGCTATCTGCGCCGCACCGGAGCGGCGCACCTCACCGACCCGGCCTGCCGTGGCAAGCCGTGGGTGCGTCCGCTGACCGAACTGGACATGTGGCGCGCGAGCTGGGCCAGCATGGTCCGGGCCGGCTCGCGGGCGGTGCTCGACGGGATCGTCGCCGCCGCCCCGCCCACGGCCACCGGCCCGGCCGCCGCCCTCGACGCGCCGGGCGCCGCGGCGGTCCTCGCCGCCCGCGACGGTGCGCCCGCCGGAGTCGGCAGCAACGCGTACGGGCTGGGCGCGCGGGCCACCACGCACGGCGGCGGGATGGTGCTGGCCAACCCGCACTTCCCGTGGGAGGGCGCGGAGCGCTTCTACCGGATGCACCTGAAGGTCCCGGGCCGCTACGACGTGGAGGGTGCGGCGCTGGTCGGCGACCCGATCATCGAGATCGGGCACAACCGCACGCTCGCCTGGAGCCACACCGTCTCCACCGCCCGGCGCTTCGTCTGGCACCGGCTCGCGCTGGTCCCCGGCGACCCCACCTCGTACTACGTGGACGGCCGGGCCCGGAAGATGACCACCCGCACGGTCACCGTCCAGGTGCCCGCCCCGGGTGGCGGCACCGTGCCGGTCAGCCGCACCCTCCACGACACCCACTTCGGTCCGGTGGTCGTCGTCCCCGGCACCTTCGACTGGACCACCACCACCGCGTACGCGATCACCGACGTCAACGCGACGAACAACCGGGCCTTCGACGGCTGGCTCCAGATGGGCCGGGCGAAGACGGTCCGCGAGCTGAAGCAGGTACTCGACCGGCACCAGTTCCTGCCCTGGGTGAACGTGATCGCCGCCGACTCCCGTGGCGAGGCGCTCTACGCCGACCACTCGGTGGTGCCCCGGGTCACCGACGAGCTGGCCGCCGCCTGCATCCCCGCGCCGTTCCAGCCGCTCTACGCCTCCAGCGGCCAGGCCGTCCTCGACGGCTCCCGGTCGGCCTGCGCGCTGGGCCGCGACCGCGACGCGGCGGTGCCCGGCATCCTCGGCCCGGCCAACCTGCCGATCCGGTTCCGCGCCGACTACGTGACCAACTCCAACGACAGCCACTGGCTGGCCAACCCGGAGGCGCCGCTGGAGGGCTACCCGCGCATCATCGGCAACGAGCGCACCGAGCGCAGCCTGCGTACCCGCCTCGGCGTGGAGCAGGTGCGGGAGCGCCTCGCCGGCACCGACGGGCTGCCTGGGCGCGGCTACACCACGTCCCGGCTCTGGCAGACGGTCTTCGGCAACCGCGCGTACGGCGGTGAACTGCTCCGCGACGACCTGGTGGCGCTGTGCGCCGCACATCCGACCGCGACCGCCTCGGACGGCACGAGCGTCGACCTGCGCGGGGCGTGCGCGGCGCTGAAGGGCTGGGACCTGCGCGTCGACCTGGACAGCCGGGGCGCGCACCTGTTCACGGAGTTCGCCCTGTCGGGCGGCATCCGGTTCGCCGACGCGTTCGACGCCGCCGATCCGGTGCGCACCCCGAGCCGGCTGAACACCGCCGACCCGCGCGTGCTCACCGCGCTCGCCGACGCGGTCCGCAAGCTCGCCGGCATCCCGCTCGACGCGCGGCTGGGCGACATCCAGACCGAGCCGCGCGGCGACCGGCGCATCCCGATCCACGGCGGACGCGCCGAGGCCGGCGTGTTCAACATGATCGTCAGTCCGCTGGTGCCCGGCGTCGGCTACCCGAAGGTGGTGCACGGCTCGTCCTTCGTGATGGCCGTCGAGCTGGGCCGCGACGGCCCCTCGGGGCGGCAGATCCTGACCTACTCCCAGTCGGCCAACCCGAACTCGCCCTGGTACGGCGACCAGACCCGGCTCTACTCGGGCAAGGGCTGGGACACCATCAAGTACACGGAGGCGCAGATCAAGGCCGACCCGAACCTGCGCACCTACCGGGTGGGGGAGGGCCGCCGCCACTGACCCGTCGTCCGTCGCGCCCGTCCGTCGCGCCCGTCCGGTCACCGCGACCGGGCGGGCGCGACCGCGTTCACGGCTGCGCGGTTCGGGGGTGGTGCGCTCCGGGCTGCGGGGCCTGGGGTGCCTGCCGGCCCGGGGTGCTTGCGGCGCTCGGGTGGTTGCGTTTCTTCTTCGGTTGTTGCGGGACGGTGGGTGCTTGCAGGGCTCGGGGTGGTTGCGACCCCCGGGGGCGTGGAGTGCCTGCGAGAGCTGAGGTGCTGGCGGGGCCTGGGGTGGTTGCGCCGCGAGGGCGCTTGCGGCGCCGGGGGTGGCTGCGCTGTGTGGGGTGGTGCGGGTCCGTCGTGGTGGGGATGTGGCCCGCCGTACCCGGCTCCGGGCGGTCAGGCTTGATCCCTGCGCCGGGCACGGCGGGCCACACCCCGTCGGTGCCCACTCTCGCGTCCGCCCGCTGGCCTCCTTTCGAATCTTGGCGAGAAACGGCCCCTCCAGGGGCCCTCTCGTACCAAGATCTCCACCGGTCGCCCGCCGGCACCCGCCGGCGTCAGTGGACCGGGTGCCGCTGTCCCGTGCGGTGGGGCGCGGTGCCGGACACGCCCGACTGGCGCGAAACGAGTCGGCGAAATCCACCTATCGCCCGTTTTCGCCCGTCGTTCGGCCATTTTGCCCGTTGCGGCGTGTCCCCATCAACCGTTGTCACAGTTGACAGCTGTGACACCCCGGTTGGTGGCCTGCGCGGCGAAGGAGTCGGCGTGGCAAGGACTGATTCGACGGGTTCCACGTGGCGGTACCGGTGGGTGCACCGGCAGAACGAACGGCGGCGGCGGGAGTTCCGCAGCGCCGACAAGGCATGGCGACGACGCGACGACGAACTGCGCCGCCTGCGTACCCTCGCCGAGGAGTTCCAGGGCTCGGCCGCGGCGGGCGCCGGCCTGGCCCTCGAACTCGCGCCCGACGAGGTGGTGTTCTGGGTGCTGCCGGCCGCGCAGCTGGTGGAGGTACGACACACCACCGTGCTGCCCGCGCCCGACCTGACGGTCGCTCCGGCGGCCGCGCCGCCGCGCCCCCGCAGGCCGGACGGCGTCCGGGTCGCCGACGCCGGCATGGCGGTGATCACCAACCGCCGGCTGGTGCTGCTCGGCGGTCGCGGCCGGCGCGACTGGGCGTACGGGAAGATGACCGGCCTCGCCCACGACCCGCACGCGCCGGTCACCCTCATGCAGGTGCTGGACCGGCGGCGCACCTCCGGCCTGATGCTTCCGGCCGACGTCGCCGCCGACTTCCGGTTCAAGCTGACCCTGGCCTTCGCCGACGCCATCGAGCAGCGCGGCGCGGTGCTCGACCAGCTCGACGAGGCGATCGCCGAGCACGCGCAGCTCAAGCCGTTCCGGCCGCTGATCGCCACCCCGGCACAGGCCCAGCCCTTCGCGTTCGTGCCCGGCGGCCGGCGCACCGTGGCCGTCGCCGTCGGCATCGCCCTGCTGGTGCCGGCCGCGCTGCTGGACACCGACCCCGCCGATCCGACCGGCTCCGAGGTCGCCGTCGCCGCCACCCCCGCGCCGGACGTCGCCGTCCCGCCGGTCGCCCTGCCGACCGCGCAGGCGAAGGCGCCGCCGGTCGCGTCGAAGCCGCGACGAACCGCCTCGCCGTCGCCGACACCCGCCCGCGAGCGGCTCTGTGGCGCCCCCGCCAACCCGATGGGGTACGACTTCTGCGGCGGCGACCGCATCCGCCGGCCGGCGGTCGAGATCTGCGACTGGTTCGACTGCGCGCCCGAGTTCTGGGCCGGTCGGGGCTTCCTGGTGCAGTGCCGCGACGGCTCGGTCAGCCTCACCGGCGGGCGACGCGACGCCTGCGCCGCGCACGACGGGGTGCGCCGCACGGTCTGGCGCTGACTCTCCGCACTGCCCCCCCGTCCCGGATGTCCCGCCCCGCCGGGGCCCGGGCGCCCGGCGGGGCGGCGACCTGGTAGCCCGGTGGCCCGGTGGCCCAGCGGTGCGGTGGCCCGGCGGCGGTGGTGCGGCGGCCCGGTGGCGCGGCGGCGCGGCGACTGGGCGGCCCGGAGGTGCGGCGGTGCGGCGGTTCGGGCGGGTGCTCAGCGGAGGCGTTGCAGGGGGAGCAGGCCGGCGAGGATCAGGGCGGCGGCCAGCGGCAGCAGGTCCAGGTCCACGGCGATCCCCAGGAAGCCGAGCAGGACCGGTACGGGCACCCACGGCGGCAGCAGCCGGGGCCGGGTGGTCCCCGCCTGCACCAGCAGGACGAGGATGCCGACCTGGAACAGCAGCGGCCCCAGCGCCATGGCAGGGTCGGGCAGCGGCGCGGCGTCGGCGAGGCCGGGGAAGAGGTCGCCGAGGATGACCCAGACGAAGGCGGCCACCCCGACCAGGCCCAGCACGGTCGCGGCCTCGGTGAGCACCCGTCGCCGCGGCGCGGCGGCGAGCAACCGTCGGCGCAGGCCGACGACCAGCGCGCCGAAGAGCAGGATCCCGACGAGGAAGAAGGTGTGGCCGACGTTCCAGGCCCAGCCGTCGCCCCGGTCGCCGTCGAGGCCGTCGACCAGGCGGAGCAGGCCGTAGAGCAGCAGGAGCGCCGGGCCGCCGACGGCGGCCGCCGGCACGAGTCTCGCTGACGTCCGCGCATCGGTGTCGGTCATCCGTCCAGCATCGTCGCGTGACGGACCGTGCTCCATCCGGGACTTCCCGTACCGGCCCCCGACCCGAGCACCCCGAGCGCAGGCCGAGGGATCGCGGGTGGCGCGGCCGGCGCATCATGTTCCCTGTGATCAACCTGAGGGGCGACCGGCGTCGCAAGAAGAAGAAGGACTGGCTCGACAACTGCGACGCGTGCAACTGCAACACGCCCAGCTGCGACGTGCCCTGCTGCGACCTGGGGCTCTTCTCGTTCCTGCTCACCCTCGGGGCGCTGTTCGCCCGGCTCGTGGCGCCCGGCCGGGCGTCGACGACGCGGACCGCTGCCGCCGGGCGGGTGCCGCTGGTGGACCGGGCCGGGCGGGCCGCGATCCTGGGCTACCGGCGCTGGCTGTCGCACCGCTGGCCCGGGCAGTGCCGCTTCACCCCGACGTGCAGCGCGTACGGGCTGGCCGCCGTGGAGCGGTACGGGCTGGCCGTCGGCGGGCGGATGGCCGCCGATCGGCTCCGCCGCTGCCGGCCCGACGTGCCGCGCGGCACTCACGACCCGGTGCGCTGACCGGCACCCGCCTCCCGGTGCGCTGCCCGCCGGGTGCCCTGACCTGCGTGGATGCCTCATCAGCGCCCCCGGGATCGGTCATGATGGCAGCATGGAGATCCGCTCCGACGACGGCGCCCGGGTCAGGATCCGGCCCGTGGGCTACCAGCCCGGGGTCGAGCCGCCGGACGACCCGGACGAGACGGCGGACTGGGACGACTGGCTGCTCGTCGAGACCGACGCCCGCACCGCCGACGGGCAGGCCTGGTCGCACCTCGAACCCTGCCTGACGGTGGCCGAGGCGTACGTGCTGGCGGGCTGGCTGCGGCAGCAGGCCGAGACGACCGGCGACCCGGCGGAACCCTCGGCGGTGGCCCGCTTCACCGAGCCGAACCTGGCCTTCCGCACCCGGGTGCTGCGACGCCGCCGGCTGGCGCTGACCGTCGAGTTCGCGTACGAGTCCCTGCCGCCGTGGATGCGGCGGCAGCCGCCGGGCACGGTCTACCCGCTGACGCTCACCGTCTCCGCCGACGCCCTCTCCGTGGCCGCGGAGCAGTGGGCGCGGGAGGCCGACGCGTACCCCCGCCGGGTCGCCTCCTGACCGTCGCGGACCCGGCCGGAAGCCCTGCACGGTGCTGCCAGCGGTGGTGTGCGGGCCCTTTCCCGTTGCCCGGTTGCGGCGGCTACGGCTGGACGATCTGATCGTCCGCCTGATGGTGGCTCCACCACGTCGGACGGTGTTTGCGCAAGCTCCCCGCGACGCGGGTCAGCAGCAGCAGGTCGTGGTTGAACAACAGGGCCGCGTCCTCGGCCCGTTCGTTCAAGACCCGGGCAGTGGTCGCCAGCACGTTGGGGATCCCCTTGTCGACCAGGACGTCCTTGCGCATGTAGAAGCCGATGTCGACGTACGTTTCCGGCTCCCACACCCACAGCGAACCATCGTCGTTTTCGGCTTCGTAGTAGCCGTGGCGGCCCTCGGTGATGTCGACGACGAATCCACACTCCTCGTTGAGTGCGGAGGTGAGCATGCGGTTGCCGGACACGGTGCGCGTCTCGACGGCGTTCGGTGCGGCGAGTGAGGCGATCTCGTCGAGAGCGGTCTCGCCTGCCAGCACCAACTGGAACTCAACAGCCATCCGAAGTCACTCCCTCAGTTCCGCCGTACGATCTGCGTGATCACACCGCTCCGCTGCACCGCCACGAGTTCCTTCAGCCTGGGCACGGGCCAGTCGTCGAACTGCTTCTCAAGGGCGGCGAGGTCCCCGGTCCAGTCCTCCAGGTTCAGCACCACGCGTTGAGTCTGCCCCTTCTCGACCTTCTCCGAGACCGCGGCCCAGATGCCGCGTACCGTCTTCGGGGGAGTGGGAGAGTAACAGTCGAACACGTGGCCTTCGACCAGGTAATCCGGAGTCTTCTCCGGATCTCCCGTGTCGCCGGCGCTGAGCCTTCCTGCTGCGATCTCCAGCTTGGTGGGGTTCTGGTGGATCCGATAGCCCCGGTCGGCGATCGTTTCGGCGCACTCGTTCTCCAGTTCCAGTGCACGTCGCACCTCGTCATCCGACTTCGGGGGAATCCTGGTCGGTGCTCCCGTCGGCGAGCCCCCGACGGCGCCGCTGGGTCTTCTGTCCCAGGACGAAGTTGGACCGAGGCCAGCGCAGGCGGCTTCACCGGTAGCCGCTGACGTCGGGGGATCGATGACGGCAGACACGAGGCTTTCCGGTGTGGGTCCACCAACCGCGATCACTCTCCCGGCTGCCCCGAGTTGTCGTACCTCGGCGATCGCCGCCTCGACGATCTGCCGGGCGGTGCCGGTACGCTGCGCCACTGGTAGCAGGACCTGCCTGACGCTCTCCAGAGCGTGTATCAGTGGCCCGGGCTGCCCGCCGTGCAGGATCACGGCGGCGGTCTGCTGCGCCCCTCCGACGCGGGCGATGGCCTCGCTCGCCGCGTCACGAGCCCGGTCAACCGCGCTCATTACGGTTTGCAGCACGGCAGCGGCCCCCTCGGGCGTGGCCTCGTGGGGCAGGGCTGCGGTGGCTCCCGCCGCCGCAGTGAGCGAGTCGACGAAATCTGCCAGGGCCCCGTGGAGTTCCGTGATCCTGTCGCGTACGCGGGCGGTGCCTGACACCACAGCGGTGAAGCCGCCACCCGCGGCCCGCAGGCCGATTTCCTGCGCCCTCCTGTCGGCGGCAGCTGCCAGCCCTCGCGCTCGCTCGACGCCTGCCGACAGCGCGCGGAGTTCGCCGTTGATCTTATCTACGTGCGGCATGCGGGCGATGCCCTCCGATCGAAGGCGGTTGAGTTGCGCGGCGACCGGGGCGACGACCCCGTGTCACTCCGTGTCCCTGTCACCTTCCACGTGCTCCGCGCGCCGGTCGAAGTCGGGGACGGTGAGCGAGCCGTCGGGGCCGAGCGGGAAGCCCGGGTTCCAGGCGATCTCCCAGACGTGCCCGTCGGGGTCGGCGAAGCAGCCGGCGTAGCCGCCGTAGAAGGTCTCCCGTGCCGGCACGGTCACCTGCGCCCCCGCGTCGGCCGCCGCCGTCAGCAGGTCGTCGACCTCGCCCCGGGAGCGGACGTTCTGCGCCAGCGTCATCCCGCCGAACCCGCCCGCGCCCCGGTCGGGCACGCCCGCGTCGGCGGCCAGCTTCTCCCGGCCCCACAGCACCAGCGCCAGGCCGCCGGCCTGGAAGAAGACGGTCTCCTCGACCTCCTGGCCGCGCCAGCCGAGCCGCTCGTAGAAGGCGCGCGCCCGGGGCACGTCGGCGACGCCGAGCGTCACGAGGCTGATCCGCTGCTCCATCACCCGACGACCTCCACGCGCGAGCCGCACCGTCCACCGTCACCGTAGCGCCGACGCCGCCGGCCGGCCCGGCTCCGGTGGCTCAGCTCCGTCCCGTCATCCGGTCGGCGAGGCGGCGCAGCGCCGGGGCGGCGGCGAGCAGCGCCTCGCGGTCCGGGCCGTCCAGCTCGGCCAGCGCGGCGCCGAGCAGGTCGCGCCGGTGCCGCCCGTACGCGGCCATCCGCTCCCGGGCCGCGTCGGTCAGCTCCAGCCGGGCGGTGCGTCGGTCGGCCGGGTCCCGCTCCCGGCGCAGCAGGCCGGCGGCGGTCAGCTCGCCGACGAGGGTGCTGATCGTGTTGGGGGCGGTGCCCAGTCGCTCGGCGGCCTCGCGGACGCCGATTCCCGGCCACCGCTGCACCAGTCGCAGCACCTCCACCTGGGCGTCCGGCAGGGCGGTGCGGCCGGCCCGCTGGGTGGCCGCCCGGCGCAGCACCCGGTGCAGGTCGCCGAGCGCCCCGGCGAACTGGTCGACCGTCTCGTCCGTCACAGTCGGGCCCTCCGTCGGTGCAATAGCTCTGTAGTCAGAGCTATCTTAACCGGGCCGAGCCGTCAGTGAGGGGACCGTCATGCCGCACGCCACCGCACCGCCCGTCCGCCGGGACGAGCGCGTCGCCGCGCCCACCGGCCGGGCCGCCGTCGTGCTGCTGGCGCTGCTCGGCACGCTCACCGCGTTCGGGCCGCTCTCCCTGGACACCTACCTGCCGGCGTTCCCGGAGATGACCCGCGACCTGTCCGCCAGCCAGGCGCAGATCCAGCTCTCGCTCACCACCTGCCTGATCGGCATGGCCCTCGGCCAACTCGTCACCGGCCCGCTCAGCGACCGCTTCGGGCGGCGCCGGCCCGTGCTGGTGGGCGTCACCGCGTACACCCTGCTGTCGCTGGTCTGCGCGGCCGTGCCGTCGGCCGAGACGCTGGCCGCCGCGCGGCTCGCGCAGGGCTTCGCCGGCGGCATGGGCGTGGTCGTCGCCCGCGCCGTCGTCCGCGACCTCTACTCCGGCCGCGAGGCCGCGAGGTACTTCTCCCGCCTCACCCTGGTCTTCGGCATCGCGCCGATGGCCGCGCCCGCCTTCGGCAGCCTGGTGCTGCGCTTCGGCGACTGGCGTACCGTCTTCGTCGCCCTCGCGGTGATCGGCGCGCTGCTCGCCGCCGCCGTCGCGTGGCGGCTGCCGGAGACGCTGCCCGCCGCGCGGCGCAGCACCGGCGGCCTCGCCGCCACGGCCGCCGCCGGCCGCTCGCTCTTCACCGACCGGATCTTCCTCGGGTACGCGCTGGCGCAGGGCTTCGCCTTCGCCGCGCTGTTCGCCTACATCTCCGGGTCGTCCTTCGTCTTTCAGGACGTCTTCGGCGTCTCGGCCGGCGCGTTCAGCCTCATCTTCGGCGTCAACGCGCTCGCCCTGGTCGCCGCCGGCCAGCTCAACGCCCGCCTGCTGGACCGCTTCGAGCCCCGCACGCTGCTGGTGCGCCCCCTGGGCGTGGGGCTGGTGGCCGCCGCCGTCCTGCTCGTGGGCGCGCTGCTCGGCAGCCTGCCGCTGGTGGCGGTGGCGCTCTTCGTCTTCGTCGGCTCGCTCGGCATGGTGATGCCGAACGGCACCGCGCTCGCCCTGGACCGGCACCCCGCCCACGCCGGGACTGCCGCCGCGCTGCTCGGCACGATCCAGTCGCTGGTGGGGGCGATGGCCGCGCCGCTGGTCGGGCTCGGCGGCGAGGGCAGCGCCGTCCCGATGGCCGTGGTGGTCGCGGGGGCGGCGGTGGCCTCCCTCGCCGTCGTCGGCACCCTGGCCCGCACCCGCCGGCCCTGACCGGGTGGCCGGGCGACGTGACGACCGGCCCAGGTCGGGGCATGTGATGACCGTGCGTGCGACAGGTCCGGCGCCGTGAGAGACGACAGGGACCGGGCTCCGGCCTGCCGCCCGGGGCCCGGTCCTGTGCCAGTCAGCCGACCTCAGCGCAGGGTGGCCGCGCCGGCCTCGGCGTACCGCTCGTCGAGGTCGCCGGAGGGCGCGCCGCCGACCCCGATTGCGCCCACGACCTGCCGGTCGACGGTCACCGGCACGCCGCCGGCGAGGAACAGCGTCCCGGGCATGTCGCGCAGGGTGGCTCCCGGCCCGGTGACCCGACCGGCGAGCGCGGAGGTCGGCTGGCCGAAGGAGACGGCGGTGAACGCCTTGCGGGTGGCGGACTCGGCGGTCTGCGGGCCCGCGCCGTCGCCCTTGAGCTGCACCTGAACGGTGCCCGACCGGTCGAGGACGACGACGGTTACCCGGTGGCCGTCCTTCTCGGCCGCCTTCAGGGTCGCCTGGGCCGCGCGCAGCGCCGCGTCGATGTCGAGCGACGGGTTGGCGACGACGTCGCCCCGGGCCGCCGACGCCGCAGGCTGCGCCGGTGTCGTCGTCTCGGCGGCGGAGGCGTTGACGGCGACGCTGGTGACGGCGGCCACGCCCAGGGCCGCGGCGCCCAGGCCGAGCGCCGCCCGGCGGCGGATGTTCTTGATCATGTGGTGCTCCTCCGGTCGAAGGCGTCGGGTCGAACTGGCACCCCCAGCCTTGCCGCGGCACACGGCGCCGGCATGGCGCGCCCGATGCAACCCAGATACGTCAAATGGTTGATTCAGCCGGGCCGCAACTGCCGTACGCTGGACTTCGTCAAGATCAAATGTGCGGAGCGGGAGGTGGAACGATGCGGAGGGACCGGCTGCGCCCGGCGATGCGGTGGGGGTTCCTGCTCCTGCTGGCCGCCGCCGCCTCCCGCTACGCCGTACGCCACGGCTGGGAGGACCGCACCGCCGTGGTGCTGACGCTGGCCGGGGCGCTGCTGGTCGCGTACGCCGTGAACGAGCTGGGGCGGCCCGCGCCCGCGACGCGCTTCGCGGCGGTGCTCGTCACCTTCCTCGCGCTGGTGCTCGTCGCGCCGAGCTTCGCCCTCGTGGCGATCCCGCTGTTCTTCGTCGGCCTGCGTCAACTCCCGCGCCGCGCGGTCTGGCCGCTGACCGCGCTGCTGACCGGCGCGGTGATCGTCGCGCAGGTCCGGCTGGCCGACCGGCTCGACCCCAGCCTGGTGCTCGGGCCGGTGGGCGTCGCCGCCATCACCACCGTCGTCTTCCTCGAACTCGACCGGCAGAACCAGGCCCGGCAGCGCGCCCTCGACGACCTGCTCGCCGCTCGCGACGAACTGGACCGCAGCCAGCACGAGGCCGGGACGCTGGCGGAACGGGCCCGGCTCTCCCGGGAGATCCACGACACCCTCGCCCAGGGCCTGTCGAGCATGAACCTGCTGCTCCAGGCCGCCGACCGGGACTGGGACGCCGAGCCGGAGCAGGCCCGCGGGCACGTGCGGCAGGCCGCCGCGACGGCCCGGGAGAACCTGGCCGAGGCGCGCCGCTTCGTGCGGGGCCTGGCCTCGCCGGCGCTCGACGGCGCCTCGCTGACCGACGCCCTGCGGCGGCTCTGCGCCGCGACCGAGCGCGACACCGGAACCCCGGTCCGGTTCGCCGTGACCGGCACGGTCGCGCCCCTGGGGGTCGACAACGAGGTCGCCCTGCTGCGCGTCGCGCAGGGCGCCCTGGCCAACGTCCGCAGCCACGCGCAGGCAAGGCAGGCCGCCGTCACGCTGACCTACGGCGACCAGGAGGTGATGCTCGACGTGTACGACGACGGCACGGGTTTCGACCCCACCGTGACCAGCGGCTTCGGGCTGACCGGCATCCGGGAGCGGATCGCGTACCTCGGCGGCACCCTCGCCGTCGAAAGCGCGCCCGGGGAGGGCACCGCGCTCGCCGTCAGCCTGCCGTTGCGGGACACCCGGTGACGCCCCCGCTGCGGCTGATCCTGGTCGACGACCACCCGGTGGTCCGCGCGGGGCTGCGGGCGCTGCTGGGCAACCGGCCGGACATGACCGTGGTCGCCGAGGCGGCCACGGCCGGTGACGCCGTCCGGCAGGCCGCCGCGCTGCGCCCCGACGTGGTGCTGATGGATCTGCAACTCGGCGACGGGGTCGACGGCGTCGCCGCCACCGCGAACCTGCTCGCCCTGCCGGACCCGCCGCGCGTGCTGGTGCTCACCACGTACGACACCCAGGAGGACATCGTGCGCGCCGTCGAGGCCGGCGCGACCGGGTACCTGCTCAAGGACTGCCCGCCCGACGACCTCTTCCGCGCCGTCCACGCCGCCGCGACCGGGCAGACCGTCCTGTCCCCGCCGGTCGCCGCCCGGCTGATGGACCGGATGCGCGGCCCGCAGACCACCCTCAGCGCCCGGGAGGTGGAGATCCTGACGCTGCTCGCCCGCGGCCACGCCAACCGGGAGATCAGTCGACGGTTGTTCATCAGCGAGGCCACCGTCAAGACCCACCTGGTCCGCATCTACGCCAAGCTCGGCGTCGACTCGCGTACCGCGGCGGTGCACGCCGCCGTCGAGCGGAAGCTGATCAGGCTGTGAGACGCCGCGCCCTGCTCGCCCTCGCCGTCGCCGTCGCGACGGCCGGATGCACGCCGCCCGAGACCACACCCGCCCCGGAGGACACCATGACCAGACCCGCCGACCAGGACCTGCTCGCCGCCGCGAGCGCCGGCGACCCGACAAAGGTGCGCGAGGCGCTGGCCGCCGGCGCCGACATCGAGGCCCGCGACGCGCGACGGCGTACGCCGCTGCTGCTGGCCGCCGCGAACGACAACGTCGAGGCCGCCCGGGTGCTCGTCGAGGCGGGCGCGGACCCGGACGCGCTCGACGAGCAGCACGACACCCCGTGGCTGGTGACCGGCGTGACCGGCAGCGTCGCGATGCTGGAGGTCCTGCTGCCGGCCGGTCCGGACCTGACGATCGTGAACCGCTACGGCGGCATCTCCGTCATCCCGGCCAGCGAACGCGGCCACGTCGACTACGTCCGCCGCGTCGTACGCACCGGCATCGACGTCAACCACGTCAACAACCTCGGCTGGACCGCCCTGCTCGAGTGCGTGATCCTCGGCGACGGCAGCCGGCCGTACCAGCAGATCGCGGAGATCCTCGTGGCCGCCGGCGCGCGCGTCCACCAGCCCGACCGCGACGGCGTCGACGCGCTGGAGCACGCCCGCCGGCGCGGCTACGCCGAGATCGTCGCCATCCTCTCCCGTTGACCGGGGGTGCTCCCGGCGGCCAGTCGCGCTGACGGCGGTACGGCCGGCCACCGGCTTAACCCGTCGCCGAGGTTCGCGGGTGGGCGGTAGCGTGCCGGCGTGTCCCGCTCCGTCACCCTCGTCCTCGTCGATGCCGCCGGCGCCCCGCTGGGCGCCCTGCCGCCGTTCGACGTCCCGTCGCCCTGGTGGCAGGAGGTCGGCCCCGTCGTGGCCGAGGCCCGCCGGCGGTACGGCGTCGAGGTGGCCGTGCTCCGCCTGCTGACCGGCGACGCGCCGCAGCCGATGGGCGGCGCGGTCACGTACCTCGGGCAGGTCGACGCGCCGCCCGCCACGCCGCTCGTCCCGGCGAAGCTCGACCTGTCGGCGGACCCGCTGCGCGCCCCCTACGCTGAGCCCGGCGGACCGGCGCGCAGCCTCGCCTGGGCGACGGGGGAGCTGCGGCGGCTCGGCCGCCCGGCGGAGACCGCCACCCAGCAGCGCACCTGGAACCTCTCGGCGGTCTGGCGGCTCGACGGGCCGGGCGGGACGGCCTGGCTGAAACAGGTGCCCGTGTTCTTCCGGCACGAGGCCGCCGTGCTGCGCTGGCTCGGCCGGGCCGCGCCGGGTAAAACGTCGACGCTGCTCGCCGACGACGGCGACGGCCGGATGCTGATCGAGCACGTGCCCGGTGAGGACCGCTACGGCGCGCCCGTCGAGGAGCGCCTGGCGATGGCGGCCGACTTCCACCCGGTACAGGTGCGGTCCACCCCGGACGCGGCGGAACTGGTCGCGGCGGGCGTACCGGACCTGCGCGCGCACGCCCTGCCAACCTGGATCCGCGACCGGCTGGCCGGCTACGACACCTCCTCCGTGGCGTCGCTGCTGGCGGGCCTCGAGGCGCGGCTCGACGAGGTGCGCGGGTGCGGGCTGCCGGAGACCCTGGTGCACGGGGACCTGCACCCCGGCAACGTGCGCGCCGACGCCGGCCGGCACGTGGTCATCGACTGGGGCGACGCGTTCGTCGGGCACCCGGCGTTCGACGCGCTGCGGCTGGCCGAGGGCCTGCCGGACGACGCCGCCTCCCCGGTGCTTTCCGAGTGGTGTGCGCGGTGGCGGGCCGACGTGCCGGGGTGCGAGCCGGAACGGGCCGTGGAGCTGCTGCGGCCGGTCGCGGCGCTGCGGATGGCGGCCGTGTACGCGATGTTCCTCGACGGGATCGAGGCGAGCGAGCGGGTCTACCACGCGACCGACGTCGACACCTACCTCGAGCGGGCGCTCGCGCAACTCGGGCCGCCGACCTCCGGAGACGGGTACGCCCTCAGGTAGGCCCCGTCGCCGGGCGGGCGTGGGTTACGCGGGTTCGTACAGCCACACCTGCACGTCCGGCAGCTCGGCGAGAGCTTGCGAGGCCCCTGCCCGTCACGCCGACGGTGTTGACGGGATTGACGAGGGCCTCGACGTCCGCGCCGAGCAGGTCGCCGTGCCGGATGCGATCACCGCACCATGCTGTCAGCCGGCTGTGACACCGCCCTTGTGCTGTTCGCCCTTGGTCACCTCGGGCGAGCGGCCACGGTAGCCAATGGCGCCCTCGCCCACCCGCTGGTACGTGCCGACGAAGGCGTCGCCGGGGCCGGTGAACGCGACAGTTCCGATGTTGCCGCGCTTGTCCCGCCAACTGGCCCTGGTCGGCGGCAATGAGTCGGCGCCGATCGCGAAGGCGATCTCGTTCGAGCGGTGCCAGCCGCCGCCCCACCCCTCCTCCGTCTCGAACGAGCGCCTCGCCACGGCGGCGTCGGGGTGATCGGCGCGCCACCGCCCGGTCAGCGAGCCCCGGATCTCACACGGAAGCTCTGCGCCAGCCGGTCGGCACCAGCCGTAGAAGGCGTCCAGCTCGGCGGTGAGGGTGACCGCGTACTCCGCGCCGGAGGCGTCCGCCCAGGCGAGGTCGGCCAGCAGGCTCTGCTCGCCCCGGTCCACGTACACAGTGATGTCCGGGCCGGGCTGCCACCGGCGGCCCTTGGCCGGCAGGAGTCGGGTCGAGTACCGGAGCACCGGTTCCTCGGCCTCGCGCTGGTCCATGGCCCGCGCGGAACGGCCCCGGTCGAACACCGCGTCGACGGTGATCCGGTTGAGCCAGAGCATGCTGCGGGCGTCGACGGCAGTGGCGAGCCGGAGTTTGTTGCCGCCCGGCCGCAGCCAACCGGCGGGTACGACGAAGTCCATCTGCTGAAAGAGGTCGCCGCCGCCCGGGATGCGCCAGCCGTGCACCAGGCACCGGTCGTTGACGGTGATGTCGAGCGGCGCGAACCCGACCGTGCCGCCCAATTTGGACACCAGCGCCACAATCCCAAGGGTGGCCTCCCCGCCGGCGTCCGCCGCCGGAACGTCGAACGTCATCTCCACGTAACCGTCGGCGTCGAGCGTGAGATGCCCCCCGGTCGCGGTGCCGCGGACGACGCGCAGGACGGCGTTCGCGGTCACCGCCGATCTTCCGGCGAAGGTCACATAGGTCGGTTGCATCGCGCGATGCTATCCGCCGCGCGCAGGGGCAACGGCTCACCTCGGGTTGGCGCCCTCGCCATCCCGCCGGGCCAGCGTGGCGCCCACGCCAGCCTGCTGCTGCGGATGGCGACGGGGAAGGGCGGCCTCGCCACGGCCCGGCAGCTCCTGCACCACCCGCTGGTCTCCGACGGGTTCACGGCGCTGTGGGAGCGGGGGCGGGTGGACCTGACCGCCGAGGCGGTGGTGATCCGGCCACGCTTCCGGCCGCTGTTTACCGACGAGGAGTTGGCCATCCCCAGCAACCGAGTGGTGGACGCCTCGGCACACGCGTCCTGAAAAGCAGTTTCGTAACGACATGCGGGGCGCAATGCCCAGGGGAGTTATCACGGTGCCATAGCATCGATGCTATGGCCTGGGGTAGCGTGGAGCTGGAACCAGAGATTCGAGACTGGCTGGAGGGGCTGCCAAGCGCCGACTTCGCGCGAGCGGCGTTTTATATCGACCTACTTGGGAGTAAGGGAGTTCTCCTCGGCGAGCCGCACTCCCGGCAGCTCGACGGCAAGCTGCGGGAGCTGCGTTTCTACCTGGAGCGCGATGCGGTCCGGGTGACGTACTGGATAGCCTCCGATCGGCGGATCATCCTGCTGACCGTGTTTCGCAAGACGCGTATGCGGGAGGACCGGGAGGTGGAACGAGCCCGCCGGGCGCTTGAGCGATGCGTGGCGGAGCGGCACACGGTGAACGAGGGGGCAGAGCGATGAGTGATCGCGTCGACTGGAACGACCTGCGAGACCGCCGGATGGCGGAGCCCGGAGCCGCCGAGGCGTACGAGGCGACGCGCATCGCCTTCGAGCTCGGTCTGGAAGTGCGGCATCTGCGGGAACACAAGGGATGGAGCCAGAGCCAGTTGGCGAGGTCTGCCGGCATGACGCAGTCCGCCGTTGCCCGGTTCGAGGCGGGCGGCACAGTGCCGACCCTGCCGGTCCTGGAGCGTCTCGCACGGGCGCTCAACATGAAACTGGACGTCAGGTTCGCTCCGAACGCCGACGCCGCCTGAGCACTCCCTCCCGAGACGCGGTTTTGATCCGAGGCCGTGACTACGCAGCCAGGGACTCGCCCTTGAACACCTCGCGGCGGTGCCAGGAGACGTGTTCGATTGCGGGAACTTGCGTCCCGGGGCGAGGCTGCAACATCCTGCCGTGCAGGTCATAGGTCGACCGACCTGCCGGCGTGCGAGCGGTGAAGGCGGCCGACACCTCGATGCGCAGGTCACCGTCGAGCCCCAGCGCGCCGTAATCGAACAGTTTGTGGTGCAGCACGCAGAGAGCCAGGCCGTTGTCGGGGCTGTCCGGGCCCTCGAAGGCCCACCAGCGCACGTGCGCCGCCTCCACCCCGACCGAGGCGTGGCCGAGCTGACCGTCGTACCCGCAGAACGCGCACTGCCGATCCCATGCCTGAAGCACCTTCGATCGCCAGGCCGCGTCACGCCGCCGTACGGCCACCGGCGTGACGCCCGGCGCGTGGAGGATGTCGTCGGGATCCAGGCCGGCGGCGGTGAGCACGTCGGGTGCGATAGTGGGCGGAAAGTGCTGCTCCACCAGGGCGCGGGCGACGCGCCGCACCAGATCGGGGTCGCGGCGCAGGGCAGATTCGGTGGCGGCGTCGAGGCGCCCGACCACGTCGTGGGCCGCCAGCGGCCCGACGAGATCCATGGGCACGTCCCGGTTCAGCGTCCACACGCCATCGCTGCGGAGCCGGGTGAACGGGTACGCGGCGCTCTGCGCCCGCCCGGTCTTCGACGCCGGGCCGAACTCGGCGATCAGATCGCTGAGGCGCTCCTGCGCCTGTGACCACGGCAGCTCGCTCGAGTCGCCCCGGGTGAGCTGGCCGAGTGCCAGCAACACCAGCAGCGGCTTGTGCGGTGCGCGCCGGCCACGCTGCTGATGCAGCCGCAGGGAGGTCAGCCGGTCCAACACCTCCGGGCGGGCGCTCATGCGGCGATGGTCCGGGCGGTGGCGTACACGTCGGCGGGGAGGGCGTGTGCCAGTCGCCAGATGATGCGCATCGGGCGGTCGCCGGTGTGCTCGCGATAGGTCATCGGGCCGGCGTAGAGGTAGGCCGGCGCTCCCAAATCCCGATCGGCGACCCGGGTCTCGCGTACGAACAGGTGCACCGTCGAGCCGCGTGAGGCGTGGTGGATGTAGCGCTGCCCGGTCACCGAGGCCGACGACGTGGTGCTCTGCGACTCCCACTGGAACAGGCTGTCGGTGATGGCCCGGTCGGCGTACATGGTGGTGGGGGAGTAGTGCGCCTCCGACTTGACCAGGGTGACGAAGAAGAGATCCGCCTGGGCGTCGGGCAGCCACTTCACCCCCTCCCGTAGCGAACCCGGGTTCGGCATCCCGAAGGCCGCGCACGCCTCGTTGCGGCTGTAGCGGGCGTGGACCCGCAGCGGCACCGCCGCCGACAGCGGCTGCGGCGTGACCCGGTGGATCCGGTCGCGCAGCACCTCGGCCACCTGGCGCAGCTCGGCGCAGCGGGCCGGCTCAGCCCAGAGCCGCGATAGGCGCTCCTCCCGCGAGGTCAGCGGCGCGTTCGGCCCCCACAGGTCGAAGTGCAGCATGTCCCACAGCCGTCCGGCGTCCGGCCGCTCGCCCGCCGCCACCCGGGCCAGCAGGTCCAGGCGGTCCGGGTCGTCGAGGTGCAGCATCCGGCCGATGGCCCGGCCCAACTCACGGTCGTCCGGCCCCGGCGTCGAGGGTTCCAGCCCGGCGAGCCGCCGCAGCCCGGTCCATCCGCCGATGGTCGCCGACCGGTACACGTCCTCGATCTCCACGCCGGTCTCCCGCAGGAACCCGGCGAGGCTGACGTCCCCGAGGTGCCGCAGCTCCGCCAGCAGGCCGTTCTTCGACGTCGGCATGACGGTACGCAGGTTGTCGAGCACGACCTTGCGGGCGACCGGGTCCAACTGGATGTGGCAGCCGCTGGGCAGCGACGGGAAATCCTGCTCGACGGCGTCCCTGATCTCCCGGCGGCTGACGCCGGTCAGTGCGCGCCAGCGCAGGTCGAAGCGGAAGTTGGCGTGCTGCCCGCCGATGAAATCGAGCACCGTCAGGCAGGGCTTGTCGTCGTCCAGGCGCAGCCCCCGGCCGAGCTGCTGAAGGAAGATCGTGGCGCTCTCGGTGGGCCGCAGCATCAGGATCGTGTCGACCATCGGCAGGTCGACGCCCTCGTTGAACAGGTCCACGGTGAAGAGCACCCGCAGCTTGCCGGCCTTGAACTCCCGCAGCAGGTCATGCTGCACGGGCCGGTCGACCTGGGAGGTCACCGCGGCCGACGGCACGCCGTGCCTGGTGAACCACTCCGCCATGAAGCGGGCGTGGGCGATGCTCACGCAGAACCCCAGCGCCCGCATCCGATCCACGTCGACCGTGTCGCGTGCCGCCTTCAGCACCAGCCGGGCCCGCGCGTCGTTGCCGGTGTAGAGGCCGTCGAGTTCGCCGAGGTCGTACCCCTGGCCGCGCTTCCAGCGCAGCCGCGAAAGGTCCACGTCGTCGTGCAGCCCGAAATACTGAAACGGCGCGAGCAACTGCCGCTCCAACGCCTCCCACAGGTGCAGCTCCACCGCCACGCGGCCGTCGAACCATCGCCGCACATCGCGACCGTCGGCCCGGTCGGGGGTCGCCGTCAGCCCCAGCAGTACGCGCGGTCGAAGCCGCTCCAACAGCCGGGCGTACGTCGGTGCCTCCGCGTGGTGGAACTCGTCGACGATCACCATGTCGTACGCCTCGGGGTCGATCTCCCGCCGGTGTAGCGACTGGATGGAGGCGAAGACGTGCCGCCACCTGGTCGGGGTTTTGCCCCCGACCAGCGTCTCGCCGAAGCTGCCGTCGAGCATCACCTGCCGGAACGTCGCCAGACTCTGGGTGAGGATCTGCTCCTGGTGGGCGACGAAGAGCAGCGAGTCGACCTGGCCGTTGCGGTGCAGCCGCCGGAAGTCCAGCGCCGCAACGACCGTCTTGCCCGTGCCGGTTGCCATCACCACCAGGTTCCGGTGCCGGCCGTGCACCTGCCGCTCGGCGTCCAGGTCGGCGAGGATCTCCGCCTGGTACGGGTACGGCCGCACGTCCAGGTTTGCGATCTGCGTCGGTGAGTCCTCGCGCCGCTCCCCGCTGAGGGCATTCCGCAGCCGCTCGGCGTCCCGGGTGGCGTCGTAGTCCTCGAACGCCGGGTCGTTCCAGTAGTCCTCGAACGTGGCGGTGAACGTGTCGATGACGTGCGGCTGCTCGACGTTGGAGACGCGCACGTTCCACTCCACGCCGTCGATCAGCGCGGTCTTCGACAGGTTGGACGATCCGACGTACGCGGTGCTCATGCCGTTGCCTCGGCGGAACAGCCACGCCTTGGCGTGCAGCCGTGTGGTCCTGGTCTCGTAAGACACCTTGATCTCGGCGCCCAGCTCGGCGAGCCGGTCGAGGGCCCGCTGATCGGTCGCGCCGAGGTAGGTCGTGGTGATGACGCGCAGCTTGCCGCCCCGGGCGATCAGGTCGCGGATGGCGGGCTCGACGATGCGCAGGCCGTACCACTTGATGAACGCGCAGAGCAGGTCCACCTGCTCGGCCGACGCCATCTCGTGGGTGACCTCGTGGCCGATGCGGGGCTGGTGGCGGCCGTTGACCAGCAGCGCGCCCGTGGAAAGCGGGGTGGTGGGGCGTTGGGGGAAGGCTGGTTGCGCGGGCGGGGTGGGTGGGGCGGCGATGGCGTGCAGGAGGTGCCTGGCGTCGGTTACCTGGTCCTGTGTGGTCGACGCGTGCGGGCTCTCGGCGGCGATGACGTCGGCGATGCGGTTGGCGAGCTCGATCTGGCGGTGGAGCTTGTCGTCGCCGCCGGGGACGGCGTGCAGGGCGCGGTGGGCCAGGGCGGCGATGTGACGGGCGAGGGCGTCGGGGGCGTCGGCGGGGTCGAGCCTGTGGTGCTGGACGAGGGCGGGGTCGACGTGCTGAAGGCGACCGGCCAAATCACGGGTGATGAGGTGCTCGTAAATGCCCCGTTCAAGATCCGTCACCCGGGCAAGGTAACTTGCTCCGCACTGCGTTGCTGTCCTCTGCGGCCGCAAGGCACGACAATTGCTGTCGGTTCTACGACAGTTCTAGGTCTGCTGCTTGCGGTGGGCCTGGTCGGCATGGCGGATAGGCGTCCAGGTGAGTTCGGCTATGAAGATCCTCAGCCGCTTGACCTGCAGGAATAGCTGACCATGGCAGATAATGCCTTGGGGGAAGTCGCCTTGGTGGATTTTTGCCAGCCCAGTTGGGCGAAGCGTCGCTGGCCGAACGGGTGCCTTTCACGGGTCCCGTCAGGAGTGAGGCCGCCGGAATGATGAGTCCTCACCTAGAGATTTCAAGATCTTGCTTGTCCCTATTGGATCTTGGGGATATGGTGTCGTTGTTGCTGCGCCCCCTCAGGGGGTAGCCTGACCCACAGGGGATTGTCATTAGCATCCAGGTTGACGCACTGCGGCTGTCGAAGCCTCAGGACTCCAGTACCTATCTTGCGATGAGGACCATCCAGGGAGGGCGCGTCGTTTACAGCACGCGGGTGCCTCTGGCTGACCTCTCTACGATTCTTCCGGTCCCGGACCCGAATAATGTCGACAAGGACAACCGTAAGGTCGACCGTCTCCATGCTAAGCAGTTCGGCGAATACCTCGACAGTAAGCAGGACTGGGTCGCCCCCGCGCTGCTCGCCCGTGACAGTGGAGGCTGCGCATTTGAGAAGGTCGATGAGCATGGTGCTGTCGGTTATCTGACCGTCCCGTGGGCCATCGGCGGCATCTCGCCTATGCGTACGATTGACGGCCAGCACCGGGTCCTAGGTGTCTCCATCGAAAAGCAGCGCATCACTGATGCCATCGCGGCCATCGACCGCGAAACTGCGCGCAGGGTTAGTGCCGAGAAGCAGGCAAAGCTTCAGAATGAACGCGAAAAGCTCATCAGGCAGATGAGCCGGCTGAAGAACGAGTACGTCGGCTTGGACATCTACGTAGAGCCGGACCCGATCAAGGCCCAGCAGATGTTCGTTGACGTCGCCGACAACGCCAAGGGCATCAGCAGCGCGGTCCGTGCCCGCTTCGACAGCTACAAGGTTGCCAACCGGACCCTCTCCGACGTGATCGATCACCCTCTGCTCAAGGGCCGGGTTGACGCCGAGCAGGATCGCATGACTCAGAAAAACCCCAACCTCATGGGCGCGAAGCATGTCGCTGACATTACCCGCGCCGTCATCGCTGGTGCTGGTGGTCGAATCAGCAAGAAGGCGGAGCAGACGCTGACCGACGGCGAGGTGATCGAGCAGGTCAAGGACTTCCTGGACGTCATTTCCAACGCCTTTATCGGTCTCGCAGCTGTCACTGAAGACGACCCCGAGGCGGACCGGCGCCCTGGTGAATTGACGAAGGCCCAAGAGCTGCGACGCACGTCGTTGCTTGGGTCGGTTGGTATGCTGCGCGTCCTCGGCGGTGTGTTCCATGAGCTACGCAAGGGCGATAACCCGGCCGAGCTTGGCGACATCACCGAGTTTTTCAAGCGCCTCGACCGGCATATGGCAGCTCCGGTGACGGAGAGCAGTATCTGGCGTGTGAGTGACGCTGTTAAGGACTTCGAACCGGACGCGGCGGCGCCGATCATGCGTCAGCAGAACATTGTTCACCTGGTGGGTGTCATTGTCGGCTGGTATAAAAAGGCGCCCGCTGCCCTTTGAATCAGGGGAAAGGTGCGGAGAGATATCCTTCCCGTCGTCGGTGTGGCGCCGCACCGCTTGACGAACAATGGTCTCCTCATACGCGCCCCCCCGGCAGTAGTATCCCCGAGAGGTCGGCAGCGGGGCCAACCGGGACAGCCTGAGGACTTGGTGGCTGGACTGACCCGGATAATGCCCCTATTTTGCGACCCGTGCTGTATCTGTGAAAAGGAGAAGTGCCTTGTCAGTCAGGGCTGGTGCGAATCCTAAGGTCGCAGATGAGTTCGCGCTGTGTCTGGTTCCGTCCCAGTCGACCACGCATGCTCCCGCCTCCCGCGCGATCGCCACCCCGGCCGTCATGTCCCAAGAATGGTTGGAGAGCGTGAGCGCGCCATCGAGCTTGCCCTCCGCCAGCCAAGCCAGGTCAAGCGCCGCCGAGCCAGTCATCCTCACACGCTGCACGGACTCGGCGAGCCGTGCGGTCAGTGCGAGCCGGTGTCGGTTCTTGGCCGCCGCGTCCTCGCCAACGGCGTAGTCGCCGATCGCCACGATCGCCTCGCTCAGCCGACTCGTTTGGCTCACCCGAATCGGTTTGCCGTCGACCGTTGCGCCGTCGCCTTGGGCGGCGGCGTAACGGTTGCCGAGGAAGGGCAGCTCGATGACGCCGAGGACCGCCTCGCCGTTGTGTAGCAGCCCGAGCGACACCGCGCAAAGGGGGATGCCTCGCACGAAGTTGGCCGTCCCGTCGATCGGATCGAGCACCCACTGCAGCTCTCCCGACCCGCTGATGCCGTCCTCCTCGCCGAGGAACCCGATGTCGGGAGTTGCGACACGGAGAAGCTCGCGGACGCTGCGCTCGATCTCGTAGTCCAACGCGGACGCCATGTCGCGGTCGCCCTTGACGGTGAGCGCGCCCGGTGGTTTACGCCGCATGTCCTCGGCCGCCCGCGCAACCGCCTCGATCGCAACAGGCAACAGTGGCCCGTAGTCGCTCACAACTGCTGCCCCCGTCGCCACTGCGTCTCGAAGTGCTGTTCGAACACCGGATACAGGCCACCGCGAGCCTGTCTCCGCCTGACAACGAACGCGGGGGAGTCGACTCCACGGCTCTCCGCCAGGTAGGGCTGGGCGACGCAGAGATCGTCGACCAGGATCACATTGAAGCGCAACGTGTCGTCGTAGACCGCCAGTTCCATGCGGTCCTGGAGCCCGTCGGGTAGCCGGTCACGCACCCGCATCAGCGTTTCGATGTTGAGCTTCGTCAGCCCGGACAACTGCCCCGCCGGAAAGCCTTCCTCCGCCTCACGTGCCTGGACAGCCTGCCCAGATGGATCGAGGAACAGAAGGCGGACGTGCGCGCCGGCCTCGACCAGGTCGTGCCAGCGGCGATCCGGATACCCCTGGGATAGCAGGTTGAGCGACAGGCCAACGGCGCGCACGGTGCTCGCGCCGCCGAACAGTTGATCAGGCGGGAGGTTGATGGAGAACTCGGAGCGGTTCGGGTGGACGGCGACGAGGTCTCCGAACCGATCTGTGCCCTGGCTGGCTGCGGAGGACGGATCGAGAATCGCGGAGAGTGCGAGCACGACGTCCCCGGGTGGGACCGTGCTCGTCTCCCAGTTGGTGATGTCGTCACCGGTGGGCCGCCACGTCAGCGTTCGGGCCAGCACGGCGGCGAAGCCTCCGACGCTCAGTCCGAGGGCCTGACGAGTCCGCGCAACCTGCTCGCGCGCGGCGGCTCCAAGGTCGAGCCCGTCCCCGGAACCCGGGGCCGGCGGGTTCGCCTGAGGTAGCGCCGACGCGAACCGGTGTTGTGCCTCGTGAGCAGCCTGGGCGAGGGCGGTGTCCAGGGCCGCCTGCATCTCAGGACGGGGGTTCACGCTCTTCCCGCCGGCTTCCCACTTGGAAACGGTCCGTTCGGCCACGCCGAGGTGCACGGCGAAGTCACGGATGCTCATGCGGAGCGCATAGCGGAGCGCCTTCGTCTCGCGGCCGGTCCATCGCTGCACGGGTGTCATCGTGCCGCCTTCGATCACGTCGAGAACGGTCATCGTGCACCTTACCGGCAGCAGTTGCAGCACAGTTACCGGCCAAGTGCAGTGCGTGTTCGTTCTGGTCTTCCCGCAGCTCAGAAATGGTGGATCCATGGCCCGGGGCGGGTGCTGGCTCCGGAGCTGCGTCGGTCCCCGAACGACACAGCTCCGCTCCCGCCCGCCCCGGCGCCACTCCACCAGCCGTATCGCGAGGGGGCAGAAGAACATGAGAACCCTGATCGACGCCATCCCGGTCCTGACCACTGCCACCGCAGAGGAAGCCGAAGCCCGGGTCGAGCTGGGCGGCTGGGCGTGACCGCGCAGGAGGCGGTCGGCCAGTGGCTGCAGCTCGTGGTGGCGGACGCAGAGCTGTCGCCGTACCTCATCGGGGTCGACCTGGAGCGGCTCGGCGCGCACCTGGCGGCGGGCCTCGCCGCGGCCGTCGAAGGCCAGCCGGCGACCGACCCGTGGCGCGGGTTCGGCCTGTCGGAGGAGCAGCACCGGCGCATCATCGACTACCTGGCGGGGGTGCTCTGGGCGCTCGACGTGCCCGACGAGCGGATCGCCCGCGCCCGGCGGGCCTTCGCCGGCGAGGTGGGCGCGTGAGCATCCTCGCCGCCTGGGAGGCGGCCGTCGACAAGGCCGTCGGCAGGGGCGCCGACGACTTCTGGTGCACGCTGGAGGACCGCCGCCCCGGCCTGCTCCCCGAACGGGACGCGCCGCTGCTCTTCGCCGCGCTCGGCCGCCTCACGGTGGGCGGCGACGACCCGGCCGGGCGGGCGGCGCTGCTGGCGGTGCTCGGCCGCGCGTACCGCCGGCATGGCCTGCTGCCGCACGCCGCCACGATCGGCGACGCGCTACTCGCCGCCGTCGCCCGGCACGCCCGCCCACAGTGGACGCCGAATCTCACCGACGCCTGGGAGCGCGCCGACCGCCGCGCCGCCGAGGCCGTGCGCCACGCCGCCGCCCGCGCCGACGATGGCCCGGCCTGGTGGCCGGCCGAGGTGATCGGCCACGACCGGCCGTGCGACACGATCGCGATCCTGACCGTACGCCCCTGGCAGCGCCTGCCCCACCTGCCCGGCCAGGCGGTCCCGGTCTGCACGCCGCGCCGGCCCGGCCGCTGGCGCTGGCTCTCCCCGGCCAACGCCCCGCGCCCCGACGGGACAGTCGAGCTGCACGTCCGCGCCATCGCCGCCGGGGCCGTCGCCCACCGCCTCGTCCACGACGTACGCCCCGGCGAACTGCTCTGGCTCGGCCCGCCGCGCGACGCCGGCCTGCGCCTGGACCCGTCCGCGCGGCGGGACCTGCTGCTCGTGGCCGGCGGCACCGGGCTGGCGCCGCTGCGCGCCCTGGTCGAGCAGGTCGCCGCCGCGCCCGACGGCTGCTGGGTGTCCCTGGTCGTCGGCGTGCGCACCTTCGCGGACCTGTACGACGCGCCAGCCCTCGACAAGCTCCAGCAGGCCCACGACTGGCTAACCGTCGTGCCCGCGTTCAGCCACGACCCCGCCGCCGAGCCCGCCGAGCGGGGCGACGCCCTGACCATCGCCCTTGACCACCACCGCCCCGATCACGAGGTGTACGTCTGCGGCTCACCGCCGATGCTCGCCGGTGCTCGGCTGCGGCTGCTCGCCGCCGGAGTGCCTGCCGAGCGCATCCACCTGGCCGCGACGGCCTGAGGGCAAGGAACGTCCGATTCGGTCGACTCGACCAGGAATCAGGGTGTCGTCACCGGGACAGTCTGGTGCCGTGGTTGAGTGACGCGATCGACGACCACCGCAGCATGGAGATTGTGATGACCGACGGGCTCCGGGAGATCGAGGTCAAGTACCGGGTCAACGATCCCGAGGTGCTGACCGAGGCGCTCAGGGCCCGAGGAGCGACGTTCTCGAAGCCGGTGCACCAGGACGATCAGGCGTACGCGGCGGTCGGCTGGAGCTACGGCCAGAGCAAGGCGGGCGCGGTGTTCGCCCGCCTGCGGACGGAGGACGGTCGGCACGTCTTCTGCGTCAAGAAGCCGCTGGACAACGAGCTGGCCTGTCAGGAGCACGAGACAGAGGTGCTCGGCCGGGACCAGATGCACGAGGCGATCCTGACAATGGGTTTCTATCCCACGGTGCGCATCGTGAAGACTCGGCGTACCGCTCGGCTCGGGCACATGTCGCTCTGCCTGGACGAGGTGCGTGGTCTGGGCGCCTTTTTCGAGATCGAGGCGATGGTCGGCGGGCAGCGCCCGGCCGCAGAGGTGCAGCGCGACCTCGACCGTTTCGCCCGATCGCTCGACGTGGAGTTGGAGCGGAGCACCGAGACCTACGATTCACTGATCCGGGCGGCGCTGCCGGTCGGGGTCTGACCGTCGCTTTTCGCGCGCTCAGCAGTACCCGGACCGAGCGGAGGCGTGGGCATCGGCGTCGGTAGCCTCCCCGGATGCCTGACTCCACACTCGACGGTCTGCTCGCCGCGTTCACCGACCCGCAACCCTTCACGCGGGAGACGGTTGCCCAGGCACCACTCGCGCCAGGGGCACACGTCGTCCTCCTCGATGGAGACATCGTCTACGTGGGCGAAACGGGACGCACCCTCAGGGAGCGACTCGGGACCCACCTGCGGGGCAACCGGGGCTCGTCGGTGCTGCACAAGCAGGTCGGCGAGCTGCTCGACCGGGAACTCGGCCGGCAGGCCACCGCCGCTGAGATCGCCGCCTGGCTCGGTCGGTGCGAGATCAGGTGGCAGGAGACGGGTGGCCCGAAGGCGCTCAAGGAGGCCCTGCTCACCCGGACCGCTCCACGGTTCAACCGGCTGCTGCCCGGGCAGCGGGTCACGTCCACGAATGCCGGGGGCCGCTTCGCGCGGCTGGCGGACGGCCCGTACTTCGACTCCGTGGTAATGGCCAACCGGACCTACCTCGACGCAGTCGTGCCGGACGCAGCGACCACCGAGCGGGAGTACTGGGCGCTCTCCTGCCTGCCCAGCACCAGGACGACCCCGCGCCGACTGTCGGCGGTCTCCATGAAGACCATGGAGACGTTCGTGTTGCACGAGCCGGCCACCGGTGCCCGGGCCGAGGGTTTTCTGGTCGTCCGTAAGTCGGTGCTCGACCGGCACTGGACGCCGGCGGAATTTCGAGCATCCCATCCCGCCATCACCAGGTGGCCGTCGGACTACGTCGACGCCGGGCCCGACCAGGAGTGCCTCGCCGGTGGCGTCGACGACCTGATCGCCGCGCTCGGGGACGAGCGCGTCGTCCTCGCCGCCCGCGCCCTCACCGAACCGCTGCTCCGGTCGAGGACCCTGCATGCTCGCGGACACGATCAGGAACTCGCCGACGCGGTGCTCGGCCGGCACGAACACACCGACTGGATCTTCCCGGTGAACGTGGGCGGCGGCTCGTCGGGGGAGGACCGCGACGTCTGGGAGTACTTCCACAGCGACGCGGTGGTCGACTGGCGGCTCTCCGCCGGCTACCACCAGATCGCCGCCGGGGACCGGATCTGGGCGTACGCCACCGAGCCGCCCGCCCGCCTCGTCGCGGCGGGCGTCGCCTGGGACGACCCGTACCAGCGGGCCACCGAGAGCGGGTTGGAGTGGCGGGTGGCGGTCCGGTGGGACGCCGACCTGACCCGGCATCTCCTCGACAGCGAGGAGGACGTGCCCGTATTGCCACCGGATTCGGCTCGTGGCGTGCGGGGGATGAGCGCGGCCGAGCGCGACCGACTCGTCGACGCGCTTGAGGCGAGCAGGGCGCCGGAGCCCGACGCCCTGCCGGAGGGGCGCCGCCGGCGGCTCGCGCAGGTCACCGCCCGCCAGGGGCAGGCCGACTTCCGGCGCAGGCTCGTCGAGGCGTACGGGGGGCGCTGTGCGATCACCGGGTGCGACACCGAGGCAGCCCTCCAGGCCGCCCACATCTCGCCGTACGACGGACCCGCCACGAACAGGGTGACCAACGGTCTGCTGCTCCGGGCCGACGTGCACAACCTCTTCGACCGTGGCCTGATCTGGGTCGACGGGCAGCTCCGCGTCCGGGTCAAGCCGGAGGCCGCGCACTACGCCGAATGGCACGGCCAGGAGCTGCGTCCCCCGGCCCGTACGGCGGACCGCCCGGACACCGCCGCGCTGCGCGCCCACCGCCAGGAGGTGGCCGGGATGCCGTGACACCCCGGCTCTCCGTCGGCCCTTTCGGCGAGCGGGTCGACGGTCAGGCCCCGGGCGGCTGGTACGCCACCTGCATTCCGAGCGCGTCGTCCACTTCCTCGGGGGCCAGCAGCGGGCTGATCCGGGTGTCCAGGCCGCCGGACGCCCGGATGGTGACGGCCAGGGCGGCGGCGGTCCGAAGGTCCGGAAGGTCGCACACCACGTACGTGTCGTACTGGCCGAACCCGAAGTACAGCGCCTCCATCCGGCCGCCGGCATTCTCGATCAACGCTCGGACCACCTCGGTGCGTCTCGTCCCGCCGTCCTGCCTCAACCCGTGGAGCCCCTCGACCGTGTAGGTCGACGTGAGCAGGAACTTCGCCATCCAGGCATCACCTCCACATTCCGGCGCGCGGGTACCCGGTGTGACGGTGACTAGTCCTGCCGCTCCTCGGCGAGGACTAGTCACCGTCGTTCCTGACGCCGATCCGGCCGGGTGATCGGAACGTCGGGGTGCTCGTAGGCTCACTTGCGCCAGGCAGGGGCCATCCGCTCGGACATCTCGTGCCAGAACGTGCGCAGGTCCTTGCGGTTGACCGCCTGCCAGTCCGCCCGCGCACCCGGCCGGAACCATGTTCCGACGAGGTCGATCTGGTGGGCGCAGAAGACCTCCTCCATCTGGTACGGCAACTCGTCGCCCTTCGGCGGCAGCGGGCACAGCCGGAACGGGCAGTCGTCGATGCAGGTGGAGCCCGGCTGGACGTCGTGGGCCTGGCGTCGGCCAAGGGTGACCCGCATGGCGGTGCGGTCGATGGTGAGGCACGGGGGCAGCTCGGGCCGGCTGGCCCGGGTGAGCCGGCGGGCCCGCTCGATGCTGTCCCGGCCCCGGTCGGCCAGGTTGAGCAGCAGCATCACGTCGGCCAGCAGCCGTTGAGCCCGCGGTTCCAGAACCGCCCAGCCGTGCGAGGCCGGCAGCCAGGAGTCCTGGACCCGGCGGATGCCGGGCTGTGGGCTGACCGTCCCGACCCGTCCGACGATCTCCCGCTCGTCGATCCAGCAGCGCCGCTCGGGGTGACGGTCGACGAGCGACTCGACGCACAGGTCCGCGACCTTGCGGACGAGTGGGTGATCCGTACCGCTGCGGCGGTGCGGGGCGCGGTCGCCGCCGCCGGCGATCGACGTCCAGAAGTCGACCAGCCCGCGCGGGTCCGATCCGTGGCCCCGCTCGCGCAGCGTCTCGCCGGGATCGCGGGGCAGGGCCAGCAGGGTCAGCGCCTGGATGAGCACCAGGTGGGAGTACCAGAACCGGGAGTGCCGCAGTGCCTTCTCGGCCTCCCGATCAGCAGGCTGCGGTGTGCCGGGTAGACCCGGCAGTTCGCCGCGAGGCGGAACCCCTGGGCGAGCGTGAGCTCGTAGACGCGGGCCCCTTCGGTGGCGTCGGTGGCCAGGCGGTGCACCCAGCGCTGCAGGGCCCGGTGGGCCTCCTGCTGCCAGTTGGGTTCGTCGGGGGCGTGCTCGTCGTCGGCGTAGAGGAACAGCGACGGCGTCATCCAGGTCCGCACCTCGTCGAGGCGCTCCTGGCCCGGTGACTCGTCCGCCCGCGGCGGCTCGAAGAGCCGGTCGCGCAGCGCGCGGACGGCCGCGTTGCCGCCAGCGGCGATCTCGCGGGCCGCGGCCAGCCGAGGAAGGTAGGACCCCTCGTCGGCCATCATCAGGAACAGCTGCTGGTACTGCGGGGTGGGCCGCTGCGACCGGAGCCCGGTGGGATCGGGTGGCCGGTCCACGAGTTGCCGGGCGGCGTCGCCGTACCGGTGCACGAGGGCGATCTTGGCGTCTTCGAGGGGGCGGTCGGTGACGGACCCGTCGCCCTGGTAGTGGCACCAGGCGCGGCAGATGGCGTCGGCCAGTCGCCGGTGTGACGTGTGCCCGATGGCGGAGTCCATTTCCAGCGCGGTCGCGAACATCTCCAGCGCCCGGGTGCGGTTGCGGGTGTGGGTCGCCTCGTCGCAGAGCCGCCGCAGGAGATCGACCGACCTCTTCCGGGTGGCCTTCGCGTCCCGGCTTTCCGCGGGCAGTCCCACTTTCTGCCGGACGGCGTCGCCGAGGCGGGGCAGGTTCACGGGCCGGACGGTCGGCTGTCGTCGCCCGTCCAGTTGCTCGAACGCGCCCGCGCTGTGGGTGTGCAGGGTGAGGGCGGCCAGCAGTTCCCGCCCCGGGCCGTGGTGATGGGCGAAGGCACGATCGAGGAAGCCGGGGTCGCGCATGGCGGCGGTGAGAAAGCGCGCGCCGAGGTACGCCTGGATCACCCCGTGCTGGAAGCGCACCCCGTCCTGCCGCTTCACCACGATGTTCAGCGCGTCTCCGGTGGTCTCGGCCAGCCCGACGTCCTGCGCGTTGTCGGCGTCGAGCTTCCGCAGCCGGTTCCGCAGCTCGGTCAGGATCCACCGCCGGCCGGCGTCGGTGGTGTCGTCGGCGCCGGTGAGTTCCGTCGTCCGCACTGCCAGCCGGTTGTCGCGTAGTCCGATGCAGGCGAGGGCGGAGAGCACCTCGATCGCGTCGGACCGTTCCACCTGCGGCAGACCGTAGTCCTCGTAGAGGTCGCCGGCGACGGTGGCGTCGCACCACTCCTCCAGCAGGCACCACCGCAGCGCGGCCCGGCCCGGACCCACCGGCTCGACGCGGTCCAGCCGGTCGACCTCGTGGAGCTGCCCGATGACCCGCAGGTAGAACGGCGAGTCCGCGACGTCGGCGGCCTTGACCAGCTCGGTGATGCGGTCCCACCGGTGGCCCGCATCCGAGCGGCGGCTGCGGGCCTGCACGTATTCGAGGGCGGGGCCCTGGGCGAGCGGCTCCAGTTGCAGCAGCAGCGCGTCCAGCCCACGCAGCGGATCGTCGGGTCGCGACGTGACCACCAGGGGGAGGCGCTCGCGGACCGCGGCACGGACGGCATCCCGCAGCACGCTGTCCCGGTCGGCGGCCCCGCCGGCGTCGGCGAGGCTCTCCTCCAGGCCGTCGGCGAGCACCACGAGGCGGTTCTCCAGCCAGAGTCTCCGCCAGATCCGGTCGGCCTCGCCCGCGGCGCGCAGCCGGGTGTCGATGGTGCGTTCGAACTGTTCGAGGGCGAGCTGGCGGAAGTTCAGCTTCTCCGGGTCGGTGACGCTCCGCAGGTCGACCCCGACCGGTACGACGTCGGCGGTCATCAGCATCTGCGCGAGTCGTGCCAGGGTGGCCGTCTTGCCGGTGCCGATGCCGCCCACCAGCAGCAGCGGGCGCCGGGTCGCCTGGTCGCGGAGCCGCTGGATCAGCAGCTCGCACAGCTCGTCGCGGCCGACCACGTCACCCGGGTCGAGGCCCCGCTCGGCGCTGGGCAGCACCATCCGGCTGTTGCGCATCACGTTGCGCCGGTACCAGCGGCGGACCGGGACGTACCGCCAGTAGTAGAAGAACGCGAGCCCCAGCGCCGCGACCATCAGGGGCTTGACGAAGCCCTGCACCTGCCCGCAGTAGTACACCCTCCGCTCGTTGCCCTCGCACCACCTGGTCACCCGCAGGAAGGGCGGCTCGGTGTCGAGGACCGTCAGGACCAGGGAGAGCAGGGTCCAGCCGAGGAACACCCAGGCGATGGCGACGATGGTCCACCGCAGCCAGCGGCGGTACCGCCACCGCACCCGGTTGCCGACCCGCTCGTCGGACCGCCGGCGGCGGTCCCGTTCCGTCCGGCGTTCCCGTCGGGTGCGCCACCGGCGCCGGCGCTGGCGTAGCCACAGTTGGGCCGCCCAGACCGGACCACGCTTCGGCCCGCGCACGGACACCCCCATGGTCGACATGGCCGGTTGCCGGACGGAGGCGTCACCGCCTCCCCCTCCCGTTCACGTTATGCCCGTTCCCGCAGGTGGGAGTTCAGTTCCGGCATTCTCGGCAGTCCGGCCACGCCCGGTGCCGCACCGGCGACGATCGGCCCTCTACAGTCGACGGTCTCATCGACACCGACGGCGAGAGGGCACAAGTGCGGATCGGCATCAACACGTGGGCGTGGGCGGCACCGCTGACCGACGAGGCGCTCGCCGAACTGGCCCCACGGATCAGGGCGTGGGGCTTCGACGCCGTCGAGCTGACCGTCCAGTCACCGGGGGACTGGGATCCCGCGCGGGCCGCCGACCTGCTCGCCGGGCTGGGCCTGGCCCCGGCCGTCTGCGCCGGCCTGCTGCCCGAGCACGACCTGCTCGCCGACGACGAGGAGGTCGTGCGGCGTACGGAGGAGTTCGTGCGGAACTGCGTGCGGGCCGCGAGCCGGGTGGGGGCCGCCGTGGTGGCGGGCCCGCTCTACGCCCCGGCCGGCCGTCGCTGGCTGCTCGACGCGGACGGCTGGCGGGCCGCCACCGCCCGCCTCGTGCAGCGGCTGCGGCCGCTCGCCGACGAGGCCGCCGGGCAGGGCGTGACGATCGCCCTCGAACCGCTCAACCGGTTCGAGACGAGCCTGCTCAACACCGTCGACCAGGCGCTGGAGGTGGTGGCCGGCGTCCCGGGCCTGGGCCTGGCGCTGGACACCTTCCATCTCAACATCGAGGAGCGCGACCTGCCGGCCGCCATCCGGCTGGCCGGCGACCACCTCGCTCACGTGCAGGTGTGCGGCAGCGACCGCGGGGTGCCCGGCGGCGACCACCTCGACTGGCCGGGGATGTTCGACGCCCTGGCCGGCATCGGCTACGCCGGTCAGGTGAACATCGAGTCGTTCACCGCCGAGGCCCTGGCCGTGCCGATGTCCGTGTGGCGGCCCCTCGCCGCCGACCCCGACGCCCTCGCCACGGAGGGGCTGGCCTTCCTGCGCGGCCTGACCAGGGCGTAGTGTCCCGTAGACCTCGCGGGGAGGGGGAATCGATGCGCTCCGGGCTGGAGGTGCCGCCGGCGGTCGAGGCGGAGCGGGTCATCGCCGCCGTACTGGCCGACCTGCGCTCCGGCGACCATCGCGGCGTGGTGGTCGACTCGCCGCCGGGGGCCGGCAAGTCGACCCTGGTGGTGCGCGCCGCCGTCGAGCTGGCCGCCGCCGGCGAGCCGTTGATCATCATCGCGCAGACCAACGAGCAGGTCGACGACCTCATCGACCGCCTGGCGCGCAAGGCGCCCGAGCTGCGCATCGGGCGGCTCTCCGCCGCCGACTACCGGCCGTCCGAGCGGGTCAGGGACCACGAGACGGTCAGGGTCGCCGCGAAGGTCGCCGACCTCGGCGGTCCGGCCGTCATCATCGGTACGGCCGCCAAGTGGGCCACGGTCGCCGAGGGCTCCTGGCCGTGGGCGATCGTCGACGAGGCGTACCAGATGCGCTCGGACGCCCTGCTGCGCGTGGCCGGGCGGTTCGAGCGGGCGCTGTTCGTCGGCGACCCCGGTCAGCTCGACCCGTTCTCGACGGTGGAGACGGGGCGCTGGACGGGGCTGACCTGGGACCCTATGCAGTCGGCGGTGGCGGTGCTGCTGCGGCACAACCCGGAGCTGCCGGTGCACCGGCTACCGGTGTCGTGGCGGCTGCCCGCCTCGGCGGCGCCGGTGGTCGCGGCGGCGTTCTACCCGTTCACCGGGTTCCGGGCCGGCACCGGCCCCGCCGACCGGGCGTTGCGCCTCGGCGAGCCCGGGGCGGGGGACGCCCTGGACCGGGCGGTGGACCTGGCGGCGGCCACCGGCTGGGCGCTGTACGAGCTGCCGGCGCGGCAGACCCTGCGTACCGATGCCGAGGCCGCCTCGGCCTGCGCGGCGCTGGCGCTGCGGGTGCTTGAACGCGGCGCGGTCGCGGTCTCCGAGCACGCGCCGTCGGGCGCGCCGGTCACCGCCGACCGGATCGCCGTCGGGGCCGCCCACCGCGACCAGGCCGCGGCCATCCGCGCGCGCCTGGGGCCGGCGGGGGCAGGCATCACCGTCGACACCGCCAACCGGCTCCAGGGCCGGGAGTACGACGTGACGATCGTGCTGCACCCGCTGTCGGGGCGGCGCGACGCGACCGCGTTCCACCTGGAGTCGGGGCGGCTCTGCGTGCTGGCGTCGCGGCACCGCCAGGCGTGCGTCGTGGTGGCGCGCGCCGGGATCGGCGAGCTGCTGGACGCCCACCCGTCGACGGAGACCGTGCACCTCGACGTGCCGGTCAAGTTCCCGGACGGCTGGGAGGCGAACCAGACGATCCTCGCCCTGCTCGCCGGCGCCGGCGTGCCGGCCGACGGTATCCGGCATCCCGGCTGACTCGCCTCTGGCGGGTCCGCCCGCCGTTGGAAGCGCAGTCGAGGGGCTTTCGGACCCATCGATCACCGTGAGATGGTGCTACCCAGGGTGTGTGGGCGAGCACATGAGGTGATGGTGTGGATGCTTCCGGCGGTCCATCCCGGTGGTCGGTCGAGAGGTTCGGCCACCCGCTGGCGGCGGCCCTGCGCCAGGAGATTCCGGCCGCCCTCCATCGGGCCGTCGAGCTGGCGCGAGGCGCGCGCGAGGCGTCGGCACTCGACACCGACCACGCGTTCGGGCCGGTGCGCTGGAAACAGCAGTACGAGGTACTGCACGAGCACCTGATGGAACTCCCCGGCGTGACGGACGTCCATCCTCCCCGCGCCCAGGTGCGCCTCACCATCTGCCGCGACCATCTCCTGTTGCCCTGGCGGTACGCGAAGCGCGGCGACGTCGACATGAGGGACGTCCGGCCGGGCAACGACCTCAGCCGGTTGATCCGGGACCTGCTGATCCTCTTCGGTCCCGAGCCGAGCCACCGGGAGGTGCCGTTGCCGCTGATGCCGCTGACGCCCGAGGAGGAGCGGGACCGCTCGGCCCTTCGGGAGGCCATCAAGAAACTGGCTCCCCGGCCGAGCGTGCTGCTGGTCGGCTTCGCGTGCAACTCCGACGCGGGCCTGCTCCGGGTGTCCTGGGGCGAGGCGGCGCTCATCGGGAATCGGGAGCTGGAGTGGGGTCACGTCGAGGACCTGCCGCTGCCCGGGAGGCGCGCCGGATCGTGAACCGTCGTCGTGTCGCCTGACGAGGAGCGCGCGCCGAGTCGGTTACCAGACGTAGTCGGTTTGGAGATAATGCCTGGTCAGCTGACTACATAGCGTGAGCGCATCATTCGGAGTGCCTCGGTGGCGCGTGCACCGCCCGTCGTGACGCGGGCCTTCGCCGGCCGGGGCGACAGACAGGAGAGTCAGATGTCAGCTCAGGCAACAGCCCGCCGGCTCGGCCCCCGCGCGCTTAGGATCGCCGTCGGCCTCGCCGTGGCGGTGGTGGTGGTCGTCCCCGCGACTCCCGCCTCGGCCGCCGTCCCCGGCCTCGTGCGCATCGCCGTGACGAGCGCCAGCAACTCGACCGACTTCCGCAGCGTCACGGCGACCTGCCCGGTGGGCAAGGTGCTGACCGGGACGGGCTACGAACTCAACGGGGCGACCGGCGAGGCGGTGGTCGACGACCTGCGCCCCAACGGCGGCCCGGCCGCCGCGCCGACCGCCGTCACCGTCGGGGCGTACGAGGCGGAGGCGTTCGCGGGCAACTGGTCCCTCACCGCGTACGCCGTCTGCGCCAACCCCGTCGCCGGTCTGGTGCGGGTGGCGGCGAGCAGCGCCAGCGACTCGACCGACTTCCGCAGCGTCGCGGCCGCCTGCCCGGTGGGCAAGGTGCTGACCGGGACGGGCTACGAACTCAACGGCGTGATGGGCGAGGGAGTCGTCGACGACTTCCGGCCCAACGGCGGCCCGGCCACCGCGCCGACCTCGGTCTTCGTGGGCGCGTACGAGGCCGACGCCTTCGCCGGCAACTGGTCCGCGACGGCGTACGCGATCTGCGCCAACCCCCTCGCCGGCCTGGTCCGCACCTCCGCGGTGAGCCCCAGCGACTCCAACGACTTCCACAGCGTCGCCGCGGCCTGCCCGGTCGGGAAGGTGCTGACCGGAGCCGGCTACGAGCTCAACGGCATCATGGGTGAGGGTGTCGTCGACGACTTCCGGCCCAACGGCGGCCCGGCCGCCGCACCGGCCACCGTCAACTCCGGCGCGTACGAGGAGGACACCTTCACCGGCAACTGGACCAACACCGCGTACGCCGTCTGCGCGACGGCGTAGTCACCGCGCGCCGGCCGGTGGTGCCGCCCCGACCCGGGGGCGGTGCCACCGGCCGGCCCCTGCGCGGTCGGCGTGTGTCAGGCGAACGTGTCGCCGAACTCGCGTACGCCGTCGACGTCGAGGGTGATGCGGCTGTTGTCGGTCCACCGGCCGGTGGCGGCGCGCCAGCTCAAGTCGTCGCGTTCGTCGATGTCGGTCCAGCCGGGCCGGTGGTGGCGCAGCTGGATCGGCCCGGACGACGCACCCGGGGCCAGGACGCCCTCGGTGAAGGTCAGCTCCACCCAGCCGGGGACCGGCGTGCCCGGCAGCGGATACCGGGTCGGCGTCGGGGTGGGCGTCGGCGGGCCACCGGGCGGCAGGGGCGGAGGGAAGTACGTCATGCTGCGGCGGACCCGGTCGCACCCCAACGCCGCCCAGTCGCAGTTCAGCACGAGTGAGGTGTCGCCGCCCTCGAACACCAGGTGGTAGCGCACCCGCACGGTGGCCAGGTCGAGCGGCGCGGTGCCGGTGTTGGTGACCTGGAGGACGTGCTGGATCTGGTTGTCCGTCGGTGACCAGTCGAGGTTGAGGTAGCTGACCTTGGCCCGCCCGTACGCCGTGCGGACACCGGTGACGGGGGAGGGGTCGGAGTAGCCGCCGAGGGTGTAGGCGCTGACGACGAGCCGGTACTCGCTGCCCGGCGCCAGGTTGGTCAGCGTCAGGGTGGTGCCGGTCGTGCTGCCGAGGCTCCGGTAGACGTACGGGCCCAGCTGCGCCCGCACCTCGTACGTGATCGGATCCTCGCCGCCCGGTTCGCCCACCCAGGTCGAGGGCGTCCAGGAGAGGGTGAGGCGGTGGGGCTCGTCGACCACGACGACGGGGCTGCCGGGCGTGGTGAGCGCCGGGGTGTCGTCCGCCCGCGCGGCGCCGACGGCGAACGGGCTCAGCAGTGCGGCGAGGACGGCGGCGATGGTGACGCGACGGACACGCATGACGGGGATGCTACGAGCATCGATGGATGCTTATCAATCGTTAGGCGCGCATCCGACCCGACGGCGGCGCGGCGGGTCGCCTACGTGACGCCCCCGCTCCCGGCCGGGGTCGCCCTCGCCCAGGCCGGCACGGACACGCCGGTCGAGTCGCGCTACCGGCTGGCCGGCCCGTGCGTGACCGCGAAGTGCGGCTTCTGGACGGGCGAGCACTGCGGCCTCGGCGAGCGGCTGGCGGCGTCCTTCCAGGAGGCCGCCGGTCCGGCGGAGACGACCTGGCGCGCTGCGCGATCCGCCGGACCTGCCGGTGGTACGCGGAGCAGGGCCGTGCCGCCTGCGCCGCCTGTTCCCGCGTGGTCACCGACGCCCGCTGAGCCCCCGCCCCACGGCGTCGTTCGCGCTCCGGAGGATCGCGCCGCCCGCCGGTAAAGGACTCGCGATGTCCCACCGTTCCGCTACGGTCTGTGCGTCATGGATCCGCGGTACGACGAGGACGTCATCGGGCGGGAGCATCCCGCGGGTCTGCTGCGCGCCGAGATCGACCGGGTGAGCACCAGCCACGGCGGTCTGGTCCTCGTCGCCGGGGAACCCGGCATCGGCAAGACGACGCTGGTCACGGCGGCGGCCGGCGAGGCCCGACGGCGGGGCGCGCTGGTGCTGGGCGCCGCCTGCTGGCACTCCGACAGCGCGCCCGGCTACTGGCCCTGGGTGCAGGTGCTGCGCGGCCTGCGCCGCTCGGCCGACGACTGGGCGCTGGCCAGGGAGTCGGCCGAGCCGGCCCTGGCGGCGCTGCTCGGCGAGGCGACGGGTGGCACCGCCGGGCAGCCGCCGGACGGCGACGCCGGGGCGGCCGACGGCGCCACCGGCGAGGTCGACGGCGAGGCGGCCGGCCGGCCGACCGGTGACGACCGCGTCGACCAGGAGGAGTTCGCGCTGCACGACGCGGTCACCACCGCGCTGGTCGCGGTGTCCCAGCGCCGGCCGGTCGTGGTCGTGCTCGACGACCTGCACTGGGCCGACCCCGCCTCGATGCGGCTGCTGCGCTTCGCCGCCCAGCACACCTGGTTCGAGCGGCTGCTGCTGATCGGCACCTACCGCGACGCCGAGGTCGAGTCCCCCGACCACCCGCTGCGCGGGCTGCTCATGCCGCTGGTGGCGAAGGCGACCACGCTCACCCTCACCGGCCTGTCCCGCGACGAGGTGGCCGCGCTGATGACCCGCGCGGCCGGCCGGGCGCCGGACGCCGCTCTCCTCGACGAGGTGCACCGGCGCACCGGCGGCAACCCGTTCTTCGTGGAGCAGACCGCCCGGATCTGGCGCGCCGACGGCCGGATCGGCACGGTCCCCCCGGGCGTACGGGAGGCGGTGCGGGGCCGTCTCGCCCAGCTGCCGGCGGCGGTCGTCGAGGCGCTCACCGCCGCCGCCGTGCTGGGCCGGGAGTTCCACCGTCCCGTCCTCGCCGCCTGCGCGGGCACGCCGGCGGCGCAGGTCGACCGGCTGCTCGACCGGGCGGTGACCGCCCGGCTCGTGGTGTCCCGTGGCGGCGGCCGGTTCGCCTTCGTCCACGACCTCGTGCGGGAGACCCTCTACGACGCGCTGCCCGACGACGACCGGCGCTCCCGGCACGCGGCGGTCGTCCGGGCCGTCGACGGCGCACCGGCGCTCGCCGAGCGGCTGATCCCCGCCGACCTGGCCCGGCACGCCCATCTCGCCGGCGCCCACCTCGACCCGTCCCGCGCCGCCGAGCTGCTGGTCGCCGCGGCCCGCGCCGCGTCCGGCCGGCTGGCCGTGGACGAGTCGGTGGTCCACTTCCGCCGGGCGCTCGAGGTCGCCGACGACCCGACCCGACGCGTGAAGATCATGATCGAGCTGGGCGAACTGCTGCACCACACGGGCGCGGGTGACGAGGCCCGGCGGCTGCTCGCCGAGGCCGCCACGCTGGCCGTGGCGGCCGACGACCCGGTGGTGCTGGCCCGGGTCGCCCTCGTCGTGCACCGCCGCCACACCGACGGCCCCGGGCGGCTCGCCGACCCGGAGGGCGTGCTGCGGGAGGCGCACCAGCGGCTGATCGGCGGGTCCGCGGGCGCCGTACCGGTCAGCACGATCGTCACCGACCTGATCGCCGCCACGGAGTCCCTGGCCCGGCGCGGGCACGACGACGAGGCGCTCACCTTCAGCCTGTGGGCCCGCCACGACACCACCTGGGGGCTGGGCTCGGCCCGCGACCGGGCCGCGATCACCGCCGAGATCCGCGACGTGGCGCGCCGCGGTGGCGACCGGGAGACCGTGCTCTGGGCGACCGCGCTGCGCTGGGTCGCCCTGCTGGAGCTGGGCGACCCCCGCTACCACGACGAGTTCACCACCTTCGCCGCCGGGGCCCGCCAGGGCGACGCCCGGCACCGGGCGGCCGCCACGATGGACGACGCCATCATCGCGGCCTTCCGTGGCGACTTCGCCCGGGCCGACGAACTGGTCGAGGAGCTGACCGGCCTCAGCGAGTGGGACCACTCCGACTTCGCCTTCATGGGCCACCACCTGCGCTGGTCCCGGCTGCACCTGCAGGGGCGGCCCGACGAGGTCGACGCCCTCCTCGACGAGCTGTCCTCGACCGGCTACCCCCACCCGGAACTCCTCCGGGGTGTCACCGCGGCCGAGCGTGGCGACGTCGAGGCGGCCCTACGGGTGGCCACCGGCATCGAGGCCGCCGGCACGACGTACCCGGGATCGGTGTCGCCGCTGTGGCTGCGGCTGCGCGCGGGGGTCGCCGCCGCGAGCCGTGACCCCCGGCGCTGCGCCGAGGCCCGGGACGCGCTGCGACCGCACCGCGGGCAGTGGATGTCGGCGATGTTCGGCTGCGACCTCAGCGGCCCCGTCGACCACTGGCTGGCCCTCGTCGACGCCGCGCAGGAACGCTGGGACGACGCGGTGGCCGGGTTCTCCGCCGCCCGCGACGCCGCCGACCGGCTGGGTGCCCGTCCGTGGTCGGTCCTGGCCCGCGCCGCGCTGGCCGACGCGCTGACCGGGCGGGACCGTCCGGGCGACGCGGCGACCGCCGCCGCGCTGCGCGTCACCACCGCCCGCGACGCCACCGACCTCGGCATGGACCGGACGGCCCGTCACCTCGCCGGCGGGCCGCCGACGGGGGCCGAGGCGTCGCCCACCGGCCGGCCGGGGGCCGTCGCCGCGCTCGCCGGTCCGCAGCCGGCGTCGGCCGGCGCTCCGGTCGCCGGCCCGGCTCCGGCACGGGCCGTCGCCGCCGGGCCACCCGGTCCGCAGCCGGTGCTGACCGGGTCGCCCGCCGCGCGGGCGGTCGCCGCCGGGCCGCACCCGTCCGCCGTGGGGGCGCAGCCTGACCAGGCGTACGGGTTCCGCCGCGACGGGCCGGTCTGGCAGCTCACCTACGCCGGCGTGGTGGTGCACCTGCCCGACGCGAAGGGGCTGCGCGACCTGCACGTGCTGCTGAGCCGGCAAGGCGTCGACGTCCCGGCGGTCGAGTTGCTCGACCCGGCCGCCGGGCCGGAACTCGTCGCGGCCCGCCGGATGGGCGGCGACCCGGTCCTCGACGACGAGGCCAAGGCCCGCTACCGGCGGCACCTCGAACGGCTCGACGACGAGATCGACCGGGCCGCCGAACGCGGCGACGGGCGGAGGCTCGCCGACCTCGACGCCGAGCGCGGCGCCCTGCTGGCCGAGCTGCGCGCCGCCGCCGGGCTGGCCGGCCGCAGCCGCCGCCTGGGCGACGAGGCCGAGCGGGCCCGCAAGACGGTCACCGCCCGCATCCGGGACGCGTTGCGCAAGCTCGACCAGCGTCACCCGGGCCTCGCCGCCCACCTGCGCGACACCGTCTCCACGGGCAGCACCTGCCGCTACCTGCCGCCCGAGCCGCTGCCCTGGCGCCTCTAGCCCCCGGGCACCGGCCGAGCGCCGGCATCGAGAGCCGGTAAACCCCGCAGCCCTCCGCGGTGTCTTGCTGACTGAGAGAGCGGGAGGGGCCAGATGCGAGACGCGCATGGTGCGGAGTTCGACGACTTCGTCCGTACCCGGTCCGTGGCGCTGTTGCGGGTGGCCTACCTGCTGACCGGCGACCGACACGCGGCCGAGGACCTGCTTCAGGAGGTACTGGAGCAGATGTACGTGCGCTGGCGCCGGGTGCGCACCTCCCCGGAGGCGTACGCCCGGCGGGCCCTGGTCAACCGGTCGATCAACCGGTGGCGGCGGCGGGCCCGGCGGCCGGAGCAGGCGTTGGGCGACAACGACGGGGTCGCCCGGGACCACGCCGACGACGTCGCGCTGCGCCAGGCGGTCGTCGCGGCGCTGCGTACCCTGCCGCCCCGGCAGCGCGCCGCCGTCGTGCTCCGCTACCTGGAGGACCTGTCGGTCGCCGACGTCGCCGGGGCGCTGCGCTGCTCCGAGGGCACCGTGAAGAGCCACGCCTCCCGGGGCCTCGCCCACCTCCGGGAGGCGCTGGCCGGGTCACATCTCGTCCTGTCCGTCCCGACCGACTCCGGGAGTGCGCGATGACCATCGAAGAGAGTGACGTGCGGGGCGTCCTGCGCCGGGTGACCGACGACCTCGTCGGCCGGCCGACTCTGCTCGACGACGTGCGACGGGGTGGGCGTCGCCGGTTGCGGCGACGTCGAGCGGTCCTGGCCGCGCTGTGCGCGGCCGTGGTGGCGGTACCCGTCGGTGGTGCGCTGCACCTCGCCGACGACCGGGCGGCGGTGGAGGTCGCCTCGCCGCTGTTCGACGAACCCACCCGCGGCGACCTGGCCGGCGACGAACGGTACCTGCGGCAGGTTCGCGAGGCGTGGTGGCAGCGGGCGAGGGACGCCGAGTTCGACGGTGACGATCCGCACGCGGTCTGGGCGGGCGATCCGCACGTGGTCTGGGCGGGGAAGACACCGGCCGGGCCCGCCGCCTACGTCGCGCACCGGGCCACCGCCGCCCACGAGGCGTCAGAGTCGGCCGGCGGTCGGACGATCGGCTATGCCGCGTTCGTCGAGCCCACCGCCGACGGGCCACGGGTCATGACGCTGGAGACCGTCACCGACGTCGGCACGGACGGCAATTCGTCGGCCGTGCTGCTCGGGCCCCGCCGCGACGTGCTGGTCGTGCTCGACGCCGGGCACCCGGTGGAGTTCTCACCGACGCTCCGGTACGCCGACGACGGCCGGATCGAGCGCACCTTCCAGCCGGTGGCCTTCCGGGACGGGGCCGCCGTGCTGTCGGTGCCGCCGCAGCGCGGCAGGGTGACCGTCGCCCTGGTCAGGAGGCCGGTCAGCGCGACGACCGCCGTCCACATCGCCAACGCGACCGACGTCCTCTTCGCCGACCGGAAGGCCAGTCCGCAGCCTCGGTCGGTCACCTACACGTTGCCCGGCGCGGACCGGGTCTGGGGCGACGCCCCCGCCGCGCAGGTCGGCAGGGACGTCTTCGCGACGGACGCGCTGGCCGCCTACGTCGATCCCGGCGGCACCCACCGGGCTGGGGGCTCTCCCAGCCTGACCGTCTACGGGGCGACCCCCGACGGCCGGCAGTTGCTGCTCCAGACCCTCCAGTACGACGACGACCCCGCCCGCGCGATCGCAATGCTCGCCCACGGCGGCGCGCCCTTCCAGCCGGTGGCCAGCGGGTTCGTCGACTGGGCCGCGCCGCTGCCGGTGCGGCTGCGGCTGCCAGGCGGGCAGGGCGTCCTCGTCGCCACCGAGGGCGCGGCGCTGAGCTACCGGACCGGCGCCGGGCGGTGGCACGACGCCGGGCGTGGCGCGGCGCTGCTACCCGCCGACGCCACCGAGGTACGCGTCACCGCCCCCGGCGGCACGGTGACCACCGTCCGCGTCGACTCCTAGCCGGCCACCGAACGACGACGGGCACCACCACGGAGGTGGCGGTGCCCGTCGTCGGCAGGATCAGCGGCGGTTGTAGCGATACATCGTGAGCGTGCCGAAGACCACCACGAAGCCGACGCTCCACAGCAGGGTCCACATGGTGGCCGACGCGTCCGACGTCCCCGACATCACCGCGCGCACCGAGGCCACCAGCTGCGTGATCGGGTTGACCTTGACGAAGGCCTGGAGCCAGCCGGGCATCGTGCCCGGGTCGACGAAGACGTTGCTGAGGAACGTCAGCGGGAAGAGCACCATCATGCTCACGCCCATCACGGACTTCTCGCTGCGCAGGACGAGGCCGAAGAACGTCCAGACCCAGGAGAACGCGAACGAGAAGACCACCAGCAGACCGATCCCGGCCAGCACGCCGGGCAGCCCGCCGTCGGGCCGGAAGCCCAGCACCAGCCCGACGCCGAGGATGACCACGGCCGCCAGCACGTACCGCAGCACGTCGCCGAAGATCATGCCGACCAGCGGGGCGGGCCGCCAGACCGACAGCGTCCGGAACCGGTCGAAGACGCCCTTCTCGATGTCGGTGTTCAGCCCGACGCCGGTGTACATGGTGATCATCACGACGCTCGTCACCATGATGCCCGGCAGGAAGAACTGGAGGTAGTCGCGCGGGCTGTCGGCGAGGGCACCGCCGAACAGGTACGTGAACATCAGCACCATGATGATCGGGAACGCCGTCACGTCGAACAGCTGCTCCGGCACGTGCTTGATCTTCAGCAGCGCGCGCCAGCCGAACGTCAGCGACGCCGACAGCGCGTTGGGCCGGGGCGGTCGCGCGCCCGGCGCGAGGACGGTGGAGAGCGCCTCCGCCGACGGTACGTAGACGGACGGGGCGCGCCCGGTCGTGGTGGCGTTGGTCATCGGGCTGCCTCCAGCTGGTCGTCCCGCTCGTCGGCCGCGACGGCGGGGTGGTCGGTCAGGGCCAGGAAGACCTCGTCCAGGCTCGGCTGACCGAGGGAGAAGTCGTCGACGACGATGCCGGCGCGGGCCAGGTCCCCGAGCGCGCGGGCCGCCTGCTCGCTGGCGTCGAGGTCGCTGCCGTCGCCGCCCACCCGCGCGGTCAGCGCGACCGGGTCGGGTGCGAGCTGCACCGGCACGCCGAGGGCCGCCCGGAGCAGCCTCTCCGCCTCCGGCCGCTGGCCCGGGTCGCGCAACCGCAGGTGGACGGTGCCGGAGCCGACCGACGACTTCAACTCGCCCGGGGTGCCCTCCGCGATCACCCGGCCGTGGTCCACCACCGCGATGCGGCCGGCGAGTTGGTCGGCCTCGTCCAGGTACTGCGTGGTCAGCAGCACGGTCGTGCCGTGCGCCACGACGGCCCGGACGATCTCCCACACCTGGTTGCGGCTGCGCGGGTCCAGGCCCGTCGTCGGCTCGTCGAGGAACAGCAGGTCGGGGGTGTTGAGGATGCTCGCCGCGATGTCGATGCGCCGGCGCATGCCGCCCGAGTACTTCTTGACCTGCCGGTCGCCCGCCTCGGTCAGGCCGAACGCGGCGAGCATCCCCTCCGCCCGTTCCCGGGCGGCCGGCTTTCCGTGCCCGAGCAGGCGGGCGAGGAGCATCAGGTTCTCCAGCCCGGTCAGGTCCTCGTCCACGGAGGCGTACTGGCCGGTCAGGCTCATCCGGGCGCGTACGGCGTCGGCCTCGGTGACGACGTCGTGGCCGAAGACGCGGGCCCGTCCGCCGTCGGGGCGCAGCAGCGTCGCCAGCACCCGTACCGCCGTGGTCTTGCCGGCGCCGTTGGGCCCGAGCAGCCCGTAGACGGTGCCGGCGGGAACCTGGAGATCGATGCCGGCGAGCGCCCGGGTTGCCCCGAACGACCGGGTCAGGCCCTCGGCCTCGATGGCCAGGCCGGTGGTGCGTGTCATGCTCCCTACCTTCCTCATGTGTCACACGTTCAGGAGACGTACGGGCGCGCGGCGCGACCGTCGCGCAGGGCCAGGCCCCACCAGTGGAGCTGGTCGAGCAGGACGTCGGCGGCGCGTTCGCACCGGTCGGCCGTCGGGGGTGACGGCGCGCCGTCGAGCAGGTCGACGCCGACGACGTCGCGCATCGTGACCGCGTGCAGCGCGGTGAAGACCGTCCGGAGCTGGTCGACAGCGTGCAGGCCGATGGAACCGCACCCGTACGACACGAAGCCGACCGGTTTGGCCTGCCACTCGTCGTACGCGTGGTCGATCGCCTGTTTCAACGAGCCCGGGAAGCTGTGGTTGTACTCGGGGGTGACCACGACGAACGCCTCCGCCCGCGCGACCTGCGCGACGAACGACCGGACGGCGGGGGTCGGCTCGGCCGGACAGCTCGCGGTGAGGTCGTGGTCGGCGAGGTCGACGACCGTCACCGCCAGTTCGTCGCGCCGCCGTGCCCGCTCGACGAACCAGCGGCCGATCCCCTCGCCGGCCCGTCCCTCCCGGGTGCTGCCGATGATCACGGCGAGGCCCAGCGGCGTCATGGCTCCCCCTCCCGGCTCCGGTCCCACCCGTCAGGCGCGAGACGGCGGCCAGCGCCCCGCCAGATCGGAACTGGCGGGACGCAGTGTCGGCGGCGGATGCTTCCATGGGCGTCGGAGGAAGGGGTGGCTCATGACCGACGTGCGGATCGAGCCGTGGTGCGGGGACGACCTCGACCTGCTGCGGCGGCTCAACGCGCCCGAGATCCGGGAGCACACGGGCGGCCCGGAGACCGACGCGCAGGTCGTCGCCCGGCACGAGCGCTACGTGCGGTTCGGCGGCACCGGGCAGGGGTGCATGTACTCCGTCGTGCTGCCCGACGGCAGCAAGGTGGGCAGCGTCGGCTACTGGGAACGCGAGTGGCGCGACCAGCGGGTCTACGAGCTGGGCTGGGCCGTGCTGCCGGGGCACCAGGGCAGAGGGCTGGCCACCGCCGCCGTCCGGGCCGCGGTGGCCGTCGTGCGTGCCCGGCGCAACCACCGCTGGGCGCACGCCTACCCGTCGGTCGACAACGCGCCGTCGAACGCGGTCTGCCGCAAGGCCGGCTTCACGCTGCTCGGCGAGACCGAGTTCGAATATCCGCCCGGTCGCCTGATGCGCGCCAACGACTGGCGCCTCGACCTGGCGGCCTGACCGGAGCCCGGCTCATCCCCGGGTCGGGTCCGGCGGGCTGAGCGAGCGCGCCGCCGTGGGGCGTCAGGCCGGCTCGTCGAAGAGCACCGGCCAGGGGCGGGGCGCCGGCCCGGGCGGCGGTGCCGGGGGCTCCGACCCGTCGGCCAGCACCTCCGCCGCGAGCTGCCCGAACATCGGCGCGGCCGGGTGCGCGGCCCGGCGCGGCCACGCCGCCGAGGTGCGCCGGACCAGCGGCGACCCGGCGATCGGCCGCCAGGCGATCCGGGGCTCCCGGCGCGCCGTCGCCGCCGGCTCGACGGCGACCCCGCCGCCCGCCAGCACCAACCCGAAGAGGAACTCCGGGTTCCGCGCCGGGCGGACCCGCACCGGCGTGAACCCGTGCCGGCGGCAGACCTCCAGCAGGTGGTCGTGCCAGCCGGGCGCGGTGGCCCGGGGCGCGGTCACCAGGTCCAGCCCGGCCAGCGCCGCCAGCTCGACCTCCCGGCCCCGGGCCAGCGCCGAGGCGCGCGGCAGCAGCACCCCCAGCGGTACGTCGACGGCGGCGCCGAGCCGCAGCCCGTCGTCGGTGACGGGGTGGTGGAGCAGGCCGACGTCCAGCCGTCCCTCGCCGAGCATCCGCTCCTGCTCGCCGCTGGTCAGCTCGTGCAGGTCCACGTCGAGCCCGGGGGCGCGCCCGGCCAGCCGGTCGAGCAGCTCGCGCAGGGTCACCGCGGGGGTCTCCGGCGGCACCCCCGCCCGGAGCACTCCCGACACCCCGTCGCGCACCTGCCGCATCAGGTTGCGCAGCCGGCCCTCCCCGGCCAGCAGTTCCTCGGCCTCGCCGAGGAGCAACTGGCCGGCGGCGGTCAGCCGCACCTGCCGCCGGGAGCGGTCGAACAGTTCGACCGCCAGCTCCCGCTCCAGGCGCTGCACCGACTGGCTCAGCGGCGGCTGGGCCATGCCGAGCCGCTCGGCGGCCCGCCCGAAGTGCAGCTCGTCGGCGACCACCACGAAGTGCCGCAGGTGCCGGAGCAGGTCCACGGCCGGACCCTACGCCAGTGCCCCGACGCCGGCCGGGGACGGCGGCTACCGTGCCCAGGTGACGACGGAGCGCATCGGCGAGATCTTCGAACGGGTCGGGGTCACCGGCTGCCTGCACGTGGTCGACCTCGACGCGGTCGACGACGGCGCGGCCCCCGGGTGGCCCGGCGGTGCCGGGCCGGGAGGACCGGGCGGCGCGGCGCCGGGGCGCTCGGGCGGCCGGCGGGAGGTGGCGGTACGGGCGGACGAGCAGGTGGTGATCGCCTCGATCTTCAAGGTGCTGCTGGTGCTGGAGTTCGCCCGGCAGGTCGTCGCCGGCCAGCTCGACCCCCGGGAACGGGTCCTCGTCACCGCCGACGACCGGCTCGGCGGGTGGGGGATCGCCGGCTGCGCCGACGACGCCGAGGTGTCGCTGCGGGACCTGGCCTACTTCGCCATGTCGGTCAGCGACAACACCGCCGCCGACCTGCTGCTGCGCCGGGTCGGGGCGGACGTGCTGCCGATGCTCGCCGCCGAGCTGGGGCTGCCGCGGACCCGGATCGTCGGCGGCCCCCGGCACCTGGTCGAGACGATGCTCGCCGACGTCGGCGCGCGTACCGAGGCGGACTTCGCCCGGATCTTCCCCACCCTGCCGCCCGAGCGGGTCCGCGCGATGCGGATGTTCGATCCCGCGCACACCACGTCGAGCACCGCCCGGGAGATCACCCGGCTGCTCGGCCTGGTCTGGCGCGACGAGGCCGGCCCGCCCGAGGCGTGCGCGATGGTCCGGGGCTGGATGGCGCGGCAGCTCTTCTGGACCCGGCTGGCGGCCGGCTTCCCGCCCGGCGTGCGGGTGGCCGGCAAGACCGGCAGCCTGCCGGGTCTGCACCTGGAGGCAGGCGTGGCCGAGTACCCCGACGGCGGGCGGTACGCCATCGCGGTCTTCGTCCGCGCCACGCAGCTCGCCACCCGCCGCATCGACGTGGACCTGGCGATGGGCCAGGCCGCCCGCGCCGCCGTCGAGGCGCTGCGCGCCGGCTGAGTCTTCGCGCCGCACGCGGCGTCGACAACCCCGCTGAGCTGGCCCGATATTCGCCAGGATATCGACCGTGTCGGGCATGGATCTTGGACCTGGCGGGGGTCGTGCTGATTGGCTCGGTGCCGACCGATCAGCACCACGACGGGGAGAGTTCCGCATGCCCAACCTCGACCGCCGCCGCTTCCTGCGCGACGCCGCCGCCAGCACCGCGCTGGTCACCGCCGGCGGGCTCGCCGGCACCGCACGCACCGCGCCGGCGCACGCCGCGCCGGTCGCCGCCGCCCCGGCCGGCCGCCGCGGCGGCCCGGTCAGCTTCCGCTGGTGGGGTACGTCGGCCTGGCGCATCGACGTCGGCGACCGGACCGTCCTGGTCGACCCCTTCCTCAGCCGGATCGACACGGGGCTGTTCAGGGGCGCCTTCGACCCGGCCAGGAAGCTGGAGGTCCGCACCGACGTCGTGGACTCCCTGGTGGACCGGGCCGAGACGGTGCTCGTCACGCACACCCACTGGGACCACTACATGGACGTGCCGCACATCGCCGGCCGCACCGGCGCCCGGGTCTTCGGCACGCTGACCGCCTACCACCTCGGGCTGGCGTACGGGCTGCCGTCCGGGCAGCTCAGCCCGGTGCGGGGCGGGGAGGTGCTGGACTTCGGCGCCTACACCGTGGAGGTGGTCAGCTCCCTGCACAGCCGCAACAGGTCGTACTCGATGGCCTTCCCCGGCGTGCGGGTCAGCCCGCCGGCGAAGCCGGAGACCGTCGCCGACCTGCCCGAGGGCGACACCCTCGCCTACCAGCTGCGGGTGGCCGGCGGCCCGTCGGTCTTCTTCATGGGCGCCAGCGACTTCAACCAGCGGAACCTGACCGGGCTGGCCCCCGACGTGGCCATGGTGGCGCTGCCGAGCAGCACCGCCACCGCCGACTACGCCGAGCGGCTGCTCGACGCGCTGGACCGGCCGAGGATCGTGGTGCCGGTGCACTTCGACAACTTCGAGACCGAGCTGCGCAACCCCGTGCCCGTCGCGCCGACGGACCGCGAGCGGCTGGACGCGCTCCTCGCCGCCGTCCGCCGGGTCTCCCCGCGCAGCCGGGTCGTCGTGCCCGAGTACCACACGGCGTACCACTTCTGAGTAAACGGCACGACGGGCCGCGGGCAGAAGCCCGCGGCCCGTCGTCGCGTTCCGGTCGGCGGCCGGGCGCGACCGGGCGCCGGGGGCTCAGCTCGTCGACATCTCGGCCAGCGCCTGCACCGAGCGCCAGTTGCGGGTGGTCGCCACCACGCCGAGCTTCTTCTCCAGGTGGTTGTTGGTGAACTTCGACCGGCCGTAGCCGCCGTCGGGATAGTGCAGGTAGACCTCCCGACCGGCGACCGTGAACGCCAGGTTCTCGCCGCCGGGCACGGCCAGGGCGTCCACGGCGGACCGGCCGGGCGCGGTCGCGAGGAAGACCACCAGCAGCCGCGTCGGGTCGTCCTCCCGGTCGGCGTACGGGTTGCCGCCGGCCACCGCCGTGAGTTCCCGGCCGCTGCGCACCAGCACCGGCACCGTCAGCCCCAGCTCGTCGGCGACGGCCCGCTCGATGCCCCGCGCCAGCGCGTCGGCGTCGCGCACCGTGCTCCCGAAGACCACGTTCCCGCTCTGCAGGTACGTCCGCACGTCTTCGTGGCCGAGGCCGGCGACCAGCCGGCGCAGGTCGGCCATGGCGACCTTCGCGCCGCCGACGTTGACCCCGCGCAGCAGCGCGACCCACCTGTCCACCCGACCTCCTCGACCCGCGGTACGGGTCAGCCTAGGGGTGGGCGACGCCGGGCGGGGCGCGCCGCCCACCACGCCGCGCTGGAGCGACGCGTCCGTGATCCGTACCATCAGTGCTCGACAGCGGCGCCCGCCACGGGTGCCGCGAGCGGAGCGGGACCACCGACCACCGGCATGCGGGCTCATGCCGGTCGACCGGCGTGCGACCGCCTCCGCGAGAACCTCGCCCAGCGGTCCGCGCGCATCCATCCGTACCGGAAGGACACTCCTATGCGCGCTCCCTGGACGCGCCGTCACCGCCTCCTGCCGGGCCTGTTGGCCCTGGCCTGCCTCGCCACCGTCGCCGTGGCCGCCGCCGTCCCGCTGACCACCCCGCCCGCCCGCGCCGCCGACCCCGTCCTGGTGCTCGACGCCACCTTCGAGGACGGCACCACCCAGGGCTTCCGGTCCCGGGCCGGTGAGACCGTCGCGGTCAGCACCGCCGTCGCCCACGGCGGTACCCACAGCCTGCTCGCCTCCGGCCGTACCGCGAGTTGGCAGGGCCCCGCCCTCGACCTGCTCGACGAGATGGTCAAGGGAACCCGCTACACGCTGACGGTGTGGGTGCGGCTCGCCGCCGGCCAGTCGCCCGGCCAGGTCCGGCTCAGCGTGCAACGCGACTCCGGCGGCACCTCCGCCTACGACCAGGTGGTGGGTGACACCGCGGTCACCGCCGACGCCTGGGTCCGGCTCAGCGGCACGTACGTGCTCGCGCACGACGTGGACGGGCTGTCGGCGTACGTGGAGACCGCCAGCGGCACCGCCGACCTGCACATCGACGACTTCACCATGGCGTACCAGCCGACCAAGCCGGTGCAGACCGACATCCCGGCCCTGCGCGAGGTGCTGGCTGCCGACTTCCCGATCGGGGCGGCGATCGGCAACCGGCAGGTCATCGGCGACCAGGCGGTCCTGCTGCGGCGGCACTTCGACACGGTGACCCCGGGCAACGCGCTCAAGTGGGACGCGACCCAGCCGACCGAGGGCGCCTTCCGGTGGGCCGACGCCGACACGCAGGTCGGTTTCGCCACCGACAACGGCCTGGCGGTACGCGGACACACCCTCGTCTGGCACCAGCAGACCCCGGCCTGGGTCTTCACCGACACCGACGGCACCCCGCTGACCTCGGAGCCGGCCGACAAGGCCCTGCTGCTGTCCCGGCTGGAGGCGCACATCCGCGCGGTCGTCGGCCGCTACGGCGACGCGATCGGGGTGTGGGACGTCGCCAACGAGGTGATCGACGAGAACCAGTCCGACGGGCTGCGGCGCAGCCGCTGGTACGAGATCAGCGGAGTGGACTACCTGCGGACCGCGTTCCGGGTGGCCCGGGAGGTCGCGCCGACGGCCAAGCTCTACGTCAACGACTACAACACCAACGTGCCGGCCAAGCGCGACAAGCTGCGTGACCTGGTGAGTCGACTGCGCGCCGAAGGGGTGCCGATCGACGGCGTCGGGCACCAGATGCACGTCAACGTCCAGTGGCCCTCGATCGCCGAGACCGAGGCGATGCTCCGGGCGTTCATCCCGCTCGGCGTGGAGCAGCAGGTCACCGAGATGGACGTCAGCATCTACGTCGACAACGGCGAGTCCTTCCCCACCCCGCCGGCCGACCGGCTGCTGACCCAGGCGTACCGGTACCGGGACCTGTTCGCCCTGTACCGCCGCTACGCCGACGAGCTGACCTCGGTGACCCTGTGGGGGCTTGCGGACGACGACACCTGGCTGGATACCTTCCCGGTGGCCCGCAAGGACGCGCCGCTGCTGTTCGACACGGAACTCCAGGCGAAGCCGGCGTACTGGGGGATCGTCGACCCGACCCGGATCAACCCGACCCCGACGCCGACCGTCTCCCCGACGGCCGGTCCGACGGTTTCCCCGACGGTCACGCCGACCACGGGGCCGGACTCCTGCCGGGCGGCGTACACCGTCACCAACCAGTGGCCGGGCGGCTTCCAGGCGAGCCTCAAGGTCACCAATACCGGGGTGCGGGCGCGCGACGGCTGGACGGTGCGCTGGCGGTTCCCGGACGGGCAGCTCATCAGCCAACTCTGGAACGGCACGGTTCGGCAGGACGGCCCGGACGTGGCGGTCACCCCCACGTCCTGGAACTCCGCCCTGCCCGCCGGCGGGACGGTCGAGTTCGGGTTCCTCGGCAGCTGGTCCACGAGCAACAGCCGCCCGGTCGGCTTCACCCTCGACGGGCTGGCCTGCGCGACCGGCTGACCCCGCTGGCCCGTCGTACCGCCACGCGGCATGCCCGCCTCCGGTCGGTGGTCAGCCGCCGTGCCAGCGCGAGGCCCGGTCGATCGGCGTGCGACGGGAAGACCCCTGCCGTACCGAGGCGTCAGCCGGGGGAGGGTGGGCGATGGCCGGGCCGGGCAGGCCCGGCCATCGCCGTCGCCGGTGCCCGGGCGTCGCGCCGGAGCCGGATGCCGGGGGCGCCGGCGCGCGTCGACACCGAGGCGAGCCTCCTCGCCGGGACGGGCGTCCGGTCTGCTCCGGCATCAGAGCCGGCGGATGGCGGCGGAGGCGAGCCGGAAGCCGATGGTGCGGTCGACGATGCGGGCGACCAGGTCCGCCTTCCGCAGCCCGGCGACGCCGCGCAGCTCCAGGCTCGCGGCGAGCACCCGCAGGTCGCGGGCGGTCCAGCCGGAGAGGTACGCCGTACCGTCGTCGCGGCGGGACATGGTCGCCAGCGCGGCCCTGGCCGCCACCGGGTCCGGCGCGGGCGCCGCCCGCCGGGCCGACGGGCGCGCGGGGACGACGCCCCGGTCGGCGGGCGCGACGGCGGGGTGCCCGGCGGAGGTGGTCCGGTCGGCAGGTGGGCCGGGTGGGGCCGGGTCGACCGGCACCACGGCGAGCCGGGCCCGCCCCTCCGCCAGGGCGGCGAGATCGGCGGCGGGCAGCTCCCGGAGCAGCGCGGTCACCAGGTCGGCGACGTCGCGGGTCGGGTCGGTCACGCCCCGGCCCGCTCGGGCTGGAGGTGGTCGAGGAACTCGGTGGCGAGCTGGCGCAGCTCGTCGCGGACCGCCGGGGTGGCGATCCGGTCGCGGAGCACCACGGGCACGCCGCGCGGGGTGTTCGTGGCGAACGCGGTGACGTTCTCCCGCAGGGAAGTGGGAAAGACCGGCAGGCCGAGCGCCCGGACCTGGTCCATGTAGCCCTGGTGGGCGGCGATCGGCCGCTGCGCCATGAGCTGGATCATCGTGAAGACCACGCCGGCGACGTCGGGGGCGACCTTGTGGTGCCGGCGGGTGGTGGCGAACCGGCGGGCGTCGGCGTTGTACTGGTCGACCAGTTCCCGGACGTTGCCGTGCAGGTAGTCGATGCCCAACGTGGACAGGTAGTCGGCCTTCGCCGGGATGAGCAGGTGGTCGCTGGCGATGATGGCCGACTGGGTGACCACGTTGAAGTTCGGCGGGCAGTCGATGAGCACCATGTCGTAGCCGCCGAGCGCGTCGTCGTGCAGCCCCTCGGCCAGGGAGCCGCGCACCCGGAACAGCTCGGCGTCGTACTCGTCGCCGTCGGCCACGGCCCGGGCCAGCGCCAGGTCGATGTCGACGAGCTGGAGGTGGGACGCGATCAGGTCGAGCCGGCCCGCGCCGCTGAGCCGCGCGTTCGCCGGGCCGGGGGAGACGACCAGCTCGCCCAGCGTCGTCGCGGGGGTGTCCCCGCGCAGGCCGTCGTACCAGCGCTTCACCGTCCGGCCGTCGCGCAGCCGGACCCGCCAGTCGTCGGGGTCGTAGAAGCCGAAGGTGAGGCTGGCCTGCGGATCGAGGTCGATGAGCAGCACCTTCATCCCGCGGTTGGCCAGCTCGGCACCGAGGTTGGCGGTCACGGTGGTCTTGCCGACCCCGCCCTTGTAGTTGATCACCGATACGACGTACACCGGCACCTCCCAGACCGGGAACGGTAGCGGGCCGGCGGACCGGTGCGGCACCCCCTCCGGCGGTCCGCCTTTGCACGTAACTACGTAAGTTCGTATTATCGAACCGTGGCAGAGATCGAGGAACGGCTCAGCGCGCTGGAGGCGCAGGTCGCCGCGCTGACGGAGCGCCTCGGGGCGGAACCGCCCCCGGCCGAGGCGCCCACGGCGACCGGCGACGTCTTCTGGGCGCTCGACGGGCTGAAGCAGCGGATCCCGTCCGACGGCGGCGGCGCGGTGCTCTACACCGGCACCGTCCGCCTCGACGACCAGCACTACGACTGGCAGTACGGCCGCACGGTCGACGACGTGCTCGCGGGCGACTGGACGGAGCTGGCCGGCGTGCTGACCGCCCTGGCGCATCCGGTGCGGCTGCGCCTGCTGCGCGAGATCCTCGGCGGCCGGCACGGCACCGGCGAGCTGGCCGAGATCGAGGGCCTGGGCACCACCGGCCAGCTGCACCACCACCTGCGCCAGCTCACCGCCGCCGGCTGGCTGCGCAGCGCCGGCCGGGGTCACTACGCCGTCCCGGCCGAACGGGTCGTGCCGCTGCTGGCCATCCTCACCGCCGCCCGCCGCTGACCCACCCCGACGGAGGGAGCACCATGCGCAAGCCAACCGTCCTCGCCCTGGTCGTCGGTCTCGTCGCCGCGGTCGCGGCCGTCGGGATCATGCCGCGCGCACCCCGGCTGACCGGGCAGAGCACCGGCGACACCGCGCTGGCCGCCGACGTCCGCGCGGCGGTGCCCGACCCCGAGGGCCACCGCGGCCTCGCCGTCGCCGTGCTGGAGAACGGCCAGGTCCGGGCCGCCGGCCTCGGTGACCGCGACGCGGCCGGCCGGCCGGTGGAACCGGGCACCCCCTTCGAGATCGGCTCGATCACCAAGGCGATGACCGGGATGCTCCTCGCCCGGCAGGCCGCGACCGGCGCGGTACGCCCCGACGAGCCGGTCGGCACCGTGCTGCCCGCGCTGACCGGGCCCGCCCGCGAGGTCCCCCTCGCCGAGCTGGCCAGCCACCGCTCCGGCCTGCCCCGCCTCGCGGTCACCTCGGCCGGGGACCTGGTCGGGACCTGGTGGGCGAACGTCACCGGCGGCAACCCCTACGCCGGTCGGGACGCCCGGTGGCTGCTCGACGCCGCCGGCGGGGAGGAGCCCGGCGACGGGCGCGGGCAGGTCCACTACTCGAACCTCGGCGTGGCGCTGCTCGGGCAGGCGCTCGCCACCCGGGCCGGCACGTCGTACCCGGAACTGCTCGACCGTGAGCTGCTGCGACCGCTCGGCATGACGGCGACCGTGGTGGCGACCGACGCCGGCGCCCTGCCGGCCGGGCGCGCCGAGGGCTCCACGGCCGGCGGCCGCGCGGTCGACGCCTGGGTCGGCGGCGGCTACGCGCCGGCCGGAGTCGGCCCCTGGTCGACCGCCGAGGATCTGGCCCGGCTGCTCGGCGCGACGCTCGCCGGCACCGCCCCCGGCGCCGACGCGGCCACCCCGCGCTTCACCGAGGACGACCGCAACCGGGTCGGCTACGGCTGGTTCACCACCCGCTACGGCGACCGCGAGATCGTCTGGCACAACGGCGCCACCGGCGGCTTCCACGCCTACCTGGGCTTCGAGCGGGCCACCGGGCGGGGCGTGGTGGTGCTCGGCAACACCGACAAGGGCGTCGAGCCGATCGGGCTGCGGCTGCTCGGCGTGCCGGCGCGGGACGCCGACGGCGACGGGCCGCCGCTGCCCGTCTGGATCGGCGCCGGGCTCGCGATGGTGCTCACCCTCCTCGGCGGGCTGAGCCTGCTCGGCGCCACCCGCCGGGCCCCCGACCGGCTGACCCTCGCGCCCGCCGTCGCCTGGGCGGTGCTCTACCTCGCCCTGGGCCACCGGCTGGGCGACTGGTCGGTGGTCCCCGGCTGGCTCTGGCCGGTCGGCGCCGGCCTCTCGGCGGCCGGGATCGTCCTGGCCGCGTACCGCTGGCGGGGGTTGCCCACGCTGGCCGGCGCCCCGCCCTGGCGGCGACTGACCTCGGCGACGTTCTCCGCCCTCCTGGCGGCCCTGGCCCTCGCGATCCTCACCCCCTGACCCCCACCCACCCCGCCCCACCCACCCAGCGCCCGGTGATCATGAGGTTGGCGGGAGGAGATGCCGGGAGCCGCGCCGCCAACCTCATGATCGACGCCGGGTCGGGGGTGGGTGCGGGCTGTTAGAGTTCCGCTGCTCGTGGGTCGGGTGGGTCGGAGGGGGCGACGGTGGTGGTGCCGTTTCGTGACGCGCTGTCGCAGATGCTCAAGGCGCGCTTCCCGGTCCTCTACGTCGAGTCGTCCGAGGAACAGCGGGTGGTCGCCGAGGTCTGCGCCGTCGCCCAGGACGCCACCCTCGTCCGCACGCCCCGGGCGGTGTGGACCTGGTCGCTGACGACGGGGCTCGTGCAGCCCGACGGCGTCGCCCGCAAGGGCACCACCGACCCGGACGACGCGCTGGCCGCCGCGCTGCGCCTCGACCACCCCAGCGTGCTGATCTTCAAGGACCTGCACCCGGCGCACGGCAGCAGCGACCGGCCGGGCACCCCCGGCGTGGTCCGCCGGCTGCGGGACGTGGTGGCGGCGTTCAAGGCCGGCCCGGTGCCGCGCACCCTGGTCCTGGTCTCGCCGGTGCTGCACATCCCGGTGGAACTGGAGAAGGACGTGACCATCGTCGACTTCCCGCTGCCCACCGAGACGGAGATCCGGCGGGTGCTCGACGGCATGATCGCCGCCAACTCCGCCAGCGGCCGGATCCGGATCGCGCTGGACGACCTCGGCCGGGAACGGCTCGCCAAGGCGGCCCTCGGGCTCACCCTGCACGAGGCGGAGAACGCGTTCGCCCGCGCCATGGTCAACGACGGCGTGCTCGACGGCAGCGACCTCGCCGTCGTGCACGAGGAGAAGCGGCAGACCGTACGCAAGTCGGGGCTGCTGGAGTTCGTCGACGCCCCGGTCGACCTCGCCGACGTCGGCGGGCTGGAGAACCTGAAGCGGTGGCTGGCCAAGCGGGACGGTTCCTGGCTGGCCGAGGCGGCGGCGTACGGGCTGCCCGCGCCCCGGGGCGTCCTGATCACCGGGGTGCCCGGCTGCGGCAAGTCGCTGACCGCGAAGGCGGTCGCCTCGGCCTGGGGCCTGCCGCTGCTGCGGCTGGACGTCGGCCGGGTCTTCGCCGGGCTCGTCGGGTCGAGCGAGCAGAACATGCGTACCGCCATCCGGACCGCCGAGGCGACCGCGCCCTGCGTGCTGTGGGTCGACGAGATCGAGAAGGGCTTCGTCGGCGGGGCCGGCGACTCCGGCACCTCCGCCCGGGTCTTCGGCTCCTTCCTGACCTGGATGCAGGAGAAGGCCCAGCCCGTCTTCGTCATCGCGACCGCCAACGACTTCGAGCGGCTGCCCCCGGAACTGCTCCGCAAGGGACGCTTCGACGAGATCTTCTTCGTCGACCTGCCGACCCGCGCGGAGCGGGCGTCGATCTGGCGGGTCCACCTCGCCCGGCGGCTGCGCAACCCGGCCGTCGCCGGCGCCCTGACGCCCGACGACGCCCTGCTCGGCGAACTCGCCGGGCTCAGCGAGGGCTACTCGGGGGCCGAGATCGAGCAGGCCGTCGTCGGCGGGCTCTTCGACGCCTTCGCCGAACGACGTCCGCTGCGCCGCGACGACCTGGTGCGGGCCCTGGTCGGCATGGTGCCGCTCAGCGTCACCCAGGCCGAACGCATCGACGCCGTACGCTCCTGGGCCGATGCCCGCGCCGTCGCCGCCACCGCCGCCGAGGACTGGGACCTCGGCGGTCGCCCCGCCGGGCCGGGCGGCTCCCGCCCCGGCGGTCCGGGGCAGCAACGGGGACAGGGCGGGCGAGCGGTCGAGTTCTAGTCTGTGGGTCGACACCGAGGAAGGGCCCCGATGAGCGTCTCACTGATACTCCTGCCGCTGGCCGTCGCCGCCGTCGCCGCGACCCACGCGGCCACCGCCGGGCGGGACGGGGAGGGCCGCGTCGTCTGCGAGGTGCAGACCCGGATGCGGGACGAGACGCTGCTCGTCGCCGCGTTGGGCGACACCGGCGCGGTGGTCACCACCGAGCCGGACGCGATCATCGCGGACTGGGCCGAGGTGCGGGCCGGCTTCCGGCGCGGCGAGGACGGCATCTGGTCGGCGCACTTCACGGGCGAGGTCGACGAGCAGCGGGCCGTCGAGGCGGTCCGGGCCATCGACGCCGCGTACGGGCGGCAGGTCCAGCGGGCGGTGCTGGAGCGGCTGCGCGAGCAGGCCCCCGCCGCCGGGCTGCGGCTGGAGTCCGAACAGGTCACCGAGGACGCGAGCGTCCGCCTGGTGTTCGCCGTCGAGGGCAGGTCGTGATGGGCGACCAGCCGCGGATCGTGGTCACCGTGACCAGCGAGGGCGTCGTGAGCGCCGAGACCAGGGACGTGCTCGGCGACGGCTGCCTCGACTACATCGCCGTGCTGGAGGACCTGCTGGCGGCCCGCACGGTACGCAGCGCGTACACCGCCGACCACGACCGCGCCGCCGCGCCCGCGCGGCAGGAGGAGCGCGATGTCGAACGCGCCTAGCCCTGGCTGGCCGCCCCCGGCCGTGCCCCGGCCGAGCGCGATGTGGCAGGTGTTGCAGAGCTGGTGGCTGCTGCTGCCCGTCCTCGGATGCAGCTGCCTCGGCGGCTTCGGGTTCATCTACGTGGGCGCGCGGGCCCGGCGCGCGGCCTGGTGGATCCCCGGCATCGTCTACGCCGTGGTGGGCTGGGCGGCGTTCATCCTCGTCGGCGAGTCGGACAAGGAGAGCGCCGTCAGCGACTGGGCGGTCGGTGTGCTCCTGGCCGTCTGGGCCTCCAGCATCCTGCACGCCGCGCTGATCAACCCGGCGTGGCTGCGCTGGCTCGCCCACCGCCAGGCCAGGTCGGCGGCGTGGCAGGCCGGGGCGTACCCGTTGGCCCCGCTGCCCCGGGCGGCTCCCGCCGGCCCGGTGCCCGCCCCCTACCCGGGCATGACGCCGACGTACCCGCCCAGCTCGCCGGCGGGGTACCCGTCCCCGTACCCGCCGGCCGCCTACCCGCCACCGTCGGCCGGCTACCCGCACGCCGCGTCGGCGTACCCGCCCCAGCCGCCCGGGTCGCCGGTGGGCCGGCCGCCCGCGCCGGCCGGGTATCCGTCGCCGGCGGCCGATCCGACGATGATGCCGTACCAGCCGGTCGACCCCTTCGGGTCCGAGCCGCTCACGCCGCCGTCGGACCCGTGGGCCAACGGGGAGTCCGGAAGGGTCGACGTCAACACGGTCAGCCCGGAGGCCCTCGCCGCGCTGCCCGGCTTCGATCCGCAGCGCGCCCGGCAGGTGCTGGCCGAGCGGGAGCGGCGCGGGTTCTTCGGCAGCCTCGCCGAGTTCGCCGCCGCCGCCGACCTGGCCCCCCACGAGTACGCCCGCCTGCGCGACGCCTTGGACTGCGTACCGCCCGCCGGGCCGGCACCCGGGCCGCCGCCGACCGGACGGGTCCTCGATGTCTGACGATGGTCCCGGGCCCCGCCCGACGGCCGGGGCGGCGGCGGTGTCGGTGGCCCGCTTCCTGGCCGCCACCCGCGCCGAGGGGCCGGGCGAGCGGACGGCTGTCTGGGTGCAGGGCTGCGCCATCCGCTGCCCCGGTTGCTTCAACCCGCACCTGTGGACCTTCCGGGGCGGGGAACGCGTCGCCCCCACCGACCTGGTGCGCCGGGTGCTCGACGCCGGCACCGAGGGGCTGACGCTGCTGGGCGGCGAGCCCTTCGACCAGGCCGCCCCGCTGGCCGCCGTCGCCGCCGGGGTACGCGCCGCCGGTCGCTCGGTGATGACCTTCACCGGGTACACCACGGCCCAGCTGCGCCGGGCGGTCGACGCGGGCCGGGACGACGTCGCGGCGCTGCTGGCGGCGACCGACCTTCTCGTCGCCGGGCCGTTCCTGGCCGACCGGGTCGACACCCGGCGGCCCTGGGTGGGTTCCACCAACCAGGAGTTCGTGCTGCTCGGCGACCGCTTCCCGGGCCTGCTCGACGAGGTGTCGCGCAGCCCGGACCGGGTCGAGGTGACCGTCGACGCCGCCGGCCGGATCGCGGTGAACGGCTGGGCCGAGGTCGACGCCCTCGACGAGCTGCTGGCGTCGGTGACCCGCCCTCAGCCCCGGCGGCGGGCCAGCGCCGAGCGCCGGTAGCCGTAGAGGGCGTAGATGACCGCGCCGATCAGGAACCAGACGGCGAAGCGCAGCCACGTCTCCGGGGCCAGGTAGGTGATCAGCCAGAGGGAGAAGGCCGCGCCCAGCGCCGGCACCACGGGCATGCCCGGCAGCCGGAAGGTGCGCGGTGCGTCGGGGCGGCGGTAGCGCAGCACGATCACCGCGACGCAGACCACCACGAAGGCCAGCAGGATGCCGATGTTGGTCAGCTCGGCCGCCTCCCGGATCGGCAGGAAGCCGGCGATCAGGGCCGAGCCCACGCCGACGATCCAGGTGACCCGGCTCGGCACCCGGCGGACCGGGTGCAGCTTGGCGAACCACCCCGGCAGCAGCCCGTCCCGGCTCATCGAGAACCACACCCGCGTGACGCCGAGCATGAAGGTGAACATCACGGTCAGGATGCCGATGATCGCGCCGACCGCGATCACGCTGGCCAGGCCGGAGAGCCCCACGGAGGCGAACGCGGAGGAGAAGCCGCTCTCCGGGTCGATGTCCCGGTAGTTCTGCATGCCGGTCAGCACCAGGGTGGCCAGCACGTAGAGGACCATCGAGATCGCCAGCGAGTAGATGATCGCCTTGGGCATGTGCCGGCGGGCGTCCTTCGACTCCTCGGCGGCGGTGCTCATCGCGTCGTAGCCGAACACGGCGAAGAAGACCGTGGCCGCGCCGGTGAACGCCCCGCCCAGCCCGAAGGGGAAGAACGGCGAGTAGTTCTCGGTGCGGATGTGGAAGAAGCCGACCACGACGACCAGCAGCACCACGGCGATCTTCAAGCCGACGACGACCGTCTCGAAGCGGGCGGCGGACTTGATCCCGAGGTTCAGCAGGAACGCGATGAACAGGCAGAGGACCACCGCGAACAGGTCGACCACCCGTCCCTCGCCGGTGCCCGGGGCGCCGAGCATCCAGGCCGGCAGGTCCACCCCCAGCTCGCCCACCAGGAACGAGAAGTAGCCGGAGATGCCGATCGCCACCACGGCCACGATCGCGGTGTACTCCAACAGCAGGTCCCAGCCGATGAACCAGCCCACCGCCTCGCCGAGCACCGCGTACCCGTAGGTGTAGGCCGAGCCGGCCTTCGGGATCATGCCGGCGAACTCGGCGTACGACAGGGCCGCCGCCGCGCTGGCGAGCCCCGCGATCAGGAACGAGACCAGCACGGCCGGGCCGGCGGTCTCGCTCGCCACCGCACCGGCCAGGGCGAAGATGCCCGCGCCGATGATGCCGCCCACCCCGATGGCGGTGAGCTGCCAGAGCCCGAGGGAACGCGCGAGCCCGTCCCCGGTCTCGTCGGCGATCTCCTCGACCGGCTTGCGGCGGAAGATGCCCGTGCCGCCGCCTGCCGTCCGTCCCGTGGAGGTCATCGTCGTCCCCCTTCCCGACCCGCCCGGCGTGCCCGACCCGCCGGCTGCGATGCCCGTGCGGGTACCCGCGAACGACGCCGGTAAATCTCCAACGAGGACGCCGGGGCCGGGATGCGGCAGCGGGCTCACTCGGCGATCGGCAGCACGACCTCGTTGTGGCGCAGGAACCACGGCTTCCACGGCGGATCGAAGCGCGCGTACCGGACCGCGCCGGTGGGACGCAGCCCGGCCGCGGTGACCGCGCGGCCCAGCGCGGTCGCCCGCCGGTCGAACGCCCGCGCCGTCCAGCGGCCCGCGAAGCGCGTCGCGGCGGCGAGCTGTTCCGGGACCATCCGGGTACGCACCCGGGGGTCCGTCGGCTCGGGCAGCGTGTCGGGGGTGAGGCCCGCCGGCATCACGAGCCACACCAGCCAGTGGCCCGGTCGGTCCCCCTCCTCCTGCACGAACGGGACCGTCAGGGCGACCGGCTCCGGGCCCGTCTCCCGGGCGGTCGCCCGCCGGGTGCGGTTGGCGCCGCGCAGGTACGCGCCGAGCGGCGCGAAGGCGTCCCGGGCGGCCTGCTCGAACGCGCCCTCCGCCCGCACCTCGGCGACCAGGTGGGCCGGGTAGCGGCGCAGCTCGAAGCCGGGGTGCCGGGCCACCACCCGGTACGGCTGCTGCTCGGTCATCGCGCGCTCCCCGTGCCCCGGGCCCCGTCGGGAGCAACGCTACCGGCCCTCGACCTCCGGCTCAGCCGAAGTCGCGTCCTGCGGCCGGGGGCGCGGGGCGGCCCGGGTCAGCCGCCAGTACTGCCGCCGGCCGTCGTCGCGGACCACCACCCCGGTGCGGCCGAGTTCGCCGCGCAGCTCCCGGGCCTCGCCGCCCCGGTCGGCGTCGAGGGCCCGCTGCCGGGCCCGCAGCAGCGCGTCCGCGCCGGTCGGCAGCCCGGGCAGGCCCGGCACCCACCGCCGGTACGCGTCCCGGTGCGGGTCGCCGTCGGTCCACGGCCAGCCGTGCGCGCGGAAGGCGTCGCGCAGCCGGTCGACGGCCAGGTCCGACCGCTCCCGGACCAGCTCCTCGTCGTCCGCGCCGAGCAGCACCAGGTCCTTGCCGTCGACGAAGACGGCGCGCACCGGTCGCCGGTCGACCTGCCGGTCCGTGCGGTCGCGGCGCAGCCGGACCCGTGCGGTGTCGACGGTGACGGCGAGCCGCTCGGCGGTGCCGACGGCGGCGACCAGCAGGCCGCCCAGCGTGCCGAGAGCCAGCCCGCCGATGCCGGCCTGCGGGTCCGGCAGCCGGGCCACCAGCTCGAACACGTCCCGCGCGGGGGCCCAGGGCAGCCCGGCGACCCACTCCGCGCCCGCGACGAGCAGCCACCCGGCGCCCGCGCCGAGCGCCGGGATGCCGCCCCAGAGGACCGCCAGTTCCGCCGCGCCACCGTCGACGACGGTGGGAGCGCCGTAGCCGTCCACCGTCAGGACACCTCGCGCCGCAGCGTGCGGACCAGCCCCGCGACCAGCGGCACGGCCAGCCAGACCAGCAACGACACGGCGAACCGTCCCCACTGCCCGGCGGTCACGTCCGGGGTGAGCAGCGGCTCCATGGTCCGGCCCGTGTCGAGCCAGCCCGCCGGGCCGCGCAGCGGCCGGATCATCTCGCCGAGGATCGACCAGAGGGTCGGCAGCAGCAGGAAGCCGACGATCGCCACCGGGGTGTTGAGCAGCAGCAGGCCGAAGCCGGCCCCCATCAGCACGTTGGCCACCTGGAGCACCACGGCGTGCAGCACCAGGGCCCACTCCATGCGCCAGGTGCCGGCGCCGCCGGTGGCCCCCGCGACCAGCGTGCCGGCGGCGGCCACGCCGAGGCTCACCAGCACCGACGCCAGGGCCGCCAGCACCACCGCGGCCAGCTTCGCGACGATCACCCGGCCCCGCCGGGGCACCAGGGCGAACGTGGTGAGCGCCGTGCGCTGCGACCACTCCCCGGTGATCGACAGGATGCCCAGCACGGGCAGCAGCAGCCCGATGGGCAGCAGCGAGGAGAGGAAGAAGTTGGCGAAGGTCTGCGTGTCGTCGTCCGTCCAGATCAACTGGACCACCACGAGGACGGCGGCGAGCAGCCCGATGGTGATCAGCAGCCAGAGCCCGGCCCGGGTGTCGACGAGCTTGCGCAGCTCCACGCCGGTGAGCCGGAGCAGCGACGGCCGGCGTACGTCGGAATGACGCACAGGTGCGGCGGCGGTGGGCGGGCTGGCGGTGGTGGCGGTGGTCATCGGACGGCCTCCTGGGTCGACGCGCCGGCGGTCAGGGTGAGGAAGAGCTGTTCGAGGCCGCCGCTGCCGGCCGACCGCAGTTCGGTGAGGGCGACGCCGGCGTCGGCCGCGGCCTGCCCGACCGCCTCGGCGTCGGCGTGGACCAGCAGCCCCTCGGTGCCCTCGGTGACGGGCAGCCCGGCCCGCTCCAACGCGCCGCGCAGCGCCACGGCGTCCCGGGCCCGCACCAGCGTCCCGCCGCCGGCCAGCAACTCGGTCTTGTCGCCCTGGGCCACGATCCGGCCGCCCCCGATGACCACCAGCCGGTCCGCGACCGCCTCCACCTCGCGCAGCAGGTGGGAGGAGAGCAGCACGGTGCCGCCCCGGTCGGCGAAGTCGCGCAGCAGGCCGCGCATCCAGAAGATCCCCTCCGGGTCCAGGCCGTTGGCCGGCTCGTCGAGGATCAGCACCCGGGGGTCGCCCAGCAGGGCGTGCGCCAGGCCGAGCCGCTGCCGCATCCCCAGCGAGTACGCCCGGAGGCGGCGCTTCGCCGCGACCTCGTTCAGCCCGACCAGGTCGAGCTTGGTGGCGACCTGCCGGCGGTCCACGCCCATGGTCGCCGCGGCCACGGTGAGCGCCTCCCGCCCGGTGCGCCCGGCGTGCTGGGCGGAGGCGTCCAGCAGCACGCCCACCTCCCGCCCGGGGTTGGGCAGTTCCCGGTACGGCCGGCCGCCGACCGTCGCGCCGCCGCCGCTGGGCGGCGTGAGCCCGCAGATCATCCGCATGGTGGTGGACTTGCCGGCGCCGTTCGGCCCCAGGAAGCCGGTGACGGTGCCCGGCTCGCAACGGAACGACACGTCGTCGACGGCGGTGTGCCGCCCGTACCGTTTGGTGAGGTGTTCCACGCTGATCATGCCGGTCACGCTGCCGGAGCCACCCGGTCGCCCGCTGCGGCCGACGGTCTCGTCCGGCGGCGACCTTGGTCGACGCCAGGGTCTCGACTTTGGTAGCTGGTCGGCCCGCCGGGCGGCTGCCTAGCATGGGTCGCGTGACCAGTGCCGCCGTACCGGAGCACCCCTGGCTGCTGCCGGGGGCGCTGAGCGTCGACCCGGCGGCGCGGGTGGGGCGGGGGCCGCGTCGCACCACCCGCGACTGGGTGGTGGACGGCCTCTGCTTCCTGCTCTCCCTCGGCTGGGTGCTGCTGGCCACGGCCGACGCGGCCTCGTCCGACCCCGAGTTCGCCGCCCCGCTGCCGCAGCGCTGGATGGTCCCGGCCGACGCCCTGCTGGGGCTCGTCTGCTGCGCGCTGCTCTGGGTGCGGCGCCGGTGGCCGGTGGGGCTCGCCGTCGCGACGGTGCCGCTGACCCTGTTCTCGATGGCGGCGGCGGTGCCGCTGCTGATCATCTACTTCACCGTGGTGGTGCACCGTCGCACGGGCGTCGCGCTGGCGGTGACCGCCGCCGGTCTGATCACCAACTTCGCCTTCAGCTACCTGCGCCCGGATCCGCAGATGCCGTACTGGGTCACGGTCGTCTGGGGGGTGGTGCTCAGCCTCTGCGTGCTGGCGTGGGGGATGTTCGTCCGGGCCCGGCGGCAGCTCGTCGTGTCGCTGCGCGAGCGCGCCGAGCGGGCCGAGGCGGAGCAGCAGTTGCGGGTGGCGCAGGCCCGGCACCTGGAGCGCACCCGGATCGCCCGCGAGATGCACGACGTGCTGGCACACCGGATCTCGCTGCTCAGCCTGCACGCCGGCGCGCTGGAGTTCCGGCCGGACGCGCCGCCGGAGGAGGTGGCGCGGGCGGCCGGGGTGATCCGGGGCAGCGCCCACGCCGCATTGCAGGACCTGCGCGAGGTGATCGGGGTGCTCCGCGCGGAGGCCACCGCCGAGGCGGATCCCGAGCGCCCGCAGCCCACCCTGGGCGACCTGCCCGCGCTCGTCGAGGAGTCCCGGTCGGCCGGGGCGCGGATCGGCGTCCGCGAGGTGGTCACCTCGGCGGAGCGGGTACCCGCGGCGGTGGGGCGCAGCGTCTACCGGATCGTGCAGGAGGGGCTCACCAACGCCCGCAAGCACGCGGCCGGCGCGGCGGTCACCGTCGACGTGGCCGGCGCCCCCGGCGACGGGCTGACCGTGGAGATCCGCAACCGGTGGCCGGTCGGCGGCATCGCCGGACCGGAGATCCCCGGCGCGGGCACCGGTCTGGTCGGCATCGCGGAGCGGGTGAGCCTGGCCGGTGGGCGGCTGGAGTACGGGCGGGACGACGCGGGCGACTTCCGGCTGGCCGCCTGGCTGCCGTGGCCGGCGTGACCGGCCCGGCGGTGACCGGCCCGGCGGTGGGCGGGCCGGCGGTGGGCGGGACCGACCCCGACCGGCCGGTGCGGGTGCTGATCGTCGACGACGACGCGCTGGTCCGGGCCGGCCTGTCGATGATCCTCGGCGGGGTGCCGGACCTGCTCGTGGTCGGGGAGGCTGCCGACGGCAGCGAGGTGCCCACCGCCGTGGCCGCCTGCGCGCCGGACGTGGTGCTGATGGACATCCGGATGCCCCGGCTCGACGGTCTCGCGGCCACCGAGGCGCTGCGCGCGTCGCCCGACCCGCCGGAGGTGCTGGTGCTGACCACCTTCGACGCCGACGAGCAGGTGCTCCGGGCGCTGCGGGCCGGGGCCGGCGGCTTCCTGCTCAAGGACACCCCGCCGGCCGAGATCGTGCGGGCGGTGCGCCGGGTGGCGGCGGGCGAGGCGACGCTCTCCCCGGCGGTGACCCGCCGGCTGATCGACCACGTCACCGCGCCGGGCGCGGCGGGCGGCCCCGACCCGCGCCGGGAGCGGGCACTGCGGCAGCTCGCCGGGCTCAGCGAGCGGGAGCACGCGGTCGCGGTGGCGCTCGGGCGGGGCCGGACGAACGCGGAGATCGCCGCCGAGCTGTTCATGAGCGTCGCGACCGTCAAGGCGTACGTGTCGCGGCTGCTGGTGAAGCTCGGCCTGAACAACCGGGTCCAGGTCGCCCTGCTGGTGCACGACGCCGGCCTCGTCTGAGACGGGATTGAACCTTCCGGGGCCGGGGGCCGTACCAGTCGCCGAGGATGCGGTGCGGCGGGCCAGCCGCACCGCTGCCGGAGCCGCGGGAGGCCTGCCGTGCGGGTTGGTGAGCAGTCGACGGATCCCATCGACCAGATCCTGGGCGAGGTGCCGGTACCGGCGCCGCTGACCCCCGAGGACGTCCGGCTCGCGGTCCGGGCGGTGGTGGTGCACGCCGCCGAGGAGTGGCCGGCCGGCCCGCTGTGCCGCAACGACGGCGCGACGTACCCGTGCCGGCTGCACCGCTGGGGTCGGCGGGTGCTGGAGCGGCACGGGCTCAACGAGCGGCAGATCGACGCCCTGGTGCGGCACGGCAATCCCTTCGTGCACGTGCCGTTCCCGTTCACGGCGACCGGCCCCGCGCCGACCACCCACGCACCACGCACCACCGCCGGGCACCCGGGCGGGCCGCGTGCGGTCGCGCCCGGCGCCCGTCCCGCCGGCCCCGGCCGGCCGGTGGCTCCCCCCGCCGCCGCGCCACGCTGGCCCCGGGCGAGCTGAGCGGGGGTACGCCGGCGCGACCGCCGGCCCGCCGGGCGGAGGTACGCCTGCCGGCGGGGACCGGGGGAGACGACGCCGGCCCGGTGCGCGGGGTTCCCACCCGCGCACCGGGACGGTCGTCGTCGTCCGGCCGGCTCAGTCGTTGCCGGCGCCGATCCCGCAGTCCGGCGCGGACCAACTGGTGGTGTTCGAGGTGTCGTCGCTGTTGTTCTCCCGCCGCGAGTCCACGTGCACGTGGTCGTCGTGGTCCGGGTAACCGGGACCGTAGATCCCGCTGAAGCCCCGGTTGCGGGCGTCGCGGGCGATCTGGCACAGCGAGCTGGTGCGCGACACCACGTCGGCGGCGTTGCCGTAGAGGTGCTGGCTGTCGGACGCCCCGCCGACCTGGTCGTTGCAGGCGCGGCTGCGGAAGCCGCTGCTGACGCGCAGCGGCTTGTCGCCGAGGCTGCGCCGCATCGCCTCCAGCTTCCACATCGTGCGCAGCGCGTTCTGCCGGGTCTGCGCGGCGGAGAGCGGGCCGCCGGTCCAGCCGCCACGACCGCAGCCGTCGTCCATCTCGCCGTAGCTGAAGTGCCGCGGCGTGCAGTCGTCGTCCTGGAGGGCGTAGAGCTTGCCGTACGTCTGCGGTCCGGCGACGCCGTCGGCGCGCAGCCCGTACGCGGCCTGGAAGCGCTTGACGGCGGCGGCGGTCTTCGGTCCGTAGCGGCCGTCGTTCTCCACGATGTCCCGGTTGCCGGCCCACCCGGCCACCCGGATCTGCAACTGGCGGACGTCGTTGCCGGAGCGCCCCTGGTAGAGGTTGCGCTGCCACGTGTAGCAGCCGTCGGCATGGGCCGCTGGCGCGGCGACCACCGTGGCGACAGCGGCTGCCGGCAACGCCAGGGCGAATGCGACAGCCGCCCGTTTCAGGGTGTTAACGCGCACAGAAGTCCTCCCGATAGGAGTGGGAATGGGGTGGCATCCGGGACATCGGCCTGGCCGTCCCGCATTTCCACAGTGGCAGGCCCCCGGGCGGTTCGCGGCGATTAACAAGAATTGTCCTCACGATTCGCCGTTCCTGGGCGTTGCCTGGGCATTACGCGAATTGCGAACCACCCATTGATCGGCAACGGACCACAGCAGAGCGCGAACGGGGCGCAAAGGCGCAGTACGGCACACGCGGGGTGATGTTCTCCCGCCGGTCCGACCCGGTAACGTCAGCGCCGGCGGGACCGGGGGAGGGGGCGACATGGCACGTGGTGGCGTCTTCTGCATCGAGGGCCAGTGGCACCGCGACCTCAACGAGCGCGGCTCCGTCCTGCCCACCCTGGAACTGCTCGAACGGCTCGGAAAGATCCGTTTCATCCACAAGGACGCGGCCACCCGCGACGAGCTGTTCTACTTCCTCGACCGCTGGCTGCTCAAGCAGTACGCCGACCACCGCGTCGGCTTCTTCGCCATGCACGGCGAGCCGAGCCGGCTCTGCCTCACCGACTGGGAATCGGTGGCGCTCGCCGACGTCGCCGAGCTGATGGCGGGCCGCTGCGAGGGCCGACGGCTCTATTTCGGCAGCTGTTCGGTGCTGCGGGCCTCCGACGCCGTGCTGCGGGACTTCCTCGACGCCACCGGAGCGGCCCTGATCTGCGGATACACCCGGGAGGTGGACTGGGTCGAATCGGCCGCCTTCGAAACCGTCCTGCTCGACGTGCTGGCCAACGGGCAGCGGCACAACGCCGCCGAGCTGCGGATGGGCTCCGCGCACTGGGCGCCCCTCGCCTCGTACCTCGGATTCCGGGTGATCTACGCCAACGGCCGCGCCTGGCGGCCCTCGGTCCGCCCCCGGGTGCCGGCCCAGCCCGCCGCCGGCCGCGCCGCCCCGCGCCCCCGCTGAGGCCGCCGGGGCACGGCGTGGCGCCTGTTCCGCCCGGTGCGGTCGCCGGGCGGCGGGCGCCCTGGTAGGAACGAACGATGGCACGCAGCATCGCGACGAACACCCGGGTCGACCGGGCCGAGCTGACCGAGTTCCTCCGGCCACGGCACCGGGTGGTGCTGATCACCACCCGCGCCGACGGTCGGCCGCAGTCGTCCCCGGTCTCGGCCGGGGTGGACGGCGACGGGCGGTTGGTGATCTCCACCTATCCCGAGCGGGCCAAGGTGGCCAACGTCCGCCGCGACCCGCGGGTGTCGGCCTGCGTGCTCTCCGACGACTGGAACGGCCCGTGGGTGCAGGTCGACGGCACCGCCGAGGTGCTGGACCTGCCGGAGGCGCTGGAGCCGCTGGTGGACTACTTCCGCTGCATCTCCGGCGAGCACCCGGACTGGGACGAGTACCGGGCGGCGATGCTCCGGCAGGGCAAGTCGCTGATCCGGGTCACCATCGAGGCGTGGGGCCCGATCGCCACCGGCGGCTTCCCCGCCCGCCTCGCCGACTGACGACCCGCCCGCCGACCCGCTGTCCCGCGCCGCCGTGGGCCACCGCGAGTGCCCGGGCCGCCCTCAGTACGCGGCGGTGAAGCGGGCGTTCTCGTGGCGCGGCTGTTCGATCTCGTCCACGATCGCCACCGCCAGGTCCTCGTAGCTGAGCACCGAGCGGCCCTCGTGGTCGGTCACCGGCTGGTCGCCGCCGGTGCGGTAGTGCCCGGTGCGCTCGCCCGGATGGAACTCCAGCGGCGGCGGGGAGACGTACGTCCAGGTCACCCCGTCGGCCGAGGAGCGGTAGAAGTCGAGCGCGTCGGCCTGCCCCATGGCCGCGTCGCGGTACTCCTCGGGGAAGTCCGGCTCGTCGAGGTAGCGGGTGCCCTTCGGGGTGAGCAGCGTCGACCCGCCGCCCACGTGGATGATCCGGGGCGCGGCCGGCATGCCGCGCAGCACGCCGACCAGGTTCCGCGCCGCGTCGAGCCACAAATCGTGTTCGCCGCCGCCGATCGCCACCACCATGGCGTCCGTGTCGGGCGCCAGTTCCCGTACGCTCCGCTCGCTGGTGGCGTCCCCGGTGACCACCGTGACCGCCGGCGGCAGGTACGAGGTGGCCTCCGGCCGGCGTACCGCCGCGGTGACCCGGTGCCCCCGGCCGACCGCCTCGGCGGTGATCCGCGACCCCGCGGTGCCACCCGCGCCGAACACGACGATGTTGCTCATATCGCCTCCCGCCCTGCCCGACCTGGTCCGCCTCCAGGCTATTGACCAGGTCGACCGGCCGGTGCCGTTACCGCGATCCCGGCCGTCGCGAGCGACCGGCACGGTGGTCGTCCCGCCTGGAGGCGTAAGGTACGGCGCCCGGGCTCAGTCGACCAGGGCGGAGTAGACGAGCTGCCGCAGCTGCGGCCGGATCGGGTAGGTGCTCGACGGCATGAGCTGGGTGAAGAACAGGGCCGTGACCTCCTCGGCCGGGTCGACCCAGAACGCCGTGCTCGCCATGCCGCCCCAGTAGTACTCGCCGGGGCTGCTCGGCACCCGGCTCGGCACGGGGTCGTCGACCACGGCGAAGCCGAGCCCGAAGCCGATCCCGTCGAGGGTGGTCTCGGCGAAGCCACCGGCGGAGAGCGTCTCCAGGTCCCGCCCGCCGGGCAGGTGGTTGCGGGTCATGAAGCGCACCGTGCGCGGCCCCAGCAGGCGTGCCCCGTCCAGCTCGCCGCCGCGCAACAGCATCTGGGTGAACCGGTGGTAGTCGGCGGCGCTGGAGATCAGGCCGCCGCCGCCGGAGAGCAGCAGCGGCTTCTCGTACGCCAGGGCGCCCAGCTTGTCGTAGCGGAACGCGCGACCGGTGCGCGGATCGGGCGCGTAGAGGGCGGCGAGCCGGTCGGCGGTGTCGCCCCCGGCCCACCAGTGCGTGTCGGTCATGCCCAGCGGGCGGAAGATCCGGTCGGCGAAGAAGGCGTCCAGGCTCTGCCCGGAGACCACCTCGACCAGCCGGCCGAGCACGTCGGTGGCGACCGAGTAGCCCCACGCGGTGCCGGGCTGGAACAGCAGCGGCAGCTCGCCGAAGGCCTGGCAGGCCGTCGCCAGGTCGACGTCCGCCGGCGGGTACAGGTCGTAGCCGGCGGCCCGGTAGATGGTGTCGACCACCGAGGTCTGCATGAAGCCGTACGTCAGGCCGGCGGTGTGGGTGAGCAGGTGCCAGACCCGGATCGGTTCGACCGCCGGCACCGTGTGCGGCTTGAGGGCCGAGCCCTTGGAATAGACCCGCAGGTCCGCGAACTCGGGCAGCCACCGGCTGATCTCGTCGGTCAGCTCGAAGCGGCCCTCCTCCCACAGGATCATCGCGGCGACGGAGGTGACGGGCTTGGTCATCGAGTAGATGCGCCAGAGCGTGTCCGCCTCGACGGGCCTGCCCGCCTCCGCGTCGCGCAGCCCGTACGTCGAGGAATGGGCGATCTCGCCGCGGCGGGTGACCAGCACCTGCCAGCCGGCGAGGCGACCGTCGTCGACGTACCTGCCGAAGTGCTCGTCGATGCGCGCCAACCGCGCCGGGTCGAAGCCGATCTGGTCCGGGTCGATGCTGCGTGCCACACTCACGTCGCCGAAACTACTAGCCGGTACGCCCCGGTGGAAGGGCCCCCGGCCGTTGTCCCACCTGCTCGGTAGCCTGGTCCGATGCCCGAGCTGACCGAGGACGAGAGCTTCCGCAACGAGGACTGGTACGGCGAGGAACTGGTGGACCGCCGCTTCGTCCGCTGCGAGTTCTTCCACGTCGACCTGACCGAGGCGGTGAGCCGGGGCGCGGTCTTCGACGGCTGCACCTTCGGCAACGTGAAGTTCAACGCCTCCCGGCACACCGACTCGGCCTTCACCCGCTGCACCTTCCAGCGGTGCAACTTCTTCGAGGCGGAGTTCACCGGCTGCAAGCTCGTGGGCAGCACCTTCGCCCAGTGCGACCTGCGGCCGCTGACGGTCGCCGGTGGCGACTGGTCGTTCGTCGCGCTGCCCGGCGCCGACCTGCGCGGGGTCCACATCACCGACGTCCGGATGCGGGAGGTGGATCTGACCGGGGCCAACCTCACCGGGGCCACGGTCACCGGCGTCGACCTCTCCGCCGCGCAGCTGCACAGCTCCCGGCTGTCCGGGGCCGACCTGCGCGGCAGCGACCTGACCGCGCTCGACCCGACGGTGGTGGAACGGGCCGGGGCGATCGTCGACCCCGCGCAGACCCTGGTGATCGCGCAGGCGCTCGGCTTCGAGATCCGCTGAGGAAAGCCGACGCGGGTTGTCCGGATTGCCTGCCAGGCTTGGCGTCATGGCATGGTGGTCAGATCTCGTCCGGGACGAGCCCGGCTTCGCCGAGCGCGTCCGGGCGCGCTTCGCGGTACGCAAACACGGCACGATGGCGACGCTGCGCCGGGACGGCTCCCCCCGGATCAGCGGCACCGAGTTCGACTTCGACGGCGGGCACCTGCGGCTGGGCAGCCTGCCCGGCGCGGTCAAGGCGCTCGACCTGCGCCGCGACCCACGGGTGGCGCTGCACTGCCCGACCGAGGACACTCCGGCCGACGACCCGGGAGCCTGGGGCGGCGACGCGAAGATCGCCGGGCGGGCGCACGAGGAACCGCCGGGCGAGGACGGCTCGCACCGGTTCCGGATCGAGCTGACCGAGGTGGTGCTGACCCGGGTGGGCGACCCGCCGGACCACCTGGTGATCGAGAGCTGGCATCCCGGCCGGGGTCTGCGCCGCCGCCGGCGGGACTGAGCCGACCGCCGCAGGACCCGCGACCGTCGTACTGATCGATGTCCGCTACCGTCCGGTGACGAGCTGGACACGCCCGTCCCGTCCGGCGCGACGGACGAGGCGGTGCGGGCGCGGGACGCCGACGACGGACGCCCGCCTCCGCGCCGGGGCCGGTGGGGAGTGGAGGGTCGGTGGCGGAGGAAGACCTCACCCGACAGCACGTCCGGCCGTCGCGGTACGGCCGCCGGGACGGCGCGCCGGCAGCCCCGCCCGGGGCGCCGCACCCGCCCCCGCCGCAGGCCGGGCACACCCGCACCGACCTGCGGCGGCTGGCCCGGGCGCGGCAGCGCCGCCGGTGGGCCGTCGAGGGGATCGCCGTGCTCGCCTGCCTGGTCGCCCTCGTGTCGTACCTGACCGCCGGCGACCCCGAGCCGGACGGCGAAGACGCCGGCGGCGTGCCGGCGGGCGCCGGCCGGCCGAGCGGCTTCCCCGCTCTGGAGGGGCGCGACCTCGACGCCGGCCTGGTCTCGCCCGGGCTGCGGCCCCGGCAGCGTCCGCCGAGCCCGTCTCCAATGCCACCGACGCCGTCGACGCCACCGACGTCCGCGCCGCCGGTGCGGGCGGTGCTCGCCGCCAGCATGGCCGAGGTGCCGGGCGAGGTGGACCTGACCACGGTGGGCCGCCGCGACTGGGTCCACTGGGGCCTGCGCGGCGCGGAGTCGGCGGTCCGCAAGCGCGGCGGCTCCGGCGAGATCCGCGACGAGGGCGGCACCGGCCGCCGGGGCGGCTGGGACGACAACCAGGAGAGCTTCAGCTGGCGCGACGGCAGCCCGGTGGCGTCGGTGAGCGGCTCGCCCCACGGGATCTACCGGTGCGGCGCCGGCAGCGGCTTCACGCTCGCGGTGGTCGCCGACGGCCGGGCGCGCACCGTCCGGCTGTACGGCGGGGTGTGGATGGCCCGGGGACGGCTGGACGCCCGCCTCTCCGTCGGCGGTCCGAGCCGGACCCTGCGGATCGAGGACCGGCACACCAGCCGGTCCACCGAGTTCACCATCCGGTTCCAGGCGCCGAAGGGCAGCCGGCTGGTGCTGACCTGGACGGTGGAGCAGGCGTTCAGCGACGACTGCGGCAACGTCGGCGTCCAGGCGGTCGCGCTGCGCTGACCCGGCGTCCGGGCGGCCTCGTTCGTCCGGCGACCGGCCGCTGCCCGGAGTAGCGTGGTCGCGACGACCGGGTGCGCGAGGGCGAACGGGAGGGCCGATGGGCGAGCAGGTGCTGGACAGTCCGCAGGGCTGGGTGGCCGACCACATCCGGCGGTACGTCGAGACCGGCGGCGCCGAGGGGCACGAGTGGCAGCCCGGGGTCTTCACCCTGCTGCTGACCACCCGGGGCCGGCGCAGCGGCAAGCTGCGGCGCACCGCGCTGATCTACGGCCGCGACGGCGACGCCTACCTGGTCGTCGCCTCGCAGGGCGGCGACCCGAAGCACCCGGCCTGGTACCTCAACCTGCTCGACGAGCCGCTGGTCGAGGTGCAGGTGGGCGCCGAGCGGTTCACCGCGCGGGCGCGGACCGCGACGGCGGAGGAGAAGCCGCGCATGTGGTCCACGATGGCCGCCATCTGGCCGGCGTACGACGAGTACCAGGCGAAGACCGACCGGGAGATCCCCGTCGTCGTGCTCGAACGCGCCTGAGCGGGAGCGACCCGCCGTCGTTACCTGACGGGTAATCGACGCCGGGGGCGTGCCGGCGGAAGACTCGGCGTACCGCCCCGGTCCGTCCGGCCGGGCGGACCGGCTCCCGGGAGGCACCATGCCCGCGTTCGCGCTCGCCCACCTGCACCACACCCCGCTCAACGAGGACATCCTCACCTACATCGAGCGGATCCAGGCCACGCTGGACCCGTTCGGCGGCCGGTTCCGGGTGCACGGCGCCGAGGTGGAGGTCAGGGAGGGCGACTGGCCGGGCACCGTGGTCGTCATCGAGTTCCCCGACCTCGACCGGGCCCGCGCCTGGTACGACTCGCCGGCGTACCAGGAGATCCTGCCGCTGCGCACCCGGCACATCCCGGGCGCGGCGCTGATCGTCGACGGCGTCGCCCCCGACTACGACCCCCGCCGGACGGCCGCCCGCCTGCGGACGCGGGCGGCCGGCTGACCGGCGGCTCCGCCCCGAGGGCGGTCCCGCCGCCGGGCGCCGGGCCATCCGTGTCCACGTTGCGGGACAGTTTGTCCGTCGCGCTGCGTCGTGCCTGCCGTAACTTTCTGCTGTCCATCTCCGACAATCCCCTGTGGAGGTTTGACCGATGAGCAGCGTCACCACCCGCACCGTCCGCCCGGCCGCCCCCCGGGGCGCCGGGGAACCGTCCGGGGAGGTGCTCCGGGACATCCCGCTGCCGCCGTACGTGACCGTCGAGGACGCCCAGTTCGCCGTGCGGGCGGTCGTGGTGCACGCGCCCCGGCCCTGGTCCGGCGGGACGGTCTGCCGCAACGACGCCAGCCCGCACCCGTGCCGGCTGCACCGCTGGGGCACGCGCGTGCTGGCGCAGCGTGGCCTGCGTCCCGCCGAGATCGCCGCGCTGATCGAGCGCGGCGACCCGGCGGCCGAGGTTCCGCACCGCCCCGGCGCCTAGCGCCGGCGGGGCCCCCGCACCGGGCCCCGCCGGCCCGTCAGCAGGCGTTCGGCTTGACCCAGGCGCACTCCAGGCCCTCCGGGACCCGGGGGGCGTCGGGCGCCGCCGGGGCCGAGACCCGCGCGCCGGTCACGCCCTTGGCCGTGTACGAGGCCAGGGCGATCGCGATCTGGTCCTCCAGCGTCTTCACCGAGGCGGCCAGGTAGTTGTTGAGCAGGATCGAGAACGCCAGCACCCGCCCGTCGGCGTCGGTGACGTAGCCGGAGAGGCCGGAGACGCCGGTCAGGCTGCCGGTCTTGGCGTGCACGTTGCCCGCCGCCGCCGTGCCCCGCATCCGGCTGCGCAGCGTCCCGCCGACGAACCGGTCCGCCTCGCCGGCGACCGGCAGGGCCGCGTACCAGGTGTCGAACCAGGGCTCGTCGCGTACGGCGGTGAGCAGGTCCACGAACTCGTCGGCGGGGATGAGGTTGCGCCGGGAGAGCCCCGAGCCGTCCCGCTGGCGCAGCGTGCCGGTGTCCATCCCGGTGTCGGCCACGTACTCGCTGATCGCGGCCAGCCCGGCCGACCAGGTGCCGGAGCCGGAGAGCACCCGGCCGATCTCCTTGGTCAGCACCTCGGCGTGCCCGTTGTTGGACAGCTTGAGGAACGGCACCATCAGCTCGGCCAGGGGCATCGAGCGGTGCCGCGCCAGCTCGGCCGCGCCCTCCGGGGTGGCCTGGCCGGGCACCGTCCGGCCGAGCACCCGTACGCCGTGCTTACGCAGCGCCGAGCGGAAGACGTCGGCGGCGTAGCCGGTGGGCTCCCAGACGCTGACCCAGTCGCTCGCCGGCGCGGCGCCGAGCGCGATCTGCCCGGTCACCACGACCGTGTTGCTGCCGTGCGCGCGCTCGAAGGAGACCGACGTCTCCCCGCCGGCGATCGTCTCGGCCCGGTTGTCGATCTTCAGGTACCGGGTGGCCGGGGTGGTGGTGACGACCGGACGCGCGCCGGCGGCCGCGCCGGGGGCGGCGTGGACGATGACGGTGCCCGCGTCGTAGTCGGTGTCCGGTGCCACGGTCAGGGCGGAGACCTGCGCGGCGTAGTAGTACGGCTCGTCGTCCCAGGTCCAGTCGGGGCCGAGGCGGGTGCTGTCGTAACGGGTGTCGTCGGCCACCAGGTTGCCGGTGACCACCCGGACGCCCGCGGCGGCGACCTGCGCGGCCAGCGCGTCGTAGTCGGCGGCCAGCATGGTCGGGTCGCCGCCGCCGCGCAGGTAGAGGTTGCCGGAGACCAGGCCCGCCCGGCGGGCGCCGCTGGCCCGCACCTCGGTGCTGAAGCGGTGGCCCGGCCCGAGCAGTTCCAGCGCCGCCGCCGAGGTCAGCAGCTTGGTGTTGGAGGCGGGCACCAGGCGGCGGTCGCCGTTGCGGTGGTAGACCGTCTCTCCGGTCGTCGCGTCCTTGACCACCACCGAGGCCTGCGCCCCGGCCAGCCGGCTGTCGGCGAGGATCGCGTCGATGGTGGCGTTCAGCCGGGTCGCCGCGGGCGTCGGGGACTCGGCGGTGGCGGTGGGCGCGCCCGCCGTGGCGGCGGCGGCGACCAGCGCCACCAGCGCGAGCGTCCGGGGGAAGAGACGACGATGCATGGGGTGATGCTGCCATGCAGGTATCTGCCAGAAAAGACCGTCGATGGAAAGAAATCTTCCGTGGGCCCGGCGGGCTGTGACCGGCGAGACGCTTCCGGCGGGCAGCCGGGCGGGCCCGCCGGTGTTGTACCCGGCATGGACGAGCGCTCCGTCGACGTGCTGGTGATCGGGGCCGGGCAGGCCGGCCTCTCCGCCGGCCACCACCTGGGTCGCGCCGGGTTCACCCCCGGGGACGGCTTCGTGATCCTCGACGGGGGCGACGGGCCGGGCGGGGCGTGGCGGCACCGCTGGCCCACGCTGCGGCTCGACCGGGTGCACGGCTTCCACGACCTGCCCGGCCTGCCCTTCCCGGTGGCCGGGCCCGACCGGCCGGCGGCCGAGGTGGTCAGCGCCTACTTCGCCGCGTACGAGCGGGAGTTCGACCTGCCGGTGCGGCGCCCGGTGCGGGTCCGGGAGGTGCGCGACCGGCCCGACGGCCGGCTGGCCGTGCACACCGACCACGGTTCCTGGACCACCCGTGCCCTGGTCAACGCCACCGGCACCTGGACGCGGCCGTTCTGGCCGCACTACCCCGGCCGGTCGACCTTCCGGGGCCGGCAACTGCACACGGCCGACTACCGGGGACCGGCGGAGTTCGCCGGCCGGCGGGTCGTGGTGGTTGGCGGCGGGACGTCGGCCGTCCAACTGCTCGCCGAGGTCTCGACCGTGGCCGCCGGCACCACCTGGGTGACCCGGCGCCCGCCCGACTTCCGCGACGAGGAGTTCACCCCCGAGCGGGGGCGCGCGGCGGTGGCCCTGGTCGACGCGGCGGTACGCGCGGGCCGGCCGCCGGCCAGCGTGGTCGGGGTGACCGGGCTGCCGCTCACGCCGGAACTGCGCCGGCTGCGCGAGCGCGGCGTGCTCGACCGGTTACCCGTCTTCGACCGGATGACGCCCGACGGGGTGGCCTGGGACGACGGGCGGTTCGTGCCCGCGGACGTGATCCTGTGGTGCACCGGCTTCCGGGCCGCGCTGGACCATCTCGCGCCGTTGCGCCTGCGCGCGCCGGGCGGCGGTATCACGATGGACGGCACCCGCGTGGTCGCCGACGAGCGCATTCACCTGATCGGGTACGGCCCGTCGGCGAGCACGATCGGCGCCAACCGGGCGGGCCGCGCGGCGGTACGCGACATCCGCGCCCGACTCGCCCCGGCCGGCGCCGTGCACTGACCCCGCTCTATTTGACGGATCCCCCGGCAGGGGGCACCGTAGGCCGTGGAGGGGCCCTGAGCTGCCCCGAAGCGCGACGGCGATGTGCGTGTCGCCCATCCGTCGCCTCCCACGTGTGCTCGCCCGCGGGCCGAAGCCCGGTCCCGCACCGCGAATCCGAGAATCCACGAGGAGTCCCGCCATGCTCACCATGACCGACAACGCCGTGCTGGTCATCCGCGACCTCGCCAACCAGCAGGACGTCGCCGAGGACGGCGGAGTGCGGATCGCCGCCGACACCGACGCGGGCTCGCTCACCGTCGAACTGGTCGCCGAACCGGCCGAGGGCGACCACGTGGTCGACAACCAGGGCGCCCGCATCTTCCTGGACTCCGACGCCGCCGAGCTGCTCGGCGACGCGTCGGTGGACGCGAGCGTCGACGACGAGGGCATCGTGCAGTTCGGGTTCACCGAGAAGCAGTGAGGGCGGGGCACCGCCTCCCCACCGGTGCCCGGCGGGGAGGCGCTCAGCCGGCCCGGCGGGTCTCCCCGTTGCGGTGCCCTCGGGCGGGTCGGCCCCGCTCCGGCGGCGCCTGATCGGAGCGCCACGGCCCCGGCCGGGACTCCCGCCCCGGCTGCGGCAGCGCGGCCAGCACGTGCGCCAGGTGGTGCGACGTGCTCCACGCCGCCCAGTTGCTGGCGGACCCGGCGCCGGCGCCCCGGCGGGCGCGCCGCAGGATCTCGTGGTCACCCCAGGAGAAGGCCGCGCCCGTGGCCGGCCAGTGCGGCGCCGAGACGACGGTGCGGCACAGGTCCGCGAACCGGTCGTCGCCGCGTCCGCCCCGCCGCGACCAGCGGTACACCCACCAGGCGCCGTCGGTGGTGTAGCGGACGGTGGGCAGCCGGTCGCCCGACCGGTCGGCACCGGGCACCGCGGTGCCGACGCCGTAGTCGCCGTACCCGACGCCGAGGTCGGCCAGCCGCTGCCAGAGCTGCCAGTCCCAGCGGTCGAGGCGCACCGGTTCGTCGGTGGGCAGGGCGGACACCGCCGGGGGCATCCCGCCCGCCGCCACGCTCACGGAGCACCAGGCGTGCCGGCGGGCCCACTCCAGCAGCCGGCGGACCCGGGGCTCGGCCACCCGCACGTCGGCCCGGCAGCACACGTCGCCCGCGTCGATGAGCAGGTCGCACTGCTCGGGCACCAGGCCGGTGAACCGCCAGACCCGCTCCGCCGCCGCCGTGGCCGCGTCCGGGCCGGCCCGGTCGTGGCCGACCCGCAGCCGGACGACCGCCCGCTGGGCGTGGGCCCGGGCCGCGGCACCGTGCGCCACCAGGCGCCGGTCACTGTCCGCGAGCCCGATCACCGGCACCAGCGGTACGCCCCAGCGGACCAGTTCGGCCTCCGGCGCGTCGGGCAGGTCGGTGACGTCGACGGCCGTGAGCAGGCCGTCGGGCAGCCGACGGAGCACGTCCAGCGTGAAGCGGTCGAGGGCGGACACCTGGAGGACCGGGGCGAGCAGGGGGGCGACGACGTCGTCGAGATGACCGAGCGCCTCCAGCTCACCCCGCCGGTTGGCGAGGATGGGGCGGTAGACCGGTTCCGCCGCCCGGCCCCGGTGGGCGGGCACCATACCCCAATGTAGCCAGACATCGGTGTCGGTCACAGGGCCGACCGGCCCGTCCCGCGGCCGGCAACGGTGTCGCCGCCGTCCCGCGTGCCCGCAACGACGACGCCGCCGCCCCGCACACGGCGGGACGGCGGCGGTACCGGCAACGGATCAGTCGTCGTCGCCGTCGTCGTCCGAGTTGTCGTCATCGTCGTCGTCCCGGTCGTCGTCATCGTCGTCAACCGGCTCCTGCTCGGCCTTGACCACCGTGCCGTCGCCCCGGTCGACGTCGATCTCGTGCTCGGTCTGCCCGGCCACGATCTCGACGCTCCACACGGCGCGGCCGTCCTCGTCCTCGCGCTCGACCTCGACGATCTTGCCGCCGCCCGCCCGGGCCAGCGCGATCTCGCCGGCCCGCTGCTCGGTCACCGCGTCGTCGCCGGTGGCCGGCGCACCACTGCCCGACGGGGCCGGGGTGCCGCCGGTGGTCGGCGCGCCGCTCGTCGCCGGGGCGCTGCTCCCGGTGCCGCTCGGGGCGCCCGGCGTGGCCGGGGCCGTCGGGGCGGTGGTGGCGGCGGCCAGGGTGGTCGCCCGGGCCGTGCCGTTGTCGGCCGCCGCGACGCCGAAGGTCGCGCCGGTCACGACCAGCACGGCCGCGCCGCCGAGCGACGCCAGCATCAGGGACTTGCGCTTCATCTCGTTCACCCTTCCTCGGTTGCTGGTTCCCAGGATCGCGCCGGTCCGGATAGCGCCACGCTGCCCGAACGCTAAGGCCGGGTTAAGCCTGTCCGGGCGCGGCCGGAGGGCGGGTCAGGACGGGGGCGGGCCGAGTTCGAGGCGTACCTCGGCGCCACCGGAGGGCGCGGTGTGCAGGGTGAGGCGGCCACCGCTGGACTGGGCGGCGCGGCGGGCGATGTCCAGGCCCAGGCCGGTCGAGCCGGCGGTGCTCGCGCCCCGGTCGATAGTGCCGGGCGGCATCCCCGGCCCCTCGTCCGCCACGGTCAGCGCCGCCCGGCCCGCCTCCGCCGCCACCAGCCGGACGGCGAACGCGGTGCCGTCCGGGGTGTGCGCGAAGACGTTGCCGAGCAGGGCGTCCACGGCCGCCGCCAGCTCGTCGGCGGGCACGCCCACCGGCAGCGGTCCCGGTGCCAGGTCGAGCGTCACGGCCCGCCCGGTGTCCTCGGCCAGCACCGACCAGAACGCCACCCGCTCGGCCACCACGGCCGCCGCGTCGGCGCTGGCCGCCCCGGCCGTCGGCACCCGCCACCGGGCCTGTCGGATCAGGCCGGTCACCGCCCGCTCCAGCCCGTCCACGGCCGCGGTCACCCGGGCCGCGTCCTCCGGGTCGCGCAGCGACTCGGCCTCCAGGCGCAGCGCCGTCAGCGGGGTGCGCAGGCGGTGCGAGAGGTCGGCGACCTCCTCCCGCTCCTGCACCAGCAGCACCTGGATCCGGCCGGCGAGGTGGTTGAGGGCGCCGGCCACCTCACGCAGCTCGCGCGGCCCGGCGGGCGTGACGCGCGCGGCCAGCTCCGCGTTCGCCAGCCGGTGCGACACCGCGGAAAGCTCACCGATCGGCCGGACGAGGGTGCGGGCCAGCCGGTCGGCGACAGCCAGCCCGATCAGCACCAGCAGCACGCCGAGCAGGGCCAGGGCCAGCCAGGACCGGTTCACCCCGGCGGTCAGCTCGGCGGGCGGGACCACCGTCCGGATCACGGCGGTGCCGTCCGGCCGGCCCTGCACCGCGATCACCACCTCCCGCCCCCGCCCGGACTCGGCGGTGAGGCTCTGACCCCGGGCGGCCAGCGCCACGGCGGCCGTACGCGGGGCGGGGGCGCCGAGGACCGTGTCGTCGGGCAGGAACACCGTGACCGGCCGCGCGGACTCCGTGGCCAGCTGGTCGACGGTCAGCCGGATCGTCGCGGTGTCGGCGGTACCGACGACGGTGACGAGGCTCTGCGCGTCGGCCGTGGCCCGCACGGTGGCCCGGTCGGCCGCGACGGTACGCACCAGCAGCGCCAGCGGCACCAGGAAGGCGACCAATGTGAGCACGCTGACCGCGGCGACCAGCAGCGCCAGCCGGGCCCTCATCCGGCGCTCCCCGGCGCTTCGAGCCGGACCCCGACGCCCCGTACGGTGTGCAGGTAGCGGGGCGCCTGCGCGCTCTCCCCGAGCTTGCGCCGCAGCCAGGACAGGTGCACGTCCACGGTCTTGTCGGCGCCGCCGTACGGCACCCGCCACACCTCGGCGAGCAGCTCCCGCTTGGTGACCACCTGGCCGGGCCGGCCCGCGAGGTGGTGCAGCAGGTCGAACTCGCGCGGGGTCAGCTCGACGGGCGCACCGTCCAGGGTGACCTGCCGCGACCGCGGGTCGACCCGCAGCCCGCCCACCACCAGCGCCGGGTCCTCCTCCGGGGCGGAGCCGGCCCCGCGACGGAGCACCGCCCGGATCCGCGCGTCGAGCTGCGCGGCCGTGAACGGCTTCACCACGTAGTCGTCCGCCCCGGCGTCGAGCACCCGGACGATCTCGGTCTCGTCGTCGCGGGCGGTGGCGACGATGACCGGCACGGCGCTGACCGCGCGGAGCATCCGCAGCAGCTCGCGGCCGTCCAGGTCGGGCAGTCCCAGGTCCAGCACCACCAGGTCGGGCCGGTCGTCCAGCGCGTCGCGCAGGCCGGTCATCGCCGTCGAGGCGGCGGCCACCGCGTGCCCCCGTTCGCGCAGTGCCCGCAGCAGCGGCGTACGGATCGTCAGGTCGTCCTCGATGAGCAGCAGGCGGGCCACAGGTGGCAGGCTAGCCGCCAGCCGACGCGCCGGCCCGGACGTTAACCCTCCCTTAGCCTCGTGCGGGGCTCGTCCCAACCTCGGATCGGGAAGACTCGGGGGATGCGTCGCCGTTCGTTCCTCGCCGTCGCCGGGTGGCTGGCCACCGCCGTGGTCGCCACCCTGATCGGGGTGGCCGCGATCCGGTGGGTGGGGGAGAGCATCGCCGGTACCCCCGGCGGAGTGCTCAGCCAGGAGGAGATCGAGCGTGCCCTGGCCTCGCCCGGGCCCACCGCCCCCGGAGTCGGCGGGCCGTCGTCGCCGTCGGCGAGCGGGACCGGCGGGCCGCCGTCGCCGGGAGCGACCGGCTCGGCCCCCGTGGGAGCACGTCGGGCCTTCGCCACGACGGGCGGCAGCGCGGTGGCCGAGTGCGGGCCGGGCGGGGTGCGGCTGGTCTCCTGGACGCCCGCCCAGGGCTACCGGGTCGCGGACGCGGAGCGGGGGCCGGACGACGACGTGGAGGTCGCCTTCGCCGGCCCGTCCGGGGAGGTCGAGCTGAAGCTGCGTTGCGTGGGCCTGGAGCCGGTGGCGGTCGAGGACGACGACTGAGCCGGGAACGAGCGCGCGGCGCCGTTCGGATCCCGGGGATCGGAACGTCGCCGCGCTCTGGCCGTCTCCCACCACCGCAGCCGTACGGCGGTACGCCGGCGGGGACCTGGCTCGACCGGCCACCGTGCGCCGGCTACTCACTCGATCCCCGCCCACCGGCAATCGAAACCCTGCACGAGTGGCGAATTCCACCATCTGCGAGTCCCGGCGTGGCGTCGGGCCGCAGCGGGTATGTGCGTCGGCATGGAGCATTTCACTATCGCGACCGTCGCCGAGAAGAGCCCGGATTTCCGGCGGGTGCTGTGGACCGGTGAGCACACCCAGCTGGTGATCATGACGATCCCGCCGGGTGGCGAGATCGGCGAGGAGGTCCACGAGGACATCGACCAGATCCTGACCTTCGTCAGCGGTACGGGCGAGGCCCAGGTGGCGGGGGAGAAGCGCGAGGTCGTGCAGGGCGACCTGGTGGTGGTGCCGGCCGGCACGAAGCACAACTTCGTCAACACCGGCCCCAACCCGCTGGTGCTCTACACGGTCTACGGGCCGCCCGAGCACGCCGACCAGGCGGTGCACCGGACCAAGGAGGAGGCCGACGCCGCCGAGGCCGCCGGCGAGGACGAGCCGCCCACCTCCTGACCGTCGGCGCCGCCTGAGGCGGCCGGAACGGGGTACCCGCAGCGGGTGGACCAACTGGCGATCTCCGACTACGGGTTCCTCTCCGACTGCCGTTCGGGCGCCCTGGTCGGTCGGGACGGCTCGATCGACTGGTGGTGCCCGGACCGGTTCGACTCCCCGTCGGTCTTCGGCCGCCTCCTCGACACCGAGGCCGGCCACTGGCGGCTGGCGCCCACCGCCGCCGGGCTTCCCGGGCACCGGGTCGAGCGGGCGTACGTGGCCGACACGCTGGTGCTGCGCACCGTGCACCACACGCCGGAGGGGAGCGTCGCGGTCACCGACGCGCTCGCCGCCGAGTTCGGCGCCCGTGGCCACCAGCTGGGGATGAACTCCCCGGCGGTGCTGCTACGGGTCGTGGAGGGACTGACCGGGCGGGTGCGGATGTCGCTCGACTTCCGCCCCCGTCCGGAGTACGGCCTGCTCACCCCGTACCTGCACGAGCAGGCCGACGGCGGGGTGCTGGCCGCGGCCGGCCCGGTGGTGCTGACCCTGCACACCGGTGGGATCCCGCCGCACGTCGACCGGGACCGGGTCCGGCAGGAGTTCGAGGTCTGCGCCGGGCAGGTGGTCGGCTTCGACGTGGCGTACGGGCAGGCGTACGGGACGGCGCCGGCCCGGCTGGAGCCGGTCGTCGCGCTCGCCGAGACGGTGCAGGCCTGGCAGGCCTACCGCGAGTCGCACCACTACGACGGCCGCTACCCGGAGCAGGTCCGGCACAGCGCGACCGTGCTCACCGGCCTCACGTACGCCCGCAGCGGCGCGGTGGTCGCGGCCCTCACCACGTCGCTGCCGGAGCGGATCGGCGGCGACCGCAACTACGACTACCGCTACTCGTGGCTGCGCGACTTCGCCATGACGCTGCGCGCTCTCTGGGTGGCCGCCTGCCCGTCCGAGGCGTCCCGGCTCTTCGCCTGGGCGGCCCGCTCGATCGGCCGGGTCGGCCCCGACCCCGTGCCGGTGCTCTTCGGCCTGGAGGGGGAGCGGGACGTCTCCGAGCACGAGTGCGCCCACCTGCGCGGCTACGGCGGCAGCCGGCCGGTACGGGTCGGCAACGACGCCTGGCGGCAGCGTCAGCTCGACGTGCCGGGCGAGGTGGTCTCGGCGGTCTGGCAACTGCGCGACCACCTGGGGGAGGCGTTCGACACGGAACTGCGCGAGATGCTGCTCGGCCTGGCCGAGCAGGTGGCCGCCACCTGGCACCTGCCCGACCGGGGCATCTGGGAGACCCGGGACACCGACCGGCACTACCTCACGTCGAAGGTGCTCTGCTGGGTGGCGCTGGACCGGGCGGTGCGGCTCGCGCCCCGGCTCGGCGACCGGGCCGACCCCCGGCGGTGGGCGAGGATCCGCGACGAGATCCGGGCCGCCGTGCTGCGCGAGGGCTGGCACGAGCGGACCGGCGCGTTCGGCGGCGCGTTCGGCTCGCCGGAGCTGGACGCCTCCGTGCTGCTGTTGCCGCTGGTGGGGTTCCTGCCGGCGACCGACCCGCGGATGCGCGCCACCATCGAGGCGGTCGAGCGCGGGCTGGGTGCCGGCGACGGGCTCGTCCGTCGCTGGGAGACCGACCCGGCGGGCTTCCTGCCCTGCTCGTTCTGGTTGGTGGAGTGCCTGGTCATGACCGGTGAGCTGGGCCGGGCCGAGGCGCTCTTCGAGCGGCTGCTCGGGCACGCCAACGACGTCGGCCTGTTCAGCGAGCAGATCGACCCGCGCTCCGGCGCGCAGCTCGGCAACACCCCGCAGGCGCTGTCGCACATCGGCCTGGTCAGCGCCGCCTGGCGGCTGACCGACCCCAGCACGGACTGACGGTGGTGCGGGGAGGGGCCGCCGGGTCAGGCGGGCAGCACCGGCACGTCGGTGACGTCCACCGTTTCCGGGTACTTGACGCCGGCCCCGGTGTTGAGCACCACCACGCGTTCGCCGGCCCGGATCCAGCCGCCGGCGCGCAGGTGCCGGGCGGCGGTCAGGCAGGCGGCCCCCTCCGGGCAGAGCAGCAGCCCCTCGCGGGCGGCGAAGTCCTTCAGGTCGGCCAGGATCTCGGCGTCGTCGACGGCGATCGCGGTGCCGGCGCTGGCGCGCAGCGCGTCGAGGATCAGCTCGTCGCCGAGCGGGGCCGGCACGGTGATGCCGAACGCCACGGTGTGCGCGTCGGCCCAGGGCCGCGCCCGCTGTTCACCGGCGGCGAAGGCGCGGACGATCGGCGCGCAGCCCGTCGACTGCACCGCGACCAGGCGGGGCAGCTTGTCCTCGATCCAGCCCAGCTCGCGCAGCTCGTGCAGCGCCTTTTGGATGCCGATCAGGCCGACCCCGCCGCCGGTGGGATAGATGATCACGTCGGGCACCTGCCAGCCGAGCTGCTCGACGATCTCGTACCCCATCGTCTTCTTGCCCTCGAGCCGGTACGGCTCCCGCAGCGTGCCGGCGTCGAAGATCGCGCCGCCGGAGCCGGCGACGAGCCCCGCGACGTGCCGCCCGGCGTCGCTGATCAGCCCGTCGACCAGGCGCAGGTCGGCCCCGGCGGCCACACACTCGCGCCGGCAGATGGCCGGGGCGTCCAGCGGCATGACGATGGTCGCGCCCAGCCCGGCGCGCGCGGCGTAGGTGGCCCAGGCCGCGCCCGCGTTGCCGTTGGTGGGCATGGCGATCCGCGTCACGCCCAGCTCGCGGGCCCGGCTGACGCCCACCGCCGCGCCGCGCGCCTTGAACGAGCCGGTGGGGGTCAGCCCCTCGTCCTTGACCATCAGGTCCGCGATGCCGATCTCCGCGCCGTAGGTCGGGGTGCGCAGCAGCGGCGTCCAGCCCTCGCCCAGCGTGGTCTCGTGCCGGGGGTCGGCCACCGGCAGCAGCTCGCGGTAGCGCCACAGGTCGGCCGGGCGCAGGGGGAAGCGTTCCGGGGTGAGCACCTTCGCCACCGCCGCCAGGTCGTAGCGGGCCAGCAGCGGGGATCCGCAGTCGCAGAGGTTGGCCAGCTTGCCGGCGTCGTGCTCCCGCCCGCAGCGCGGGCACTCCAGGTGCGTCAGGTACACGATGCTCCTCGCCGTCTCAGCTCGTGTCTCGGCCGGCGTCGATGCTCAGCCAGCGCCGGCTGCGCCCGCCCGGCTCGTAGACCGAGTCCAGGCGCTTCGCCACCACCCCGGGCAGCCCCTGCTCCCGGCCGGTCCGCAGCGCCTCCCGGCCGGCACCGGGGAACCACGGCGGAGTCTGCCAGTGCGGGCCGGCGAGCGCCAGACCGTCGAGCAGCTCCCGGCGCTGCGCGTACGGCAGGTCGAGGCTGGTCACGCCCTCCATCCAGAGCAGATCGAAGATCAGGTACTGGGCGTCGGGGGTCCGGCGTCCGCCGCGCGCCGGGCGGACCCGGCCGGCGCGGTCGATGCGGACCAGGACGCCGTCCAGCACGGCCTCCGTGGGCGCCAGATCCTCGGCCAGCTCCCGCAGCCAGGGGTACGTCCCGGAGACGTCATCGTCGTCCTCCGCGAGCAGCCGCAGCCGACCACCCGAGACGTACGCGACCGCGCGCACCCCGTCCCAGCGCAGCTCGTAGCCCCACTGGGCCTCGTCCCCGGGCAGCCTGGTCGCGCGGGTGGGGTGCATCGGGCGGACCAGCTCCGGCATGCTCGTCCAGCCCTCCGGGGGCGGGTCGGTGCGCCGGACCATCCAGTCCCGCCCGCTCCTGCCGCCGGTGGCGAAGAGGACGTACCGCCCCGAAGTGCGCTCGCCGTCGAGCACCACGACCACCTCGTCGTCGCGCCACTTCTCGCACCGGTAGGTGCCCCGGTCGTGGACGGTCATCTTCCCGCCGCCGTACTCGCCGGCCGGGATCTCGCCGTGGAAGTCGAGGTATTCCATCGGGTGGTCCTCGGTGTGCACGGCGAGGTGATTGCGACCGGTGTCGCGGGGCAGCCCGCGCGGCACCGCCCAGGAGGCCAGCACCCCCTCGTGCTCCAGGCGCAGGTCCCAGTGCAGGCTCCGGGCGTGGTGCTGCTGGATGACGAACCGGGCCGTGCCGTCGGCGGGCCGCTTCCTCCCCGGGGGGCGCTTCGGCACCGGCTCGGGGGTGCGCGCCGCGTCCCGTCTGCGCCGGTACTCCTCCAGCGGGTCAGCCACATCCGCATTCTCCGGCAATCCGCGCCGGCCCGCCGGCCGCCCGCGTGTCCGGTTCGGCGGGCATGTCGTGGGTCATCGGGGGTAAGACCGCGGCATGGACCACGAGGACCAGCCCACCGTCGCGCTCCCGGGCGAGGTGCGGATGCCCCTGCTCGGCTTCGGTACCTGGCAGGCCACCGGCCAGGCCGGGTACGACGCGGTGCTCGCCGCGCTCGACGCCGGCTACCGGCACGTCGACACCGCCACGATGTACGGCAACGAGGAGGAGGTCGGCCGGGCGGTCCGGGAGAGCGGGCTGCGCCGCGAGGACGTCTTCGTCACCACCAAGCTGCCGCCGGACCGGGTCGGACGGGAGCGGGAGACGATCGAGGCCAGCCTGACCGCGCTCGGCACCGACCACGTCGACCTGTGGCTGGTCCACTGGCCGCCGGCGAACCCCGGGGACAGCATCCCCGTCTGGCGCGAGATGCTCGCCGCCCGGGACGAGGGGCTCGCGCGCGCGGTGGGGGTGAGCAACTACAGCACCGGCCAGATCGACGAGCTGATCCAGGCGACCGAGGAGAACCCGGCCGTCAACCAGATCCGGTGGAGCCCCTCGCTGTACGACCGGCAGCGGCACAAGGAGCACCGGGACCGGGGAGTGGTGCTGGAGGGTTACAGCCCGTTCAAGACCAGCGACCTCGCAGATCCCGTGCTGACCCGCATCGCCGCCGCGCACGACGTCTCCCCGGCCCAGGTGGTGCTCCGCTGGCACGTCGACCACGAGATCGTGGTCATCCCCAAGTCGGTGACCCCGGAGCGGATCCGCGTCAACGCCGACATCTTCCGCTTCTCGCTGACCGCCGAGGAGATGCGCGACATCGACGCCCTCGGCAACCCCTGACGGACCCCTTCCGGCACCCGGACCGAGCCCCGGTCCGGGGTCCGTTGTTGCCAAATTCCTTCAGCCTGAATAGGGGCGATGAAGGGTATCGACATAGATGCTCGTGACGATATACCGTGCGCGTCACCAGTTCATCGATGAGTCGGAACCCCTCCGCCCTTGTCTGAAGGAGCGCCATGAACGCGTCACGACCCGCCCGCCTCCCCCGACGCGGGGTGCTGGGCATGTCGGCCCTGGTGGCCACCGCGGTGGCCGTAGCCGCCAAGCCCGCCACGGCGAGCGCCGCGCCGCTCGCCGCGCCGAAGGCCGAGTGCCTCGCCGACCTGCTCGGGGAGTCCTGATGGCCACCATTCCCTGGCTGGTGGACGTCCTGCGGGGGGCGGGCGTCCAGGTCGTGACCCACGGCGACTGGGTCAACCGGATGCGCCCAGGCGACTTCAACCCGATCGGCGTGCTCTGGCACCACACCGCCGCCACCTCCAGCGCCAGCAACCCGCACCCGGCGCTCAACATCTGCATCAACGGCCGGTCCGACCTGCCCGGCCCGCTGTGCCAGGCGCTGGTCGACTACCACGGCGTCTTCCACGTCATCTCCGCCGGGCGCTGCAACCACGCGGGCGTCAGCCGGGGCAGCGGGCCGATCCCCGCCGGCGACGGCAACACGCTGATGATCGGCTGGGAGATCGACTACAACGGCGTCAACCAGGAGATGACGGCGGCGCAGTACAACGCGTCGATCGCCGCCACGGCCGCCGTGCTCAAGCGGCTGGGCAGGGACGCCAGCTACGCCCGGGGCCATCGCGAGACGAGCACCACGGGCAAGATCGACCCGTCCTTCATCGACCTGAACACGATGCGCGCCGACGTCGCCGCGAAGATGGCGGGCGGCGGCACCCCGTGGAGCGCGGTGGTGGACAACTCCACCGCCGGGCGCTTCACCGCCAGCGCCAACTGGGGCACCTCGGCGTACTCCGCCCAGCGCTACGGGACCGACTACCGCTTCGCGGACCCGGTCGCCGCCAGCGACGCCGCCTGGTACAAGTTCAACGTCCCGACGACCGCGAACTACCGGGTCGACGCGTGGTGGCCGGCCGTCAGCGGCTACAACTCCGCCACGCCGTACATCGTGTCCACCACCACCGGGAACCGGACGATCATCGTCGACCAGCGGATCACCGGTGGACAGTGGCGCACCCTCGGCACCTTCACGTTGCCGGCCGGGGACGCCAACCGGGTCGCGGTCAGCCGGTGGAGCTCGGCCCCCGGCCTCGTCATCGCCGACGCCGTCCGGCTCACCCGGGTCTGATCCGGCCGGCCCTCTCACGCGCGACGTCCGCCGGGCACCGGGGTGGCCCGGCGGACGTCGCGTCCGGCGTCTCAGGAGCGCGTGCAGGCCACTCCGTTGAGGGCGAAGCTCGTCGGTGACGCGTACGCGCCGCTCAGCGTGCCCTGGTAGCCGAAGCTGGCCGTGCCGCCCGGGGCGAGCGAACCGTTCCAGCTGATGTTCCGCGCGGTCACCGCCGACCCGCTCTGGCTGACCGTGGCGTTCCACGCGCTGGTCACCTGCTGCCCGGCGGGCAGGTTGTAGGCCAGCGTCCAGCCGTTGACCGTGCTCGACCCGGTGTTGGTGATCTGTACGTCGGCGGTGAAGCCGTTGCTCCAGGAGTTCGGCGTGTACTTCACCGCGCAGCCCGAGCCGCCCGGCGGCGGGGTGGTCGGCGGGGGAGTCGTCGGCGGCGGGGTGGTGGGCGGCGGGGTGGTCGGGTTGCCGCCGCCGTTGACCGCGGCGCTGAACGAGGTCACGGCCAGCCCGGCGCCGCCCTGCCACGGCTCGAAGCCGGCCTGGATGCTGGTCAGGTACCAGGAGTTGGTGATCGCGCCCCGGTTGCGGGTGTCGTTGATGAACGCCAGCAGGTTGAGGTTGGCGCTGCTGATCGCCGACGGCGCCAGGTACGAGATGACGTTGTTCGAGCCGTTGCTGCCCCGCCACACCTCCCAGCTGCGCCCGTCGATGGTGGCGGTGCCGACCGGGGAGCCGATGGGCTGGATCGGCCCCTGCCGGTTGAGCCAGATCATGATCTCCATCTGGTTCACCCCGTCGCGCTTCGGCGAGGGGTCCAGCCAGATGTCGTACGAGGCGTTGTAGATCGCGTTGCTGACGTACCGGTAGGCGATGTTGCTCGTGGCGCTGCTGATCTGGCTGACCTGGATCGGCAGGTTGGTGCCGGGGGAGCAGTTGGTGTAGTGGCAGCCGAGGAAGATTGACGGGTACGCGGTGGGCGCGCCGTTGGTCGGGTTGCTGCCGTTCTGGGTGGTGATCTCGAAGCCGCTGTCGGTGACGTTGATGCACTGCTGGGCGGTGGTGCCCCAGCGGTTGTTCTGCACCACGTAGCGGCCCTGGATGGTGGTGGAGCCGTACTGCTCGCAGATCTGCGTGTCGGCGCTGGCGGTGCCGCCGAGGGCCACGGCGACGATCGAGCCGGTGGCGAGCAGCGCGGCTGCCGCGAGGGCCCGGAGTGGACGTTTCATGATGCTCCTTCGGCTTCGGCGCGGAACGCCGGACGGAGTCGGGCGGTGGACGCGGGAGCGCTCCCACAACTTCTTCGACACATTTACATCTCTGAAACCACAGCGCAACGGGCCTGGGGTATTGGAGAGGTAAGTGAGGTTTGTCACGCCCGGACCGGTCGGCGGGCAGGTGATCCACCGAAGCAGCGGCGACAGCCGCCGAGGAATGTTTCGTCTGGGACGATTGACTCTGGTGTGTGCCGATTGCGCCGAGTAGTGTCTTGCCTCCAACGCGTGCCGAACCCCTCCGGAGGCGTACACCACCATGGGTGGCTCTCCCCTGCGCATCCTCGTCGTCGGCGCGGGCATCGCCGGCCTGGCCGTGGCCCGGGCGCTGCGGATGGCGGGCTACCGCCCCGACGTCACCGAGAGGCTGCCCCCGGGCGAGAACACCGAGACCGGTCTCTTCCTGCCCGGCAACGCGGCCCGGGCGCTGTGCCGGCTCGACCTCCACGGGCCCGTACGCCCGCTCGGGCACGTCATCCACCGGCAGCGGTTCCTCGACGCGACCGGGGCGCCGCTCTGCGAGGTGGACCTCGACGCGCTCTGGTCCGGGGTCGGCGAGTGCCGGGCGCTGCCCCGGACGGAACTGCACCGGGTGCTGCTCACCGGCGCGGGCGGCGCCGTCCGGCACGGCACCGAGGTACGCGGCGTCGACCTGCTGCCGCACTCCGTCGGCGTCACCTTCGTCGACGGCACCGCCGCCGAGTACGACCTCGTCGTCGGCGCCGACGGGCCGCGCTCCTCGATCCGGGCGCTGGCCGCGCTCGGCGGTCCGCCCCGAGGAGCCGGCCAGGTCGTCTACCGCGCCGTGGTGCGCGACGGACCCCCGGTCACCGAGTGGACCGCCCTGCTCGGCCAGCGCGCCGGCTTCCTGGTCGTGCCGATCGGCGCCGGGCGGCTGCACTGCTACGCCGACGAGGCCGGTACCGCTGCGCCGGCCGACCCGGCGGCCCGGCTGCGCGAGCTCTTCGGCGACTACGGCGGACCGGTGCCGGCCGTGCTGGAGGCGCTGGACCGGGTGCACGTCGGGGTCACCGAGGAGGTGGAGCTGGGCTGCTGGTCGCGGGGGCGGGTGCTGCTCGTCGGGGACGCCGCGCACGCCACCGCGCCGACGCTGTCCCAGGGCGCGGCGATGGCGCTGGAGGACGCCGTGGTGCTCGCCGAGTCCCTCCACGCGGCCGGCGGCGACGTCGAGGCGGCACTGGCGGCGTACGAGAGTCGTCGTCGCCCGCGTACGCGATGGGTGCGGGACCGGACCCGGGACCGCAACCGGACCCGGGACGTGCCGCCGGCGCTGCGCGACCCGCTGCTGCGCGGGCGCGGCGACCGGATCTTCGGCGAGCACTACCGGCTGCTGCTCGGCCCGCTGTAGCGGCCGGCGGTCGAGGGCCCCGCGCGCCGGGGTCGCGCAGGCTACCCGACCACCCCACGCGGCGCAGCCACCTGCCGGGGACTATCCTCCTTGCGGATGACGGCCCGCAGATAACCAGCGCGTGCCGAGCGGGACAACCCAGAACCGGAGGCCACTCGTGACCACCGTCGCACCCAAGCCGGTCGTGACCCGGCCCTGGCCGGTCCGAGCGCCGGTCAAGGGGTCGGCCATCGCGCGGCTGCTGCGTACCACGGACGCGAAGCAGATCGGGATCATGTACATGGTCACCGCGTTCGCGTTCTTCATGATCGGTGGCCTGATGGCCCTGATCATGCGGGCTGAGTTGGCCCGGCCCGGGCTGCAGTTCCTGTCGCCCGAGCAGTACAACCAGCTGTTCACCATGCACGGCACGATCATGCTGCTGTTCTTCGCGACGCCGATCGTGTTCGCCTTCGCGAACTACGTGGTGCCGCTGCAGATCGGCGCGCCCGACGTGGCGTTCCCCCGGCTGAACAGCTTCGCCTACTGGCTGTTCCTCTTCGGCGGCTCGATGACCATGGTCGGCTTCCTCACCCCGGGTGGCGCGGCCGACTTCGGGTGGACCGCCTACGCGCCGCTGAGCTCCGTCGAGCACTCGCCCGGCGTGGGCGCGAACCTGTGGGTCGTCGGCCTGGTCATCTCGGGTCTGGGCTCGATCCTGGGTGCGGTCAACGTGATCACCACGATCCTGACCCTGCGCGCGCCCGGCATGACGATGTTCCGGATGCCGATCTTCACCTGGAACATCCTGGTCACCGGTCTCCTGGTGATCCTGGTCTTCCCGCTGCTGGCCGCCGCGCTGATGGCGCTGGCCGCCGACCGGCTCCTGGGCGCCCACGTCTACGACCCCGCGACCGGCGGGCCGATGCTCTACCAGCACCTCTTCTGGTTCTTCGGCCACCCCGAGGTGTACATCATCGCGCTGCCGTTCTTCGGCATCATCTCCGAGATCATCCCGGTCTTCTCCCGTAAGCCGATCTTCGGCTACAAGGGCCTGGTCGCCGCGACCATCGCCATCGCCGGCCTGTCGATGAGCGTCTGGGCGCACCACATGTTCTCCACCGGCCAGGTGCTGCTGCCGTTCTTCAGCTTCCTGAGCTACCTGATCGCCGTGCCGACCGGTATGAAGTTCTTCAACTGGATCGGCACGATGTGGCGCGGCCAGATCAGCTTCGAGACGCCGATGCTCTTCTCGATCGGCTTCCTGGTCACCTTCCTCTTCGGTGGTCTCACCGGCGTGCTGCTGGCCAGCCCGCCGATCGACTTCCACCTGCACGACTCGTACTTCGTGGTGGCCCACTTCCACTACGTGCTCTTCGGCACGATCGTGTTCGCCGTCTTCGCCGGCATCTACTTCTGGTTCCCGAAGATGTTCGGCCGGATGCTCGACGAGCGGCTGGGCAAGGTGCACTTCTGGCTGACCATGATCGGCTTCCACACCACGTTCCTGGTGCAGCACTGGCTGGGCAACGAGGGCATGCCGCGCCGGTACGCCGACTACCTGCCCGGCGACGGCTTCACGACGCTGAACATGGTCTCCACCATCGGCGCGTTCATCACCGGCATCTCGACCCTGCCGTTCATCTGGAACTGCTGGAAGTCGTACAAGGCCGGCCCGGTGGTCGAGGTCGACGACCCGTGGGGTCACGGCAACTCGCTGGAGTGGGCGACCAGCTCCCCGCCCCCGCTGCGGAACTTCGACCGGATGCCGCGGATCCGCTCCGAGCGGCCGGCGTTCGACCTCAAGTTCCCCGAGCTGGCGGCCGGCGGCCAGAGCCTGGCCGGCCCGCCGGAGGGCGGCGCCAAGCCGCTGACCAGCGAGTCCGACGGCGGCGCCAGCTACCGCGAGGACACCGCGAGCGACGTCGACCGACGCTGACGCTCCGCACCACGTACGACGGGCGCCACCCCACCCGGGGCGGCGCCCGTCGGCGTTACGAGAAGTACGCCCCGCCGCAGCGGAACCCGGCGCCGACGATCCGGACCGGGGCCGCCCTGACCTCCGCTGCCGCCCACCCGTCGCCCCTTGCCCAGCCCCACCGTGTCCAGCGCGGCTCCGCGCGGCGCGACTCTGTGCGGCGCGGCTCTGCGCCGCGCCGCTCCGGGGCAGCGCGACCCAGCCGTAGCCTGAGCGCGGACCTCATGATCGGTTGACGGAAAACCGGGTCAGAAGCGCCGGGCCAGAGGCGCGCCGGGTCGGGGCGGTCGGTCAGGTGGCGGGGGCCGGGACGAGTTCGGGGGTGGGCGGGAGGGTGGCGGCGGTACGGCGACGGCGCAGCTCGATCGGGAGCACGGCCAGCGCCACCAGCGCCCCGACCGCCCCGGTGACCGCGAATCCCCAGGCCGGCGCGGAGGCGTCGATGACGGCGCCCGCGAGGGGCGCGCCGACCGCGATGCCGACCGTGACCGCCGAGCCGTGCAGGCCCATGGCCTCGCCGCGTACGGAGGCGGGGACCAGCCGGCTGACCGCGTCCGAGGTGGCCGCGATGGTCGGCGCGCAGAGCGCCCCGGCGGGGAGCAGTGCCAGGCAGAGCAGCCACCAGTGCGCCCCGCCCAGCCCGACCGGGATGGTGCAGAGGCTGAGCGCGGCCATCAGGACCAGCGGCGAGAAGGAGCGGGTGACCGCCCCGTACGCGAAGCCGCCGACCAGCGACGCGACCGCCCAGACGGCGAGGACGGCGCCCGTCCACCCGACGTCGCCGCTCTCCCGCAGCACGGCGACCACGGCCACGTCGGTGCCGCCGAGCACCAGCGTGCCGGCGGCGCTGACCGCCAGCACGGCGAGCAGGCGCGGGGTGAGCCACGACCGGCGGGGCACCCTCGGCTGCGGCCCGGTCGGCTCGTTGCCGCCCCGGGTGGGCGGGTCGAGCACCCAGAACGCGACGCCGGCGGCGACGATGCCGGCGCCCACGAGGTAGAGCGTGGTCCGCGCGGAGATGGCGGTGACCGCCGCCACGGCCAGCGCGGGGCCGACCATGAACGACAGCTCCACCGCCATCGAGTCCAGCGCGTACGCGGGGCGGCGCCGCTCCGGCGGCACCATCGCGGCGATGGACTGCCGGACCACCGAGAAGATCGGCAGGGCGAGCGACCCGGCCAGGAAGGCGGCGGGCAGCAGCACCGGGTACGGCAGCATCGGCGCGGTGGACCAGAAGACGGCCTCGGCGATCCCGGTCAGCACGAGCACCGGCCGCAGGCCGCGCCGGTCGACCAGACGGCCGAGCAACGGGCCGCCGATCGCGGCGCCCACGGTGATCGCCGCGCCGACGAGCCCGGCCGCTCCGTAGCCGCGCCCGAGGTCGAGCACGACGTAGAACGTCAGGGTCACCCCGGTGGCGGTGAGCGGGACGCGGGCGAGCACCGACACCAGCAGCAGCGACCGGAGGCCGGGCAGGGCGAGGGCCTCACGGTAAGGCTTCATGTTCATGTCGGTGCGTACCTCCGCCGGACATCCTCGGCCGGGAGGTACGACACCGCCAACGAATTACGGCCTCATGCGGCCCTGATCACAGGCTCCCCGCGCAGGGTCACCCCGGCACCGTCCATCGCCCGCAGCGCGACGTCCGTGGTGGGCGGGGCGACGGCGGCGGTGAGGTCCAGCAGGACGGTGGTGGCGAAGCCCTCCCGGGCGGCGTCCAGGGCGGTCGCCCGTACGCAGTGGTCGGTGGCGATCCCCACCACGTCGACCCGGTCCACGCCGTGCCGGCGCAGCCAGTCGGCCAGGCACTCGCCGTCGTCGGCGTGCCCCTCGAAGCCCGAGTACGCGGCGGCGTGCTCGCCCTTGTGGAAGACCGCCTCGATCCGGTCGGTGGCCAGCTCCGGGTGGAACTCCGAGCCGGGGGTGCCCACCACGCAGTGCCGCGGCCAGGAGTCCACGAAGTCCGGCGGGTCGCCGAAGTGGGCGCCCGGGTCGACGTGGTAGTCCTTCGTCGCGACCACGTGGTCCCAGCGGTCCGGCTCGGCGGCGAGCAGCCGGGTGATCCCGGCCGCCACGCCGGCCCCGCCGCCCACGGCCAGCGAGCCGCCCTCGCAGAAGTCGTTCTGCACGTCCACGATGATCAGTGCGTTGCCCACTGGTGCTCCTTTCAGTCGGCCGGGACGACCGTGACCGGGATGGCCGGGTCGCCGGCGGAGAGCTTCAGCCCCTCCCAGGGGATGGAGATCAGGCACTGCCGCAGGTGCTCCCGCGACTCGTCCAGACTCGGCCGCTCGACCGGCTCGCCGCCGGCCAGGAACGAGTGCTGGAGCAGCCGGTCGTTGGGCCGGGGGTCGGGCACGCCCTGCGGCACGACGATCTCCTCGGTGGCGGTGCCGGTCGGCTTGTGCCGGCGTACGGCCACCTTCCGGCCGCCGATGGTGGCCTTGTGCTCGGAGCGCTTGACCACCGGGCGGCCCTCGACCTCGACGAGCTTGTAGACCAGCCCGGCGGTGGGCGCGCCGGAACCGGTGACCACGGCGGTGCCCGCGCCGTACATGTCGACCGGCTCGGCGGCGAGCGAGGCGATGGCGTGCTCGTCGAGGTCGCCGGAGACGATGATCTTGGTCTCGGTGGCGCCCAGCGAGTCGAGCAGCTCGCGGGACTGCTGCGCGATCACCGCCAGGTCGCCCGAGTCGATCCGTACCGCCCGCAGGTCGGGCCCGGCCACCGCGATCGCGTTGCGGATGCCCTGGCTGATGTCGTACGTGTCGACCAGCAGCGTGGTGTCCTTGCCCAGCGTGGCGACCTGCGAGGCGAACGCGGCCCGCTCGTCCTCATGCAGCAGCGTGAACGCGTGCGCGGCCGTGCCGGCGGTCGGGATGCCGTAGCGCCGCCCGGCGGCGAGGTTGGAGGTGAACCGGAACCCGGCCAGGTACGCGGCCCGCGCCGCGGCCACCGCCGCCTCCTCGTGCGCGCGCCGGGAGCCCATCTCGATCAGGGTCCGCCCGCGGGCGGCGGTGACCATCCGCGCGGCGGCGGCGGCGACGGCGCTGTCGTGGTTGAGCACGGAGAGGATGAGCGTCTCCAGCACCACGCACTCGGCGAAGCCGCCGGAGACGGTGAGGATCGGCGAGTTGGGGAAGAACAGCTCGCCCTCGGCGTAGCCCTCGACGTCGCCCGTGAAGCGGTAGTCACGCAGCCAGGCGGCGGCCTGCTCGTCGACCACCCCGGTGCGCCGCAGGAAGTCGACCTCGTCGGCGTCGAAGCGGAAGTCGCGGATCAGCTCGATCAGCCGGCCGGTGCCGGCGACCACGCCGTAGCGCCGGCCGGCGGGCAGCCGGCGGCTGAACACCTCGAAGACGCAGCGGCGGTCGGCGGTGCCGTCGCGCAGGGCGGCACTGACCATGGTCAGCTCGTAGTGGTCGGTCAGCAGCGCGGGGCGAAGGGTGCTCACCTCCCCAGCCTAGGGTTCACCCGCTCTCGCCGCCCTCGTGGCCCGGGATCGCCCGCAGGGCGGCCCGTAGCTCCGCCCGCCCGGCGACGCCGAGCTTGCCGTAGATGCGCTGCAGGTGGTTCTCCACCGTGCGGGCGGAGAGGAAGAGCCGCTCGGCGATGGCCCGGCTGGTCACCCCGTCGGCGGCGAGGCGCGCCACCTGCCACTCGCGTTCGCTCAGCGCCGGGGAGCCGGCCTGCAACGCCGGGGTACGGATCAGGTCGCAGCGGCCGAGCAGCGCGGCGAGGCGTTCCCGGGCCGTGGCCGCCGCCGGGGACCGCCGCCGGCGCAGCCGGTCCAGGGCGGTGGCGGTAGCCTCCGCCGCGTAGACGGCCAGGTCGAGCGCGTCGAAGCTGTCGGCGACCGCCAGCAGTTCGTCGGCGGAGCCGCCCGCGGCGGCCCGGGCGTGCCGGGCGAGCAGCGGGGGCAGCAGCCCGTCGACCCGTTCGGACAGCTCGGTGAGCCGCTGCGCGACGGTGCGCCGGCTGCCGTCGGAGCAGGTCGGGCCGAGCGGCGCCGTCGCCTGGTCCAGCCGGACCAGGTCGTGCAGCACGTGCACCTCGTGGCCGGCGAAGCCGTCCGCGCGCAGCCGGTCGGCCAGCCCGGTCAGGTGCTTGACGGCGCCGGACACGTCGCCACCGGCGGCGAGCACCGCGCCCCGGGCCTGCTCCAGCCACGGGTACAGCACGGCCATGCCCGGGGCGTGGGTGCGGTCGGCCTCCGCCATCGCCTCGGCCGCCTGCGCGGCGTCGCCCCGCAGCGCCGCCGCCTGGGCCCGCTCGGCCTGGGCCAGTCCCGCGTAGACCCGGCTGGTGGCGAGCACCGCGCAGGCGCCGAGGCTGGTCCGCAGCGCCGCGTCGCTCTGGCCGCGCAGCCGGGCCGCGTACGCCTGGAGGACGGCCAGGTAGCCGGTGCCGAGCCGGAAGTCGCCGGCCCCGGCCAGGTCGGCGAACTCGTCGGCCACGATCGCGTCGATGCCGGCCAGGTCGCCGGCGAGCGCCAGCCGGGTCCCCCGGGCCAGCTCCAAGGCCAGTTGCAGGTACGGCATGTCCGCCCGCCACCGACCCGCCTCGGCCTGCACCTGGTTGATCGCGGTGGCGCTGCGGCGCAGCTGCCCCTGCGCGGCCTGAAGGTGGGCGATGGTGCTGCGGGCCAGCTCCCGGGCGGCAACGCTCGCGGCCGGCCGGTCCAGCACCGTCTGCCCGAGCCGCAACGCGATGCCGGTGTCCAGCCGGTGCAGCCGCATGATGCCCTCGAAGGCCAGCACCCGGGCCTGGTCGGCGGAGTCCGTGAGGGTCGACCTGCGGGCGGCGATCTCCTCCACGGTGGACTCCCGGCTCAGGCCCCAGTAGCTGACCATGCCCCGCACCGTCAGCCAGCGGCTCAGCCGCCGGTCGCCCTCGATGTCGCCCGAGACCGCGTCGAGCACCCCGATCGCCTCGTCCGGCCGGTCGGCGAACATCAGGATGGTGGCCAGCAGCTCCGCCGCGTCGAAGCCGCCGCCCGCGTCGAGCGCCGCGCGGGCCAGCCGGGTCGCCAGCGGTACGTCGTAGCGGGCGAACGCCTGCCGGGCCGCGTCGAGCAGCAGGGCCGGATCCTGCGCGGTGCCCGAGTCGAGCCGCCAGACGGCCACCCGGAGCAGGTCGTCGCGGCGTCGCTTGCCGGCCAGCTCCAGCAGCTCGGCGAGGCGGGCCTGCAACCGTCGCGTCCGGCTGACGGGGCAGCGGCGGCGCATCACCTCGCCGTAGAGCGGGTGGGCCAGCCGCACGTTCGCCCGGCGGTCGTCGTGTTCCACGGCGATCAGCCCGCGTTCCTCGGCGGTCTCCACGTCCACCGGGTCGGCGGCCTGGTTGAGCAGGTGCAGGCCGAGCGGTTCGCCGAAGGCGACCAGCTCCACCACCCCGCGTACGTCCGGCGTGAGCTGGCCGATCCGGACGTCGATCAGGTCGGTCAGGTTGGGAGCCAGCTCCAGCCGGCCGGTCCACTTCCAGATCCCGTACGTGCGGGTCAGCTCCCCGCGGTCGGCGGCGAACACCAGCTCGCGCAGCAGCAGCGGGTTGCCCTCGGAGAGCCGGCCCAGCCGGTCGGCGGAGGTGGCGTCGACCGGTCCCTCCAGGATCCCGGAGAGCAGCCGCGTGGTCTCGGCCGGCGGCAGCGGCTTCAGCTCGACGTGGTCGACCAGGCCGTCGGTCCACAGGGCCCGGATCGGCAGCGGGAGCTGCTCGCCGTCGCGCGACGTGCCGACGACCGTGGCGTTGTCGGACCGGGCCACCAGGTGCACCAGCGCCGCCGACGGCGGGTCGAGCAGGTGCGCGTCGTCGACCGCGAGCACGATCCGGCGGCCGGCCGCCTGCTGTTGCAGCACGTCCACCGCCCAGCGCAGGATGCCGGCGGGGGAGAGGCCCTGCGGCTGCTCGGTCGGGAGCACCTGGACGAGGCCGCCGAAGGGGAGCGCCGCGGTGGTGGCGCTGGCCGCGATCGACCAGACGGCGTACCCGTCGCGGGGGAGGGCCGCCATCCCCTCGCGCAGCAGGCGGCTCTTGCCGATGCCCGCGTCGCCGCTGAAGAAGATGCCCCGCCCCTCCGTGCCGGTCACCGCCGACAGCAGACGGTTGAGCTCATCCGTTCGGCCGACGAACCCCCACCGACTCATCGGGGCAGCATATCGACCGGAATCCGTCCGCGTGCATACCGTCACGCACCGAAGTTGAGTAATCTCGTGGTTACCCCTGAGTATTCGAAGTGTTCGGTCCGGGGGCCTGGTCGCCCGTACTCTTCCGGCATCCGGGTGCCGCCACCGGACGATTCCATGCGGCCGGCCGCTGCCGGTCGCCTGCCACGGGAGGCCGCTTTCGATGAAGCCCGGTCCTCTCCCTGCCGTCGACAGGCCCGACGACATGGCCGGAGCCGCAGAGCTGCCCCGTCGGGACCGGCTGCCCGTCCGGCTCGGGGTGACCGAGCCCCGCCCGGAGGAGCCGCTGGCCGTGATTGGCGTCGGCCCGGCCGGCGCGGGGCGGCGCGAGGTGCTCGCCCGCCTGCTCCAGCTCGATCCGGCCATGCTCGCCGTGCCCGCCGGCAGTTGGCTCGTGGTGCGCCACTCCCAGGTGCCGACGCGGGCCGCCTACGTGCCCGGCTACCGCCAGCCCCACTCCTACGGGGCCGACCGGCTGGCCGCCGGGCCGGCGCTCGCGCGCCCGCCGCGCCGGGTCGAGCTGAGCCTGCCCGAGCCCCTGCTGCGGCACTTCAGCCTCGTCGACACGCCGGACACCGGCACCCTCGGGGTGGCCGGCGGTCAGCTGCTGCTCGACGCGGCTGGCCGGTCCGGGGCGGTGCTCTTCGTGATCGCCGCCGACCAGGCCTTCACCGCGGTCGAACTCCACCTGCTCGCCGACCTGGCCCGCGCCGGCGTCAAGGTCGCCTTCGCGGTCACCCCGGGCGCGGGCGGCTGGGCCCCGGTGCCGGAGGGCGCGGCGACGACGGAGGGCACGGGGGCGTCCGTCGGGTCGGCTCAGGCGCCGGTGGATCCGGTCGCGGTCACCGTCGAGGCGCACCGGGCGGCCCTGCTGGCCGCCGTTCCCGGGCTCGCCGACGCCCGCTGGTTCCCGCTCGACGCCGCGGCTGACGGGGCGGACCTGCGCCGGGCCCTGGTCGGCTGGGCCGCCGACGAGGGGCTGCGACGGGCGAGCGCCGAACCGCCGGTGCTGCCCGGGGCGCACGGCCGGGTGCCGGTGGTGGCCGACCCGGGCGGCTGGTCGGAGCAGCTCGACCGGCAGGCCCGGTCGTCCTCCCGGCGCATCCGCCAGCACCTCGCCCTGGAGGTGGCGAACATCCACCTCCGCGTGGTGCAGGAGATCGTCTTCGGGGTCGGCTGCGCCGGCCTGCCGCAGCTGCTCGACCGGGAGATGGAGGCGCTGTCGCTGCTGGCCACCGCCCAGTGCGACGAGGCGGTGCGCGGGCTCCTGGACGAGGCCGCCGGGCGGGTCTTCGGCGCGCCGCTGCCGGCGGGCGTCCGGCGGCGCCTCTACGCCCCCGTGCGCTGGGGCCTGACGGAGCACCGGGGCGAGCACGAGCTGGACCGCGTGCTGCTCGTCACCAGCACCGGCGGCGTGGCGGGGCTGACGGGGGCCGGCGCGACCGACACACTGGCGAGCTACCCGGGCGTGGCGCGCGTGGAGGTGCTCCCGCCGGTGGCCGTGGCCCTCTCGGGCGGCTGCTGGCAGCACTGGCGCAGCCCCGGCAACCACGATGCCAACGCCGCCCGAGCCTGGGCGCAGCGCGCGCTGCGCGAGGTCGAACTGGAACTGTCCCGGGAGGTGTCCCGGCGGTTCGAGGTGGTCCGCCTCTCGCTGGACGGGGTGCTCTCCGATGCTGTCGACCACGGCATCCTGCTCGCCTGAGGGCGATCCGGTCGCCCGCGGCGTCGGCACCGCGCCGAGGCCGCCGCTCGCCACCGCCGATGCCCTTGACCAGGCCGGACGCGGCGATCCGCGCCGGGCCGGCGTTCCGGTTCCTCGGTTCGGCGAATCCGGTGGCACGATGGGGGGCATGGCGGCTCCGCAGGTTGCACCTGTCGAGACGTCGGACACCGATGAGGTGCCGGCGTCCGACCGGCCGTGGGTGACGATCGTGTGGGACGACCCGGTCAACCTCATGACGTACGTGACCTGGGTCTTTCAGAAGCTCTTCGGCTACAGCCGCGAGAAGGCGGAACAGCTCATGCTCGACGTGCACCACAAGGGTCGCGCCGTGGTCTCCAGCGGCGCCCGGGAGCGGATGGAGCACGACGCGTCGCAGTTGCACGCGTACGGGCTGTGGGCGACGGTGGACCGGTCGTGAGCATGTTCCGTCGCCAGGGCGACCGCTACGTCGTCACCTTCGCCGTCGACGAGGTGCGGGTGCTGCGGAAGGTGGCATCCGAGGTGGTCGGGCTGCTCACCGACGGCTTCGACCACACCGACCCCGTGGTGGGCCGGCTCTTCCCCGAGGTCTACCCGGAGGACCCGTCCGGCACGGCCGAGTTCCGCCGCTACACCGAGGGCGACCTCAAGACCGCCAAGATCGACCAGGCCGGCGCGATCCTCGCCTCGCTGCCCGACGAGGCCGGCGGCGAGGTGCGCCTCGACGCGGAGGCGGCCGAGGCGTGGCTGCGGGCGCTCAACGACGCCCGGCTGGCGATGGGCGTCCGGCTGGAGATCAAGGACGGCACCGACCTGGGCGAGGAGCTCGACGACGCGGTCGCCGAGGACCCGACCTCCAGCCGGGTGTTCCAACTGTCGGTCTACGCGTACCTCGGCTACCTCCAGGAATCCCTGCTCAACGCCTTGATCGACTAGGCGTGACCGCCGCCACCTTAAGGTCGCGGCGGGTACGCGTTAGGCTGGACCACGTGCTGAGCATCGACCGGTCGATCGTCGACGCGATCGTCGCCCACGCCCGTCGGGACCACCCCGACGAGGCGTGCGGCGTGGTCGCCGGTCCCGCCGGCAGCGACACCCCCACCCGGCACATTCCGATGGACAACGCCGCCCGTTCCATGACGTTCTACGAGTTCGACTCGATGGAGCAGCTGCGGGTGTGGCGCGAGATGGACGACCGGGACGAGGAGCCCGTCGTCATCTACCACTCGCACACCGCCACGGAGGCGTACCCGTCCCGCACGGACATCTCGTTCGCCGGTGAGCCCGGCGCGCACTACCTGCTGGTCTCCACCCGCGACGCCGACACGGAGGAGATCCGCTCCTTCCGGATCGTCGACGGCGTGGTGACCGAGGAGCCGGTCCGGATCGTGGACGCGGGGGTGGACCCGCACGCCGTGCAGTCCTACATGTTCGGGCAGAGCCCGGCGACGGTCGACTACGAGTGTTCCGGCCGCTGATCCAGCGCCGTCACACCCGTCCACGTCCCGTCACCTTCCGGCACGCCCGACCATCATCGAGGAGCACGACATCATGGCCATTGAGGTTCGCATCCCCACCATCCTGCGCAGCTACACCGGCGGCGCGAAGGTCGTCGAGGGCGCCGGCGACACGCTCGCCGACCTGCTCGCCGACCTGGACTCCCGGCACGCCGGCCTGAAGGCCCGGCTGGTCACCGACGCCGGCGCGCTGCACCGCTTCGTCAACGTCTACGTCAACGACGAGGACGTCCGCTTCCTCGGCGCGCTGGACGCCAAGCTCAACGACGGCGACAGCGTGACCATCCTGCCGGCCGTCGCCGGGGGCGCGTTCGGCTTCGCCGCGGCCGCCGCGATCGCCCAGCACGGCGCCGCGGTCGCCGCGCGGTCGGCCGCCGCCGCCCGCTGACGGCGGCGGTCACCATGGCGCGGTACGACAGCCTCCTCGACGCCTGCGGGGGGACGCCCCTGGTCGGGCTGCCCCGGCTCTCGCCGACGGTGCCCGCCGGGGCGCCGCCGGTGCGGCTCTGGGCGAAGCTGGAGGACCGGAACCCCACCGGCAGCATCAAGGACCGGGCGGCCCTGTTCATGGTCCGGGCGGCCGAGGAGGCCGGCCGGCTCCGGCCGGGCGACACCATCCTCGAACCGACCAGCGGCAACACCGGCATCTCGCTGGCGATGGTGGCCAAGCTGCGCGGCTACCGGCTGGTCTGCGTGATGCCGGAGAACGTCTCGACCGAGCGGGTGCAGCTGCTCCGGATGTACGGCGCGGAGATCATCTTCTCGCCGGCGGCGGGCGGCTCCAACCAGGCGGTGGCCACCGCCAAGCAGATCTCGGCCGAGCACCCCGACTGGGTCATGCTCTACCAGTACGGCAACGACGCCAACGCCCGGGCGCACTACGAGACCACCGGTCCGGAGCTGCTGCACGACCTGCCCACGATCACGCACTTCGTGGCGGGTCTCGGCACCACCGGCACGCTGATGGGCACCGGACGCTACCTGCGCGAGAAGGTCGACGGCATCCAGGTCGTCGCGGCCGAGCCGCGCTACGGCGAGCTGGTCTACGGGCTGCGCAACATCGACGAGGGCTACGTCCCCGAGCTCTACGACGCGTCGGTGCTGTCCCGCCGCTTCTCCGTCGGCACCCGCGACGCGGTGCTGCGGACCCGGCAGCTCGTCGAGGTGGAGGGCATCTTCGCCGGCTTCTCCACGGGGGCGATCCTGCACGCCGCGCTCGCGGTGGCGCACGAGGCCGTCCGCGCCGGCCAGCGGGCCGACGTGGCCTTCGTGGTCGCCGACGGCGGTTGGAAGTACCTCTCCACCGGGGCGTACGGCGGCACCCTCGCCGACGCGGAGGAAGCCCTGGAGGGCCAGCTCTGGGCGTGACGTCCCGTGGCCGGGCCGCCGACACGCGTCGGTGGCCCGGCCGCCCCGTCACGGCTTCCGGGACGCGGCCGGTCCACTCACCCAGCGCTACCGGCGGACGCCGTCTCGTCACGGGATCCGGACGGGCGGCCCGGGCGGGTGTCACGTTGGTGACAACTTCCCGTGGATGACTCTTGTCGTCGCGCGGGCGCGCGTAGGCTGCCCTGCGTGGCGTACGCGTCGGTAGAGATCATCCACAGCGGGACCGTCGGCGCGGAAACTACGCATAGCTACAGTGAGACAACTCGATGCGACTGACCGTCCTGGGCTGCGCGGGCAGTTTCCCCGGTCCCGAGTCTCCCTGCTCGGCCTACCTCGTCGAGGCCGACGGTTTCCGGCTGCTGGTCGACTTCGGCTCCGGGTCGCTGTCCAACCTCCAGCGCTACGCGGGGCTGCACGCCCCGGACGCCATCATCCTCACCCACCTGCACTGCGACCACATCCTCGACGCGGCGTCGTACGTGGTGGTCCGCCGCTACGCCCCGGACGGCCCCTACCCGTCGCTGCCCGTCTACGCCCCCGCCGGCGCACCGGACCGGCTGGCCGCCGCGTACGGGCAGGAGGACAGCACGGTCGAGGACGTCTACCAGTTCTACGCCCTCGAACCCGGCACCTTTCCGATCGGCCCGTTCGCGGTCACCGTCGACCGGGTGAACCACCCCGTCGAGACGTACGGCGTCCGGCTGGAGCACGGCGGCCGGGTCCTCTGCTACTCCTCGGACACCGCACCCTGCGACGCGCTGCTGCGACTGGCCCAGGACGCCGACACGTTCCTCTGCGAGGCGAGCTACCTCGACGGCGTGGACAACCCGCCGGACCTGCACCTGACCGGCCGGGAGGCCGGCGAGGCGGCGACCAAGGCCGGGGTGGGCCGGCTGCTGCTCACCCACCTGGTGGCCGCCTGGGGCAGCGAGGCGCACACCGTGGAGTCGGCCGGCGCCGCCTTCGACGGGCCGCTGGAAGTCGTCCGGCCCGGCGCCAGCTACGAGATCTGACCGGCCGGCGCCCGGGGCGGGACACCCCGGGGCGCACCGATCGGGGCACCGCATAGGGTGCAGGGATGGCACGACCTGACGGGCGGCGACCCGACGAACTCCGACCTGTGACGTTGACCCGGGGCTGGAGCACCCATCCGGAGGGCTCGGTGCTCGTGGAGTTCGGCGGCACCCGGGTGCTCTGCACCGCCAGCGTGACCGAGGGCGTGCCCCGCTGGCGCAAGGGCTCCGGGCTCGGCTGGGTCACCGCCGAGTACGCCATGCTGCCCCGGGCCACCAACACCCGCTCCGACCGGGAGAGCGTGAAGGGCCGCGTCGGCGGGCGTACGCACGAGATCTCCCGGCTGATCGGCCGGAGCCTGCGGGCGTCCATCGATCTCAAGGCCCTCGGCGAGAACTCGATCGTGCTCGACTGCGACGTGCTCCAGGCCGACGGCGGCACCCGTACCGCCGCGATCACCGGCGCGTACGTGGCGCTGCACGACGCGGTGACCTGGCTGGCCGGGCGCAAGGCGCTGGCCGGCAAGCCGGAGAAGGTGATGCACCGCTCGGTGGCCGCGATCAGCGTCGGGATCATCGACGGCGAGCCCCGGCTGGACCTCGACTACACCGAGGACGTCGCCGCCGAGGTCGACATGAACGTGGTGTGCACCGGCACCGGCGAGTTCGTCGAGGTGCAGGGCACCGGGGAGGCGGGCGTGTTCGCCCGCGCGCAGCTCGACGCCCTGCTCGACCTGGCCGTCGCCGGCTGCGTGGAACTGGCCGAAGCCCAGCGGAAGGCGCTCCTCCCGTGAGCGCGAGGAGTGAGCTTGCGAGCCACGCAGTCGCGAACAAAGGTGGATTCAGATGAACAAGGTGCTGCTCGCCACCCGTAACCGCAAGAAGCTCGTCGAGCTCCAGCGGATCCTCGACGGCGCGCTCGGCGCGCACCGCGTCGCCCTGATCGGGCTCGACGACGTCGAGGAGTACCCGGAGCTGCCCGAGAGCGGCCTGACCTTCGGCGAGAACGCGCTGATCAAGGCGCGGGAGGGCTGCCGGCGCACCGGCCTGCCGACGATCGCCGACGATTCCGGGCTCGCCGTCGAGGCGCTCAACGGCATGCCGGGGGTGTTCAGCGCCCGCTGGGCCGGCCGGCACGGCAACGACGAGGCCAACCTCCAGCTGGTGCTGGACCAGATCGCGGACCTGCCCGACGAGCACCGGGGCGCGTCGTTCGTCTGCACGGTGGCCCTGGTGCTGCCCGGCGGCAAGGAGCACCTGGTCGACGGCCGGCAGACCGGCCGGCTGCTCCGGTCGCCGCGCGGCGACGGCGGGTTCGGCTACGACCCGATCTTCCTCGGCGACGGCCAGGACCGCACCAACGCCGAGCTGACGCCGCAGGAGAAGGACGCGGTCAGCCACCGGGGCAAGGCGCTGCGGGAGCTGGCCAAGCTGGTCGCCAAGGTGCTGCCGCCCGCGAGCTGACGGACCCGCCCCGGTGCCAGGGGTGCTGACGGGTTTCGCCGTCATCGTCACCGTCATCGCCGTCGGCTACGCGCTCGGCCGTGGCGGGGTGCTGGGGCCGGACGCGGCCACCGTCCTCTCCCGCGTCGCGTTCTTCGTGGCGACTCCGGCGCTGCTGTTCGAGACGGTGGCCCGGGCCGACGTGCCCGCGGTCGTCTCGTCCGCCCTCGTCGTCACGGTGGTGAGCACCACCGCCGTGGCGTCGGTGTTCGTCGCCGTCGCGAGGCTCTGCTGGCGCCGCTCCGTCGCGGACGCGACGGTCGGCGCCCTGGCCTCGTCGTACGTCAACGCGGCGAACATCGGCATCCCGGTCGCGGTCTACGTCCTCGGGGACGCCTCGTTCGTCGCGCCCGTCCTGATGTTCCAACTGGTCGTCATGACGCCGGTCGCGTTCGCCTTCCTCGAGGCGGCCACGGCGGGCCGCAGACCGTCGCTCGGCACGGTGGTGCTCCAGCCGGTCACCAACCCGGTCACCATCGCGTGCGCGCTGGGCGTCGGGGCCAGCCTGACCGGCTGGCTGCCGCCGGAGCCGGTCCTGCGGCCGATCGAACTCGTCGCGGCGATGGCGGTTCCCGCCACACTGATCGCGTACGGCCTCTCCCTGCACGGCGCGCCGCGGCCCGGCACCGGCGACACCGGGCGGGACGTACGGCTCGCGGTCGTCCTCAAGACGGTGGTCCAGCCCACCGTCGCCTATCTCGTCGCCCGCTTCGCGATGGGCCTGCCGCCCAACCTCGTGCTGGCCTGCACGGTCACCGCCGCCCTGCCGACGGCGCAGAACGTCTTCGTCTACGCGATCCGCTACGGCCGGGGCACCGTCCTGGCGCGCGACTCGATCCTGCTGTCGACGGTGGCCGCCGTGCCCGTGCTGGTCGGCGTGGCGGTGCTGGCGGGCTGATACCGCCGCGGGCGACGCGGTACGGCCGCCCGCGCGGCACCCCGGGCCACCGCGGCGCGACGGTGGCCCGGGGTGTCGTCAGTCGAGGGGCCCGATCTCGCGTTCGATGGCGGCGCGCAGCTCGGGCCCGGCCAGCACGTCCCGGGCGGCCTCCATCAGCGGGGCCAGGAAGACGTCCGGCCCGGGTTCCCCGGCGATCCCGCCGAGCGCCGCGACGGCCGCCCGGCCGGCCGGCGACGGGTCGAGCGGGGCGCGCAGCTGGAGCCCGCGTACGCCGGCGAGCAGCTCGACGGCGAGCAGGCTGGTCAGGTTGTCCAGCACGGTGCGCAGCTTCTTGGCCGCCGCCCAGCCCATCGAGACGTGGTCCTCCTGCATGCCGCTGGTGGGCAGCGAGTCCACCGACGCCGGGGCGGCGAGCCGGCGGTTCTCCGCGACGATCCCGGCCGCCGTGTACTGGGCGATCATCAGCCCGGAGTTGACCCCGGCGTCGGGGGAGAGGAACGCCGGCAGCTCCCGGGACCGGGTCACGTCGAGCAGCCGGTCCACCCGGCGCTCGGCGATCGCGCCCACCTCGGCGGCGGCGATGGCCAGGAAGTCCGCGGCGAAGCCCAGCGGCGCGCCGTGGAAGTTCCCGGTCGACTCGACGCGGCCGTCGGGCAGCACCACCGGGTTGTCCACCACCGAGACCAGCTCCCGGCCGGCCACCGTGCGGACGAAGTCCAGCGTGTCCCGGGCCGCGCCGGCGACCTGCGGCGCGCACCGCATCGAGTACGCGTCCTGCACCGCGTGCGCGAGGTCGTCGCGGTGCGAGTCCATCACCCGGGAGTCCTGTAGCAGCCGGTGGATGTTCGCCGCCGAGGCAGACTGCCCGGGATGCGGCCGGATGGCGTGCAGCTCCGGCAGGAACGGCCGCTCCGAGCCGAGCATCGCCTCGATGGCGAGGGCGGCGGTGACGTCGGCCATCGTGAACAGGTGCGCGGCGTCGTGGATCGCCAGCAGCAGCATGCCGAGCATGCCGTCGGTGCCGTTGATCAGCGCCAGCCCCTCCTTGGCGGCCAGCCCGATCGGCGCCAGCCCCGCCCGGCGCAGCACGTCGGCGGCGGGCAGCCGCTCGCCGGCCGGGCCGAGCACCCAGCCCTCGCCGAGCAGCACCAGCGCGCAGTGCGCCAGCGGCGCCAGGTCGCCGGAGGCGCCCAGCGAGCCGTGCTCCGGCACCCACGGCGTCACGTCGTGGTTGAGCAGGTCGACCAGCGCCTCGGCGACCAGGGGCCGGACCCCGGAGCGGCCGAGCGCCAGCGAGCGGACCCGCAGCAGCATCATGGCCCGGACCACCTCGCGCGGCATCGGCGCGCCCACCCCGGCGGCGTGCGAGCGGATCAGCGCGTGCTGGAGCTCGGCCCGCCGCTCGGGCGCGACGAAGGTGTTCGCCAGTGCGCCGAAGCCGGTGGAGACGCCGTAGACCGGCCGGCCGGCGGCCTCGATGCCGTCGACGATGGACCGGCTGGCGGTCATGGCGTCGACGGTGGCCGGGTCGAGGACGACCTTGGCGGTGCCGCGCGCGACGGCGAGCACGTCGGCGGGGGAGATCCCGGTGGGCAGGATGGTGACGGTCATTGGGGCACTCCGTTGCGCAGGACCTGGCGGATCAGTGGCACACCGGGCCGGTAGGCCAGGTGCAGGTGAGACGGGGCGTCGAGGATCATCAGATCGGCCCGGGCCCCGGGCCGCAGCACCCCGACGTCGTCGCGGCGCAGCGCCCGCGCGCCCCCGGCGGTCGCGGCCCAGACGGCCTCCGCCGGGGTCATCCGCATCTCGCGTACGGCGAGCGCGACGCAGAACGGCATCGACGAGGTGTACGACGAACCGGGGTTGCAGTCGGTCGCCAGCGCCACGATCGCGCCGGCGTCGAGCAGCCGGCGGGCGTCCGGGTAGGGCGAGCGGGTGGAGAACTCGGCGCCGGGCAGCAGGGTCGCGACGGTGGTCGGCTCGAATCCGGAGACCCACGTCTCGCCGGTCGAGGCCAGCGCGTCGACGTCGGCGTCGGTCAGGTGGGTGCAGTGGTCGACGCTCGCCGCGCCCAGCTCGACGCCGAGCTGGACGCCCGGCCCGGGGCCGAGCTGGTTGGCGTGCACCCGCACGCCCAGACCGACGGCCTGCCCGCAGGCGAGGATGGCGCGGGCGTGGTCGACGTCGAACGCGCCCCGCTCGCAGAAGACGTCGATCCAGCGGGCGTACGGCGCGGCGGCGGCCAGCATCGGCCCGCAGACCAGGCCCACGTAGTCGTCGGGGCGGTCGGCGTACTCGGCGGGGACCACGTGGGCGCCGAGGAAGGTGGTCTCCTCGCTGACCTCGGCGGCGATCGCCAGCGAGCGGGCCTCGTCGGCGACGGTGAGGCCGTACCCGCTCTTGATCTCCATGGTGGTGGTGCCCTGCCGCATCGCCTCGCCGCGCAGCCGGCGCACGGTGGCCCGCAGCTCGTCGTCGGTGGCCGCCCGGGTCGCGCCGACGGTGGTCCGGATGCCGCCACCGGTGTACGGCTGCCCGGCCATCCGGGCGGCGAACTCGGCGGCCCGGTCCCCGGCGAAGACCAGGTGGGCGTGGCTGTCCACGAAGCCGGGGAGCACGGCGGCGCCCCCGGCGTCCAGGCGCCGGTCGGCGGCCGGCGCGTCGCGGGACGGCCCGATCCAGGCCACCCGCCCGTCCTCGACCAGCAGCGCGGCGTCGCGCCGGATGCCCAGCGGGCCGCCCTCGTCGCCGGGCGGGTCGTTGGTCACCAGCTCGCCGATGTCGTCGACCAGCAGACTGCTCATGAGGTCACCTCCTCGATCGCCGCGGTCAGTTCGGCCGGCACGTCGACGGTCAGGTGCCGGCCGTCACGCACCACCGTCCGGCCGTCCACCACGACCTGCGCGACGTCGGCGGCGCCCGCCGCGAACCACACCCCCACCGGCGGTACGCCGGCCGTGCGCGGGGTGTCCAGCCGCACGGTCACCAGGTCGGCCCGCGCCCCCACGGCGATCCGCCCGGCGTCGCGCCAGCCCAGCGCGGCGTGACCGCCGACGGTGGCCGCGTCGTGCAGCTCGGCGGGGCCGAAGTGCCCGCGTCGGCGGGTGCGCAGCCGCTCGTCCAGTTCGACCGCGCGGGCCTCCTCGAAGAGGTCGATCACGGCGTGGCTGTCGCTGCCCAGGCTGAGCGGCAGGCCGACGTCGGCCATCCGCCGGGCCGGGCCGATCCCGTCGGCCAGGTCCCGCTCGGTGGTCGGGCAGAGGCAGACGCCCGTGCCGGCGTCCCCGAGCAGCGTGAGGTCGCCGCCGGTCAGGTGGGTGGCGTGCACGGCCGTGGTGTTCGGGCCGAGCGCCCCCCGGTCGGCGAGCAGCCGGGCCGGGGTGCAGCCGTGCGCGGCCCGGCAGGCGTCGTTCTCGGCGGGCTGCTCGGAGAGGTGCACGTGCAGGGGTGCGCCGCGCCGGTCCGCCCACCCGGCCACGGTGGCGAGCTGCCCGGCGGGCACCGCGCGCACCGAGTGGATCGCCGCGCCGACCCGGGCGTGCTCGTCGGCGGGCCGGAACGCGTCGACCCGTTCCGCCCAGCGCAGCGCGTCGCCGTCGCCGAAGCGTCGCTGCGGTCCGGCGAGCGGCTCACCGTCGACGGTGGCGGTCAGGTAGCAGGTGTCCAGCAGGGTGATCCGGATCCCGGCGTGGGCGGCGGCCTCGACCAGCGCCGCACCCATCGCGTTCGGGTCGGCGTACGGGGTGCCGTCCGGGCCGTGGTGGACGTAGTGGAACTCGCCGACGCAGGTGACGCCGGCCAGCGCCATCTCGGCGTAGACCGCCCGGGCCAGGGCCAGGTACGAGTCCGGGTCGAGCCGCTGCGCCACCGCGTACATCCGCTCGCGCCAGGTCCAGAAGTCGCCGCGCCCGCCGTGGGTGCGCCCGCGCAGCGCCCGGTGGAACGCGTGCGAGTGGGCGTTGGCGAGCCCGGGCAGGGTCAGGCCGGGCAGCCGCTCGGCATCGGCCATCACCTCGACCCCGGCGGGCGGCGTGCTCCCGGCCGTCAGCGGGGTCACACCGGTGATCCGACCGTCGGTCGTCTCGATCAGCACGTCGGCGGTGGGCTCGGCGTGGTCGGGCAGCCAGGCGTACTCGGCGAGCCAGCGGGTCACGGTCATCTCGTACGCCCCCTGTCGAACTGAACCGTCTGCGACATCAGTCGATCACCGCGGGTGCGAATCGGCTGCGACATCAGCCCGACAGGCCGCCGACGACCTCCCCGGGCCGCGCTCACCGGCATGCCAGCTCCTCCACCACCCGGGCCAGGGCGGTGACCCCGGCCGCGCAGTCGGCGTCGCTTGCCGACTCCGCCGGCGAGTGCGACACCCCCGTCGGGTTGCGCACGAAGAGCATCGCCGTGGGCAGGTGCGCGGCGAGCACCCCGGCGTCGTGCCCGGCCCCGGTCGGCAGCACCGGCGCGTCGAGCAGGGTCGCGAGCCGGTTGGCCAGCCCACCGTCGAAGGCGACCAGCGGGGTGGCCGACTCCTCCGTCAGCGCCACCTCCGTACCGTCGCGGCGGGCCCGCTCGGCCGCCTTCGCGCGCACCGCGTCGACCAGCCCCGTCAGCGTCTCCGGCTCGGCGGCCCGGGCGTCCAGCCAGCCGGTCACCTTCGACGGGATGGCGTTGGTGGCGTTCGGCTCCACCGCCACCCGGCCGACGGTGGCGTGGGCGCCGCGCAGCCGCGCCTCCTTGTTGGCCGCCAGCACCGTGAAGGCGTACGTCAGCATGGGGTCGCGGCGGTCGGCCATCCGGGTCGTACCGGCGTGGTTGCCCTCGCCGGTGAACTCGAAGCGCCAGCGGCCGTGCGGCCAGATCGCGCTGGCCACCCCGACCGGCGCGCCGGCGTCGACCATCGCGCGGCCCTGCTCGACGTGCAGCTCGACGAAGGCGGCGAAGCCGCCGAGCAGCTCGGGCCGGGCGCCCGCCGGCCGGGCGCCCAGCGCCTCGGCGAAGCTCACCCCGCCGGCGTCACGCAACCCGGCCGCGCGGTCCACCGCGATCTCCCCGGCGAGCAGCCGCGACCCCAGGCACGGTACGCCGAACCGCGCGCCCTCCTCCTCGACGAACGCGCCGACCACGACGGGGCGGGCCGGCGCGACGCCCGCCGCGCGCAGCTCGTCGACGGCGAGGAACGCGCTGACGATGCCGAGCGGCCCGTCGTACGCGCCGCCGTGCGGCACCGAGTCGAAGTGGCTGCCCGTCAGCACCGCGTCGCCGGCCTCGGGCTCGCCCCACCGGGCGAACAGGTTGCCGTTGCCGTCGTCGGTGACCGGCATGCCCCGGCGGTCGGCCTGCTCGCGGAACCACTCCCGCAGCCGCAGCTCCGGCTCGGTCAGCGCGTAGCGCAGGTAGCCGCCGCTGCCCTCGTCCCGCCCGACCGGCGCGATCTCGTCCCACAGCGCCCGGAACCGGCCGGCGAGGTCGCTCACGCGGTGCCTCCGTTGTTCGCGACTGCGGGGCTCCGCTGCGCTGCACTCCTCGCGCTCACGGGGTGCCTCCGTTGTTCGCGACTGCGGGGCTCCGCTGCGCTGCACTCCTCGCGCTCACGGGGTGCCTCCCTCCGCCATGGGCACCCGCACGCCCGTGGCCTCCGCGACCTCGCGGGCGGCGTCGTAGCCGGCGTCCACGTGCCGGATGACGCCCATCGCCGGGTCGTTGGTGAGCACCCGCTCGATCTTCTGCCCGGCCAGCGCCGTGCCGTCGGCCACGCAGACCTGCCCGGCGTGGATGGACCGGCCGATGCCGACCCCGCCGCCGTGGTGGATCGACACCCAGGACGCCCCGCTGGCCGTGTTGACCAGCGCGTTGAGCAGCGGCCAGTCGGCCACCGCGTCGGAGCCGTCGGCCATCGCCTCGGTCTCCCGGTACGGGCTGGCCACGCTGCCGCAGTCCAGGTGGTCGCGGCCGATCACCACGGGCGCCGACAGCTCGCCGGAGGCGACCATCTCGTTGAACCGCACCCCCGCCTTGTCGCGCTCGCCGTAGCCGAGCCAGCAGATCCGCGCCGGCAGGCCCTGAAAGGCGACGCGTTCGCCGGCCATCCGGATCCACCGGGCCAACGACTCGTTCTCCGGGAACAGCTCCAGGATCGCCCGGTCGGTGGCCGCGATGTCGGCCGGGTCGCCGGAGAGCGCCGCCCACCGGAACGGGCCCTTGCCCTCGCAGAACAACGGCCGGATGTACGCGGGCACGAAGCCGGGGAAGTCGAAGGCCCGCTCGAACCCGCCGAGCTTCGCCTCGCCCCGGATCGAGTTGCCGTAGTCGAAGACCTCCGCACCGGCGTCGAGGAACCCGACCATCGCCTCGACGTGCTTCGCCATCGACGCCCGCGCCCGGTCGGTGAACTCGGCCGGCTTCGCCGCCGCGTAGTCCCGGGCGTCGGCCGGCTCCACCCCCTCCGGCAGGTACGACAGCGGGTCGTGCGCGCTGGTCTGGTCGGTGACGACGTCGATGTCCACGCCCCGGCGCAGCAGCTCCGGGAAGACCGTGGCCGCGTTGCCGACCACGCCGACGCTCAGCGCCCGCCGGTCCCGCTTCGCGGCCAGCGCCCGCTCGACGGCGTCGTCCAGGGAGTCGGCGACCTCGTCGAGGTAGCGGTCGTGCACCCGCCGGTCCAGCCGGCTGCGGTCCACGTCGACGACCAGGCAGACGCCGCCGTTCATGGTGACCGCGAGGGGCTGCGCCCCGCCCATCCCGCCGCAGCCGGCGGTGAGCGTCAGCGTGCCCGCCAGGGTGCCGCCGAACCGCTTGGCGGCGACGGCAGCGAACGTCTCGTAGGTGCCCTGGAGGATGCCCTGGGTGCCGATGTAGATCCACGAGCCGGCGGTCATCTGCCCGTACATGGTCAGGCCGAGCTGTTCGAGGCGGCGGAACTCCGGCCAGGTGGCCCAGTCACCCACCAGGTTGGAGTTGGCCAGCAGCACCCGGGGCGCCCACTCGTGGGTACGCATGACGCCCACCGGCCGGCCCGACTGCACCAGCATGGTCTCGTCGTCGCGCAGGTCGGTCAGGGTGCGTACCAGCGCGTGGTAGGACGGCCAGTCCCGCGCCGCCTTCCCGGTGCCGCCGTAGACCACCAGGTCGTCGGGACGCTCGGCCACCTCCGGGTCGAGGTTGTTCATCAGCATCCGCAGCGCGGCCTCCTGGGGCCACCCACGGGCGGTGCGTTCGGTGCCGCGTGCGGCGCGGACGGACTGGGTCATCTCGGCTCTCCTCCGGGTCATCCGAGGAACAACTGGCGGCGGGCGGCGGAGGCTTCGAAGGCCTCCAGCCGGCGCTGGGTGTCGGTCGGGGTGGCGTCGCAGATGGCCTGGAGCAGCACCATGGCCAGGGTCATCGGCGCGGTGTGCAGGTCGAAGACGAGCTGCGCGCCGACCGCGGCGGGCAGCACCACGTCGGCGTGCTCGGTGGCCGGGCTGACCGGCGAGTCGGTGATGGCCACCACGGTGAGGCCGGCGGTCCTGGCCTCGCGCAGCGCGTCCAGGGTCTCCCGGGGATAGCGGGGCAGCACGAAGGCGAGCAGGGCGCCGGCCCCGGCCTCGGCGGCCTGTTCGAGGCGGTCGGTGAGCAGGCTGCCGCCGTCGTCGAGCACCCGCACGTCGGGGTGCACCTTGGCGGCGAAGTAGGCGAAGTAGGCGGCCAGCGGGGCGGCGGCGCGCAGGCCGAGCACCGGCAGGGGGCGGCTGGCGGCCAGCAGCCTCCCGGTCTCGGCGATCCGGTCCCGGTCGGCGAGCTGCCCGGCGAGGCGGTCGAGGTTGCCGATCTCGGCGCGTACCGCCTGCTGGAGCTCGTTGCCCGCGTCGGTGGCGTCGCCCGGGGCGCCGGCGGTCAGCTCGCGGAGCCGGCGGCGCAGCGCGGGGTAGCCGTCGTGGCCGAGCGCGACCGCGAACCGGGTGACCGACGGCTGGCTGACCCCCGCCAGCTCGGCGACCTCGGCCGCCGACAGGTACGCCGCGGCCGGCGCGTGCTGCACGAGGCAGTGCGCGATGCGGCGCTGGGTGGGGGTGAGCCGGACCCCCTGGAACAGGTCCAGCACCCGCTCGGTGGGCGCCATGACAGCTCCCTCATTCATGGGGTGACTGTATGCATGAAAACTTTCACAGGGCAAGCCCGCCCGATGCAGCGCCCGTGGTGCGGGGCCGGCGGAGGCCTGTCGGGCCTGCGACGGGCGGGCGGAGGCGCTGGCGCCGCCTCTGTAGGATCCGCACGGCGGTTGAGCAGAGGAGTTGGCGCATGCAGCCGGCAGGTCCCTACAGGTTCACCCACGTGCTGGGCGGCTCTCCGGTGGGTAAGGCGTGGGCGGCGATCGACGAGCAGGGGCGCCTCGTCACCGTGGCCGTCCTGGACGCCGCCGTCGCCGCGGCCCCCGGCTGGCGGGAGGCGTTCGTCGGGATGACGAACTCGCTGGCGCAGGCGGCGGACCCCCTGCCCTACGCCTACGCCGACTTCTCCGCCGCCGCGCCCTGGGTGGCGTACTCGGCGGAGGTCGGACCGGGGGCGGAGAAGCTGCTCCGTGCACTCGGCGTGGAATACACCCCGGACCCGACGGCAGCACGGCCTGTCTCCGGGGTGCCCCAGCCGGTCAGCGGCTTGCCTCAGCCGGTCAGCGGGGTGACCCATCCCGTCTCCGGTGTTCCGCAGCCGACCTCCGCGCCCCCGCACCTGCCGTGGGCGATGCACGCAGGCCCGAACCCCACCCAGCCGGTGTCGTCGGCCCCGCACCCGGCCTCGGGCCCGCCTGCGCCAGGCTGGGACGCGCCGACCACCGCGATGCCGGCGCGGCCGGTCGCCGAGACGCCCCAGTCACCCGCCGCCGCCCAGGCTCCCGCGCCGGCCGGCATCCCGCCGTACGATCCGCTCGCCGCACCTGCTCGCCGCATCGCGCCTTCCAAGACGCGACGGCGCCGTACCGGGCTCTGGGTCGGGATCGTCGCACTGGTGTTGGTCCTCGTCGGCGGTGCGGGTGCCTTCGCCTGGATCGGGCGCGGGGATACGACCGAGCCGACGGCGAACCCCTCACCCACCGGCGTGGTCCCGTCCGGCACCTCGGGCTGGTCGCCTTCCGCGCGTCCACAGCAGCCGGGCATCGAGCCGCCACGGCCGGGGGACTGGCCCAAATGGCAGGTCTTCAGCAGGAGCGATGCCGTACGGACGCTGAACCCGGACGGCCTGGGCTTCGAGTTCGTGGCACCGGCTGACTGGACGTGCACTCCTGGCGGCAGCACCGAGGGGCAGGTCAAGTACAACTGCGGTGCCTCGATCGGGGACAACGCGGAGGTCGGCGGCGAGCTGATCGTCCGTAACTGTCCTGACTGCGGCGAGGAGCAACGCGACGCCCTGCGCAAGGCGGAGGAGGCGTGGGGACTCCAGTGGCGCAGCGGCGGGCCGTACGTCGTCCTGGCCGAGACCGTGAAGCTGAACGGCGCCAACAAGTACGGCATCGTCGTGGTCGCCTTCTGGCGCTCGGAGCCGGACGGCGCGATCGACCGTCAGCTCGTGCTGCGCATGACCGCCCCGGAGGACTGGATCGACGTCATCCGGCGCGTGGTCAACTCCATCCGTGACAACGCCGAGTTCTGATCTGCGTCTGGACCTGCCGGAGAGACCGTGGACGTCGAGCGGTCTGCCTGGCTGAGGTTCATGTTGGCGCCTTGGCGAGAGAGGTGATCGGCGAGTCGTAGGATACGGATCGGCTCCTGCCTGCTTGCCGCAGGATCTGCGGTGCCGGCGACAAGTCGCAAGCCACAAGAAGTGGAATTCGGCCGTTCAGTCAGGTATGTGCGGAACGCCCCCGCGATCACCGGACACACGGTCGGTGCCATGTCCGGCACAGCCGGCACGCAGGTGGGAAGGTCTCGCGCGCGGGCCCGGGACCTATGGTTCGTCGCTGACACCCACCTCTATGATGAGCGCGCGAAGTCCCGCTTCGGCCCCGGACCGATCCGTCATCGGCTCTGGATCCCGCCCTGGAGGCGTGAGCGAAACCCCCGCACGGCGGCACGACCGGCGCAGCCGTGGCAGCGACTGGCCGACCAAGGCTGATACGGAGATGTCATGTTCACCGGTACGGCCAGTGGTCATCCCCAGGGTGATCCACGCCATGCCCCGGCGACATGGCACAGCGGCGGTCAGCAGCCAGTTCGGACATACGTCGACCCGGCTGCCGGCCCCAACGGAGAGAACCGCGGAGCCCGTGGGCCGGGCCGCCATCGGGGCCCGAGCCTGGTTGTCCAGCTGACCCGGGCCGGCCGGTCGATCGCCGCGGGGCTGCGGTCCGATCCGGATCAGCGCATCGTCGCCGCCTTGGCGCTCCTGGTGGCGACACTCGGACTGGTGCCGATCGCCCTTGCTCCCGCCGATGTCGTCATCTACGCCGGTGTGTCGACCGGAACGCCGACGCTCTACTCGTACACCATCGCGATCGCTGCGGCGCTCGTGCTGGTCACGATGCACACGCGTCGTCGACTCGTCCGCGCCCTCCTCCTGTGGGTGCCGTTTCTCGGTTGGCTGGCCCTGTTCGCCGCCTTCCACTGGGACGCGTCCCCGCGTACCGTGAGTGGCCTGCTGCACTTCGGTCTGGCGGCGATCGTGTTCGCCATCGGCGCCACGGCCGAGCGCGCGGACCGGCGGCACTCGATCCTGCTCTGGGCCTTCGCGGCCGTGGCGTGGCTGCAACTCTTCGCGATCACCGCGGCGGTGCTCGGTTTCCCGCTGCGACGCGTCTCCGGCCAACAGGCGCTCGACGTGCTCGGGCGGGCCACGGGCCTGACGAGCCATCCGGGCGAGCTGGCGAAGCTGTTGTTCTTCTGCGGCCTGTGCGCGCTGACCCTGCCGCAGCGGACGGTGCGGGAACGATGGGTGGCCTGGACGACGCTCGGTGTCGTCCTCATCGGCGTGTCCCTCACCCAGAGCCGCACGGTTCTCGCAGCCGTGGTCTCCATGATCCTCTTCTTCATGTTGCTCGAGCTGATGACCGGGCGGTGGCAGAAGAAGTACTTCGTGGTCGTCGGCCTTACCGGTGTGCTCGGCGTGGCGTCGCTACCGTGGCTGATCGAGCGATTCCTGGCGGACCCCGGTGGGGGCTCCCGTCAGCACCTTCTTGGGGTCGCGGGGGAAGCGATCCGCGCGCATCCCTGGGCCGGGGTGGGACCGAACAGCTACGTCGCCGTCGTCGGTGCCTCGGATCCGCTGACCGCGAGTGGCGTGCCCGTACACAACGTGTTGCTGCTGAGCGCCGCCGAGGTGGGCATCGTCGGCGCGCTGCTCCTCTGGCTGCCGTTCGTGTGGACCGCGACGGCGGCCATTCGCTCCGTCTTCCGTACGCGGACCTCGGAACTGGCACCCAGGGTTCTGGTCAGCGCCCTGCCGGCTCTCGTCCTCATCGGCATGACGGGCTGGGGACTGATGCAGGGGCCCTACTTTCTGATGTTGGCGCTCGTAGCGGGCTACTTCCATGCCCGGACGCGGTTCTCGGCGGTTGCGACCGGCAATGGTCGCGACTGAGGCCGGGGCGCCGGCGGGGCGGCGCACGTCGCTGACGGTCGCGTCGGGCCTGCTGGGGCTCTCCACCCTGGCGACGCGGTTCACCACCCTGGTGGTCATGGCGTTGCTGACCAGGGGCGCCGGCGTCGAGGCCGTCGGCTTCTACGGGATGGCCACGCTTTCCGCGTCCTTCACCGCCGCCGCGCTCTCCCTCGGTCTGCCGACCTACCTGACCAGGGAGGCCGCCGCGGGGACGGTCTCGCCGCCCGTGGTCGCCCGGATCCATGGCGGCCGCTTCGTCGTGCTGATGTCGGCCGCCGCCGTCGCGTACGTGGTGATCGGCGTGCTTCTTCCCCCGGAAGCGCAGCTCGCCTTCTTCCTGGTCTTCGTCGCCAGCCTCTTCGAACAGTGGAACGAGACGGCGTGGGTCCTCATCCGGGGCACGCGTTCGGCCTGGGCCGAACCGCTCACGAACACCTCCACCGGCCTCCTGCTCATCGGCGCGTGCGCGGTCGACGTGTGGCTGACGGACGGGCTCACCCTCGGTGAGGCTGCCGTCTACTTCCTGGTGACGTCGGTCCTCCGGTCGACGGCTGCGGTACTCGTCGTGCGGATCCTGCCGTCGCTGCGCGCTTCCCGGGGTGCCCGCTCGGCCCACCACATCAGGCTGGCGCTGCCGTACTTCGCCTCCGACCTTCTCGGTCTCTTCTACTTCCGCGGCGACGTCTTCATCCTCGCGTTCTTCGTCACCGCCGTGGAAGTCGGAGAGTACGTCTCGGCCGCGGCCATCATCGGACCGGCGGTCCAGGTCGCGGCGTCCATGGGCCTCGGCGCCCTCGCCTATGCCGCGCCGAAGGGAGCTTCCGGGACCGCCCAGGCGAACGACCCGCTCACGATCTTCCAGTTCTTCGGGCTCGCGGGCCACGGTGCCGCCGGCGTCATTTTCATCGGCCTTCCGATCGCGACCGTGGTGCTCTTCGGTGACCAGGCGGGGAACATTCCGGAGCTCGCGATGGTGCTCACCCTGTTCCTCGCGCTGCGATTCGCCAACTTCGGTCTGTCCGCCACCCTGCTCGCCCGGGGCCGTGCCGCCAGCCGGTTGATGGTGCTCGTGCTGAGCATCTGCGGCAGCGTGGGATTCAACCTCGCGCTCGACGGCAGGTACGGCGCCTACGGAGCCGCCTGCGCGATGGTGCTGAACGAGCTTGTCGTGGCCGGGTCGCTGCTGTGGTTCCTGCGGATCAAGGAACTGGTGTGGCCGGTCCTCATCTCGTTCGGAGCTGTCGCGGCGGCGGCATGGGCGCTCGCCGGACTGCTGACCGTGATGGGATCCGCTCCGGCGTCCGCCACTCTCGGGGGCGTCATCCTTGCTCTGACTACCGTCAGATTTCTCAGACAACGGAGGGCCGCAGGCAGACTGCGGGCTGCAACGACGGAGGACATGTGAGGGTCGGAATAGTCGGGTGGTTCGGATCGGACAATCTCGGAGACGAGATCCTCCTCCACTCGCTCATCACCTGCGTCCGCGACGTCAAGGAGAACGCGTCCTTCGTGGTCTTCTGCCCCAACCCGGAGCGGGTCGCCGAACTCCATGGCGTGCAGACGGAGCACATGCCCGTACTGCGGGCTCGTGGTGCCTCCGAACGCCAGGTCGCGGTGCAGCGCGCGATCAAGTCGTGCCAACTGCTTCTTCTCGGCCCCGGAACGGTCTTCCAGGAGCGTTCCCCCAACCTGTCCTGGCCCGGCACCCTGCCGATGTTCGCCCGGATCATCGCGATGGCCAAGCTGGCGGGAACGCCCGTCGCCACCGTCGGCGTCGGCGTGCGCGAGGGGGGAACGCCGATCGGTCGTCAGATGCTGCGTCTCATGGGCGCGTCCTGCGTCGCGGTGGGTGTGCGCGACGAGCGAACCGCGTCGCACTTCGGCTCCGGCGCAGAGGTCATCGGCGACATGGCGTACACCCTGCCGCTGCCCGAGCTGGATCGGGTCGACTCCGGCCGTCGCTTCGCGCTGTCGATGCGACCGCTCGCGCCCGACCTCGAGGGCTCGCTGCTGGCGGCGCTCACCGGATGTGCCGGTCGGCTCCGCCAGGAGGGATGGTCGGGCACCTTCCTTCCGATGGCCTTCGGCCGGGGCGCACACGGCGAGGACGACCGCGTCATCTACGAGCGCGCCTTCCGCGACCTCCTGGAGCTGGACTCCACCCCGTTGGACGGCAGCCGGCCTCTCGTCGGAGCGCTCCGCGACTGGTTGCAGTCGCTCGCCACGAACCAGCTCGTCCTCGGCACCCGCCTGCATGCCGCACTCCTCGCCGTGGCGATCGGCGTTCCGACGGTGGCCATCGCGTACGAGCGGAAGGTCCATGACGCCTTCGTCGACCTGGGGCTCCGCGAGTACCTGGTGCCACCGGACGTCGACGCGGACACGCTCTACCGCACGGCGACCGCGGCTGCCGCGTCCGCCGAGCAGTTCCGGGAGGCCGCCCAGCGGGTCGCGGCCCAGGGACGCATCGCGCAAGGGTTCGTCACGGCGCTCGTGAAGCGGCTGGGCTGATGCGCGTTCTCCTGCTCACCCCGTTCGCGCCCAACGCGCACCACTACCATGCTGCGGCCGACACGATCGTGCAGCTCACCCCGCGGTTGGCTGAGCACGTCGACCTCTTCGTCTACTCGCCGGAGCACACGGCGCCGTCGGAGCCGGACGATCTGAAGTACACGTTGTTGCCCGCCACCGTCACCGCTCGTCCGAGTCACCGGGACCGTCTCCGGCTGGAACCGGCATGGCTCCGCCAGGCGTGGCCGCGAGAAGCGACCCGGGAGGCCGCCGCGCTCATCCGCCGGATCCGGCCTGACGTCGTGCACTCGGAGTACCTGCAGTCCGCCGAGGTCGTCGGGATCAGCCCCGCGTCGGTGCTGGGCCTGCACGACATCACCGAGAAGGTGATGCTGGAGTCCTACCGGGCGTCGTCCGGCCTGGAACGGCCGTACCGTCTCGTCGAGCTGCTTCGGACGCGACGGTTCGAACGCGCCGCGATCCGCCAGGCGGCCGCCGTCATCACCCTGTCCGACGCCGACTTCGCGGTCGCCGCCGCACGCAACCCGAACACCGTGCTCGCCCGGCCGGGCATCCACGTCGGCGACCGGTCCTGGTCGCCGCCGCCAGCGACGGAGCGACCGCGACTGGTGTTCGCCGGCGCGATGTGGCGACGCGCGAACGCGCTCGTCGCCCAGTTCCTCGCGCGCGAGGTGATGCCGCTGGTGTGGCGGAGCCTGCCGCAGGCGGAACTCAGAATCGTCGGGGCGGAGCCCTCCGCCGACGTGGTCGGCCTCGGCGAGAGCGACAGCAGGGTGGTGGTGACGGGTGCGGTGCCCGACCTCCGGTCGGAGATGCTCGACGCCCACGCCGTCGTCGTGCCGTCGATCGTGGGCGGCGGAGTGCTGATGAAGGTGGCACACGCCATGGCCCTCGGCTGTCCCGTCATCACGTCGGATGGACCGGCCGCGTCCGTACGCGGTGACGCCTCGATGTTGTACACCGCGTCGACGGCCGACGAGATCGCGGCGGCAGTCCGGGCCGCGGTCGAGTCACCCGACGACGCCGCGCAGCGCGGTCGGCGTGCCCGCGCACACATCGAGCGGACGTTCCGTTGGGACGACACGGTCCGCTCGTACCTCGACGCCTACGGGATTGCGAGTCGACAGTGAAAATCGCAGCCATCATCGTCTCCTACAACTCGGCCCGGGAGCTTCCCCTGAGTCTGGGCTGCCTGGGCGCCCTGCCGGTGGACGATGTCGTGGTCGTGGACAACTCCTCCACGGACGACAGCGTCGAGGTCGCGAAGTCCTTCGGGTATCCGGTCATCTCGCTGCCGAACGTGGGCTTCGGCAAGGCGATCAACGCCGCGGCGGAGACTCTTCCCGACGCTGACGCCTACTTCCTCCTAAACCCCGACTGCCACATCAACCCCGAGTCGTTCGCGCACCTCGTGGAGGCCCTGCGGGCCGACCCGAAGCTGGGCGTGGTCGCGCCGCTGATGCGATACCCGGACGGGCGCTTCGGAATCTCGGCGGGGCCCGAGCCGAGCATCGCGAAGGAGTGGCTGGCGGCGCTGAAGGTCGACCATCTCGTGCCGAGGCGACTGAAGCAGTACCTGGCTCGGGCGACGCCCTTGCGCAAGAAGTTCAAGATGCTCGAATATCTCGATGTCGAACCGACCGGCCAGGTACGCGAAACCGCCTGGGTCTCCGGGTTCTGCATGCTCGTACGGGGTGAGGCGTTCCGGTCCATCGGTGGCTTCGACCCCCGCTTCTTCCTCTACTTCGAGGACGTCGACCTGTGCACGCAGTTGCGCGCCAGTGGCTGGGGTGTCGCGTCGGTCGGGACGAGTGTCGCCGAACACAAGGAGAGCACCAGCACCGGCGCGGTCGGCAAGAACCCCCTGTACCGGTCCGGCATGAATGTCTATTTCGCGAAACATGGCACGCGGGGTCAGCGACTCCTCGCGTCAGCCCTGAGGAGGCTGCCGATTTGAAGATTCTGTTTGTGGCGCCGTGGATCCCGGCATCGGTCCGCCCGCGCAGCCTCGTGATCCTGGAGATGCTCGCCGCCGAGCACGATGTCCGCTTCCTGGGGCTGGTGCACGACGAGGAGGAGGCGCGGCTGGCGGAGCTCCTGCCGGTCAAGCAGCGCACCCTCGTCCCCAACCCACGCGTCGGTTCCATGCTGCGCTCCGCGCGGGCACTCGGCACCGGGGTCTCGTTGCAGACGGGGTACGCGAGCCCGAAGGCGCTCACCGACGCCCTGCGGCGGGAGTTGGACGACTTCCAGCCGGACGTCGTGCACCTCAACGTCTTCCGTACCGTCCACCTGGTCGAGGCATGTGGCTCGACGCCGGTCATCGTCGACCTGGACGAGTTCCGCAGCGAGTACTACGAGCAGCTCGCCTCGCACGGGCCCAGCCCCGCCTGGCGGGCGTTGGGCCGCGTGGAGGCACCCCGGATGCGGGCCCGGGAGGACAAGTTGGTCGGCATGGGGGTTCCCCTGATGCTCTCCGCCCCGTCCCTGCCCGGCCAGGAGCGGCCCAACACGTTCCTCGTCAGAAGCCCCTGCGACTTCTCCGTGCAGCGGCAGGCGGGCCCGATCGCACCGACGGTCCTGTTCGTCGGTCGGCTCAGCTACGAGGCGAACGTCAACGGCCTGATGTGGTTCGTGCGTGAGTGCTGGCAGGGCATTCGGGACGCCGTCCCGGACGCCCGGCTCCGGATCGTCGGCACGGACCCGCCCAAGGCGGTGCAGGAACTGGTCGGAAACGGCATCGAACTCCACGCCAACGCGCCCGCGGTCGAGCCCCACTACGCGGATGCTGCCGTCGCCATCGCGCCGATCTTCCGGGGCACCGGCGTCCAGCTGAAGCTCATCCAGGCGATGTCGGCTGGCGTTCCGAGCGTGACGACCAGCATGGTGGCCGACCGCGCGGGTGTGGCGGACGGTGTCCACGTCCGCGTTGCCGACGACGGGGCTGGCTGGATCGCGGCGGTCAGTGAGCTGCTGTCCGCGCCCGAGACCGCCGCGCGACTGGCCGCCAACGGACGGGAGTGGGTGGCGGCACACCACAGCTCGGCGGCGGTTCGCCTGCAGTTGCGGGCGGCGTACGCCTCGCTTTCCACCGGTGCGCAGATGGACGGCACGCCCGGTCGGTGAGCCGAGCCAGCGGACGCTGGATGATGACGCTGCGCGCCGGCGGGCCTGGACCCGCCGGCGCGCGGCGTCCGGCCGCGACCGTGGCACCGGTCGGCGGCCTGCCACGGTGAGTCGTCGGTGCCGGTTGCGCGAACAATAGGCAGCCTCTCGCATTCTGAGTGGAGCACGGTGGTAATCACCCGTCTTCTTCGGTCCGCCACCTGGTAATAGCGGCGGGGGCTTTACCCCTTGGCTTTCGCCACCAGATGGTCCGAACGGCTGAGCCGCCGATGACGTTGATCGACGAAGATGGGCTGCGTCTGTGCCGAAGGGCAACGCCGTCCATTGTCAATGGACGTTCATCCCACGGGGAGTCTGGCGTGTATCAAGTTCGTCGAGCTTGTCGGTCGGTCGTGGCGGGGCTCGCGCTCGCCGCTGTCGCGACCGCGGCAACCATGTCCGGCGGGGGTGCCGCGTCCGCGGCTCCGCCGGACGACAAGAAGGTTGCGGGGATCCTGGGTGCCGCCGACATGGGGGCCATCAAGGACAGTTACATCGTGGTGTTCAAGGACGGCAAGGCCACCCCGGCCGAGGTCGGTGCGAACGCCACCGCGTTGACCAAGCGGTACGGCGGCACGGTGTCGCGCACGTACACGCGCACGATCCGGGGTTTCGCGGCGCGCATGAACGAGGCGCAGGCGAAGCGGCTGGCCGCCAGCCCCGAGGTGGCCTACGTTAAGCAGAACCGCAAGGTGTCCAAGAGCGACACCCAGTTGGACACGCCGTCGTGGGGGCTGGACCGGCTGGACCAGATCTTCGCGCCGATGAACAAGCGGTACACGTACCCGAACACGGCGAGCAACGTGCACGCCTACGTCATCGACAGCGGCATCCGGATCACGCACCAGGAGTTCGGCGGGCGGGCCAGCGACGGCTACGACTTCATCGACAACGACCCGGTCGCGAACGACTGCGACGGGCACGGCACGCACGTCGCGGGCACCATCGGCGGCACCAACTACGGTGTGGCCAAGGCCGTGCAGCTGGTGGGCGTGCGGGTGCTCGACTGCGAGGGCAACGGCACGGAGGCCGGTGTCATCGCCGGCATCGAGTGGGTCACGGCGAACGCGGTGAAGCCGGCGGTGGCGAATATGAGCCTCGGCGGTGGAGCCAGCACCGCGATCGACGCCGCAGTGGAGGCGTCCATCGCCTCCGGGATCACCTACGCCGTCGCCGCCGGCAACAGCCAGGACGACGCCTGCTCGTACTCGCCGGCCCGCGCGGCCTCGGCGATCACGGTGGGCGCCACGGACGAGGTCGACTTCCGCGCCTCGTTCTCCAACTACGGGCCGTGTGTGGACATCCACGCGCCGGGGCACCACATCCCGTCCTCGGTAATCACCAGCGACACCGCGATCGGCAAGTACAGCGGCACCTCGATGGCCAGCCCGCACGTCGCTGGCGCCGCCGCGCTGCTGCTGTCGGCGAACCCGTCCTGGGCGCCCACCCAGGTGCGTAACGTCATCGTCTACGGCGGCACCCGGCGGGTCGTGCGGAACACCGCCGCCTACAACACCAGCGACGTGATGCTGCGCATCGGCACCACCGCCGTGCCGCAGGTCACCGGCCTGCGGTCCCTGACCAACGGCAAGAACGTCTCGGTCGGCGCCGGCGGCACCCAGCCGCTGACCCCCACCCAGCCCATGAACCAGATGGGCGACTCGGAGAAGTTCACCGTGATCGACGCCGGCAGCGGCTACATCGCGCTCGCGTCCTGGGCCAACGGAAAGCACGTCACCGCCACCGCCGGCGGCACCGCCGCGCTGTACGCCAACAGCAGCACCATCACCGACGCCCAGCGGTTCCAGGTCGTCATGAACGGCGACGGCACCACCAGCCTGATTGCCAAGATCAACGGGAAGTACGTCACCGCCCCGTCCGGCGGCACCCTGCCCCTCGTCAACAACGCCACCACCATCGGTGTGGCCGAGAAGTTCATCTGGGCCTCACCCGCTGCGGTCGTCGTGCTGCGAGCAACCGTCAACGGCAAGTTCGTGACGGCAGCGGACGCCGGCAAGAGCGCCCTGATCGCCAACTCCACCACCGCGACCAGCGACTGGCAGAAGTTCGACATGCTCGACATGGGCGGCGACGCCGTCGCATTCCGCTCCCACGTCAACAAGCGCTTCGTCAGCGCGCCGTCGGGCGGTACCCGGCCGCTCATCGCCAACGCCACCACGATCGGCGCGGAGCAGTCCTTCTGGCTCTTCCACTGGGGTGACGGCAACCTGCTGTTCCAGTCGCAGACCAACTACAACCTGGTGCAGGCGCCGAACAGCGGCAGCTCGCCGCTGATCGCGAGCTTCGATCCGTTCGTGGCCGATCCGGGCCCGTCGACGATGTTCACCTACGAGGTCCTGAAGGTCGGCTGAACACCAGCGACTGAGGGCCCGTCCTGACGTGACGGATCCAGTGGGCCGCCGAGACACGTGCGATGCGCGTCTCGGCGGCCCATCCGCGTCACAGCGACACTGCGGGCCTGACCGGCTGGTACCGGGCCCCGGGGTCCGCCCGCACCAGGGGCTTCGCATACATTTGCTGCATGGCCGACGCCTCGTTGCTACTTCGCCGCGCCGGCTTCGGTCCCACTTCCGCCGAGCTGGCTGCCGCGAAGAAGGCAGGGTACGAGGCGACGGTCGCCGCCCTGACAGCGCCGACAGCGCCGGACGTGGGGTCCCTGAAGGCTCCCGTGCCGGGACTCGGCCCGGATCCCTTCGCCGGGTTGTCGAACCCCACTCCCAGCCAGCGGAGCAAGGGGGATGAGGAGCGGCGGGAGCAGACGAAGCGGATCACCCAGTGGTGGCTGGATCGTCTCACTGTCGCAGACCACCAGACCCGCGAGAAGCTGTGGTTCTTCTGGCACGGGCACTGGGCCACCTCGGTCCGGAAGGTGATCCGCCCGCAACTGATGCTCGTGCAGCACAAGACGCTGCGCAGCTCGCTCGACTTCGCGACGATGGCACACCGGATGATCACCGACCCGGCGCTCATCTACTGGCTCGACGGGCAACTCAACACGCGGACCGCGCCCAACGAGAATCTCGGCCGCGAGTTGATGGAACTCTTCATGCTCGGCATCGGCAGGTACACCGAACGGGACGTGAAGGAGGCCGGCCGTGCGCTGACCGGCTGGAAGATCGACTACGACCGCGGGCGCGCGTACTTCAGTCCCGCCTCGCACGACGGCGGCAGGAAGAGCATCCTCGGCGTCACGAAGGACTTCGACGCCCACTCGCTGGTGGATCTGCTGCTCAACCACGAGGCATGCCCGGGGTTCATCGCCGAGCGGTTGTGGTTCCGGTACGCCTCGTCGGCCGACCTGATCCCGATGTCCACCCGCGACAACATGGTTCGCGCGTTCCCGGACTCGATGGCGATGCTGCGGAAGCTCTTCGAGGACGACGCGTTCCAGGCCAGCGCCGGCAGGCTGGTCAAGCAGCCCACGGAGTGGTTCGTCGGCGCGATGCGGCAGTTGGGTCTGCGACCGGGGAGGCTGTCCGACGAGATGCTGACGTACGCCCTCAACGCCCTGGAGCGAATGGGGCAGTTGCCGTTCGCGCCCCCGAGTGTCGAGGGATGGGCCGCAGGAGCGGAGTGGCTGACGGTCGGGGCGGCGCAGGTCCGCCTGAACCTTGCCGGTCGGATCGCCCAGCTGGTCCCGGCCCAGCGGCTGACTCCGGAAGACGTGGCGCACGTCCTGGCTATCGAGACGTGGACCAACAGGACGTACTCGGCCCTGAAGGGCACTACCGATCCGCAGCGCCTGCTGACCCTCGGGTTGGTCAGCCCGGAATATCTGGTGACGTGACATGGACGCATTGACCCGGCGCAGGTTCCTCCTGGCTTCCGGCGCCGTCGGCGGCAGCGCCATCGCCGCCGGGGTAGGGGGTCTGGGCCTGGCGGACCTCCTGCGGACCGCGAGCGACGCGTCTGCCGGGGAAGACCACCGGAAGACGCGCAAGTTGGTCATCGTCACGCTGTACGGCGGCAACGACGGGCTCAACACGGTCGTCCCCTACGCGGATCCGGCGTACTACGCGGCCCGACCTGAGCTGGCCTACGAGCCTGATCGGGTGCTGCGGATCGACGACTCGCTCGGGTTGAATCCGGTGATGAAGGGCCTGAGCCGACTGTGGAGCGGGCAGCGCCTGGCTGTCGTTCTCGGGGCCGGATATCCCAAACCCGACCGCAGTCATTTCCGGTCCATGGACATCTGGCAGACCGCGTCACCGAGCGATCCGGCCACCTCCGGCTGGGTCGGTCGATGGTTGGACGGCATCAAGGCCGCGCCAGAGGCCGCGGTGAGCTTCGAGCCCATGCTCCCGCCCCTGCTCGTGGGAGAGACCCGTACCGGGGCCTGTGTGAGTATCGGTGGGCTCAAGTTGCCGGCCGGAGTCACCACCGAGATGATCGGGGTGCTCGGGCGGCGGGAGCCGAACGAATCCGAGATGCAGGCACGGGCTGCGGACGCCTATGCGAATCTCATCAAGATCGACCAGCTCATCCGGGGCGCCGAAGCGGTGGACGCCCGGGCGGACCTCCCCGCCGAACCGGACATCGCGGCGACGGGCACGGGTGGGGCGAACCTCCTTTCCGAACAGCTCTCCCGGGTGGCTCACTGCGTCGAAGCTGGGGTCCCCACCCGCGTGTATTCGGTGAGCCTCGGTGGGTTCGACACGCACGCGGCGGAGAGGCCCGGCCACGAGCTGCTGTTGCGCCAGCTCGACCAGGCGTTGACCGACTTCGCGGGCAGGTTGGCGCAGACCGAGGCCGGTCAACGGGTGAGCGTGGTCGTGTACAGCGAGTTTGGTCGGCGGGTCCGTGCGAACGCCTCCGACGGCACCGACCACGGAACTGCCGGGCCCGTCTTCGTTCTGGGTCCGCAGGTCGCGGGCGGACTCTACGGGGAGCAGCCGAGCCTGACCGACCTGGACGACGGCGACCTCAAGGCGACGACGGACTTCCGGGACGTCTTCGGCACGCTGCTGGCCTCGGTGTTGGACGCGGACCCGGCACGCTATCTCGGCGGGTACGAGCCGAGAATGCTGCCGTTCCTCCCGCGCGACTGAAACCGGCTCTTCGCAGTCGAGGGTGTAGCGCCGAGAACATAGCGCTGTTGGACGGTTGGACGTGAGTCGTCAGGAGGTGCGAGAGTCGTAGTTCTCGCGGTTTGCGAGGACCTCGGCCATGTGTGTCTGCGCCCAGTTTCTGAGCCCGCGCGTCATGTGATGAAGCGAGAGGCCGAGGTCGGTCAGCTCGTAGGAGACGGTGACAGGGACGGTTGGCGTCACGGTACGGGTGAGCAGGCCATCGTGCTCCAGCGACCGTAGCGTCTGGGTCAGCATCTTCTGGCTGACCCCGGCCAGAAGACGAGAGATCTCGGAGTAACGCATCGCCTTCGGAGCGTCTGCGTGTGCTGCACCGGGCTGGCCAGGGTTGTTGTCGCCGCCCAGCGCACACAGGATCAGGACGACCCACTTGTCCGAGATTCGGTCGAGCAGCTGCCGGCTGGGGCACCCTGCCAGGAACGCGTTGTACTCCACCTTGGCCTGAGCCCTCTTCTGGGCCGCCTTCACCGTCGTCACTGATCGCACCTCTCACCGATGGTGGGTTACGCACTCCAAAGTGCCTACTTCCCGACAGGGAGTTTCTCTCCAATGCTGATGCAGGGAGGCAGCAGGCGCCACCCCCAAGTTCGCACGACGAAAGGCAACAGGATGAGCACACCCTCCTTCTCTCTTCCCGGCGGCACCTGGACTCTGGGTGACCTGACCGTCACACGGTTCGGCTACGGCGCCATGCAACTGGCCGGCCCGTGGGTCATGGGGCCGCCCACCGATCGCGAGGGTGCCCTGGCCGTTCTGCGTGAAGCGGTCGACCTCGGTATCACCCACATCGACACCAGCGACGCCTACGGGCCGCGCGTCACCAACGAGTTGATCCGCGAGGCACTGCATCCCTATCCCGAGTCGCTGCACATCGTCACCAAGGTGGGCGCGACCCGCGACGAACAGGGTGGCTGGCCCACGGCCCGGCGACCCGAAGATCTGCGCCGCCAGGTCCACGACAACCTCAAGTCCCTCCGGCTCGACGTACTCGACCTGGTCAACCTCCGACTCGGCAACGCCGAAGGTCCCCAGCCCGGCTCGCTCGCCGACGCGTTCGCCACGCTCGTGGAACTCCAGCAGCAAGGCCTGGTCCGCCACCTCGGGGTCAGCAACGCCACCGAGGAGCAGGTCACCGAGGCACAGAGCATCGCGCCGATCGTGTGCGTGCAGAACATGTACAACCTCGCCCACCGCCACGACGACAAGCTCATCGACCGGCTCGCCACCGAAGGCATCGCGTACGTGCCCTTCTTCCCCCTCGGGGGCTTTACCCCGCTTCAATCCTCGGCTCTCTCGGCGGTCGCCGCTCGACGGGAGGCGACACAGATGTCCGTCGCGCTTGCCTGGCTGCTGCAGCGATCACCGAACATCCTGCTCATCCCCGGCACGTCATCGACAGCGCACCTGCGCGAGAACATCGCCGGCGCGGGACTCTCCCTCTCGCATGAGGACTTGACCGAGCTGGATGACATCGGCCGCTGAATGCCCCGTAGCCGAACGGCCCACAAGCCACGACCAAAGCCACCATTCATGTTTCGGTCCCGGTCGCCTTCGCGCGGCCGGGACCGAAGCCACCAGCGGATGATCGCCGTTTACCGCGAACCCGATCGGAGCAAGGGCCGAGAGCTGATGGTGAAGTTGATCGAGTCGGTCAGCCAAGGCGTCCCGAGCGCGTTGAGCGAGATCATCACACTCGGCCGGACGCTGAAGAAGCGAGCCACCGACGTGCTGGCCTACTTCGAACACCATGGCACGTCCAACGGACCGACCGAGGCCATCAACGGACGGCTCGAACACCTCCGCGGCTCCGCCCTCGGATTCCGCAACCTCACCAACTACATCGCCAGGTCCCTGCTGGAAACCGGCGGCTGCAGGCCACGACTACACCCTGGATTGTGAAGAGCCCTGAAACCTGGCCCTGGTGAGCGCCCTGCCGGGCGCCCGGCGACGATCACCAGGCCCGCAGCGGGCGCGACGCCGCAGACTGGCCCGCCCACCCGCCAGGGACGCTCGTCACCGTCAGGCGGAAGCGGCTATCTTCCGCCGCAGGCGGGGTCGGCTCCCAGCCGCTGGCTGGCGGTGAACGCGCGGCAGGTCTGGTAGTCCGGCAGCAGTCCCGATTCCCGCGCCTCGGCCAGGCTCGGCGCGGCCGCGTCCCGGGCCGACAGCTGCGGTGACTCCGCCGGCCAGTCGATCGCCAGTTCGGGGTCGAGGGGGTGCACGGTGTGCTCAGCGGTGGGGTTGTACGTGGTGGAGCAGAGGTAGCTCAGGGTCGCGTCGTCGGTGAGGGCACAGAAGCCGTGGCCCAGCCCCTCGCTGACGTAGACGGCGCGCCGGTCGACGTCGTCGAGGCGGACCGCCTCCCACTGCGCGAAGGTCGGCGAGCCCACGCGGAGGTCCACGACCACGTCGATGACGGCACCGCGTACGCAGGTCACGTACTTGGCCTGGCCGGGTGGCACGTCGGCGAAGTGGATGCCGCGGACCACGCTGCGCGCGGAGACCGACAGGTTGCCCTGGGCGAGTCGGAGTGGATGCCCGACGGCGGCAGCGAGCTGGTCGAAGCGGTACCACTCCATGAACAGCCCGCGCGGGTCGCCGTGCTGCTTCGGGTTGATCTCCCAAGCCCCGTCGATGCTCAGCGGTCGGATCTTCATCGGTAGGCTTCCCCGGGATGGCGTTCGGCGAGCAGGCCGAGCAGGTAGTCGCCGTATCCGCTCTTGCTCAGGGACTGGGCGAGCGTGCGGAGGTGGTGGTCGTCGATCAGGCCGGCCCGCCAGGCGACCTCCTCGACGCATCCGATCTTCAGGCCTTGGCGTTCTTCGATGACCCGCACGAACTCGGCGGCCTGCATCATCGAGGTGAAGGTGCCGGTGTCGAGCCAGGCGGTGCCCCGGTCCAGCACCGTCACCGACAGCTCGCCCCATTCGCGGTAGGTCTCGTTGACCGCCGTGATCTCCAGTTCGCCACGGGCGCTGGGGGTCAGCTTGCCGGCGATGTCCACCACGCGGTTGTCGTAGAAGTAGAGGCCGGGCACGGCGTAGCGGGACCTGGGGCGGGCGGGTTTCTCCTCGATCGACAGCACGCGCCCGGCCGGGTCGAAGTCGACCACCCCGTACTCTCCAGGGTTGGCCACCGGGTAGGCGAAGATCCGCCCACCGACCAGGTCGCCGTGGCCGGGGAGCTGCCGGCCCAGGCCGACGCCGTGGAAGATGTTGTCGCCGAGGATGAGGGCCACCGACTCGTCGCCGATGAAGTCCGCGCCCAGAAGGAACGCCTGCGCGATCCCCTCCGGGCGGGCCTGCGTGCGGTACTCCAACCGCAGGCCCCACTGGCTGCCGTCACCGAGCAGCCGCTGGAACTGGGACTGGTCCTCCGGCGTCGTGATGATCAGGATCTCCCGCACCTCTGCCATGATCAGGGTGGAGAGCGGGTAGTAGACCATCGGCTTGTCGAACACCGGCATCAGCTGCTTCGACACGGCACGGGTGATCGGCCACAACCGGGACCCGGTGCCACCGGCGAGAAGGATTCCGCGCACCGGGGGAGACTACCCGCACCGGCGGGCGCCTGAGAACGGGCTCGCTGCACCGGTTGTCCTGGGGTTTCGCGTACACTCTCCGACCCGTGAGGATCCTCGTCACCGGCGGTGCCGGCTTCATCGGGTCGGAGTACGTTCGGATGCTGCTGGGCGTGCCCGGTGGTGACGCCGCGAGGGTGTCGGCCGTCGAACCCTCGGCGGTGACCGTGCTCGACGCGTTGACGTATTCGGGCAACCTCGCCAACCTCGCGCCGGTGGCCGATGATCCCCGGCTGCGGTTCGTGCACGGGGACATCCGCGACGCCGCCGTGGTCGACGAGGTCGTTCCCGGCCACGACGTGCTCGTGCACTTCGCCGCGGAATCCCACGTCGACCGGTCGATCGACGGCGCCGCCCCCTTCGTCACCACGAACGTGCTGGGCACCCAGAACCTGCTCGACGCCGCGCTGCGGCACGGCACCTCCCGGTTCGTGCACGTCTCCACCGACGAGGTGTACGGGTCCATCGCCGAGGGCTCCTGGACCGAGGACTGGCCGCTGGCGCCGAACTCGCCGTACTCGGCCTCCAAGGCCGGCTCCGATCTGCTGGCGCTGGCCTACCACCGCACCCACGGCATGGACGTCGTGGTCACCCGCTGCTCCAACAACTACGGGCCGTACCAGTTCCCGGAGAAGGTCGTCCCGCTGTTCGTCACCAACCTGCTCGACGGCGGCACCGTGCCGCTCTACGGCGACGGCGGCAACATCCGGGACTGGCTGCACGTGCACGACCACTGTCGGGGCATCGCACTGGTCCAGGAGAAGGGCCGCGCCGGCGAGGTCTACCACATCGGCGGCGGCACCGAACTCGCCAACGTCGAACTCACCCGCCGGCTGATCGAGGCCTGCGGCGCCAGCTGGGACCAGGTCGTGCCCGTCGCCGACCGCAAAGGCCACGACCGCCGCTACTCCCTGGACATCAGCAAGATCAGCACCGAGCTCGGGTACGCCCCGAGCATCGACCTGGAGCGCGGCCTGGCGCAGATTGTGCAGTGGTACCGGGACAACCGGGCCTGGTGGGAGCCGCTGAAAGCGGGCACCAAGCCGCTGGTCGCCCCGTGAGCCGGCTGCTGGTCACCGGAGCTGGCGGCATGCTGGGCAGGGACCTGGTGGCCGTCCTGCGCTCCCGAGGTGACCTCTCCGTCAGGGCCACCACGCGCGCCGAGCTCGACATCACCGACCCGCAGGCGGTGCGAGCCGCCGTCGCCGGACACGACATGGTGATCAACACCGCCGGATGGACCGACGTGGACGGGGCCGAGGCGCAGGAGGAGGCCGCCACCGCCGTCAACGGCCACGCCGTCGCCCACCTCGCCGCAGCCTGCGCCGCAACCGGCGCGCGGATGATCCACCTGTCCACCGACTACGTCTTCTCCGGCGACGCCACCGAACCGTACGCGGAGGACGCCAGCACGTCCCCGGTCAACGCGTACGGGCGCAGCAAGCTCGCCGGGGAACTCGCCGTCAGGCGCATTCTTCCCGACAGCGGTTACATCGTGCGCACCGCCTGGCTCTACGGCGAACACGGGCCGAACTTCGTCGCGACCATGCTGCGGCTGGCCGCCCAGCGGGAGCACCTCGACGTGGTCGACGACCAGCGGGGGCAGCCGACCTGGTCGTACGCGCTGGCCGAGCAGCTCGTCGCGTTGGCCGACGCGGCGCTCGCCGGCCGCGCAGCCCCCGGCGTGTACCACGGCACCGCATCGGGCCAGACCACCTGGTACGGTCTCGCCCGCGCCGTGTTCACCCTCCGCGGCCTCGACGCCGACCGCATCCGACCGACCACCAGCGACCGGTACCGGCGCCCGGCTCCCCGTCCCGCGTACAGCGTCCTGGCCCACGACCGCTGGGCGGCGGCAGGCCTGCGGCCCCTGGCGGACTGGCGCTCGGCCCTCACCCAGGCGCTGGACACCGTCCACCGTGGAATCGCCGACGCGTGATCCTGCCGACTGGAGCAGCGGCCGGCGGTGGCGCGGCCGGTCGAGTCCGGCGTCGGCCGTGCCTGGTCAGCGACCCCCACCGCGGAAGACCTCGGACACCGTCCGGATGAGCACCTTGGCGTCGAGCCACAGCGACCAGTTCTCGATGTAGTAGTTGTCGAACCGCGCCCGGTCGGAGATCGGGGTGTCGCCGCGCAGGCCACTGACCTGCGCCAGCCCGGTGAGCCCCACCGCGACCCGGTGGCGCATGGCGTAGTTGGGGTACTCGGCGGAGAACTTCTCGACGAAGTACGGCCGCTCGGGCCGCGGCCCGACGACGCTCATGTCGCCCCGCAGGATGTTCCAGAGCTGCGGCAGCTCGTCCAGCGACGTGCGGCGCATGAAGCGGCCGATCGGTCCGACCCGCTGGTCGTGCGCGATCGACCAGTTCGTCTGCGACTCGTGCTCGTCGACGGGACGCATCGAACGGAACTTGATGATGTGGAACGGCTTGCCGTGGCGGCCGATCCGCTCCTGGTAGAAGAAGATGCCCGGGCCGCCGTCGAGGAGCGTCGCGATCGCACAGAGCAGGAGGACGGGGCTCAGCAGCAGCAACGCCGTGGCGGCGAAGAGGATGTCCGACGCGCGCTTGAGCGCCCACCGGGGCCCGGACAGGGTGATGTCGCCGACCTTGACGATCGGGATCGCACCGATGTGGTCGCCGTGCGAGCGGGAGCCCCAGAGCCGTGGCACGGCCCACAGGTCGCAGCTCGCGCTGCGTGGCTGGCGGAGGACCTCCATCAGGGTCAGCTCCGGGCAGCTCGGGTCCGCGATGATGAGCACGTCGCACTCGACCATCCGGACGAGCGGTTCCAGTTGGTCCAGGGTGCCGATCAGGGGGAGCGCCGCCGGCACGTGCGGGGGCGTGGAGTCGACGCAGCCGACGAAGCGCAGCCCGTACTGGGGGTAGCGGCGCAACAGCCGGGCCAGTTCCACGGCGATCGGCCCGCTGCCGATGATGATGGCGTTGTGCTCCACCCACCGTCGCTTGCGGGCGATGGTGGCGAACTCCCGCGAGAAGACACGACCGACGAGGACCAGCCCGGCCGCGATGAGCACCCCGCGGGCGAACCCGCCCACGTACTGCTCGGAGTCGTGACGCAGCGCCGCGAGGATGGTGACCACGGCCGCGGACGCGAGCAGCCGCCCGCAAAGGCTCGGCAGCTCGTCGAGGATGCTCACGTGGCGACGGGCCCGGTAGAGCCCGCCCGCCGCGAAGATGGCCACCGTCAGGCCGGCCATGGCCAGCGTCCCGCGCCAGTACTGGAGAGTGATCAGCAGCGGCGCCAGCAGGGCGGCCACGTCGACGGGCGCCGTCATCATCCAGGCCCGCAGCCCCCGGGTGCGGGTGGACGCACGGGAACTCGCGTACGGCAGCACCGCCGTCACGTCGAGGCCGGGGCGGGGCGCGCCGTCGCTCGCCTGACCGCCTGCCGGCGGCGCGGAGGTGGGCAGCGGTCCGGTGGCACGGCCTCCGGCGTCGGCCCCGCCGCGCGCCTCCGCCCTGATGCCCTGCGCCGCCATGTCGTCGCGCTGCGGTGTGGTGGCGTGGTGGCCCATCGCCTGTTGCCTGGACATGGTCGGTCCTTCCCCCGTTGACTGCCCCGGCGGCGCGCGGCAGCTTCGAGGCGAACGAAGGATACGACCGGTCCGCGCGCGTCACCAGAGCCGGGACGGCAGTACGACCTCCTACTTTCCGGCGTTCAGGATCTCCGCCACGGCGTCGCGGCGGACCGCGTCGTAGAAGGACCGGGCCTTTTCGGTGTTCGCGAACACGACGCTCTCGCTACCCACCCGACCCGTGCCCTTCGTCGGGCTGGTGATGAAGCGCAGGTTGTTGCCGCGCAGGCCGCGCAGGTCGGTCGCCATGCCCAACAGGGACATCTTCTCGTCCACCGACACCGCGTTCGACGTCGCCTTGACGAAGGAGTTCAGCTTCCCCGGGTTCGTGACGATGCCCCCGGAGACGGCGCGGTCCAGGATCGCCCTGATGACCTGCTGCTGGTGCCGGATGCGGGCGAAGTCCCCGTCCGGGAACTGCTTGCGCTGGCGTGAGTAGTCGAGCGCCGTCTCGCCGTCCATCCGCTGCACCCCCTGACGGAAGGTGCGGAACGGGGGGTGGATCGAGGTGAAGGTCTTCTCCGCGTCGATGTCGATGCCGCCCAGGGCGTCGATGATCTCCTTGAAGCCGGCGAAGTCGACCATCATGACGTGGTCGATCCGCACGCTCGTGAACTTCTCGACGGTCTGCACCATCAACGGCACGCCACCCCACGCGTACGCGGCGTTGATCTTCGCGTCCCGGCCGCCCTGGCTGCCGTCCTTCGACCGGGGCACGGAAACCCAGGTGTCCCGGGGAATCGAGACGAGCTGGGCGCTCGACCGGTCCTTCGGCAGGTGGGCGAGGATGATCGTGTCCGTGCGGGAGCCCGACGTGCTCTCCGGGTCGCGGGTGTCGCTGCCCAGGATCAGGATGTTCATCGCGCCCTTGGCCACCGCCTGCGGGCGCCCCGCCTCGGGCACGTCCGCGAAGGCGTCGACGCGTTCGATGTCCGACTCCACCGAACGCAGGTAGAGCCCGCCGGCGATCAGGCCGCCGCCGCCGAGCAGCGCCACCACCAGCAGGCTGATGAGGGCGATGCGTCGCCACCGGCGACGAGGCTTCGCGTGCTTCCCCGGCTGGGGTCCCGTCTGGTCGGCGACCGGGTCCCGCTCGACGAACTGTTGTGGAACTGGCATGGCGGCGATGCTACTTATCCGCGAGGGCGTGCGCGTACCCTCATCCGGCTGGTGACGGCCCCCGTCCGTGCCGACCCGTCCCATCCCGTCGCACACCGCCCACCCCACCCGGGCCAACTGAGCTTTCCCCTACACCTGCGCGCCTCCGGCTGGTAGAACCCTTCCGTGGACGCAACGAAGCTCCGACGGGCCATCGCCCGCACCCCCCTCGCCCCCGTCGCGGCCTTCCCCAAGCGCCTGGCCCGCGTCGCCCGCCACGACGCCAAGGTGCTGCGCACGTCGGCCCGCTGGCTGGTCACCTCGCGGGAGCATCACAACTACACGTACGAGCTGACCAAACTGAGCCGGCACCACCTCGCCTGGTTCGTCAGCGTGGTCTGCGACGTGCCCGTCAAGCAGGTCCGCGCGTACTTCGCCGAGATCGAGTCGGACGACGTGCTGCGCCGGCACATCGAGTCCGCCACCGCCGGCGCCGCCCGCCGGGGCCTGGCCGATCGGCAGGTCCGCTACGCCCGCCGCATCGGCTGGTACGCCATCGTGCGCGCCACGAAGCCGACGCACGTGGTCGAGACCGGCGTCGACAAGGGGCTCGGCAGTTGCGTGCTCGCCGCCGCGCTGCTGCGTAACGCCGCCGACGGGCATCCCGGCCGGGTCACCTCGCTGGACATCAACCCCGAGGCCGGCTATCTCGCCCGCACCGCCCCCTGGTCCGAGGTGGTCGACCTGGTCATCGGCGACTCCATCGCCTCCATCGCCGCGCTGGACCGGCCGGTCGACCTCTTCCTGCACGACAGCGACCACAGCCGGGCCCACGAGAAGCGCGAGTTCGAGGCGGTCGAGGGCAAGCTGGCGCCAGGCGCGATTCTGCTCACCGACAACGTCACCGCCACCAACGTCCTCGCCGAGCACGCCGAGCGCACCGACCGGCGTTTCCTCGCCTACCGGGAGACCCCCGCCAACCACTGGTACCCGGGGGACGGCATCGGCGTGGCCTGGTGAGATCGCGGTCGTGCGGACCGGCTCCCGGCGGTGAGCGGGGCTTCCTACCGGGAGCGCGCCCGCGCGGGGAGCAGTCCGGGCGCGTACTCGGGGCAACGGTCGCCCGAGGGGCGTGACAGGGTGTCCGCATGCGGTTGAGCGCCATCCACACGTACCCGGTCAAGGGTTGTCACCGGCTCGACCACGACGTCGCGGGCGTCGAACCGTGGGGCCTCGCCGGCGACCGGCGCTGGATGATCGTCGATGCCGACGGCGTCGGCGTCACCCAGCGGGAGACCGCGCGCCTGGTCGGCCTGCGCGCCACGCCCCACGACGGTGGCCTGCTGCTGCGTGCCGAGGGCCACGACGACCTGGACGTGCCCGAGCCGACCGGCGGCGAGCCCGTCGCGGTGCGGACCTTCCGCAACCGCAAGCTGCCCGTCCCCGCGCTCCCCGCCGGGGCGACGGCCGACGCCTGGGTCAGCGCGTTCCTGGGCCGCGCCGTCCGGCTGGTCTGGCTCGCCCGACCGACCCGGCACATCCCGCCGGGGGACCGGGAGCACGACACCGGTGGGCAGGTCAGCTTCGCCGACGCCTACCCCCTGCTGCTGGCCACCGCCGCCTCGCTCGACGCGCTCAACGGGTGGCTCGCCGAGGCCGGCGAGGAGCCCGTGCCGATGGCGCGGTTCCGCCCCAACCTGGTGGTGGAGGGCGCTTCGGCCTGGACCGAGGACGACTGGGTCGGCCGGCCGCTGCGCATCGGCGCCGTCGGCTTCCGCGCCGCCGGGCCGTGCGTCCGCTGCGTGGTCACCACCACCGACCAGGAGACGGGGGTACGCGGGAAGGAACCGCTGCGCACCCTCGGCCGGTACCGCAACGTGGGGCAGAAGCTCCTCTTCGGACTCCACCTCGTCCCCACGGCCACGGGCAGCATCGCGCTCGGCGACGAGCTGGTGGTGGACTGAGCGGCGACCGGGCGGCCCGGCGGGGCCGCTCCGCGTGCCGGCCGGGCCGCGCTGCCCACCGGAGGGCCAGCGTCGCCGCGCGGGGCTGTGAGGGCTGAGGCCGCGCCCGGCTCAGCGCCCGGGTGCCGGCGGGGCGGTCAGGTCCAGCCACATGAGGATCTCGTCGCGGTCGTCGCCGGGGGCGACCCGCAGCGCGCCGGGCAGCCGACCGATCTCCCGGTAGCCGAGCCGCTGGTAGAACCGGTCCAGCCCCAGGCCGTCCCGGACGGTCACGTGCAGCGCCTCCCAACCCATTCCACGGCCGAGGCGCTCGGCCTCGCGCATCAGCGCGGCGCCGTACCCGTTGCCCTGGGTGTCCGGGTGGACCATCACCCGCTTCAGCACGCACCAGTGCGCCTTCAGGTCGAACCGGTTGTCGCAGAAGATCAAGGCGGCGACGGGTCGTTCGCCCGCGTACCCGACGAGGAGGCGGTCCGTGCCTTCGGCGATGCCGGCGAAGGTGGGATCCGCCGTGTGTCGGACGTCGGCGGCGGTGACCGGCGGCACGAAACCGACCGCCCCGCCGGCGTTGGTGACGTCGACCCAGAGGGTGACGATCCGGTCCCGCAACTCGGGGGTCAACTCGGGATCGAGGACGAAGCGCAGGTTCACCCGGCAATCCTGACCGCGCGGGCCCCGCGCCGACCCGCGATCGTGACGTGCGCGACAGGACGTTCGGTGCGGGAGGGGGGATTCGAACCCCCACGTCCTTTCGGACAATAGGACCTAAACCTACCGCGGCTGCCGTTACGCCACTCCCGCCGACCCGCTGAGTCTAGAGTGTCGCGCCGCGCCGGTGGTGGCCTCGGTCCCGGTGCGGCGGCGACCCTAGTCCAGCCCGAGGTCCCGGCGCAGCTTGGCGACGTGGCCGGTGGCCTTGACGTTGTAGAGCGCGCGCTCGATCCTGCCCTCGGGGTCGATCACGAAGGTCGAGCGGATGACGCCGGTCACCGTCCTGCCGTACGACTGCTTCTCGCCGTAGGCGCCGTACGCGGTCAGCACGGACTTGTCGGCGTCGGCGACCAGCGGGAAGGTGATGGCGTCGCGCTCGCGGAACTTCGCCAGCTTCTCCGGCTTGTCGGGCGAGATGCCGACGACCTCGTAGCCGGCGGCCTGGAGCGAGGCGAGCGAGTCGCGGAAGTCGCAGGCCTGCTTGGTGCAGCCGGGCGTCATGGCCGCCGGGTAGGCGTACAGCACGACCTTGCGGCCGCGCAGGTCGGTCAGCGAAAGCGTCTCGCCGGTGTCGGTGGGCAGGCTGAACTCCGGCGCGGGGTCACCGGGGGAGAGACGGTCGGGCGCGGTCATGGCCCGACCCTACCGCCGGCCCCGACCACCCCCGGGCGGCACGCCGAGCGACCGGAACGCCGCCCCGACGGGCACGCCGGATCGGCGGCGGGCGCGCAATCGGGCGTACGCCAGTTGCCAACTATTGGCAACAGCCAAGCTCGGGAAATAGGCTGCCGTCGACGGCCCGGAGGGCCGGCCGACGCGTGGGAGGTCGCGTGGAAATCCTGGCGATGCACATCTCGAACGGGATCATCGACGGTCCCGTCGCGGCGGTGTTCGCGGCGGTGGCGCTGATCGCGATGACGTTCTGCGTCCTGCGCGGCAGGCGCGACCTGGACGACCGGCTGGCCCCGATGGCCGGGCTCGTCGCGGCCTTCATCTTCGCCGTGCAGATGCTCAACTTCCCGATCTTCACCGCCGGCGTCAGCGGTCACCTGCTGGGCGGCGCGCTCGCCGCGATGCTGGTCGGCCCGTGGGTCGGCGCGCTCTGCGTGGCCGTGGTGCTGGTCGTCCAGGCGCTGGTCTTCGGTGACGGCGGCGTGGCCATGCTCGGGCTCAACATCACCAACATGGCGCTGCTCGGCACCGCCGCGGCGTACCTGCTGATCGCGCTGCTGCTGCGGGTGCTGCCGCGCAGCCCGGCCGGCCTGGGCGTGACCGCCTTCCTCTCCGCGCTGGTCAGCGTGGTGGTCGCGTCGATGGGCTTCGTGCTCCAGTACCGGCTCGGCGGCACCACCGACCTCGGCGGCAACCTGGGCGGCCTGGCCGGCACGATGGCCGGCGTGCACCTGCTGATCGGCATCGGCGAGGGCCTGATCACCGCGACCACGGTGGTCACCGTCGCGAAGGTCCGGCCCGATCTCGTCTACGCGCTGCGCGGGCTGCGTGCGGCGTCCACGCCCGCCGTCCCGGCCGTCGGAGGTGTCCGGTGAGGAAGCGTTCCTGGGGATTCGTCGTCGGCGGGCTGCTGGTGGCCCTGCTCCTCGCCGGGGTGGTGAGCAACTTCGCCTCGTCCCACCCGGACGGGCTGGACTCGTCGCTGCGCGAGGGCTGCACCTTCGACGCCGACGACAACGTCACCGGCGGCAGCTGCCCCGCCCAGCGGGAGCGGGAACACGAGGTCGGCGGGCCGCTGGCCGACTACGGGGTGGCGGGGGTCGACAACGAGTTCCTCTCCACCGGCCTGTCCGGCGTGGTCGGGGTGCTGCTCACCTTCGCCGTGGCCGGCGGGGCCTTCTGGCTGGTCCGCCGCCGCGGCCCCCGGGACGGGGACGCGGCCGACCGGGAGCGCACCCCCGCCGGCGCGGCGGGCCGGGAGTAGCGACGGGTGGGCGCCGGACACGCGCACGTGCTGTACCGGGACGTCGCGTCACCGGTGCACCGGCTCCCGCCCGAGGTCAAGATCGCGGCGATGGTGGTGTTCACCCTCGCCGTGGTCGGCACCCCGCGCGAGGCGTTCTGGGCCTTCGGCGCGTACGCCCTGCTGGTCGCGGCGGTGGCGGCGCTGGCCCGGGTGGGGCCCGGCTGGCTGCTCGGCCGGTCGCTGATCGAACTGCCGTTCGTGCTGTTCGCGGTCGCACTGCCGTTCCTCGGCGCCGGTGAGCGCGTCGACGTGCTCGGCCTGAGCCTGTCGTCCGACGGGCTCCTCGGGGCGTGGAACATCCTCGCCAAGGGCACCCTGGGCGTGCTCGCCTCGCTGCTGCTCGCCGCGACGACCACGACCCGGGACCTGATCGTGGGCCTGGACCGGCTGCGCTGCCCGCAGATCCTCACCCAGATCGCCACGTTCATGCTGCGCTACCTGGACGTGCTGGTCGGCGAGGCCCGCCGGATGCGGGTGGCGCGGGTGTCCCGGGGCGACGACCCGCGCTTCCTGTGGCAGTTGCGCGGCTTCGCGGCCGGCGTCGGCGCGCTCTTCCTGCGCGCGTTCGAACGCGGCGAGCGGGTCTACCTGGCGATGCTGTCGCGCGGTTACACCGGGCGGATGCCGGCGGTGTGGCAGGGCGCGGGCGCGGCGACCGCGGGGCAGTGGCTGGTCGCGGCCACCGTGCCGGTCCTGGCGGCCGGCATCGCCGCCACGGCCGTCGTGCTGACATGATCGGTGCCGTGCAGACCGCCCTCTCCCTGGACGTTCGTGGCGTCCGCTACGCGTACCCGGACGGGCACGTCGCCCTGCACGGGGTGGACCTGAGCGTGCCGCGCGGGGAACGGGTGGCGCTGCTCGGCCCCAACGGCGCCGGCAAGACCACGCTGGTGCTGCACCTCAACGGCATCCTCACCCCGACCGAGGGGAGCGTGAGCGTCGGCGGGCTGACGGTCAGCCAGGACCGGGCCACGCTCGCCGAGGTGCGCCGCCGGGTGGGTGTCGTCTTCCAGGACCCCGACGACCAGCTCTTCCTGCCCACGGTCGCCGAGGACGTGGCGTTCGGGCCGGCCAACCTGGGCCTGCGCGGGGCGGAGCTGGCCGCCCGGGTGGACGAAGCCCTCGCCGCCGTCGGGATGGGCGAGCACCGGGACCGCGCGCCGCACCACCTCTCCTTCGGGCAGCGGCGCCGGGTGGCGGTGGCGACCGTGCTCGCCATGCACCCGGAGATCCTCGTCCTCGACGAACCGTCGTCCAACCTCGACCCGGCGGCCCGCCGCGAGCTGGCCGGGATCCTGCGCGCCCTGCCGGTCACGCTGCTGATGGTCACCCACGACCTGCCGTACGCCCTGGAACTCTGCGACCGGTCGGTCATCCTGGACGCCGGCCGCGTCGTCGCCGACGCCCCCACGGCCGACCTCCTGGCGGACGCCGACCTGCTGGCCCGCCACCGCCTGGAACTCCCCCGGGGCTTCACCCCTCACTGACCCGCCCCCGCCCCCGGTAGGCGTCGATCATGCACTCATGGTGCCCGATCTGGCCTGTTGTGCTCGTGTTCGTCACCCACCACAACTCCATGATCGACGCGCGGAGCGGTGGGCGGGGACGGAGCGGGGGGTGGGGGAGAGGGGCGGGCGGCGTGGAGGCGGAGGGCGCCGGCCGCGGTGGCGCCGGCGCCGGCGACGAGGACCAGGGCGACCAGGATCCTCGCCGTCGTCGCCGGCCAGGGCACGGGGGCGACGGCGCGGGCGAAGACGGCGGCGTTGGCCACCCCGGCGAAGAGCGCCAGGCAGGCCCCGGCCAGCGCCAGCGCGAAGTCGGCGGCCGGCCGGCGGGCCAACGCGAAGACCCCCGCGGCGACGGCGCCGAGCCCGGTCAGCAGCGCCCAGACCTGCCCGCCGAGCAGGCCGGTCAGCACCCCGCCCACGCCCCGCGCGCCGGCGTCCACCTCGCGGCCCACGGTGAACACCACCGCGGCGACCCCGCCGAGGACCAGCAGCCCGCCGAGCCCGGCCAGCGCCCGCGCGCCCGGCCCGGAGCGGGCCGGCAACAGCCCGAGCGCCCCCACGGCCAGCAGCCCGACCGTGGCGACCACCCACCAGACGTACGCGTCCGGCGGCGGCACCCAGTCGAGGGTGCCGCGGATCTCCCCCGTCGCGGTGCCGGCGCGCAGCGGCACCGTCCAGTCCCGCACCCGGTGCTCCCGGTCGGGGGCGGCACGCACCTGCGGTGGCGGTGCCGACTCGCGCCAGAGCGCCCGCTGGTCGTGCCAGCGCACCGTGGCGGAGCCGTCGACGCGCCGCCAGTCCGGTGCGGCGGCGGGGTCCGCCTCGGCCGGCAGCCGCGTGTCCCCGGCGATGGTCCGGTTCAGGTACGTCGCGGGGGAGCGGGCGTTCTCGTACACGCCGTCGGGGCCGACCCGCAGGTAGGGCTCGCCGGAGTAGCCGAGCACCTCGACGGCGCGGTCGCCGGTGTTGGTCAGCTCCAGCCGCGCGCCCGCCTCGATCACCCGTACGCTCAGCCCGGGGCGGGCCGGGGCGACGGCGGTCACCTCGGTGCGGTAGTCGGTGCCGTCGGGGGCGTCCGCGCCGTGCGCGGCGGCCGGGGCGGCGAACGCGACCGTCGCGGCCAGCGTGCCGGCGAGCACCAGGCCGGCGCGGGTCAACAGGTCGCGGATCACCTGCCGGCCGCCTCCACCGCCGCCTTGATCCCCTCCGGGCTGCGGTCGGCGATCTCCTCGCCGTCGACCAGGATCGTCGGGGTGCCGGTGACGTTGGCCTTGCTGGCCTCCTCCGTCACGTGCTCGGTCCACGGCTTGAAGGTGCCCTCCCGCAGGCAGGAGGCGAAGCCGTCCCGGTCGAGGCCGGCCCCCGCCGCGATGTCGACCAGCTCCTCGTCGCTGAGCCCCGCGCCGCCCTCCGGCGGCTGCCGGTCGAACAGCGCCTTGGCGTACTCCCGGTACCGGCCGCCCTCCGCCGCGCAGCCGGAGGCGGCCGAGGACCGGGTCGAGTACTGGGTGCTGGAGAAGCGGTTCAGGTACGCCACCGGGTGGTAGACGACCCGGATCTTGCCTTCGCTGATCAGCTGGTCGAGGGTCGGGCCGCTGGTCTGCTCGAACTGCTTGCAGGCCGGGCAGATGAAGTCCTCGTAGACGTCCACGGTGACCGGGCCCGAGCCGGCGACGACCCCGGTGCCGGCCTCGTTCGAGCCGGTCGGCGGGGTGAAGTCGTCGGAGCGCTGGCTGGAGTAGACGCTCCAGCCGATCAGGCCGGCGACGACCAGGACGGCCACGGCGGCCACGGAGACCCAGAGCGTCCGCTTGCGTCGCCGCTCCCGGGCCAGCTGCTCGCGGACCACCCGGGCGGAGCCCTTCTGCCCCTTGCGACTACTCATCCTCGTCCTCCACGGATGTGTCCCCCGCCAGCCAGCCGTCCACGGAGACGGGGGTGCGGGGCCAGATCAGCAGGAACCCGGCCAGCGCCAGGAATCCCAGGTCCCGGAGGATCTCCGGGAGGTAGCTCGGGGTCTGGCCCTCGGCGAGTTCCCCGCCGGCGCCGAAGCAGCCGCAGTCGATGGCGAGGCCCCGGCTCCAGGCCGAGACGATGCCGACCATGAAGACCACCAGCAGCGCCGCGGAGATCCCGGCGGAGAGCCGGGTGGCCAGGCCGAGGAGCAGCAGCACGCCCAGCGCCAGCTCGACGAAGGGCAGCGCCGCGCCGATCACCGTGGCGAGGTCGTACGGCATCACCTGGTACGCGTTGACGGCGCGGCCGGAGGCGGCGAGGTCACCGACCTTGCTGCCGCCGGCGACCAGCCACACGGCGGCCAGGCCCAGCCGGACGGCGACGCCGAGCCAGGGACGGACGGCGGGCCAGCGGGCGACCCGGGTGTGCGGTGCGGTCACGATCATTGGTCGTCCCGTCCCCGGCGGAAGTTCCCGGTCATCCGGCGAGGGCGTCGCCGACCGCCTCGACGAGGTCGTTGCGGGCCCGGGCCACCCGGGAGCGGATGGTGCCCACGGGCACCCCCTCCACGGCGGCGGCCTCGGCGTACGACAGGCCGAGCAGCTGGGTGAGCACGAACGCCGCGCGTCGCTCGGCGGGCAGGCGGCGGACCAGGTCGGCGGCGCCGAGCTGACCGGCGGGGTCCGGATGCGAGCGGTCGGTCCAGGCGTCGGCGACGAGCCGCTCGCCGAGCCGGCGGCGACGCACGACGGTGCGCAGGTGGTCGGCGCAGGCCCGGCGGGCGATGCCCAGCAGCCAGGTGCGCGCGCTGGAGCGGCCCTCGAACGCCGGCAGTGCCCGGAACGCCCGCAGGTAGGTGTCCTGGGTCAGGTCGTCGGCGCTGTCCGGATCGACCAGCGCGGCGGTGAAGCGCCACACCTCGGCCTGGGTCAGCCGGACGAAGGCGGCCTGGGCGACGGGGTCCCCGTCGCGGGCGGCCAGCGCCCACTCGGTCGCCGACTCCCGCGCAGCGACGCCCGCGTCGCCTGTCGGACTGGCGGCGGAGGTCTCGCGCGGGGCGGGGATCACGACAGTCCAGGTTACGCGGCGGGGCCGGGCCGGGGAGGGTCCTTCGGCCCTTCCATGGCCTGCGCCACCCCGGGAACTAAACCGGTGCGTCGCACGACTACCCGCACATGACATGCGACGACGTACGCGCGGCGCTGTCGGCGCGGCTGGACGGCGAGGACCCGCTGGCGGCGCCGGCGGTGCTGGACGCGCACGCGGAGAGCTGCCCCGGCTGCCGGGCCTGGCTGGCCCGCGCCGAGCAGGTCACCCGGCTGGTCCGGGTGCAGGCGGTGGCGGTGCCCGACCTGACCGCGTCGGTGCTGGCGGCGGTCGCCGCCGATCCGCTGGCGGCCGGGCGCACCCGGGCGGCGGCCAGGGCGGCCCGCCGCCAGGTGCTGCGGGTGGCGGTCGCGGTGGCCGCGGTCGCCCAGCTGGCGATCGCCCTGCCGGTGCTGCTGGCCGGGCTGGGCGTGACCGTCGACCCGCACACCAGTCGCGAGATGGCCTCGTTCGACGTGGCGCTGGCCGTCGGGTTCGCGCTGGCCGCGTGGCGGCCCGAGCGTGCGCGGGCGTTCGTGCCGGTGGCGCTGGTGCTGGCGGTCTGCCTGGCCGGCACCAGCGCGGTGGACATCGCCAACTCGACGACCGCGCTGGTGCACGAGGTCGGGCACCTGGCCGCCGTGGTGCAGGCGGCGCTGCTGTGGGCGCTGGGACGGGTCAGCGACGAACCGGACCGCCGGCCGTCGACGGCACTCCTGGCCCGCCATGGCTGACCTCGCGCCGGCCGGACGGGTTCCGGCGGCGCCGGGGGGCGTGGCGGCATGCACGCGGGGTGGGCGGGTCCGGGCGACGCCGGGCATGGTCGGAGTTGCGCCGGGCATGGTCGGAGTCGCGCCGGGCGGGCCGGATTCGAGAGCATTGCCGGCATGAGTGTCGCCAACCGCCGCCGGATCGCCCGGCTGATCGCCACCGTCGGCCTGCTGGTCACCGTCGTCGCCCTGCTGATCGCCCCCGCCAGCCCCGCCAGCGCGCACGCGGTGCTGGTGAGCAGCAGCCCGATCGCTTCGGCCGTGGTGTCGAACGGGCCGGCGGAGGTCGTGCTCACGTTCAGCGAGTCCGTGCGCAAGGTGCCCGGCAAGATCCGGGTGATCGCGCCGGACGGCTCCCGCGCCGACCGCGGCGAACCGACCTTCGAGGGCACCGTGGTCACCGTCCCGGTCGACCCGGCCGGGGCGCGCGGCACCTACCTGGTCAGCTACCGGGTGATCTCCGCCGACAGCCACCCCGTCTCGGGCGCGTTCACCTACTCCGTCGGCGCGCCCTCGACGCCCCCGGTCGACAGCGGGGACGACAGCCGGGCCGACCCGTTCGTCGGCAACGCGGTCAAGGTCGCCAAGTACGCCGGCTACGCCGGCCTGCTGCTGCTCGTCGGCCCGGCGCTGGTGCTCGCCGCCCTCTGGCCCCGGCGGCTGCCCCGGCGCGGTCCGGCCCGCCTGGCCTGGACGGGACTCGGCCTGCTGGCGGTCTCCACGGTGGCGAACCTCCTGCTCCAGGTGCCCTACACCGCCGGCGGCGGCGTGTTCGACGTCACCGGCGAGGGGCTGAGCGACGTGCTGGGCAGCTCCTTCGGCGCCGCGCACCTGGTCCGGCTGGGGCTGTTGGCCGCGGCGGCGTTCCTGCTCCGGCCCCTGATGGCGGGGCCGGTCGAGCGGAGCGACCTGGTCATCCTGGGCGTGATCGGGGCGGCGGCGCTGGTGACCTGGCCGCTGGCCGGGCACCCGGCCGCCTCGCCCGCCCCGGCGGTCTCCGTGGTCGTCGACGCCGTCCACCTGGGCGGCATGGCGGTCTGGATGGGCGGGCTGGTGATGCTCGCCGCCTTCCTGCTGCCCCGGGCCGACGAGCGGGAGCTGGGCGCGATCCTGCCGATCTGGTCGCGCTGGGCGGCGCTGGCCGTCTCGGCGCTGCTGCTCGCCGGCACCGTGCAGGCGCTGATCGAGGTGGCCACCCCCCGCGCGCTCGTCGACACCTTCTACGGACGGCTGGTGCTGGGCAAGATCGGGCTCTTCGTGCTGGTGATCGCGGTGGCCGCGTACTCCCGGCACCTGGTGCGCCGGCGCACCGCGGCCGGTCGGCCGACGTCGATGCGGCGGGCGGTCTGGGCGGAGCTGGCGATCACGGCGGTGGTCCTCGGCCTGTCCGCCGTCCTGGTGCAGACCACCCCGGCCCGCACCGCCGGCGCCGACGTGGCGGGCGCGAGGGGCGGCTTCTTCTCCACGACGCTGTCCAGCCCGAACTTCTCGGTCCAGGTCGAGCTGGACCCGGCCGAGCGGGGCAACAACACCGTGCACTTCTACGCGTACACGAAGGACAACCGGCCCCAGCCGGTGGTGGAGTGGCGGGCCACGGTCGCCCTGCCGGCGGCGGGGATCGAGCCGATCCAGGTTCCGCTGCTGCCGTTGACCGACAACCACGCCACCGGCGAGATCAACTTCCCGGCGTCGGGGGAGTGGCAGTTGCGCATCACGGCCCGCACGTCGGACATCGACCAGGCCACGGTGACCGCCACCGTGCCGATCAGGTAACAGGAAGGCTCGCACCATGATCCGTCACCGGCGTACCGCAAGCGCCGCCGCAGCCCTGGCGCTCGGCGCCGTCGCCACCGCCGTCCTCGGCTTCGCGGCGCCCGCCTCGGCCCACGTCACGGTCAACCCGCAGGAGGCGACCCAGGGCGGCTACGGCCGGTTCGCCTTCCGGGTGCCGAACGAGAGCGACACGGCCTCCACCACCAAGCTGGAGGTGGTGCTGCCGGAGAACGCGCCCGTCGGCTCCGTGTCGACCATGCCGGTGCCCGGCTGGACGGTGGCGGTGGAGAAGCGCAAGGTGGACCCGCCGGTCGAGGTGCACGGCAGCCAGCTCAGCGAGGTCGTCTCCAAGCTCACCTGGACGGCCAACGGCAACGCGGGGGTCAAGCCGGGCGAGTTCCAGGAGTTTCCGGTCTCGATGGGGCCGCTGCCGCAGGTCGAGACGATGGTCTTCAAGGCCCTGCAGACCTACTCCGACGGCAATGTGCAGCGGTGGATCGAGGAACCGCTCCCCGGCGGCGAGGAGCCGGAGAGCCCCGCCCCGGTGCTCGCCCTCACGGCGGCCTCGCCGTCGAGCGCCCCCACCGGCGCCGCCGCGCCGCAGGCCGACGACGACGATGACGACGCCGAGAGCGACGGCGTGGCCACCGGGCTCGCGGTCGCCGGCCTGGTCGCCGGCGTGGGCGGCCTGGTGCTCGGCGGGCTCGCGTTCGCGCGCACGCGGCGGGCGCCGACGTCGCGGGAGTGACCCGTCGTACCCTCGCCGGCCCGTCGGACCATCCGGCGGGCCGGCTGCTTTCCGGGCCCGTGCCGTGGATATCCGCTGATGAGTCGCCCCGCGTCGGTAAGGTCGGCCGGGTATCCGGCTACGGAGGGGGACGAGACGAATGCGGTTCGTGCGGGTGCTCGCCGCCATGCTGCTGCTGACGGTCGGGATCACGGCGCTGCTCGGCGGCGGGGCGCTTGCCCTGCTCGCCCGGCAGGCCGACCCGGGTGGCGCCTTCAGCGCCCGGTTCGAGACCGTGCAGACCCCGGGTCACGCGATGGTCGTCCGGGACGTCGACGAGCTGCTGCGGGCCGAGGCGCCGTTCGCCCGCGCCGGGCAGGCCCGGCTCCGGCTGGACGCGCGGACGCCCGACGGCCCGGCCTTCGTCGGGCTGGCCCCCGCCGACGAGGTGCGGCGCTGGCTCGACCCGGTCCCGCACGCCGAGGTGCGCCGGGTGGCGCTGGCCCGGGGGCCGCTGCCGGTCCGGTTGCAGCCCGCCGGTGCCGCGCCGTCCGCCGGTGCCGCGTCGTCCGCCGGTGCCGCGCCGTCCGTCGCGCCGATCGGCCAGCCCTTCTGGGTACGCGAGGGGATCGGCGCGCTGGAGTGGACCCCGGCGGAGCTGGCCGACCGGCGGCTGAGCCTGGTGGTGATGCGTCCCGACGGGCGGGCCGACCTGAGCCTGGAACTGCGCGCGGGGCTGCGCGCCGGCTGGACCGCCCCGGCGACCGCAGGGCTGCTGGCCGGCGGGGTGCTGGCGGTGGTGCTGGCCCTGCTCCTGCTGCGCCCGGTCCGCCCCCGCGAGGTGGTCTTCGTGGTCGAGCCGGACCAGGTGCCGGTGCTCGCCGGCCGCCTCGGGGTGACCTCGCTCAGCGGCCTCGGCGCGCAGCCGACGCGGGACAGCGACCGGTTCCGCCTCGCCGGGCGTCAGCTCGCCTCGGTCGGCGCCGCTGCCACCGGTGCCCGGCCGGCGATCGGGCCGGTGCCCGCCCGCCGCCCCGCGACGCTCGCCGACCTGGCCGGAGGCGACCCGGCGCTCCGGCCGCCCGAGGTGAACCTCACGCTGGCCTGGCCGCCCGTCGCTCCCGAGGAGACGGCCGACCCGGTCGCCGCGGCGGACCGCCTCCGCCCCGCCGCTCCCGACGCCGGCCGGCAGCCGCCCGACGACTCGCGCTGACCCGCGTCCCCTCCCTGCCCCGCGCCAGCTGGCGGGCCGGGACGGCGAACGGCCCTCCGCGCTGCCGACGCGGAGGGCCGCCCTCACCGGGGGATCGGTGCTACCCGAGAGACGCCTGAGTAGTTGCGACCAGATTAGCGATGAAGGGCGCTACTTGGGAAGACTGTCCATTTGGCGCGACTTGCGGCCCTCCCGCCGCACCGGCAGGGTCACCAGCAGCAGCAGGCTCAGCAGCACGTACGTGTTGCGCACCAGGAACTCGCCCGGCGAATCCGTACGCACCGGGGCGATGCCCCAGTCGTGGAAGGTCACCACCCCGTACACGATGAGGGCGGAGGTGCCGACGGCGAGCGCCGCCAGCCGACGTCGCCGACGGGCACCCTCGCCTGTCGTGGGGTCGGCGCTCAGCGCCGTGTCCGTCAGCACCACCACCGCCGGGATGAACCAGTAGATGTGGTGGGTCCAGGTGATGGGGCTGACCAGCGAGCCGACCAGGCCGGTCAGGGCGAGGCCGGTCAGCGTGTCCCCCGCGCGGGCGGCCCGCGCGGCGCGCCACAGCCCGTACCCGGCGACGGCCGCCACCAGCAGCAGCCAGAGCAGCTGGTGGGGCTTCTCCGGCGCGGTGATGCGGCTGAGCAGGCCGAACAGCGACTGGTTGCCGGTGTAGTCGGTGCGGCCGACCCGGTCGGTCGCCCACAGCTCGTGGGTCCAGAACCGCCACGAGTCGCGGGGCGCGACCGCCGCGGCCAACAGGGTCGCGGCGGCGGCCGTCACGCTCGCCACCGCCGCCGCCCGCCACCGGCGGGTGACCAGCAGGTAGACGATGAAGATGCCCGGGAAGAGCTTGAGCGCCGTCGCCAGCCCGACGCCCACGCCGGCCCACCGGCTCGCCCGGGGTACGGCGAAGAGCAGGTCCGCCAGGATCAGCACGACCAGCAGCATGTTGATCTGACCGAAGGTGATCGTCTCGCGGGTGCTCTCGACGGCCAGCACCAGCAGGACCGCCACGGTGAGGCTGAACACACGCGGCAGCCCGTGCCGGGCGATCACCGGCGCGAGCAGCCACCGGGTGGTGACCACCACCGCAAGTCCCGTCAGGACCGTGAAGATCGCCACGGTGGCGCCCAGCGGCAGCAGCGCGAACGGGCGCAGCAGCAGCGCGCTGAACGGCGGGTAGGTGAAGTAGAGCTCGCCCTGCACCCGGTCGGGCTGCACGTAGTCGTAGAGCGGGTTCCCGGCCGCCCACCAGTCCATCGCCCGCATGTAGATCTTCAGGTCGAAGAAGTCGTGCACCAGGCCGGGCAGATAGAGCGCCGGCAGCACGGCGACCAGCGCCAGCAGGGTGACGAGCCGACGGACCGTACGGCCGCCGGGATCGTCGTCGGTGACGGCGGGCGGTGCGGCGGGTTCGGCTGGCACGGAGGAAACCCTAGCGGTCACCGCGCGCCCCGGTGCGCGGGCGCGCGGCCGGGTGGGCTGCGCGTAGGCTGTCCCGGTGGCTGATCTTCTCGTCTGGATCGACTGTGAGATGACCGGGTTGGACCTCGGCAGGGACAAGCTGATCGAGGTCGCCGCGCTCGTCACGGATCCCGACCTCAACGTGCTCGGGGACGGCGTCGACGTGGTGATCCACGCCGACGAGGCGGCGCTGGAGGCGATGCCTGAGATCGTGGCGACGATGCACGCCAAGTCGGGGCTGACCGACGAGGTCCGGCGCTCGACGGTGACCCTCGCCGAGGCCGAGGAGATGGTCCTGGACTACGTGGCCGCCCACGTGAAGGACCCGCGCACCGCCCCGCTGTGCGGCAACTCGATCGCCACCGACCGGGGCTTCATCACCCGGGACATGCCCCGCCTCGACGCGCACCTGCACTACCGGATGATCGACGTCTCGTCGATCAAGGAGTTGTGCCGCCGCTGGTACCCCCGGGTGTACTTCGGCCAGCCCCAGAAGGGGCTCGCGCACCGGGCCCTGGCCGACATCCGGGAGAGCATCCGGGAGCTGGAGTACTACCGGCGGACCGTCTTCGTGCCCCTGCCCGGGCCGGACGTGGAGACCGCCAAGGCAATCGCAGCCGGACTCTGAGCCGCCGGGCACAACCCGCTCGGCGGAACCCGCTGGACGCGGCGGGCGGGGGTGGGGCTATTATTGGTCCGCACCCCGCCCGGGGCGATCGACCGGGCGCGGATCCATCGGGTGTGAACGGCATGGTGGCTGTAGCTCAGTTGGCAGAGCACCGGGTTGTGGTCCCGGTTGTCGTGGGTTCAATTCCCATCAGTCACCCGTTGACCGAAGGCCCCCTCCTCGCGGAGGGGGCCTTCGGCGTTCCGGGCTCAGGCGGTCGGGGTGGCCGTGGGCTCGCCGCTCTCCTCCGGGGCGGCCTCGGTCGGCGGCTCGTACGGCAGGGCGCTGCCCTTGACGTACTGCTCCCAGCTCATGTTCCAGTCGGTCCAGCCGTTGCCGTTCTGGAGCTTCCGCTCCGTGCCCTTGACGGTGATCGGGTCGCCGACGCGGGTGTTGGCGAACAGCCAGGCGCCGTTGGCCATCGAGACGTTCACGCAGCCGTGCGAGACGTTCACCCGGCCCTGCTGCCCCTCCGACCAGGGCGCGGCGTGGATGAACTCGCCGCCCCAGGTCAGCCGCTGGGCATAGTCGATCTTGGTGCGGTAGCCCTCCTCGGGGCCCAGCTCCTCGAAGGTGTCGAAGACCGTCTTGCGCAGCTTCTCGATGACCACCATCGTGCCGCTGGAGGACGGGGTGCTCTTCTTGCCGAGGCTGACCGGGATGGTCTTGATCACAGAGCCGTCCTTCGTGACGGTCATCCGCTTGGTCTTGTTGTCCACCGTCATGACCACCGCCGGGCCGACCTTGATGCCGACGCTGAGGTCCGCCCGGCCGTACCAGCCGTCGCCCAGCGGCAGGCCGCCAGCCTGGACCCGGTAGGAGACCGTGCTGTTCGCCTGCCAGAACTCCTTCGGGCGGTAGCGGATCTCGGTCGGGCTGACCCAGTGCCAGATGCCTTCCTGGGCAGGTACGGAGGTGACCTTCATCCGGCTCTGCACGTCGTCGCGGTAGTCCTCCGGGACGGCCCGGCTGAACTTCACGATCAGCGGCATGCCGACGCCGACGACCTGGTCGTCACCCAGGAAGCTGCTGATCCGGACCTGCTTGCCGGGCTTCGCCATGGTGGTGAAGGTGCTGGTCGCCGTGGCCGGCCGGCCGTCGTCGCCGGTCGCGGTCACCGTCGCCGTGTACGTCTCGCCGTACTTCAGCGCGCCGGCGGGCAGCCAGCTCTTCCCGTCGGCCGCCAGCTCGCCCTCGACGGCCGCACCGGAGGAGTCCTTCAGCTCGACGCTGGTCTCCTCGGCCTCCGTCGCGGTGAAGGTGATGCCGGTGGACGCGGGCACGTCCTTCGCGTCGGCCTTGGGCTCGACGATGGTGGCCGCCGCCTTCGGCGCGGCGGGCTGGTCGTCGCCCTTCTGCCAGCCCGAGGGCTTGCCCCCGCCACCGTCGGTGCAGGCGGAGGCCAGCGCGAGCGTCACGGCGAGCACCGCCACCGCGAACCCGCGGCGTCGGCCACCCCGCCGGTCGTCCCCGCGCCGGATCAGCTGGTCCTGGACAGCTCGCATGATTCCCTCACAGTCGTGGTCCCCGGTTGCCCATCGTCCCTCACTGACGCACCGGGACAGGTACCCGTTCCGCAAGGTGAACCGAAACACGCGGCACGAGATGTCCGAATGTTGATAAGATCCGAGACTTTGCCGAGGTCCGCTCGCCTTTCCCGACCCGCCGTACGTGCCCGGCGGCGCGGGGCTCGGGCTCCCACGGCATCGTGGTCCCGGACGGCGTCGCGGCCGGGCCACGAAGACGGCGACCGGCCCGCGGGCGCGGGCCGGTCGCCGGGATCGTCGCTACGGGTGCCTCAGAATGCCGAACCCTCGCCTGCCTCGGGCACCGGCACGGCGCTGCCCTTGACGAACTCGGACCAGCTCAGGCTCCACGCCGTCCAGCCGTTGCCCGGCGCCAGCCTGCGCTCGGTGCCCTTGATGGTGATCGGGTCGCCCACCTTGGTCTTCCCGAACAGCCACCGGGCGTTCGCCATCGAGACGTTGACGCAGCCGTGCGAGACGTTCTGCCGGCCCTGCACGTGCTCCGACCAGGGCGCCGCGTGGATGTACTCGCCGCCCCAGGTGAGCCGCTGGGCGAAGTCGATCTCCGTGACGTAGCGGTTCGCCGGGTCCGGATCGTCGCGGGTGTCGAAGACCGTGGACTCCTTCTTCTCCATCACGACCATCGTGCCGCTGGAGGAGGGGGTCTTCTTCTTGCCCAGGCTCACCGGCAGGGTGCGGACCACCTGGCCGTCCTCGTACACCGTCATCTTCTTGGTGGCGTTGTCCACCTTCATCTCGAACGCCCGGCCGATCTTGGCGGTCGCCGTACGGTCGACGTTGCCGTAGCGGCCGTTGCTCAGCGGGATACCGGCCAGTGCGATCCGGACGGTGAGCGTGGTGCCGGGCTTCCAGTACTCCGGCGCGCGGTAGTAGGCCTGGGTGCCGTTCTCCACCCAGTGCCAGGCGCCCGGCTGCGGCGGGTCGGTCTGCACGAACATGCGCTTCTGCACCGCCGCCCGGTCCTTCTTCGGGATCCCCGGGTGGAACTCGGTGACCACCGGCATCGCCACGCCGTAGGTCTTGTCGTCGAAGAGGTAGAGGCCGGAGCTGATCATCGACTTGGGCTTCGCCATCGTCGTGAAGGTGCTCGTGCCCTGGCTGGTCACCCCGTCGGGGCCGGTGGCGGTGACCGTGGCCGTGTAACGGGTGCCGTACTTGAGCGGCTTCGACGGCACCCAGGACGAGCCGTCGGCGCGCAGGCGCCCCTCGACCTGACCGCCGTTGGCGGTGGTCAGCGTGACGCTGGACACCTTCCCGCCGCCGGGCACCTCGGCGCTGATCTCGGAGCTGACCGGCCGGTTCTTTCCCCCGTCGGCCGGGCTCACCGTCAGCGGCGGACCGCTCGGCGCGGCCGGGGTGCCGGGGTCGGCCGTCGTGCCCGCCGCTCCCGGTGTGGCGGACGCGGCCGGCGCGGTGCCGCCGACGAACTCCGCCTGCTTCTTCTGCTCCGCGTCGCAGCCCGTCAGAGCCAGCGACGCCATCAGGCCGAGGGCGCCCACCATCGCCCCGGCCCGCGCGAACATGCCCATCCCCACCTCTGTTCTCGCGTACCTGGCGCACATCGTGCCGCATGGTCGCCCGATGTCCGCCCCCTGTCGTCGTCCGCCTGGTGATTTTGCCCCTGAATGCCCGGTAAGCTCGGCCGAAGGGGGGAGCCGGGGATCGGATTGGAACCCCCCTCGGGGGGCGTGCTAATGTTCTCCCCGTTGCCAGCGAGCGCCGCTAGCTCAACTGGCAGAGCAGCGGACTCTTAATCCGCGGGTTCGGGGTTCGAGTCCCTGGCGGCGCACCAGCAATAAAGGCTCTGGCCTGGTGGTTTCCACCCGGCCGGAGCCTTTTTCGTGTACGTGGTTGGCGGGCGGTCGCTCGGTGGGTGCTCGGGAGCCGTTGGACCGTTTGGGCTGCCGGTAGACCTGGTGCAATGACGGCCTACCCGAACATGGTCCCGATTGGATCGGCGCTGATCATCGTTCAAATATGTCCGGTGGGAAGGTGCACGACCAGCGTCTGTGTGGAGTCGGCTTCGCCCTACTGCCTCGCTACCCCTACCCTGGCGACATGAGGGAACCCAGCGCGGACCGGGCCTACGCCACACCTGACGACCTTTCGGCGTCGGCGGTGCTGCCGGAATTGCTGCGGAGTGTGCGGGAGGGGCAGGTCGTCTACCTCAGTGAGCGGGACGAGCCGGTGGCCGCCGTCGTCCCGCTAGAGGTGGCGAGGGCGGGCCTGGCGGCCCTGGAAGGTCCGACGAGGGAACCCAGTGACCACCCGGCCTGGTAGGGGTTGATGAACCTGCATGCAGCGGCGTCGATCGAGTCGATCCCTGACGACATTCGGGCCGACGTGGAGACGCTATGGCGCTACCACGACATGCACCACGAGTTGCGCCCGTGCGACGTGGGAATCGGGCTGGGCAGCCATGACCTCGGCGTCGCGGTGATCGCCACGCGTCTGTTCCACGAGGGCCTGTTCCCGTGGATCGTGTTCACCGGCGCGAACGCGCCGACGACGGTGGAGCGGTTCCCTCGCGGCGAAGCGGTGCACTACCGCGAGTACGCGGTTGAGCAGGGAGTGCCGGCGGAGTCGATCCTCGTGGAGCCGAGCGCGACGAACACCGCCGAGAACCTGGAGTACTCGCGCGCACTCCTCGCCGAGCGGCAGATCACGGTCCGGTCGGTGCTGATCATGTCGCGGCCGTACCAGCAGCGCCGGGCGTACGCCACATGCAAGCTGATGTGGCCGGAGGTCGACGTGGTGTGCGCGTCGAATCCTTTGGAACTGGACGACTACGTGCGCAGCATCGGTGACCCGCGGCGGGTGGTGGACATGCTGGTCGGGGACACGCAGCGGATCGAGGTATACGCGGAGCGCGGGTTCGCGATCCCGCAGGAGATGCCGGACGAGGTACGGGTTGCCTTCGAGCGCCTGGTTGTAGCCGGCTACACGAGCCGGCTGATCTGACCATGGCTACCAGCGGGGTCCTCCCGACCGGACGCCCATCCGTTCGCTGAGTTCGACGGCCACCCGGGGCGGCCGGGGGCGGGTGAGAATGTCCCGGACGAGATCGCGGGAGAGCCGGTGGTAGCGCACCTGGTCCGGGCCGATCACTTCCGCGTCCAAGAGCGCGCCGAGAGCGTCGTCGATGCGGTTCCAGCGGGCCAGCGCTCGTGCGGTCTCGATGGCGTGGCGGACCTGCCGTTCGATGGGCATGGCACCGGTATGAAGGGGTGCACCAATGGCGATGGCGCGCTGCACGTCGCCGAGTTCCATCGCCACGGTCGTCTTGTGGATCGACACGTTGGTGGGTCCGAAGGCGGTCCATACGTGATTACCGTCGGCACCGAGCCGGGTCGCTGCGGCGTCGGCTTCGGCAATGTGTGTGCCTGCGGAGGCGCGGTCGTCGTCCCGGGCTGCGGCGAGCGCACAGACCAGGTGCAGGCTGCCGTAGACCGACAGTAGCTGCGGCGTGGGCCTGGTCAGCCGAGGTTCGAGGAACTGCGCCGCGGTGGCGGCGAGGCCACGGGCCTGCGCGTATTCGCCGATTGAGACCAGGGAGTGCGCGGCGGAGCGGCTGAGTGAGCCGATGACGACGTGGTCCTGGCTGGCGTTGGCGGCGGCCAGTCCTCGGCTGGCTGCGGTCCAGGCGAGGTCACCTTCGCCGAGCTTGGTGAGGAACAGCGCGGCGAGTTGGTGGGCGAAGGCGGTCATCGCGTGTGCTCGCTGGCCGTCGTCGCCGTCGTACGCCTCGGTGGCGGTGAGGCAGTCGTGGATGAGGTAGGGGAGCCGGCGGGCGAGGGTGCCGTACCGCGAGTGCTGGTAGGCGGTCCAGATCTCGGCGACGTCGCTCTCGATTTCACGTAGGGCGGGGGCCTCGACGGCGGCCGGGCTGGCCAGCGTGGGCGCGAGATGCCGGTAGTCGTGGAGCGCGGCGCGCAATGCGGGAATGGTTTCGCGACCTGAGTCGTCGGACCACTCGAACAGGCTCGGTACGCCGATCAGGTCCCCGAGGGACACGTCGAGGGCTTTGGCGATCGCGCGGATGACGGAGAGGCGATCCAGGTCGGCGCGGTTCGTCTCGACCTTGCGTAGCCACTCCTGTGTCTTTCCGACCAGGCCGGCCAGCACCTCTTGGGAGAGCCCGCGCCGGCGCCGGTAGAAGGCGACGCGCTGTCCGATCGTCATGTCGTCTGTCATCCCTCGCACACCGTCCACCTTGCCCTTCGATGACCGCCGGACCCGGTACGGATTTTCCCGGTTCCTCATCCAGGTCGCCCCTACGTTGAGTTCACCCCAGGTCACCTGCGTGTGTCGATGCTGGTGTCAGGGGTTTCTGACCGGGAGCTGTGGATGGAGGGATCGATGACCGGCGCACCGAAGCGCGGCCTGGGCGGTCGAGTCGGACCGCCCTGGACCCATCCGTCTCGGCGTCTTCCCCGCCTGCGTACCGCCATCGGGGCTGCGCGGGCGGGTGACCGGCGGCCTCCTTCCAGCCGTCGAGGTGCGGCGGTGGGCTCGTCCTTGTTTCGGCGAGCCCACCGTTCATCTGCCTGCTGGGGGAGGTCGGCATGACGATTTACGTCTCGCGTTACGCGAGGGCTGACTTGTCTTGGCGGCAGAAGCTGGTCGCGGAGGTTTCCGCGCAGCGGACGATACTGCGGCCGGCTGATCCGCCATTGCTTACGCATGCCTGGCGTCAGCTGTTCGAGCGGCAAGTCCGGACGGTGGTCGGCGATGACCGGTGATCGGGATCAGCGCCGCGTCCGAACGGATCGCGCGGCGCCGTCCGAGCAGGAACATCTGACGTTACGTCCGCTGTGGCTGTGCCGCCGGTGCGGCCAGCCGTGGCCGTGCGGCGCGGCGAAGCTCGCTCTTCTGGCGGAGTACAAGGACAGCCCGTTGAGCCTGTTTCTCTACCTGGCCAGCTGCCTGCACGACGCGATCGACGATCTGCACCAGCTCCACCCCAGCGACACCGGCAGCACAGCCGATGTCTTCGACCGCTTCCTCGGCTGGCCCGCCCGGCACACCCGCTCCTACCGGGTCACCACCAGGACTTCTTTTGATGAGGAGGAATCTTCATGAGCAGCACTGACGTCATCAAATGCGCCGCCGCAGACGGTCCGGGTCAGAATCCCGGCAGGCGCGGCAAACGCACTGTGCCATGTGAGGCCGGTCCGCAGCGGCGTGATCTCGGCCGAGGCTGAGGTGCGAGGTCGGCGGGTCAGGATCGAGACGCCGGACGACGGGCCGGTCCTCTTTCCGACCGACGTGGGGCTCACACTGTTGAGCGCGCTGAACGCCGACCCTGACCTGCCCGTGGCGGGCGCCCGCGCCCTGGACATCGGGTGCGGCTCCGGCCTTTACACGGTGGCGCTGGCCTTGGCGGGTGCGGCACACGTGACCGCACTGGACGTCAACCCGGCGTGCGCGGAGGTGACCCGCGACAACGCGGCCCGCAACGGCATCCAGCCGGCTCAGGTGGCCACGATCGTCGGGGACCTCGCCGAGTTGGCAGTCCCCGAACCGTGGGACCTGGTTGTCTGCAACCCTCCGCACTTCCCGCACGATCCTGTGTACGCCGCTGACGATGGCATCGAGACGGCCCTGGTCGGCGGCAGTGACGGGCGGGCGTTGTACGACGTCCTGCTCGCCCGCCTCGACGAGCTGCTCGCCCCGGGCGGGACGCTGCTGCTGACGCACTCATCCCTGACCGACATCCCTTGCACCCGCCAGACGCTGCAACGCAACGGATACGAGTGCCGCACCGTGCAGGTCTGCGAGCTGGACATCCCCCTGCGCCGCTACGCGACGCACCGCGACGTGCTGCTGTCGCGGCTGTACCCGCTCCGGACTGCCGAACGGGCAGCGTTCCGTGGCATCCGGTTCGAGGTGCACACCCTCGCCGCCACCCGCATCGATTCCTGGACGGATCAGGTGAGTGACATGAACCAGTTCGTAACCGACGTCGTGGTGGCCGGCTCCGGCCTGCTCGGGCTCGCCACCGCGTTCGAGTTGCTCAGCCGGGACCTGGACGTCACCGTGGTCGGCCCTCGCACCGGCGACCACGCGGGGCAGGCATCGCGGGCTGCCGGCGCGATGCTCACCGTGTTCAGCGAGGTCGAGGCGAGCCACGATCCCCAGCGGGCCAGTCTCGAAGTCGGCGAACGGTTGGCCGCCCGGAACGGATACGAGGCCTGGCTGGACCGCGTCGGCATGGCCAGCAAGCAGGCGCTACGACTCGTGCCGGGCGTGTGGGTGATCAGCAACGGATACGGGCCGGACGACGCCGCGAACCTCCGGGCCATCGCGAAGGCCGCCGAGACCCACGGGTGCCGCGCCGAGTTCGCCGCACCGACCGACATACCGGCGCTGGCACCGCAAGTGCGAACGCACGAGGCGCTATGGCTGCCGGACGAGGCCAGCGTCGACCCGGGGGCCCTGGTCGAGGCACTGGCCACGGTGCTAAGCGCCGATCCTCGCTGTCGGTGGCTCAACACCACCGTGACCACCGTCAACGAGCGCGGCGAGCACGTGGCCGTCGACACGGCTGACGGCAGTACTGTCCTGGCCGCCCACCTGGTGCTCGCTGCCGGGGCCGGAACGACGGGTCTGCTCGCCCCAGCGCTCGCCGAGCAGGTCGACGCACCTCCGCTGCGGTCCGGGCGAGGCGTGTCGCTGCTGGCCCGCGTCCCGTTCTCGTTGCCCGCTGCCGTGCGAACCCCGAACCGGGGCTTCGCCTGTGGCAGCCACATGGTCCCGCGCGGCGACGGCACCGTCTATCTGGGTGCGACGAACCGGCTCTCCACCGAACCCGACTATGGCCAGCCCGCCGCGCTGGATGAGATCGCCACCTTGATCCACGATGCGAGCGCCGAGCTCAACACTCATCTGCGCGATGCCGGGTTGATCGAGGTCCGGGTCGGGCACCGGCCGGTCACCCTCGATCACCTGCCGCTGTTCGGCCGCACCGGCCACCCGATGGTCCACCTCGCGACCGGCACCTACCGGTGCGGGGTACTGCTGGCCCCGCATGCCGCCGTCATCGTCGCCGACGGGATCACCGCCCCCAGATCGACCTCCACCCATCCCTACAGCCCCCGTCGTTCGATGCACCTACCGGCACTCGACGACCTCATCGGCGGCGCGACTCGCGGTCTGGTGGACATGCTTTGCCAACCGGGCGGCAGCCTCCCACCCGGAACGCACGAGATGCTGGAGCGGTTTCTGGAGGCGGCGTTACACGAGATCGCTGCCGGCAGCTCAGCAAGGGCAGTCGCCATGCGCCGGCTCTGGCAGCGTGCGCCGATGGCCGAATGCCTACCGCTGCTGCTCGACGCCGCCGGCCGGGTCCGATGAGCATCCAAGCCAGGGGCCGACAGACCGTGGCCCGGCAGATCCTCGCCGAGATCAGCGGCCGGGCCGCCGACACCATCATCGCCTCCACACGGCTGTCCGATCTCGGTCTGGACTCGCTCGGCCGGCTCACCCTCGCGGTGCTGCTGGAGGAACGAACCGGTCGTCCAATACCTGACGACGAACTGATCAGCGTCCGGACCCTGGACGACCTGGATCGGCTGCTGAGACTTGCGGAGCGTTCGGCATGACCAAGAAGCCAACACCGACAGCCGGGCGCACGTTGGACGCGCCCTTCATCGCCGAGTCGGCCGAGGTCGCTGACGCAGCCCACGTCGGCGCACGGACCCGGATCTGGCATCACACCCAGGTCGATGCGGACGTCCAGATCGGCGAGGACTGCGTACTCGGCAAAGGCGTTCACGTGGCCGCGGCAGCGGTCATCGGCAACCGGGTCAAGATCCAGGACGGGTGCGGGGTGTTCGGAGCCACCCTCGAAGACGGTGTGATGCTCGCCCCCGGCGTCTACCTGCTGGAGGACCCGGCACCCCGAGCCATCAACCCCGCCGGCCACCTGAAAGGCCGCAACGACTGGCGGCGGGAACCGGTGATTATTCGCTACGGCGCCACCGTTGGAGCCAACGCGGTCATCGCCCCAGGCGTCACCATCGGCCAGTACGCCATGGTCGGCATCGGCACCGTCGTAGGGCACGACGTGCCGGACCACGGACTCGTCATGGGCAACCCAGCCCGGCAACTCGGCTGGCCTGCATGTGCGGCCACCGCCTCGACGACAACCTCACCTGCCCCACCTGCGGACGGCACTACCGCCAAGGACCGAACGGCTTGTCCCTGGCTACGTGACCGCCGCACACCACCGACGACTGTCCCGCCCGTGCTTGCGCAACCACCTCAACCTCTGCTGAAGGAACGTCACATGACCGAAGTTCGCTATCGTGTCCGCCCCGCCGGCCCGCTCAACGGCACCGTCGTCGTTCAGGGCGCCAAGAACGCGGCCCTGCCCATGATCGGTGCCGCGCTGCTCGCCCGACGCGGTCAGACGGTGCTGCGCAACGTCCCCGCGATCACCGATGTCCAGCACGCCGTTGACCTCGCCCGACTGCTCGGCGCTCACGTCGAGTACCACCCGAGCGACCGACTGCTCGTCATCGACGCCACCGAGATCACCAGCTCACGGCTGCCAGCCGATCTCACCCACCTGTTTCGGGGCAGCGTGTTGTTCCTCGCCCCGGTGCTGCACCGCCGAGGCGAGGTGATCTTCGAGGGTGCCGGCGGCTGCGCCCTCGGCACCCGAGGGCTTGACTTCCACTACCGGGGCCTGGCCCGCCTCGGTGGGCACATCGAGGAACAGGGCACCACGATCAGCATCAAGGCCGGCAACCTGCGCGGCGCCGACCTTTACCTCGACACGCCCTCGCACACCGGCACCGAGAACCTCATCATGGCCGCGGTCCTGACGCCCGGCCGGACTGTCATCGAGAACGCCGCGCTGGAACCCGAAGTCCTCGACGTAGTCGCGATGCTCACGGCCATGGGAGCCCAGATCAGCGGCGCGGGAACCGGCCGCATCGTCGTCAACGGGGTCGACGAACTCAACGCGGTCGAATACACGATCATGCCGGACCGCATGGACGCCGGCGTGCTGGCCATCGCGGCTGCCATCACCGGTGGCGCGGTCAACCTCGTCGGTGGCGCTGTGCTGGATCACTTCGGAGTCGCCGCGCACAAGCTCCACCAGATGGGCATCGAACTCGGCACCGCCGGGGCGGTCACCAACGTCACCAGACCACGTCAACTGCATCCGATCAACGTCATCACCGACACCCACCCCGGGTTTGCCACCGACCTGCAGCCTCCGCTGATGGCCCTCGCCACCCAAGCGCCCGGAACAAGCTACTTCCGTGAGCGCATCCACGACGCCCGCTACGCCCTCGCTGGAGAGCTGACCAAGCTCGGCGCGGACCTCACCGTCGACGGCGAGAAGGCTGTGGTGCACGGTGGCAAGCCGCTGCGCGGTGCTGAGGTCATCGCCCGAGACCTGCGGACCGGCATCGGGCTCGTACTGGCCGGACTTGTCGCCGCTGGCGAAACCGTCATCAGCAACGGCACCATGGTCGACCGGGGCCACGCGGACCTGACCAGCCGTTTCACCGCCCTCGGCGCCGACATCACCCGCGAGGAGTTCTGACGACAGGCTTGCTGAGCGAGCACGAAGTCCTCCGCATTGCCGTCCTCGGCCGAGAGGTCGTGCGGTAGGCCGCCGCGACCATCGCTGCCGGCGAGGCCGTCCTGGCCTCGGCGGCAACCGATAGCTCCGCCACTCCTCAGCTGTACGCACATCGCGTCCACGCCCCTCAGCCCGACTACCTATTTGAGGTCGCGACTCCATCCTCGAGGTAGACACCACCACGCCCGATCGCGGCGAGCGCCGCGACAACCCGCCGAGCCAACCGAGGGATCAACACCTCGCCCAAGCGCTCCGGCTCGACGAACTCGAACCGGTCGAGCTCGTCCGGACACAGCCGCATCGTCGCAATCTGGTCCGCCGTCAGCACCCCGCCGTCGAACACGAACATGAGCCCGCCATCCCAGGGCGGGTTCGCAGGCACCCAGTCGACGCACAGCAGCGCTCCTGCGGGCACCGTCAGGCCCAGCTCTTCCCGGATCTCGCGTGTGCAGGCGTCCGCCGGAGATTCGTCCGGCTCCACCATTCCGCCGGGAACTTCCCACACGTCCTTGTAGGTCGGGTGGACCACCAGCACCCGGCCGGCCTGGTCGCGGAGGATTACGCCGGCCGCCGCGCGGACCCGCGTCACGCTGGCGATGTAGGAGATGTCAGGTTCGGTCTGCGTCTCGGCCACGCGATCGACCCTACGGGCTCGCCCTTGGCGCATAGCCCGTTACCGAAGGAAGACCGGCGGCGCCCGGTCCGTCGGCGGCCCGCCCCTGCCGGCAACCGCTACTTCGAGCACCGCACCTTCACCCCGCGCGAGACCCGCTACTGCCGCACCACCCGAGAGGCCCTCGTCCGCGCCACCGCGGACCACCTCACCCCGACTAGAGGAACAGCATGACCAACGCTCTCGCCGCACTGATCAACGCCGCGCCGCAACGCCTCGACCGTCTCGGTGTCGAGCCGTCCCGGACGCTAGCGTCGGTCGACGCCGCGAAGTTCGACAACCGGCCCACCTGGGACAACCGGGGCAGCTTCGACGGCCGCCCGGGCTGGGACAACTGGAACAAGAAGAACGGTTGACAGCGAACTCCGGACGCTCGGCGGCGCGGGGGCGTCCCGCGCCGCCCCTCGAAACAGGTAAAGGACCATATGCGGACCACGACCGTTGGCGACTTGCGGATCCTGCTCCCGGATCTCATCCCTGACGATCTCGACAGCATCGGCGACCTGACCGACGACCTCAGCGACGCCACCATCGAGAACGCCTCCTGGCGTGGCGTCACGCTGGACGATGTCACTGTCCGTGGAAGCCGGCTCATCGGTGTCGACGTGAGCGAGAGCAGCTGGGAGGTCGGGTCCCTCTTCGGTTGCGAGGTCACCCGTACCGACTTCTCCGGTGCCACCCTGTCCGGCGTCAGTATCGAGCGTTGTGTCGTCACCGGTTCCCGGTTCACCGGCACCAGGTTCACCGACATCCGGCTCAAGGACGTGCTGTTCGAGGGATGCCGCTTTGACTACGCGTCCCTCATCCGTGTCACCGCAGCCGGAGCCGTGGCCTTTGTGGACTGCGTCCTCACCGACGCCGCCTGGTCGTCCTGCCGCCTGCCCAGCACCGTCCTGCGGTCTTGCCAACTGGCCCGCCTGGAGCTCGACTCCTGCCAACTTCACGGAGCCGACCTGCGGGGTAACTCGCTGCACGACCTGAAGACCGGTCTCGGCAACCTGCACGGGGTCACCCTCGGCGAGGATCAGCTACCCGACCTCACCCGCTTGGCCGTCACCGAGCTCAACCTCACGATTCGGAAGAGCTGAGCTCCAGGCAAGCGGCATGTGGTCGCCGCTAAACGGAGGTCCCGTCGACCCCAGCAAGGCCGGCTATTTCACCAGCCACCACACCAGTGCGCCGAACACAAGACCGCCCCCGTCTGGCCGCACACAGCCAGCCGAGACACTCACTGCCTACCTAATGGGAGCATCGTGTGCTACATCGAGGTCGAGAAGAAGTACAGCCTGCCGGACGCCGAGGCCCTCAAGGCCAAGCTCGCCGAGCTCGGCGCGAAGCCCGCTGAGCCCACCCGGCAGGTCGACGCCTACTACAACGCACCGCACCGTGACTTCCTCGCTCCGGACACGATCTTGGAGGGGCTCCGCGTTCGCTGCGAGCACCACGGAGCGTCGATCAACTTCAAGCGTTGGCACCCTGTCGACGTCGAGATCGTCTTCGACCACGTGGTGGACGCTGGTGACTTCGTCGAGTTCGAGTTCAAAGGCGAGGCCGTCGATGTCCAGGCGGTATCCGCACATCCTTCCCGGCTGCGACCACTGAATCTCCGTCGATCATGACGTGCCCTGGAACGGGGCACTCGCGGGCTCTGTTGTCCCGTAACCATGAGGCGTACCGACAGGTCCGCATCTGACGCCTCTCTCTCCTGCGGCGGGGGGCTTCGAGCAGCATGCCGGCCGGAACGTGCGGTGACGAAGGTGCCCCTGCGCAGGCGGTGGCTTCGGCGGGCGGTCGTGTCCGGAACAGGAGCAGCCCGCTGATACGCCGATTCACGGCTGTCGCGTGGGGCAGCTTCCGTCGTCCTGTGCTTGAGCATGCCGTTCTCTTGCTCTGCGGGATGCCATCTAGGCGGCAGACGAATTGAACCGGGAGAGAACTTCGTGGCCTATTAACCGAGGCCTAACCACTTGCTTCGCGCAGCGCGGCTGGCGCTGCGGTCTCCGTCCGGGTCGGGGCGGCCGATGTCCCGGCAGGAGCTGGCCGACGCGGTCAACGCCTACGCCCACGCCCACACGGGATGCCGCAGCGCCGTGGACGCCCGCTACATCGGCAGGCTCGAACGTGGGGAGCATCGGTGGCCGTTCGAGCCATACCGCACGGCGTTGCGGGAGGTCCTGGGCAAGACGACCAACGCCGACCTGGGGTTCTTCATCATTCAGGGACACGCCCAAGACCCTCAAGTAAGCCCGGAGAAACCGGGACCAGAAGGTAGCTGGACATCACCCGCTCCCGGCCCCGACCCGGGCCGCCCGGTAGCGGTAGCGACGGCGGCCGGTCCGGTCATCGCAGTCGTCGAACGCGCCTTCGCCAAGCAGAAAACGGCGACCTGCGCCCTCACCGGCATCCCGCTCGTTTCACGGCAAGAGGCCCACGTCGACCACGCGCAGCCGACCTTCTTGGACCTTGCTACAGCCTTCGCCGAGCACGCTGGCGGATGGGACACGGTGCAGGTCGCCAGCGGCGACGGGGTCATCGGAACTCAGATGGCTGACGACCAGCAGCGGGAAGCATGGTGTGCTTTCCACGCCGAGCGCGCCAACCTGCGTGTGGTGTCAATCCAGGCGAATCTGTCGCTGCTGCGGCGTGGCCAAAGACGCGCCGCGGACAGCGCCGAAGATCAGGCATGATATACGCAGCGTCACGAGCGTCGGGGGCGACGTGCAGTTCAAGCGGCTAGTGTCAGTACGAGTGCCGAATTTCCGAGGAAACACCAACCCGCCCGCACCCAACCCTCATAGCCCGCCGAGCAGTGAGTGACGCGCAATGGCAGCTCCATCTACGGGCGCGCGTTGGTGCTCGACGGGTGCTCGGGCGCCGTGGACGGACCCACGGTCGGGTGGACTGACTGGGACGCTGACCCGACTGAATCAAGCCACAACCGCGAACAGATGGACTCACGCGACTTGGTTGGACGCAACGGCTCGACCAAGATCAAGCTCTTAATCCGCGGGTTCGGGGTTCGAGTCCCTGGCGGCGCACCAGCAATAAAGGCTCTGGCCTGGTGGTTTCCACCCGGCCGGAGCCTTTTCGTGTCCGTGGCGATGGCTGGGTGCTCGCCGGGTGCTCGGGAGCGGTTGGACGGTTCCGGTGAGCCACGGACGCGGTGCCGACATGGGTGACCGGGCGACCGTACGGCGGTTGTCGCCGCGGTGGTGGCGGATCCTGTCGTTCCTGGCGCAGCACGGTGCGGCGTCGACACTGGATACGGCGGCTGGTCTGCGACGTGTCGCGGCTGACGGCCCACCGCGACCTGGCCCGGCTGCCCGGTGCGGGGTTGGTACGTCGCGATTGCTCGGGGAGAACGCACCCACACTGGTGGTACGAGGAACAAGAACCGGCTCGGCTCGGAGACCGTGAACCCCGACGCACCGCCGGGGCGCTATCGAGAACCAGCGATACGGACGATGTCGACAGGCCGTGTCGACCAGCACAATCCGCGGATGGACTCCTGGTTGACGACGGTCGGGTTGCCGGTCGCGCTCGGCATCGTCATGCTCGGCCTCGGGCTGGGCCTCGCCATCGGTGACTTTCGGCGGGTGGCGGCGTACCCGAGGCTGGTGCTCGTCGCCCTCGGCTGCCAGGTGCTGCTGCTGCCGGCGCTCTGCTTCGGTCTGGTCCTACTCTTCGGGCTCAGGCCCCAGCTGGCCGTCGGCATGATGCTGCTCGCCGCCTCACCCGGCGGGACCACCGCCAACCTCTACAGCCATCTCTTCGGCGGCCACGTCGCCGTCAACGTCACGCTCACCGCAGTCAACTCGGTGCTCGCCGTGTTCACCCTGCCCGTGGTGGTGAACCTGTCGGCGGATCACTTCCTGGGCGACGCGGCGCCGATCGGGCTCCAATTCGGCAAGGTGCTCCAGGTCTTCGCGATCGTGCTGGTGCCGGTCGCCCTCGGAATGGCCCTGCGGTCGCGCTTCCCCGGGTTCGCCGACCGACTCGGCCGGCCGGTGAAGATCCTCTCGGTGGTGGTGCTGGCCGCGGTGATTCTCGGGACGGTGCTCAAGGAACGGGCCAATCTCGCCGACTACTTCATCGCGGTCGGCGCGGTGGTGCTGGCCTTCAACGTGATCAGCCTGCTGGTCGGGTACGGCGTGCCGAGGCTGGTCGGGGTTGGCCGGCGCGGGTCGATCGCGGCCGGCATGGAGGTCGGTATCCACAACAGCACGTTGGCCATCACTATCGCGATCAGCCCGGCGTTGCTGGACAGCACCGAGATCGCGGTCCCGGCCGCCGTCTACGGCATCGTCATGTTCTTCACCGCCGCCGTCTTCGGCTACCTGGTCAGCCGGGGACGTAACCCGGTTGAGGCCGGCAGGGGCCGGACCGCGTGAGCCGGACACCGGCGAGGTGGTCGTTTGGGCCGCTCAGTCGGGGCAGAACTCGTTGCGCTGACGCCTTGCCTTCGGGGACGCGCTGGAAGAACAGGCGTGAACCCGTGCCCGAAGGGTCGCCGCAGGCGAACGAGGCGCCCTGACGTTCGGCCGGGAGCACGCGCGTACTCTTCCGAACCGGGGAAGGAACCCCTTCGCGGGCGGCGGTACGACGTGCCCCAAGAACTCCACCAGAAGCGGGTGACGCGCTCCGGGTCGGCGCAGTCGAAGGCGATCTGAGACTGCTTCACCGATGTCATCTGGGTGGAGTAGCCAAAGCCGGCTACCGGTGGCGCCGATCCGGCGCACCGTTCGCCAACGCCGGTCCCGAGTGGTCAGGCAGCCCTCAAGCACGGCGACTTCGACGGCATGGAGCTCGCCCTGCCACGCCAGCTCTCAATGACAGTGAGGTCGCGCTCGGTCAGCCCGCGACGTGAGGTCAACTACAGACCCGCTATGTGCCTTGCAGGGGTTATTGCGCTCGTCTCTTCGGTTGATTGACTGAAGAGTGATCTCCAGAATCCGGCCCAAGACCACGATTAGGAGGGTGCCGGCACTCGACGGGTCCGTCGGCGCCTCATTCGGCAGTCCATCCGGCATCCGCTGTCGGTGTAGATCCTGGTGGCCGTCCGCGGAGACGGGGACCTATCACGTCGCGTGATGAGCGATCGAAATGGCTATGAGCGGTTGATGTTCGGCGGGGTCATCAGGACATGGGTGACCGTGCGGCCGTACGGCCGCTGTCGTCGCGACAAAGGCATGCGCCTCGTCGTAGCAACTGTTGTGCCCCGGGCACACGCTGGCGACTGACCGGACGATTGCCGGTGCGGTCTGGGCTCGGCTGACCCAGCTGTGCCTCCGGCTTGCGGCGGTCGATTCCAGAAGCCGCCCGGCTGTCGGATGGTGACACTCGCATTGCGACTACGCACCTGGGAGGGCTGGGCAAGGTCCGCCGCAGGGCCTGCGACCCGGAAGATCCGGTCGGCCTCTCGGATTCTTGCGTCCATCGACAATGCTAGCTTCGGACACTCGGTGGTCATCGGAGGGATCTGATCAAGTGGCGTTCTATGTTGAAGTACCCCTGCCCGACGGCTCGGTCGTGCTCGCTGAAGTGACCGAGCAGGTGGAAGGAGTTGTTTCAGCAGGTCGAGCAAGCGACGTCGTAGGTCGCGTGACCGAGTCATTCGAGGAGTCCTTCGCCCGATTCCGCACGATGGCCGCGGGGGTGGCCCGGCAGGCATGGAACCAGGCCCACCCGCCCGAGCGGGTGGCCATCGAGTTGGGTGTCAAGGTCACTGCCAAGGGCAAGCTGGTGTTGGCCGAGACCGGAGTTGAGGGACAGCTGAAGGTCCTCTTCGAGTGGCAACGTAGCGGGGTCACGCCGGGAGGATCGGCTGACGACGAGTGAGCCGGTCCCCATCAGAGCAAGATCGCCTGCCCACGCTCGACGGTGTTTCCGCGTATCCGCTGCGTGCGTCGATCGTCCGTATCCTCGACGCGGACAGGAACGGCGTAGGACTCGGTCTGCTGGTCGGTCCCCGCGAGGTGGTGACGTGCGCCCATGTCGTAGCTCGAGCATTGGGGCTGCTGGAACGGTTTCCCGAGGCGTCGACCTCGGTGCCTGACGCCCCGGTTCTCCTGGAGTTTCCGCTCCTTGCCAAGGACCGCATTCTTACCGCTCGGGTCGAGATCTGGCAGCCGATCGCCGAAGACGAATCAGGCGACGTAGCGGGACTGCGACTGTACGGCGCCCTGCCCGAGGGCGCCCATCCCACACCGTTGGCTCGCTCGGCCGGGGTCATTGGCCACGGATTCGTGGCCTACGGCAGCTCCGCGCGGGACACGGTGGGCATCGGCACCTGGGTCGTCGGCGAGATTCGGGGTGTCGTCCGGCACGGCTGGCTTCAACTCGCACCCGACGCCACCGCGGACGCGCCGCGGGTGGAGCCTGGGTTCAGCGGCACGCCGCTCTGGGACCGCCACCGTGGCCAGGTTGTGGGCCTGGTGCGCGCGGTACGGCGACACCGGGGTGTGGCGGTCGAGGGATTCGCTCTGCCTGCTGACACGGTGCTCACCGCCTGGCCACTCCTGGCTGACCGCGTCCGCGCCGCCTGTCCGTTCCGGATGCTCACACCGTTCGAAGAATCCGATGCCGGCAACTTCCACGGACGCGAACGCTTGATCGACCGGACCGTCGCGGCCATCGTGGCCGGCCGCGTCTGCATGGTGAGCGGTGCGTCCGGAGCCGGCAAGACGTCACTGCTGCACGCGGGCATCCTGCCTTCCCTGCGCAGGCGGGACGGTTACCTTCCGGTCGTGGTTCGCCCGGCGGCCCGCAGCGATCCATGGCTGGCGCTCGCGTCGGCGATGGAGCGACTGGTCGCCCCCCAGCGGGAGCCGGCGGAAGCGCTGGAGGCGGAGGGAAGAGTCGCCGCGTTACTCAGGGACGCGCCGCCCGAGGATTACGTCCACGGGCTGCTCGACCGACTCCAGTACAGCTGCCTGGTTCTCATCGTCGACCAGTTCGAGGAGTTGTCGGCGGCGGATCCGACCACCGCCCGGCGCTTCCTCGCCATGCTGGTGCGACTGGCCGAGGTCGGCGCGTCCCAGCGACCGCCGGACGTCCGCCTGGTCATCGCCTCCCGCACCGATGTGCTGGCCGAACTCGCCGGCACGTCCCCGGACGGTGGCAGTTCCGCCGCCGGGGAAGGGCTCACCCGTGTGGCGACCACTGTCATCGACGTGCCCCCCATGGACACCGAGGAACTGCACCGGGTCGTGACCGAGCCGGTGCGCGCCGCCGGGACGGTGCGATACGAGCCGGCACTGGCCGAGCGGATCATCGCCGACCTGCGCGACCAGCCATACTGTCTGCCGGTGCTCCAGGCCACCCTGACGTACCTGTGGGAACGGCAGACCGCCGACGGACTGCTCACCCACGAGGCATACCAACAGAGTCAGCAGGGCGCTGGCCCGATCGCCCAGCACCTGGACGAGGTGTGGAGCCGTGACCTCGGTCCGCAGGAGCGCGAGCAGACGAGGCGTCTCGCTCTGCACCTGGCCCTGCCGATCGAGGACGGTGGACACGCCCGCCGCATCGCCTACCGGGACGAGCTGGACGCGACCCAATGGGAGCTGGCCCAGGTGCTGGCCACCACCCGGATGCTGGTGCTACGCGTCGCGGTGGACGGCAACGAGACAGTGGAGTTCACCCACGACGCCCTGATGGCCCAGTGGCCCCGCCTGGCCGGGTGGCTGACCGAATCGCGGGAGCTGCTCCGGTGGCGCAGCGACGTGCGCCACCGGGTCCTCGCCTGGGCCGGTGGCGCCGACGACCGACCCGCGTTACTCGAAGGCAGCGAGCTACGCCGGGCCGAGGCGCTGATGAACGCGAACCACGACGACCTCAGCGTGCCGGAGCGGGAGTTCGTCTCGGCGAGCAGCCGCCTACGCCGCACCGCCCGGATGGTGACGGCCGCGGTTCTCACGGTCGTCCTGGTGCTGCTGTCCGGCGTGGTCGCCTCCACCGGCCTGTGGTGGTGGCGGGACCGGACGAGCAAGCAGCAGGCTGCCGTCGCGGCGGCCCACGGGCTTCTGGAACGTGCGTCGTACACCTGGGGCGGGCGTACCGGCGCGCTGGTGGCGGCTGACGCGTTCACCCGGGCGGACACACCCAGGACCCGGCAGGCTCTGGCGGAGGCCTACCGCAGCTACCGGCACGTACGGTCGGTGTCGCCGGCTGCGCGAAGCTGGCGTTCCGGCCACGAAATGCTCACCACCAGCGCCAACCAGGAGGCCCAGCTGGCCTATGACGGCGGCAGGGGCGGAGTCGAGGTGTGGCGGCTGGACACCCTGACCGCCGGCCACCCGCCCCGGGCCGTCGTCCTGCCCACGACGGCCAAGGCCGCTGCCATCAGCGGCGACGGACGTACCGTCGCGACCCTGACCGACAACGTCATGACCCTGTGGGACGCGACCAACGGGAAGCCGGTTGCCCGGCGTCCGCTGGCCCGGCCGGTGGCGGACCTGTTCACCGACCGACCGGTTCGGCTCGCACTCGACCACACCGGCACCAGCCTGGGATACGTCGTGGGCGACATCGCCGGAGTGATCGACACTGCCACCGGCGCCGACCGGGGCGAGCGGTCCCGCCTGCCGGTGAAGCCACAGTTCCGGCACGGTGCGTCGCTCCGCCTCGGTCCGGACGGCCGCCTCGGCGTCGTCACGTACGACGACAAGAACAGCATCCGTCACGGACTGTTCCGGCCGTCCCGAGGGCCGGTGGTCCCGATGGCAGCCGGCACCCAGGTCGTCGGCTCCCTTCCGGACCGCCCCGAGCTCGTGCTGTGTCGTCAGCGCAAGGGGCTCGGCGGCGCGGTCCAGCGGGTGGACTATCTGCTGCTGAACCTGGAGACGGGCCGTGAGCGGCCCTTGCTCGCCGACGTACCCAGATCGGCGGACCGGGGCCACTGCGCCTACGCCGCGGTGGATCTGACCCGAGGCTTCACCGCCCTTCTCGAGAACGGGCCGTTCGAGGAGGACGGCCAGCGCTTGCGCCTACTGGACGAGGCTGTCGAGATCTGGGATCACCGCGCGCGCCGTCAGGTCGCCTCGTTCCCCGCACCCTCCAGCTACTTCGACGGGCCCGACTCCCTGCTCCGGCTGCAAGCCACCCCGGATGGCAGCGGCGTGTTGACCGTGAACGGTCCCGGCGGGATCGCGGTGCTGGAGCTTCCCGCGGTCGACTCTGTCGACTTCGCGCTGGCCGCCGCCCGGGCCGCGGCGTACGACCCGACGGACAGGTTGGTCGTGGTGCAGGGGCAGGACGGGTCGCTGAGCGCGTGGGACAGAGGCACCGGCCGGCGACGGGCGGTGAGCACCGAGCGGGTGACGCCGGGCTGGACCACCGGTTGGCAGCTGCACAACTCACTCGCCTTCAACGGCGACGGCACCCTGGTGGCCACCCCAGGGACCGCACCTGGCTCGCTCGCGGTGTGGGAGACCCGGACGATGCGGCGACTGACGACGATCGCCGCGCCGCGATGCGCCGCCAAGACCGCGCTGTCCGGTCACCTACCCTCACTGAGCTGGGCGTACTCCGCGGCGACACTGGTGGTCGTCTGCAATGGAACGACCTCGGTGTGGGACGCCCGCACCGGGGCGCCACGCGGTGCGCCGTTCCGCATCGCGGACAGCCACGTCCTCACGGTGCCCCATCCGACGCGGCCGGTGTTGTTCGCCCTGACGGGACCGGACAACGCCATCGAGACCTGGAGCCTCGCCACCGGCCGCCGGGAAGGTGGCTGGCAGCCGCTCGCCGACGATCGGGGGCGGTCGGCCTACGGCCTGGCCCTGCACCCGGACGGGAGCCGCCTGGCGATCACCTACAGCGAGGGCCCGCTACTTCTGCAGAGCACGGACGGAGGCCGAGAGTCCCGACGCTTCGAGGTGAACGGGACCAACCCGCACTGGTTGGCGATGCCGGGCCGCATCGCGCTGTCCACCGGGGCGGGCCTCGTGGTGCAGCGCACCGAGCCCGCGACGTTCATGGACAGGCTACGTGGCAGGGGAGCGGCACAGGTCGTCCTGCCGGTGGCGGGTACCGCCGAGCAGCTCTCCCCGAAGGGCGGGGAGCTGCTCGTGTCCTACGAGAATGCCGGGTGGGGACGCGTCAGTACCGATCCCCTCAGTTGGCACGGACAGGTGTGCCGGGCACACGGCGGGGCGACCGAGGTCGACCGGGAGGAGCTCGACTCGGTCGGTGCCGGTTCGCCCTGTTGACCGACGGCCGGCCGGCCTGCCGCCCCCGGGGCCGGCTCTCCGCCGCACCCGTCACGAGCAGGTCGGTCATCCGGGTGGGGCGCCCACGCTGCGACGGCTCACTTCGCCTGCGGGAGGCGCGTCCGGCACCATCGGCCAGCTCCCCGCCCGCTTGACGGAACGCAGGGCGACGGCCACGTCGGCGTGCTGGAGGCCGGGGAGCTGGCCGATGGTGCCGGACAGGAACTCGTAGAGCGCGGCGTCGCTCTCCAGCGCGATCTCGCCGCACAAATTCCGGTCTCCGGTCGTCGCGGCGATCATGAGCACGGCGGGGGCGCGGCCAGCAGTTCGCCGGCCTGCCCGAGCTGCGTGGGGTTGACGCTGAGGGTGATGAAGGCGTTCACCGCGAGCCCGACGACGTTGGGCTCGACGACGGTCCGCATGCGCAGGAATCCCGCCGCGGCTCGGGCACTGACCGGCGGCGGCCCGGTCCGCGTGCGCGGAGTTGCCATAATCGAGCCGTGTCTGTCCCGAGACGGCGTCGCTCGTCGCATCCTGCGGTCGTCGGCGCGGTCATCGCCGCCGTGGCCACGGTGGTCGCGGCGGCCATTCCCGTCGCGCTGGAGCTGACCCGCGACACCGGCGGCGGCGGTGCCGCGCCGCCGGTCCAGGGTGCCCCGTCCACCGGACAGCCCCAGCCGACCACACCGGCGGCGTCCACCGGCACCGATCCCTCCCCGACACCCGCGTCGACCGCGGTCACCGCGTCGCCGTCGCCCCAGGCCGACGTGGTCCCGCTGACCGAGATGCGCGAGGTGGACGACTTCGAGGGCTGGGAGCAGGAGCCGCTGACCGTGGCCGGGAAGCCGCACCAAGCGGTGCTGACCGCGTCTCCGTGCTGGTTGAACGACCACTACATGGTCACGTTCGTGGTGAGCCGGCAGTTCCGGGTCCTCGAGGCGGCCGTGGGCATCGCCGACGAGTCCCCGAAGGCCGGGCCGCTGCGGTTCACCGTCCTCTCCGACCGCAAGGAGGTCTTCACCACCACGGTCGGCCTCGGGAGGACCCGCCCGGTCAAGGTGGACGTCAGCGACTCGACCCAGGTGTCCCTGCGGGTCAGCACGACCAGCGTCGAGCAGTGCCACGGTGACAGCCTCGGCGTCTGGATCGCGCCGCGGCTACGCCGCTGAGTGCCGGCTCGTCGACGCGGCGGCGGGGGCGGCGCGGTCGCGCGTCCCCGCAGCGTGCCGGTGTCCGACCCGGTGGTCGGCGGGCGGGCCCCCGACCGACCACCGGGCCGGGGCTCAGTGGGTCGGCCGGGGGGTGAGGAAGAAGGCCAGGACCGCGGCGGCGGCGGCGATGACGGCGCCGGTGGTAAAGCCGCGGGAGAAGCCGGCCGTGCTGGTGCCCGCGATGCTGGCCGCGGCCATGCTCGACACGACGGCGGCGCCGAGCGAGGCGCCGAACTCGTGGAAGGTGCTGACGATGCCGGACGCCAGACCGGCCTCGTGTGGCGCGACCTGGCCGAGCGCGACGGCGGACGCCACGACGAAGAGGACGCCGGTGCCGGCCGCGGCGACGGCCACCCCGACGACGAGGGCCAGGGTCCCGTCGACGAAGGCGGGAACCGCCATGCCGGCCGCCGAGACGAGCAGGCCCAGGACGCCGAGCGTGCGCGCCCCGAGCCGGCCGATGACGCGGCCGGCGGCGTTCGCGCCGAGCATGGTCGTGATCGCCACGGGCAGGAAGAGCAGCCCGGTGCGCAGGGCGCCGTAGCCCTGGTGGTCCTGGAGGTAGAACGTGCCCAGGAAGAAGACGGTGATCATCAGCGCGGTCGCGACGAGGATCAGCAGCGCCCCGGTCGCCACCGGCCGGCGGAGCAGGAGCCGTACGTCCATCAGCGGGCTCGCGGCGCGGCGCTGGCGGACGACGAACGCGGCGTAGAGGAGCACGGCGGCCACCAGCAGCAGCAGGATCGTCGGGTTGCCCCAGCCGACGTCGCCGGCGCGGATCAGCGCGTAGATCAGCGATCCGGTGGCCGCCGTCACCAGCACCGCGCCGGGCACGTCGAGCCGGGCCGTCGCGCCGGTGGGCGCCTGGGGCGGAAGCTGCATCCGCAGGGCCAGCAGCAGGATGATCCCGACCGGCACGTTGACGAAGAACACCCAGGGCCAGCCCGGCCCGGCGGTGAGCAGGCCGCCGAGGAGGACGCCCAGGGCGGCGCCACCGCCGCCGAGCGCCGACCAGATGCCGAGCGCCTTGTTGCGCTCGTCGCCGTCGAAGATCGTGACGACGAGGGACAGGGCGGCGGGGGAGAGGATCGCCGCGGCGAGGCCCTGCCCGATGCGACCGCCCAGCAGCATGGGGCCGCTGGTCGCCAGGCCCGCCGTCAGGGACGCGGCGCTGAACAGCAGGAGCCCGGCGAGGACGAGGCGTCGGGCGCCGAACAGGTCCGCGGCGCGACCGCCGAGCAGCAACAGGCCGCCGAACGTGAGGGTGTATCCACTCACCACCCACGTGAGGGCTTCCCGCTCCATGCCCAGGTCCGCCCCCATGTGCGGCAGGGCGATCGCGACGACGGTGACGTCCAGGATCAGCATCAGCTGGGCGATGCCGACGAGGCCCAGGATCCGCCAGCGCCGCGGGTGTGGACTCGCGGGTGTGGAAGTTTCGGTTGCGGTCACAGGTTCCGCCATGGCTGCCAGGCTCCTCCGCCAAGTTGAACGGTAGTGTTCAAGTTACGGAGACACGTTAACTCATGCAAGAGTGTTCGACTTAGGGGAAGTTCCATGACTCGCCCACTTGCCAAGCCGACCCGCCGGGCCGACGCCCAGCAGAACGTGGAGAGGATCCTGGAGGCGGCGGTGAGCTGCCTGAGCCGCGACCCCGACGCGAGCGTCAGCGAGATCGCACAGGCCGCGCGGGTGGGTCGGGTGACCCTCTACGGTCACTTCCCGTCCCGCGACGCCCTGGTCGAGGCCGCGCTGACCCGGGTGCTGGCCGAGGGGGAGGAACTCCTGGCGGGCCTCGACCTGACCGGCGACCCGCGCGACGCGCTGCGCGTGCTGATCCGGTCGAGCTGGCTGCTGATCGCCCAGTCGAGTGCCGTCCTGGAGGCGGCGCAGGCGTCGCTGCCGCCCGAACGCGTGCACGAGCTGCACGCCGAGCCGGCGCGGCGCGTCGACCAGTTGATCCGCCGGGGTCAGGACGAAGGGGTGTTCCGGGCCGACCTTCCGGCCAGCTGGCTGACCAGCGTCCTGCACCACATCATGAAGGGCGCCGCCGTCGACGTGGCCAGCGGGCAGGTGGACCGGGCGGACGCCCCCCGCCTCATCTCCGAGACGGTCCTCGCCGCCTACCGGGTCGACGGATAGCGGACACGTAGGCGCGACGGACGGGCGCTGGCGCCACCGGCGGCACCCGCCGTATCGTCGCGGTCCGACGGCGCGGGCCCGCCACCACCGGCCCCGGCGCGGTCGGCGCGGGGCGTCGTCCCTGGTGCTCCACCGGAACCCCACCGGATTGCGAGGACGCGGATCGATACTGCGGAGATGCGTGGGAAGGAGTGCGCGTCCGTAGCCGAGTCCGTAACGGTACTGCTCGCGGCACCGCGTGCGTTCTGCGCCGGTGTCGAGCGTGCGATCGAGATCGTCGAGCGTGCGCTCGCCAGTCGGGGAAGCCCGGTGTAAGTCCGCAAACAGATCGTCCACAACGCGCACGTCGTCGCCGACCTGGAGTCGCGCGGCGCCGTGTTCGTCGAGGAACTCGACGAGGTGCCCGCCGGCGCGACGGTGGTGTTCTCGGCGCACGGGGTGTCGCCCGTGGTGCGCGCCGAGGCCGCCCGGCTCGGCCTGGAGGTGTTCGACGCGACGTGTCCGCTGGTGGCGAAGGTGCACACGGAGGCGCGCCAGTACGCCGACCGTGGGGACACCGTCCTCCTCGTCGGGCACGCGGGGCACGAGGAGACCGAGGGCACCCTGGGCGAGGCGCCGGACCGGATGCTCCTCGTGCAGTCGCTGGAGGACGCGCGCACGGTCGAGGTGCCCGACCCGGAGCGGGTGTCGTACCTGACCCGGACCACGCTGGCCGTGGACGAGACCGCCGAGTGCTCGACGTGCTGCGCCAACGGTTCCCGGCGCAGCGAGGGCCGTCCTCGGCCGACATCTGCTACGCCTCGACCAACCGGCAGGCGGCGTTGCGTACGGTCGTCGAGGAGTCCGACCTCGTGCTCGTGGTCGGCTCGACCAACTCGGCGAACACGCAACGACTCGTCGAGCTGGCCCGCCGCGCGGGCCGACCGGCCCACCTCATCGAGGACGCGGCGGAGATCCTGCCGGAGTGGCTGGCGGGTGTCACCACGGTCGGGGTCACCGCGGTCGCGTCCGCCCCGCCGCGCCTGGTCGAGGGGATGGTCGAGGCGCTGCGGGCGCGCGGCCCGGTGACCGTGGTGGAGCGCGAGGTCGCCCGCGAGACCATCGAGTTCACCATGCCGGGCGCGGTGCGTTCCCTCTGACGCCGGAGCGCGCCGCGTCGGGTTGCCGCACCGGCGCGCCGCCGCCCCGCCGGACCGCGCGTGCGGGGCGGTCCGGCGGGGCGGCGGGGCTCGGCTACGCGGAAGCCTGGTACGTCGACTGCATCTTGTGCGAGAACCACTCCCCGACGGTCACCCGGTCGAGCCCGGCCTCGGCGCTCTCCTGGGCCAGCGGGCGCATGGGCTCGATCGTGGTGTCGTGGTTGGGCAGGTAGAAGAAGGGGATGGAGACGCGCGAGGGCGCGTCCGCCCCCTCCGGGTTGACCACCCGGTGCACGGTCGACGCCCACCGGCCGCCGGTCCAGAACGCCATCAGGTCGCCGATGTTCACGACGAAGCTGCCGGGGATGGCGGGCACGTCCAGCCAGTCGTCGTCGCCGCGCCGCACCTGGAGCCCGCCGAGCTCGTCCTCCACGTAGAGCACCGTCAGGCTGCCCCAGTCGGTGTGCATCTCCCGCCGCAGCACGCCGTCTTCGGGCGTCGGGTAGTAGTAGTTGGCGATGATCAGGGACACGTGCTCGTCGAACTTGCTGTCGAAGAAGCCCTCCGGCAGGTCGAGCGCGAGCGCGAACAGCCGCATGATGTCCGCCGACAGCTCGGTCATGGCGGCGATGTACTCGTACCAGACGGCCTTGAAGTCGTCGTCCGGCCAGATGTTCGCCGCCTTCCAGGTGGCCGGGTGCGTGCCGAGCCGCGCGCGCTCCTCCTCGCTCAGGTCGCCCGTCACGTGCGCGGCGAACGCCTCGTACGGGCCGCCCGGGCGGCGCAGCCCCGACACTCCGGAACCGCGGTTCGCGCTCCGGTCCTTCTCCTCCTCCGGTCGGGTGAAGAAGGTCTTGGTGGTGGTGTACATGCGGTTCACCAGGTCCCGGGGCACGCCGTGCCCCACGACGGTGAAGAACCCCGAACCCTCGCACGCCTTGCCGATGGCTGCCGCGATGGCCGCGCGCCCCTCGGCGGTGGTGCGGCCCGACAGGTCGATCGCCGGTACGAAATCCTGGACCACAACGGGTTCCACAACTGCCCGCCTCTCTCGCGACGTCATTACATTGATCGAAGCAATCCCGAGTCACCCGCCGGGAAGCCGCTGCGGCCCCGCTTCCCCCACGTGCGGGTAATTGCTCGGCGTACCTGGTGGTAAGGCAATGTTGAGACCGGCAGACATTCACGTGCACGATTGCGTCGTGGCGTACGAGGACGAGCAGTTGTCGCAGATGGTCGGGACGCTCGCCGACGCGGGCCGCCCGCTCTCCGGGGAGGCCGTGGGTCGGCTCGTCGCCGATCCGTCGGGTGTCGTGGCGGAGCCGGCCGTGCGCCTGCTCGTCGCCGCCGCGCAGGGGGACCCGCTGCTGCTGGCCGCCCTGCGCGAGGGGTTCCGTGTCGAGGGCGTCACCGACGGGCCCGGCCGGGCCCGGACGCCGAGGCGGGTCCAGGAGCTGGTCCGCGCCACGCTGCGCGGCGCGCCCACCGGATCCTGGCAGCTGCTGCGGGTGGCCGCCGTGCTCGGCCGCTCCTGCCAGCTGGCGGAGCTGGCGGCGATGACCGGGCGGAACACCGCCCAGATGCTGCCGGACCTGGACGCGCTGCTCGACGCCGGACTGCTCGACTGGGTGGGCGACGACCTCGCCTTCCGGCACGAACTGGTGTGGTGGGCGGTGCTCGACGCCCTGCCGCCCGCCGTGCGGCAGGCGCTTCGCGCCGACCGCGACCGCCTGCGCCTGCGCCGGGCCGTGGCCGGTGCGTCCCGCGCCGCCGACCCGTCGGCCGAGCCCGCGGCCCCCGCCGACCTGCGGCGCCGGATCGGGCTGCGCTCCGCGCCCGCCGCCCGGGAGCACCGTCCGGACGCCGGCGGCGCGTGGGAGTCGTTCAGCGGCGTCGAGCGGGCCATCGCGCGACTCGTCGCCGAGGGCATGACCAACCGGCAGATCGCGACCCGGGTGCGGCTGTCGCCGCACACGGTCAACTACCACCTGCGCGGCCTGTTCCGCCGGCTGGGCATCTCCTCGCGGGCGGAACTCGTCCGCCACGTGCCGGTCTCCTCCGCGGCGTAGGGCGGTCCGGACCTTCCGGACACCACTGCCACATTACGTTTTCCGGCGCCGTTCACGCTCAATTCGACGAAGGGCCGACCGCGTCCAAAGGACTACCCTGATGAGTAGTGTCAATTCGGGTCCCGTGCTCATTCTGGTAGTCGGGGGAACCGCCGTCAGGCAGTAGTGTCGCCCGTATCGAATTTCGTTGGGTCAGCGGCAGGTAAATCCACGGGTACGACCGTGCTCACACCCGAGGGAAAACATGAACATCCGTACGCAACCGCGTGTCCACGAACTCATCGCCGTCCGCGCGGCGTCGCAGCCCGACCGGACCGCGGTCGTGCAGGGCGACGCGCACCTCAGCTACGCGGACCTGGAGCGCCGGGCCAACGGCCTGGCCCGCCACCTCGTCGACGAGGGCGTCGGCGCGGACTCCGTGGTCATGGTCCACCTGGAACGCTCCATCGACGCCATCGTCGGCCTGCTCGCCATCTGGAAGGCGGGCGCGGCCTACCTGCCCGTGGATCCGGGGCTGCCGGACAGCCGGGTCGAGGCGTTCGTGAAGGAGACCGACTGCACCACCGTCATCACCCACGGGCGTGACGTGGCGCGGTTCGCCGACCTGCCGGTCAGGGCGCTCACCGTGAGCGCCGCGGACGGCGCCGCGACCGCCCCGGCCGTGGCGGTGGGCGGCGGGGACGCCGCCTACATCATCTACACCTCGGGCTCCACGGGTACGCCGAAGGGCGTCGTGGTCAACCACGACTCGCTGAGCTACCTGTGCGGGGAACTGACCGGCCGCTACGGCGTCACCCCCGACGACCGGGTGTTGCAGTTCGGCGCGCTCTCCTTCGACACGTCCATCGAGCAGATCACGGTCGCGCTGCTCGGCGGGGCGACGCTGGTGCTGCCCGAGCTGAGCTGGGCGCCCAGCGAGCTGCCGGAGCGGCTGCGCCACCACGGGGTCACCGTCATGGACCTGACCCCCGCGTACTGGCGCCGCTTCCTCGCCGAGGCCGGCGCGGGGGCCCGCGACCTGCCGGTCCGGATGGTCATCGTGGGCGGCGAGGCGGTCAACGCGGAGGACTGCCGCACGGCACTGGACCTGATGCCCAGGGTGCGGCTGGTCAACGCCTACGGGCTCACCGAGACCACGATCACCTCCTGCCTGATGGACCTGACCGCCGACGTGCTGCCCGCCCGCGGCGCGGCCCCGGTCGGCCGGCCGCTGCCCGGCACCGTCGTGTACGTCCTCGACGAGCACGACCGGCCGGTCGGCCCCGGCGAGCGCGGCGAGATCCACATCGGCGGTCGCGGCGTGGCGCGCGGCTACCTGACCGAGGACGACGCCGGCCGCTTCCGCGCGGACCCGTTCGCGTCCGAGCCGGGCGCGCGGATGTACCGGACCGGTGACCTGGGCGCCTGGACCGCCGAGGGCAACCTCGAGGTGATCGGGCGCATCGACCGGCAGGTCAAGATCCGTGGCTTCCGGGTGGAGCCCGGCGAGATCGAGGCGGCGCTCGCGGCGCACGACGGCATCGACACGGTCGCCGTCACCACCTACGAGCACGACGGCCAGCGGCGCCTGGTCGCGTACCACACCGGCCCGCGGCCCCTGGACGTCGCGGAGCTGCGCGAGTTCGTCGGCCGCCACCTGCCCGACTACATGGTGCCGACGACGTTCGTCGCCCTCGACGAGCTGCCGCTGAAGACCAACGGCAAGGTCGACCTGACCGCGCTGCCCGCGCCGCGGGCCACGGCGGTCGCGTCGGACAGCGGCGACGACACGCCCGTCGACCTGGTGGAGCGCGGCGTGACCCGGCTGTGGGGGCAGGTGCTCGGCGTGCCCAGGGTGCTGCCGGACGACAACTTCTTCGCGCAGGGCGGCAACTCGATCCTCGCCGCCGAGCTGCTCGCGAAGATCCGCGGCTCCTTCGGCGTGCTCATCACCCAGGTGCGTCCGCTGATCCGGCTGCTGCTGGAGGACGCGACGCCGCGCGGCCTGGCGCGGGCGGTGCGCGAGGCCCGGGAGGGCACGCTCGCCGGCGACGACACCCGCAGGCGGGTGGACTTCGCCGCCGAGACGGAGCTGGACGTGGAGATCCGGCGCGACGTGCCCGACGAGCCGCGCTGGCGGGACCCCCGCCACGTGTTCCTCACCGGCGCCACCGGCTTCCTGGGCATCTACCTGCTGCGGGAGCTGCTGACCAGCACGGACGCGGTGGTGCACTGCCTGGTGCGCGGCGACGGGCCGGAGCAGTGCCTGGCCCGCATCCAGGCCAACGCGCGGCACTACTTCGGCGAGGACCTCGCCGATCACCAGGCGGCGGGCCGGATCGTCGCCGTCCCCGGCGATCTCGCGGCACCCGGGCTCGGCCTGTCCGAGGCGGCCTTCGACGAGCTGGCGCGCACGGTCGACGTCATCCACCACCCCGGCGGGGCGGTCAACTTCATCTACCCGTACTCGCACATGCGGCCGGCGAACGTCGACGGCACCCGCGAGATCATCCGGATGGCCGCGCGGCACCGCAACGTCCCGATCCACTACACGTCGACCATGGCCGTCGTCGCGGGCTTCGGCACCGCCGGGGTCCGGCACGTCGACGAGGACACCCCCCTGGCGTACGCCGACCACCTCTCCGTCGGGTACGTGGAGAGCAAGTGGGTGGCCGAGGCGCTGCTGCACCGGGCGGCCGAGCAGGGGCTGCCGGTGGCGATCTACCGGGCCGCCGACATCTCCGGCGACCGGGTGAACGGCGCGTGGAACATCGCCACGGAGATGTGCGCGATGAAGAAGTTCGTGGTGGACACCGGCACCGCCCCGGTCGCGGAGCTGCCGCTGGACTACACGCCGGTCGACGTGTTCGCCGCCGCGGTCGCTCACATCGCCCGGTCGTCCCGGCCCGCCGGCGAGGTCTACCACCTCACCAACCCCGGGAAGGTCAACATCTCGGTGCTGGTCGAGCGCCTGCGGGCGCACGGGCACGACATCCGCGAGGTGTCCTGGGCCGAGTGGCTCGACGAGATGGTGCGGGTGGCGGTCGAACAGCCCGACCATCCGATGACCCCCTTCGCGCCGCTGTTCATCGACCGCTGCGCGACGGGCCAGATGAGCGTCGCGGAGATGTACCTGGAGACGACGTTCCCCGTCTTCTCCCGCACCAACGTGGAGCACGCGTTGCGCGGCAGCGGCATCGAGATCCCCACGGTGGACGCGGAGATGCTCGACCGCTACATCGGTTACCTGACCCGCACCGAGTTCCTGCGGGCCGCGTGATGGGCTGGGAGACGCTCGACCTCGCCCACGCCCCCACCGAGGGTCCGGTCGCGTTCGGCGACGACCTGTCCGCGACGACGCTTCTCGGCGCCTACCGGCACGGGCTGTTCCCGTTCCCGGCCGACACCGAGGAGCGGAAGATCGTCAGCGAGTTCACCTACGAGGCGGACGTCGCCGCCGGCCGGATCGCGGTGCTCGCCGGGAGCGCCGACCCGTACGCCGTCGCCTGGTGCTCGCCCGACCCGCGCCCGGTGATCCACGTCGACCGGGCCCGCATCCAGCGCAGCCTGCGGCGGCAGCTGCGCAACAAGGTCGAGTGGACGACGACGCTCGACGTCTGCTTCGACCGGGTGGTGCAGCACTGCCGCGTGGGCCGCGAGCCCCGGTGGCTGACCGACCGGCTCGTGTCGGCGCTGCGCGAGCTGCACGCGGCGGGGCACGCCCACAGCGTCGAGGTGTGGGAGGGCGACGAGCTGATCGGCGGCACGTTCGGCGTACGGGTCGGCGGCGTGTTCAGCGCCGACTCCCAGTTCGCCCTGCGCAGCGGCGCCGCGAAGGTCGCGGTCGCGTGCCTGGTGCGGCGCGTCGCGGAGAGCGGCGGCGTGGCGGTCGACGTCCAGCACGACGGCGACCACGCGAAGCTCATCGGCGCGGTCGCGGTGCCCCGCGCCGAATACCTGGCGCTGCTGCGCAGGCACGCCGACGACCACTGCGCCATGCCCGCGGACCCGCTGCCCGCGCGCAGCCTGGCCGCCTGACCGACGGAGGTGACCCCGTGCGCGTGTTGACGCTCGCCGAGCGACCGGACCTGCGGGACGCGATGCTCCACATGGAGGCGTCGTGGCCCGAGTACATCCCGCCCGAGCCCATGGTGATCGGCTGGGCCTTCGACCGGTACCCGGAGCACCAGCTCGTCGTCGTCGAATCCGACGACAGGGTGGTGGCCCGCGCGGCCGCCGTGCCGTTCGCGTGGGACGGCGACCCGGCGAGCCTGCCCGACACCGGTTGGGACGCGGTGCTGGGGATGAGCATGCTCGACACCTCCGCCGGCCGCGAGCTCACCGCGCTGTGCGCGCTGGAGATAGCCGTGGTGCCGGGGATGCAGGCCCGGAACATGTCGGGGCGCGTCCTGGCGGCGGTGAAGGACAACGCCCGCCGGCACGGCTACCGCGACGTCGTCGGGCCGGTCCGGCCCAGCGGCAAGCACGCCGAGCCGCACGAGCCGATGACCGGGTACGCCGCCCGGACCCGCGACGACGGGCTGCCGACCGACCCGTGGCTGCGCGTCCACGTCCGGGCGGGCGGTCAGGTCCTCGACGTCTGCCCGGCCTCCATGACGATCTCCGGCAGCCTCGCGCAGTGGCGCGCCTGGACCGGGCTGCCCTTCGACACCAGCGGACCGGTCGTCGTGCCGGGTGCCCTGACCCCGGTCGAGGTGAACGTCGACCACGACCACGCCGTCTACGTCGAACCCAACGTGTGGGTCCGACACTCCCTCGCGGAAAGGCATGCCTCATGACCAGCACCGTCCCGACCACCCTGGCCTCCAAGATCCGCAACCGTGCCGCGCTGATCGAGATCATCGGCGGGTACATGGCCTCGCAGTCGCTCGCGCTCGCCGCCGAGCTGAAGCTCGCCGACCACATCCACGACGGCCGCGTCACGAGCGCGCAGCTCGCCGAGGCGACGGGCACCCACGCGCCGTCGCTGCACCGGCTGCTGCGGACCCTCGTGGCCGTCGGCCTGCTGGCCGAGCCGACGCCGGGCGAGTTCCGGCTGACGGAGGTGGGTGAGCAGCTGCGCACCGACTCGCCGAACTCGCTGTGGGCGTTCACCCGGTTCTTCACCAACCCCACGCTGTTCTCGTCCTGGCAGCAGGTGCGGCACACCATCGAGACCGGTGAGTGCGCCTTCGACCACGTGCACGGCCGGAACGCGTACGAGCACCTCGCCGAGCACCCCGAGCTGTCCGCGCTGTTCAACGTGGCGATGGGGCAGGAGTCGAGGGTGTCCGCCCAGCTCGTCGCGAACGGGTACGACTTCTCCGGCGTCCGTACCGTCGTGGACGTCGGCGGCGGCGACGGCACGCTGCTCGCCGCGATCCTCGGCACCCACGAGCACCTGACCGGGGTGTGCTTCGACAGCGCCGCGGGCGTCGCCGAGGCCGCCGGCGTGCTCGCCGCGGCCGGGGTGTCCGACCGCTGCGAGATCGTGGCGGGCGACTTCTTCTCGTCGGTCCCCGGGGGCGGCGAGCTGTACATCATCAAGAGCGTCTTCCAGGACTGGAACGACGAGAACGCCCGGAAGCTGCTGAGCACGGTGCGCGCGCACATGCCCGCCGACGCGACGCTGCTGATCGTCGGCTCGGTGCTGCCGGACACCGCGAACACCGACAACCCGGTGATGTTCTACACGGACATCAACATGCTGGTGACCGCGGGCGGCCGGGAGCGCACCGAGAGCGAGTTCCGGGCCCTGCTCGCCGACACCGGCTTCACCGTCGAGTGGTGCGGGCACGGCGCCGCCGGGCCGCTCTCCCTGATCAAGGCCGTTCCGGCGAGCTGAGCACGTCGAGTACGGGCCATGTCCGCACCGCCCCGGGCGGGGTGGGCGTGGCCCGTCCGTGTCCCGATCCAGAGCACCCGGCGACCGGGGAGGCAACGATGTCCAGACCGAGTTTCGGCAGCGAACTCCTGCGCGGCAGGCTGCGGGTCGACCTGCTCGACCCACTGCCCGACGCCGGGCTCGACGCCGACGCCGAGGCGTTCCTCGCGCGGCTGCGCGCGTTCTGCACCGACAAGGTGGACGGCCGGCTCATCGAGCGCGAGGACCGGATCCCCGACGAGGTGGTCGACGGCCTGCGCGACCTCGGCGCGTTCGCCATCAAGCTCCCCCGGGAGTACGGCGGGCTCGGCCTGTCGGGGGTCTGCTACCACCGGGCGCTGATGATCGTCAGTACCGCGCACTCCTCGCTCGGTGAGCTGCTCGGCGCGCACCAGGCGATCGGCCTCATCCAGCCGCTGCGGCTGTTCGGCACCGACGCGCAGCGGCGGGAACTGCTGCCGAGGTGCGTACGCGAGATCTCCGCCTTCGCCCTCACCGAGCCGGACATCGGCAACGACCCCTTCCGGATGCGGACCACCGCCACCCCCACGGAGGACGGCGGCTACCGCCTCGACGGGGTGAAGCTGTGGACGACCAACGGCACCATCGCCCACCTGATCGTGGTGATGGCCCTGGTCCCGCCCTCGGACAGCGGCCCGGGAGGCATGTCCGCGTTCGTGGTGGAGGCCGACGCGCCCGGGGTCACCGTGGAGCACCGCAGCTCCTTCCTGGGCCTGCGCGGCCTGGAGAACGGGGTCGTCCGGCTGCACCGGGTCGTGGTGCCCGCGAGCCGCCGGATCGGGCCGGAGGGGCAGGGGCTCCAGGTGGCGCTCGCCGCGCAGGACACCGGCCGGCTGTCGATGCCCGCCGTCTGCGCCGCCGCCGCCAAGTGGAGCCTCAGGATCGCCCGCGAGTGGTCGGGCGTCCGCGTGCAGTGGGACCGGCCGATCGGTGAGCACGAGGCGGTGGCGGGCAAGATCGCCTACATCGCGGCGACCGCCTTCGCCCTGGAGGCCATGGTCGAGGTGTCCGGCCGGCACGCCGACGCCGGTGTGCTGGACACGCACACGGAGGCCGAGCTGGCGAAGCTGTTCGCGTCGGAGCAGGCGTGGCGGATCGTCGACGAGCTAATGCAGATCCGGGGCGGTCGCGGGTACGAGACCGCGGAGTCGGCCGCCGCGCGCGGTGAGCGCGGCGTCCCCGTCGAGCAGCTGTTCCGGGACCTGCGCATCGGTCGGATCTTCGACGGCTCCAGCGAGGCGCTGCGGGTGTTCGTCGCGACCGACGCGCTGGCGGACGAACAGGGCCCGGCCGACCGGTCCACGCCGTTCACGCCGCCGCCGGGCTTCGGCGACCTGGCCGGGCACCTGTCGTTCGTCGACGCGACGAGCGCCGAGCTGGCCCGGCACCTCGCCGACGGCCGGGAGCGGTGGGGCGAGGCGGTCGCCCAGCGGCAGCTCTTCCTCGGCCGCGTCGTGGACGTCGCCGCCGAGCTGTACGCGATGACCGCCGCCTGCGTGTACGCCAAGGCGCTCGGCGGCACGGCGGTCGAGCTGGCCGACGCGTTCTGCCGACAGTCCCGCCAGCGGGTGGCGGAGCTGCGCCGGCGGCTGGGGGAGAACACCGACGGCGACGACGTCGCGGTGGCCCGGCGGGTGCTGGGCGGCAGCTTCACCTGGTTGGAAGAGGGCGTGCTCGACGCGTCCATCGAGGGGCCGTGGATCGCCGAGCCCGAACCGGGACCGGCGAGCGGCCCGAACCTGCACCGCACGATTCGGAGGTGACTAGTGGACGAGCACGTGGCAGAGCTGGTGGCACAGGGCCGGCGGTCGCTGGAGCTGGCGCCCAACCGGTTCCTGGAGCAGCTGGAACGCGGTGAGGTGCCGGTCGACCGGCTGCGGGCCCTGGCCGGCGAGCTGTACCACCTGGTGTCCAGCGACCGGAGCAGCTTCGCGTTCCTGGCGGCCCGCTTCCCCGAGCCGCTGTTCCTGGCGATGGCGGGCGCCGAGGAGGAGGCGCTGGGCCTGCTGCCGGCCTTCGCCGCCGCGGTGGGCCTGGGGGAGAAGGAGCTGCGGGCGCACGAGCCGCGCCCGCTGGCCCAGGCGTACCCCTGCTTCATCGTCCGGACCGCCGTGTTCGGGCCGCGGTCGGCGATCCCGCTGGCCCTGCTGGTCAACGTCGAGGAGTCGGGTGGCTTCTACGCCCGGGTGGCCGACGCCCTCCAGGCGCGGTACGGGTTCCCCGACGAGGCGGTCGCGCACTTCCGCTACTTCGCCGAGACGCCGGACGAGGTGCTGGAGCAGGCGGCCGGGGTGGTGTCGGCCGGCCTCTCGGCGGGCGACGACCCGGTGGAGGCCCTGCGCGCGGCGCGGATGGTGCACGCCTACGAGGCGGTGTTCTGGGCGACGATGGCCGAGTGACCCCGGGACCGGGGTGGACCCGCCCCGCTCAGGGCAGGTCCACCTCGACCCGGCGGTCGATCCGGTCCTCGATCCAGGTGCTGGTGTCGACGAGCCACACGCGGTCCACCGAGATCTGGTAGATGCGGTGCTCCGCCGGCGGCAGCAGCGCCGACACGGGCAGGGTGTACTCCGCCCTGCTGGTCTCGTCCGGCAGCAGCGCGTCGTAGAACGTGCCGTGGTGTGCACGTACCTCGTCGGCGGTCAGCTCCCGGCAGGTGCCGGTGAACTGGGCGCCGTCGACCTCGGTGAGCCCGCCGTCGCCGGTGACGAAGAGCGCACCGCTCACCGTCGGGCGGGCCGCCACGTGCCGGCTGTGCCGGGACTGCGTCGCGGAGCCGAACAGGAAGCGCAGCGGGTCGGGCAGCCACGCGTACTGCAACACCGCCGTCCAGGGCCGGCGGTCGGGGGAGACGGTGGACAGGGACAGGTACTTCGCGTCGGCGAGGACGCGGTGCAGCCGGTCGGCGAGGTCCATGGTTCAGCCCACCTCCGCGAGGGACGTTCCGGCGATGTACGCGATCCTCGGCCCGGCCAGGCGTACGTAGTCGCGCGTGTCCAGGGCGATCGACACGTCGAGCCGGGCGGCGTTGAAGTAGATCTCCGGCTCGTCGAGCAGCCGGGGGTCCACCACCAGTTCCAGGTCGTCGCGGAAGCTGAACGGGACGATCGTGCCGCTGACGCAGCCGGACAGCTCCTCGGCCGTCTCCCTGGTCGCGAACGACACGTAGGTGCCGTCCCACATCCGCCGCAACGCGTCGAGCGCGACCAGTCGGTCGCCGGGCACGACGGCCAGCACGAAGCGGTTCACCTTCTTGCCGAGCTTGACCCGCGCGACGATGCACTTGGCCGCCTGGGACAGCGGGTGACCACGCAACCGGCTGGCCGGGGAGGTGACCCCCTGCGGTTCGTGCGGGATGAGGCGGAACCGCGCGCCCTGGGACTCCAACAGCCTGGTCAGCCTCTCGTACGTGCTCATCGCCCGTACTCGTAGAAGCCCCGGCCGCACTTCTTGCCGAGCATGCCGCCGGCCACCATGCGGGCGAGCAGCGGCGGCGGCGAGTAGTGCGGTTCCCGGAACTCCCGGTACAGCGACTCGCTGATCGCGGCCACGATGTCGAGCCCGATCAGGTCGACGAGGCGCAGCGGACCCATCGGGTGCGCGCAGCCGAGCGTCATCGCCTTGTCGATGTCGGCCACCGACGCCATGCCGGACTCCACCATCCGGACGGCGGAGAGCAGGTACGGGATCAGCAGCGCGTTCACCACGAATCCCGCGCGGTCCTTGGCGCGGACGACCTGCTTGCCGAGCACCTCCGTGACGAACGCGTCGACGGTCTCGACGGTCCGCACGTCCGTACGCACCGAGCCGACGACCTCCACGAGGGGGAGCACCGGCGCGGGGTTGAAGAAGTGGATGCCCACCACCTGCTCGGGCCTGGCGGTGACGCCGCCGAGCTTCACGATCGGCAGGGAGGACGTGTTCGAGCCGAGGATGGCGTCCTCGTCCTCGACGACCTTGTCGAGGGTGGCGAACACGTCGAGCTTGATCGACTCCTGCTCCGACGCGGCCTCGATGACCAGCTGCCGGTCGGCGAAGTCCGTCAGGTCGGCGGTGAAGGACACCCGGCCCAGCGTCGCGTCCCGGTCCGCCTCGCTCAGCTTGCCCCGGCCGACCGCGCGGTCCAGCGACGCGGTCAGCCGCGCCCGGCCCGGTACGAGGGAGGCCGGCCGCGACACCGCGACGAGCACGTCCAACCCGGCCCTCGCGCACGTCTCGGCGATCCCGGCGCCCATGACCCCGCACCCGACGACGCCGACCCGGCGAATCCTGTCCATGTTTCTGCCTCCGCACACGCGTTAACAAATGGGGTTGCCGCGGAATTCGGTGAGTAGGGCGGGATCGCCGCTCCCTGACACGTGTCGTGAAAGGACGATAGGTTGGTCCGCGGGCCCGACGCAATGATCTGCGCCTTTGTCCAGTCGAATTCGTGGCGGGTGCGAGAAAGCGGTTACCCGGCAGTTCCCGATCGACAGTTACCTTTCTTTGCGTTAACTCACCATCGTAGGAGGCGCACTATGGTCGACTTCAGCGCTGCCCCCACCACCCAGATCGACAGTCGCGGCGGCAAGTGCCTGTACGCGCAGATCGACGAGTTGCGCGCGGCCGGACCCGCGGTGGCCGTCGAGCTGCCGGAAGGCATGTTGGCATGGTCGATCACCCGCGGTGACGTGGTCCGGCGCCTGCTGACCCACCCCGGGGTCTCCCGCAACGTCAAGAAGAACGTGCCCAGCTACACCCCCGGCGAAATCAAGTGGCTGTCGCCGTGGGTGGACGTCGAGTCGATGTCCACGGCGGAGGGCCGCGAGCACCAGCGCCTGCGGCAGCTCGTGGCGCCGGCGCTGACCCCGAAGCGGATCGACGCGATGCGCCCGCACCTGGAACTCATCGCCGGGCGGCTGCTCGACGACCTGGCCACGCGCCCGTCGGACGAGCCGGTCGACCTGCACACCACCTACTCCCAGCAGCTGCCGACCAGGATGATCTGCGACCTCTTCGGGGTGCCGGACGACCTGCGGCCCGAGGTGCTGCGCATCCTGCGCGTGGTGCTGAACACCGACAACGTGCCGGAGGAGGAGTCGGCGGCGGTCTACGTCGACATGAACGTCGCCATGCGTACGCTGATCGACCTCAAGCGCCGCGAGCCGTCCGACGACCTGACGAGCTTCCTGATGGCGGCCCGGGTGGAGGGCGAGGAGCCGCTCAGCGAGCAGGAGCTGGTCGACATGCTGCTGCTGCTCATCGGCGGCGGCAGCCAGACGACCGTGACGCTCATCGACCACACCGTCCGCGAGCTGCTCGCCAACCCGGACCAGCTGGCGACCCTGCTGGCCGACCCGGCCCGCTGGCCGGACGCGATCGAGGAGGCGCTGCGGGCGCACTGCCCGGTGGCGGCACTGCCGATGCGCTGGGCGAAGGAGGACATCGACCTCGGCGAGGGGGTCGTCATCCGGGCGGGCGACGCCATCCTCATCAGCTACCTGGCGCACGGCCGCGACCCGGCCGTCCACGACAACCCGGGCGTGTTCGACATCGACCGGGAGAACAAGGAGCACCTCGCGTTCGGGGCGGGCCCGCACTTCTGCCCCGGCGCCCGCCTGGCACGACTGGAGGCGGCTGTCGCGGTGCCGGCGCTGTTCGCACGCTTCCCGCGCCTCGCGCTGGCCGTGCCGCCGGACGAGATCCAGCCGCTGCGCTCGTTCATGGCCAACGACGTCGCGTCGCTGCCGGTGTTGCTGAACCACCGGTAGGCGGACACCGCGCCGCCCGGCCGGTTCGGGGACCGGGCGGCGGTGCGGACCGCACCAGGCGCAGTGGCTCCCAACGGTTTCGCCGACCGTCGGGAGCCACTGCGCCTGGTCGCGTCCGGGGGCGCCGGGGCGGTGCCGGCAGGCGGTCATGGCTGGTGTGGTGGTGGGTCAGTGGGTCAGTGCGGGGATTTGGATTTTGGCGTCGTGTTCGAGGATGCGTTGTTGGAGTTCTTGGAGGCTGCGG
>NZ_JBEYRY010000001.1:1510665-1645867 GCF_040704175.1 Micromonospora sp. NPDC047812 | reverse complement strand
GCCGGCACCGCCACCGACACCGACGGAGTCACCCACTCCTTCGAAGGCGGGCACTACATCAGCGTCGTCGGCTACCGCGACAACGGTGCGACCGTGACGATCGCCGACTCGGCCAACCCCGACCAGGCCTCCTACCGGATGAGCGTGGACAACCTGGCCGACTGGATCGCCACCCGCGGCTACACCGCCTGACCGACGACAACACCCACACGAAGACGACGAAGGGCCGGACCCGCACGGGGGTCCGGCCCTTTCGCCATGACCGAGGGCGCTGGCCCAATCCGGTCAGACCACCGGGACCGGTGGCCCGTCGCCGACGAGGCGGAACGAGGATTCGCCGACCGGTTCCACGAGACCGTCCCGCACCAGTCCGGCGAGGGCCCGGGACCGCTGGACGTCGTCGGCCCACACCTGGTCGAGCCGCTGGTGCGGCACCGGCCCGGGCGACTCCCGCAGTACGCCGAGCAGCAGCCCGCGCACCTGGCGGTCGGTGCCGGCGTACTGCTGGGGGCGGCGGGTCGGACCCGCGGGGGCCTCGCGGCCGGACGCGCGCCAGGCGCAGACCGATTCGACGGGGCAGACGCCGCAGCGGGGCGAGCGGGCGACGCAGACCACCGCGCCCAGCTCCATGAAGGCCGCGCTGGCCAGGGCGGCGGCGGCCGGTTCGGCGGGGAGCAGTTCCTCGGTGGCGACCAGGTCGGCCGGGCGGGTCGCCGGGCCGGCGTCCGGTTCGCCGGCGATCGCCCGGCAGACCACCCGCCGCACGTTGGTGTCGACCACCGGGTGCCGCTGACCGTACGCGAACGCGGCCACCGCCCGGGCCGTGTACGTGCCGACGCCCGGCAGGGCCAGCAACTGGTCCAGCCGGTCCGGGACCCGGCCCCCGTGGCGCTCGACGATCGCCACGGCGCACTCCCACAGCCGCACCGCCCGACGGGGGTAGCCGAGCCGCCCCCACATCCGGATCGCCTCGGCTGGGCTGTCCGCCGCCAGCGCGGCCGGCTCGGGCCAGCGCGCCAGCCAGGCCTCCCAGGCGGGGAGCACGCGGACGACCGGCGTCTGCTGGAGCATGACCTCGCTGACCAGGATGGCCCACGGGCTCACGTCGGGTCCGCGCCAGGGCAGGTCGCGGGCGTTCTGCTCGTACCACCGGCTGACCAGGGTGGCGAAATTGGGCTCAGACATCGCGCCGCCGATGATGCCACGCGGCCCGCCGCGGGGCCGGCGCGGGCGACGGGTGCCGCCACCGTCCCGCTGGCTGGGCGGTACGGGCGGGGCGCTGCGGCGGCGGCGCGCGGATCGGGCAGAATGCCCGGATGAACGAGCTCGCGATCACCGTCATCGGCCAGGACCGGCCAGGCATCGTGGCCGACGTCGCCGAGCTGCTCGCCCGGCTCGGCGCGAACCTCACCGACAGCACCATGACCCGGCTGCGGGGGCACTTCGCGATGACCCTGATCTGCGTGGGCCCGGCCGCCGCCGACGTCGAGGCCGCGCTGGCGCCGCTCTCCGCCGACGGCCAACTGCTGGCCACCGTACGCGCGGTCACCCCCGACGGCGAGACGGCCCCTGCCGGCGAGCCGTACGTGATGGCGGTGCACGGCGCGGACCGGATGGGCATCGTGGCGGCCATGACCCGGGTGCTCGCCGACGTCGGCGGCAACGTCACCGACCTGAGCACCCGCCTGACCGGCTCGCTCTACGTGGTGGTCGCCGAGGTGGAGCTGCCGCCCGGCACGGCTGACGGGCTGGCCGGGCGGCTGGCGGCGACGGCCGAGGAGTTGGGCGTCGGGGTGAGCCTCCGGCCGGCCGATCCGGACCTGCTGTGACCGGCGGACCGGAGACCGAGGCGTACGTCGGCCTCGGCGACTGGACCCCGGAGTCCCTGGCCGTGCCGGGGGAGGTGCGACCGGTGGTGTCCGCTCCGGAGCAGGTGCTCAGCCGGGCCGGCGGCGAGGTGGATCCGACGGCGGCGGAGACGGTACGGCTGGCCGCCGACCTGATCGCCACCATGCGGGTGTCGCCGGGCTGCGTGGGGCTGGCCGCCCCGCAGGTCGGGGTGGGCGCGCAGGTCTTCGCGGTGGACGTGACCGGCCACCCGAAGGCGCTCACCGTGCACGGCACCTTCGTGCTGTGCAACGCCCGGGTCGTCGAGGCGAGCCGGTGGAAGGTGGCGCGCGAGGGGTGCATGTCGGTGCCCGACCTGACCGGGGACGTCAAGCGGGCGAGCCGGCTGGTGGTGGAGGGCGTCCTGCCCGGCACCGGCCGGCCCGTACGGCTGGTGACGGACGGGTTCGAGGCGCGGGCGCTCCAGCACGAGATCGACCACTGCGCCGGCCTGCTCTTCCTGGACCGGGTCGCGGGTGCCCACGCCATCTACCAGCGCAAGGTGTACCTCTGAGTGGCGGCGGCGCGGCGACCCAGCGTCGTCGGCGGGACACGGTCGGCAGGCGGATCCGTCGCATGTGGAGGGTCGGTGCGGTGAGCCACGGACGACTCGGCGCGTCGTGCGGGGCTGACGTGCCCCGCGCCGCTACGGTGGGGGCATCATGCGTCTGACGGTCGGCCCCCTGCCACCCGCCGTTTACTGGCGGCGTCGCGCCGTCGTACTCGGAGCGGGGCTTCTCTTCCTGATTGTCCTGCTCTATTCGTGCACCGGATCGGACCGGAACGCGAACAAGGGCGGTGACGCGCAGCCCACTCCGGGCGCGACGCCGTCCAACGCCTCGCCGGAGCCCACCGGCTCGGTGCTCGCCCCGCAGCCCGGAGGGCCCTCGCCGGGCGGGGCCGGTGGTCCTGACGCCGGTGAACCGTCGGGTGGTTCCGCCGGTGACCCGCCGGGTGGTTCGGTCACCACCGATTCGCCGCCGGTGGCGCCCGTGGTGCCGGCCGGCGGAGACGGCGCCTGCGCGGACGCCGAGATCACGGTGACCCCGGTGGCCCAGCCCGCCTCTGTGGTGCGCGGGGCCGTCGTGGACCTGCAACTCAAGATCAAGAACCGGTCGGATCGGACATGCAGCCGCGACGTCGGCGCCTCCGTGCAGGAACTGTTCATCAAGTCGGGGGCGGAGAAGATCTGGTCGTCCGACACGTGCGGCACCGCCCAGGGCGCCGACGTGCAGTCCTTCACCCCGGGCTTCGAACGCTCCTACCAGGTGGGCTGGAACGGCCGCGACACCACCAAGTGCGCCAACGGGGTGGCGGCGGGCCCCAACCCGCCGGCCGGCACCTACCAGGTCTACGCCCGGGTCGGCACCAAGCTCAGCGAGCCGGTCAAGCTCACCGTCACCGGCTGAGCAACCGTGGCCCGGGCCGCCGCGCGGTAGACCGGACAGACCGGACCACGCCCGCCGGTTGGCGGTGGCGGGCGCGGCCGGGAGCCGTGACCCTGGCGGCACCGGGCCGGTGGTGGCGGGCGCGGCCGGGAGCCGTGACCCTGGCGGGACCAGGCCGGCGGTAGCGGCGCGGCCCTGGAGCCGGTGCTGTGGGGCGTGGCGGACCGGGTCGGCGGCCGGCGTACGGGGCCGGGTCAGACGTAGCGTTCGAGGATCGACGCCTCGGCGAGTCGGGACAGCCCCTCGCGGACGCCCCGGGCGCGGGCGTCGCCGACCCCCTCGACGGCCTGGAGATCCTCGACCGTGGCGCCCAGCAGCCGCTGGAGGCTGCCGAAGTGCACGACGAGGCGGTCGACCACGGCCACCGGCAGCCGGGGCACCTTCGCCAGCAGCCGGAACCCACGCGGGCTGACGGCCGCGTCGAGCGCGTCGGATGCGGCCGGGTAGCCGATCGCCTTGGCGACCGCGACCAGGTCGATCAGCTCGGTGGCGCCGAGCAGGTCCAGCTCCACCAGGGCCTCGTCGAGGGTGCGGGACTTCCGGCCGGCCGGCAGGTAGTCCCGGATCACCAGGGTGCGGTCGGCGTCGACGCCGGCCATCAGCTCGTCGAGTTGGAGGGCCAGCAGGCGGCCGTCGGTGCCCAGCTCCACCACGTAGCCGGCGATCTCGTCGGCGATCCGGCGGACCATCTCCAGCCGCTGCACCACCGCGACCGCGTCCCGTACGGTGACCAGGTCCTCGATCTCCAGCGCGGAGAGGGTGCCGGAGACCTCGTCGAGCCGCAGCTTGTAGCGCTCGAGCGTGGCGAGCGCCTGGTTGGCGCGGGACAGGATCGCCGCCGAGTCGTCCAGCACGTGCCGCTGGCCGTTGACGTAGAGGCTGATGATCCGCATCGACTGGCTGACCGAGATCACCGGGTAGCCCGTCTGCCGGGCGACCCGCTCCGCCGTGCGGTGCCGGGTGCCGGACTCCTCGGTCGGGATGGTCGGGTCGGGCATCAGGTGCACGGCGGCCCGCACGATGCGGGTGCCGTCGCTGGAGAGCACGACAGCGCCGTCCATCTTGCACAGCTCCCGCACCCGGGTGGCGGAGAACTCGACGTCGAGCGGGAACCCGCCGGTGCAGAGACCCTCGACCACCTTGTCGTAGCCGAGGACGATCAATGCGCCCGTCCGGCCGCGCAGGATGCGCTCCAGGCCGTCGCGCAGCGCGGTGCCCGGGGCCATCAGGGCCAGGTTCGCCCGCAGCGGGTCGCCGGCGCCCCCGGCGCCGCCGGTCACGCTCACGCTGATCGGGCGGGCGGGCGAGCCCACGGCGCCGGTGCGGGCGTGGGGTGTCGCGCCGGCGGGCTTGGTGGTGTCGCGGTCGATCGGCACGGGCACAGTCTACGGACTGCCCTGCGGTGGGTGCTGTCGTGGTTACTGTGATGTGTCACGATGCCCCGCCTCGCCCGGACCGTGGGTCGGAGTCCGTGCTGTCCGGTTTCGGGTCGGACGTTCCGCCGACCGCCGCCGGCGCTCACTCGGCGGACGCCCGGGCGACGGCCTGGAGCGCCGAACGCACGTCGGTCACCTCGATCACCCGCATGTGCTCGGGCGTGACGCCGGTGCTCTCGGGGCCGCAGCCGGTCGGCACCAGCGCGAGCCGGAACCCGAGCCGGGCCGCCTCGGCCAGTCGGCGCGGCACCGCGCCGACGCGGCGCACCTCGCCGGTCAGGCCGACCTCGCCGATGGCCACCAGGTGCGGCGCGATGGCCAGGTTGAGCCCGCCCGAGGCGACGGCGAGGGCCACGGCGAGGTCGGCCGCCGGCTCCACCACCCGGATGCCGCCGACGGTGGCCGCGAAGACCTCCCGGTCGTGCAGGGTCAGCCGCTCCGTGCGGCGCTGGAGCACCGCCAGCACCATCGCCAGGCGGGCCGAGTCGAGCCCCGAGACCGTCCGCCGGGGCGAGCCGGCCACGGTCGCGCCGATCAGCGCCTGCACCTCGGTGACCAGGGCCCGGCGCCCCTCCATCGCCACCGTGACGCAGGTGCCGGGCACCGGCTCCGAATAGCGGGTCAGGAAGAGCCCCGACGGGTCGGCCAGGCTGCTGATGCCGCCCTCGTGCATCTCGAAGCAACCCACCTCGTCGGCGGCGCCGAACCGGTTCTTCACGCCGCGCACCATGCGCAGCGACGAGTGCTTGTCGCCCTCGAAGTGCAGCACCACGTCGACCAGGTGCTCCAGCACCCGGGGACCGGCCACCTGGCCGTCCTTGGTGACGTGGCCGACCAGCACGGTGGCGATGCCGCGCTCCTTGGCCACCGAGACCAGGGCGGCGGTGACCGCCCGCACCTGGGTCACCCCGCCCGACACCCCCTCGGCGTTGTTGGTGGAGATGGTCTGCACCGAGTCGAGCACCAGCAGGCCCGGCTTGACGGCGTCGAGGTGGCCGAGCACCGCGGCGAGGTCACTCTCGGCCGCGAGGTAGAGCTGGTCGTGCAGGGCGCCCATCCGCTCCGCGCGCAGCCGGACCTGGCTGACCGACTCCTCGCCGCTGACCACCAGGGAGGGGCTGCCGGCGCCGGCGGCCCACTGCTGGGCCACGTCGAGCAGCAGGGTTGACTTGCCGACCCCCGGCTCGCCGGCGAGCAGCACCACCGCGCCGGGGACCAGGCCGCCGCCGAGGACCCGGTCGAGCTCGCTCACCCCGGTGGGGCGGGCCCGTGCCGGCGCGGCGCTGATGGTGGCGATCGGCCGGGCCGGCTCGGCCGGCATCCGGGAGCTGACCACCTTTCCGGAGACCGTCGGGCCGGTGACCGTGCACTCGACCACCGAGCCCCACTCGCCGCACTCCGGGCAGCGCCCGACCCACTTCGGCGGCTGGTGCCCGCAGGCGTCGCACTCGTAGGCCGGCCGGGGCTCCCGGGCGCCGGCACGGCCGCGCCCGCCGGCCCCGCCGGCGCGGGGGGAGGTCGATCGGGAGGTGGTCACATTGGGACGTTAGTCCCCCGGTACGACGAAGACACCGCCGGCGTGGCGGTCACCACGCCGACGGTGTCGTCGGTCGTCGAGGGGCGGGTCAGTGGCCGCCGTCCTCCTGGCCCTCGTAGCCGCCCTCACGCTCGATGATCGGCGACGGGGGCGCGGCCGGGGTGAGCGGCACGGCGACGGGCGCGGGGCCGGTGACCGTGACGCCGTTGCCGAAGTCGAAGGTCACGAAGACGTTCTGGCCGGAGCGCAGCGACTCGTTGAGGCCGATGAGCCGGAGGACGCGGTCGGACTGGGTGTTGAGCTGCACGTAGCTCAGCGGCGGGATCTCGATCCGGGCCGGCTCGCCGGCCGGCGCGGCCGGGCTCTCCGGGGCCGCCGGGCTCTCCGGGGCGCTCGGGCTGGCCGACCCCGAGGGGCTCTCGGAGGCGCCGGGGCTCCCGGGGGCCGACGGGCTCTCCGGGGCGCTCGGCGACGGCGATCCGCTCGGGGACGCCGACGGGCTGGCGGTGGCGCCGGCGCCGGTGATCACGACCTCGCGGGCGCTGTCGGTCGTCACGGTCACGGTGACCGGGTTCGCCGAGTCGTTGTAGATCACGGCGTTCAGGACGGCGTCGGCGCCCGTCTTGTAGCCCTCGGTGCCGGGGAAGTCGAGCAGCAGGCCGCGGACCGCGTACTCGCCGTTGCGGGCCGACAGGTTGACGCCCTGGACCGACGGCTCCTTGTTGGCGGTCTCGGAGACCTGGCCGGCGCCGCAGCCGGACAGCAGCAGCCCGGTCGCCGCGGCCATCCCGGACAGCAGCAGGGCCGCCCGCCGGGAACCCCTGATCGAGCGCGTCACGTCGGTCCTCCTCGTCACGATCCCACCCGGTGCTCACGCCGGGCGTGGTGGCCATGCCCGCGCAGACCGCGCTCCAGGGTAGTTGGGCCTGATCGGCCCCCGCACGCCGACCCGGAGATGGCACCCGAGGGGGCGCGCCTCACACCAGCCGGCCGCTCGTGACCAGCAGGACGACGTCGATCAGGGCGACCAGCATCACGGCCCGGAAGGCGGCCACCTGCCGGCCCCGGGCCCGGGTGGCGGCGCGTCCCGCGTACCAGCTCAGCGGCGGCACCACGACGGCGGCGGCGACCGCGGCGAGGCCCACCCCCGACGGCGGCCCGGGCGGCCCGAGGACCAGCGTGGCGGTCGACGCGAGCAGCAGCAGCGCGGCGGCGGCCCGGCTGCCGGCCGGACCGAGCCGGTGCGGCAGCCCGCGCACCCCCGTCCGGGCGTCGTCGGCCAGGTCGGGCAGGACGTTGGCGAAGTGCGCCCCCGCGCCCAGGCAGGCCGCCGCGGCGACCAGCCAGACCGGCGGCAGCACCGCCCCGGGCAGCGCCAGCACCACGAAGGCGGGCAGCGAACCGAAGGAGACCGCGTAGGGCAGCACCGAGACCGGGGTCGACTTCAGCGGCCAGTCGTAGAGCAGCGCGGAGACCAGCCCGAGGGTGGCGCAGAGCGCGGCGGTCGGGCCGGTGGCCAGCGCCAGCGCCGGGGTGGCGAGCGCGGCCACCGCCGCGGCCACGGCCGTCGCGCGCCGACCGACCGCGCCGGCGGCGACCGGTTTGTCGGTACGTCCCACCGTGGCGTCCCGGTCGGCGTCGAGCGCGTCGTTGGCCCAGCCGACGGCGAGCTGGCTGGCCGCCACGGTGAGCACCACGGCGAGGACCCCGCCCGGCCGGTGCCCGACGCCCCACGCCAGCAGCCCGGCCACCGTGGTGACCGCGGCGGCCGGCTCCGGGTGACTCGCCCTGACCAGCCCTAGCACCGTTGGCGACATGAGGAAAGTCTGGTCGTTACCGGGCAGTCGTGCCACGCTCGGTCCATGCCAGACGCGGGCCGCACCCTGCCACGCAACGATCCGCGCCAGTACGACGACCTGGCCGGCGAGTGGTGGCGGCCGGACGGCGCGTTCGCGATGCTGCACTGGCTGGCCGAGGCCCGCGCGGCCCTGGTGCCGCCGGCCGCCCGCCCCGGTGCCCTCCTCGTCGACCTCGGCTGCGGCGCCGGGCTGCTCGCCCCGCACCTGGCCGGCAAGGGCTACCGGCACGTGGGCGTCGACCTCACCCGGTCGGCCCTGGAGCAGGCCGCCGCGCACGGGGTGACCGCCGTCAACGGCGACGTCACCGCCGTACCGCTGGCCGACGGCTGCGCCGACGTGGTCGCCGCGGGCGAGTTGCTGGAGCACGTGCCGGACTGGCGGCGCGCGGTGGCCGAGGCCTGCCGGCTGCTGCGGCCCGGCGGCCTGCTGGTCCTGGACACGTTGAACGACACGGCGCTGAGCCGGCTGCTGGCCGTGCGGATCGCGGAGCGGCTGCCCACCGTGCCGAAGGGGATCCACGATCCACGGTTGTTCGTGGACGCCCGGGAGCTGGTGGCGGAGTGCGCCCGGCACGGGGTCGACCTGCGCCTGCGGGGCATCCGGCCCGGGATGCCCGGCCTGCTCGGCTGGCTGGCCCGCCGGATGCGCGCCGCCGGCCGCCCGTACGCGGTCCCGGGCGACCGTCCGCCCGCGACGGTCGCCGGCCCCACGCCGCGGATCGTGCCGACCTGGTCGACCGCCGTTCTCTACCAGGGGCGTGGTACGCGGAGCGGATAGCGGTGCCCGTCCCTGGGTAGGGAGAGGGCCGAGAAGGGGGCTGTATGACGCAGCACGCGTTGGCGGCGGCTCGCCGCCTGGCACCGAGGCTGGCCGCCCGGGCGGCGGAGCACGACCGGGACGGCTCGTTCCCGGTCGAGGACTTCCGTGACCTGCGCGAGGCCGGGCTCTTCGGCCTGATGGTTCCCACCGCCCTCGGCGGGATGGGCGCCACCTTCGCCGAGTACGCCGCGGTCGCCACCGAGCTGGCCCGGGGCAACGGCGCGACGGCCCTGGTCTTCAACATGCACGCCTCGGTCACCGGTGCGCTGGGCGCGGTGACCGAGGAACTGGCCGAGGCGCTCGGGGTGCCGGACGAGGCGCTGGCCGCCCGGGACCGGCTGCTCACCGCCGCCGCCCAGGGCTCCTGGTACGCCGTGGCGATGAGCGAGCGCGGCGCCGGTGCCCGGCTGTCCCAGCTCAGCACCGTCTACGAGCCGGCCGACGGCGGTTGGCACCTCAAGGGCAGCAAGACGTTCTGCTCCGGGGCCGGGCACGCGGACGGCTACCTGGTGGCCGCTCGCAGCGCCGCCGACCAGTCGGTGGTCTCCCAGTTCCTGGTGCCGGCCGGCGACGGGCTGACCGTCGAGCCCACCTGGGACTCGCTCGGCATGCGCGCGACGTCCTCGCACGACCTGCACCTGGACGTGACCGTGCCGGCCGACCGGCTGCTCGGCGGCGTGGAGGGGCTGGCCCTGGTGGTCGCCCAGCTCATGCCGCACTGGCTGGTGGCCAGCTACGCCGCTGTCTACGTCGGGGTCGCCCGGGCGGCGGTCGACGCGGCGGCCGAGCACCTGAACGCCCGCAACCTCGCCGGCCTGCCGGCGGTCCGGTCCCGCCTGGGCCGGGCCGACGCGGCGGTGGCGGCGGCCCAGCTGGTGGTCGCGGAGGCGGCCCGCCGGGTGGACGAGGCGCCGGGCGACGCGGAGACCAACCGCTGGGTCTGGCGGGCCAAGCTGCTCGCCGGCACCACCGCCGCCGACGTGGCGGCGTCCATGCTGGAGGCGGCGGGCACGTCCGCCACCCGGCGGGGACATCCGCTGGAGCGGCTCTACCGGGACGCCCGCTGCGGCTCGCTGCACCCGGCGACGTCGGACGTCTGCGCGGACTGGCTCGGCGTCGCCGCGCTGGGCGGTGACCCGGACCGCGACGGAACGGTTCCTCGTTGGTGAGCGTGGGGGGTCCGCCGAGGCGGCGGACGCGCGGGCACACGGTGCGGGGGGCCCGTCCAGGGGCGGGTTCGACCGCTCGGTGCGCAAGGCCGGACGAGAGGTGGGCATGGTGGCCGTACCGGTGATCGCGGGGCTGGGGACGGCACACCCGCCGTCGGCCGCGCAGGACGACCTGTGGGAGGGCTTCTTCTCGAAGCACTTCTCCGGCAGCACGCGGGCGCTGGCGCAGCGGATCTTCGCGCACTCGGGGGTCACCCGCCGCCAGGCCGCCGTGAACCCGTTGCTGGAGGACGTCTCCGACTGGCCGACGGAGCGGCGGATGCGCCGCTACCTGGTCGAGGCGCTGCCGCTGGGCAAGGAGGCGGTGGGCCGGGCGCTGACGGCCGCCGGCCTCTCCGCCGGCGACGTCGGCCTCTTCGTCGTCTGCTCGTGCACCGGGTACGCCACCCCGGGGCTGGACATCCTGCTCGCCCGGGACCTGGGCATGGCCCCGGACACGCAGCGCATGTTCGTCGGGCACATGGGCTGCTACGCCGCGCTGCCGGGCCTGGGCGCGGCGAGCGACTTCGTCACCGCCCGGGGCCGGCCCGCGCTGCTGCTCTGCGCGGAGCTGACCAGCCTGCACATCCAGCCCTCCGGCGCCCGGGTCGACACCCAGCAGATCGTCTCCCACGCGCTCTTCTCGGACGCCGCGGTCGCCGCCGTGGTCGTCCCCGGCGGCCGGGGGTACGCGCTGCGCGAGGTCACCTCCGTCACGGACACCTCGACGGCCGACCACATGACCTGGGACGTCACCGACACCGGCTTCCGGATGGGGCTGTCGCCGAAGGTGCCGCAGGTGCTCTCCACGCACGTCCGGGGCCTGGTCGAGGGGCTGTTGGCCCGGCACGGCACCACGCTGTCCGGGGTGGACGGCTGGGCGGCGCACCCGGGCGGCCCGCGCATCCTGAACGTGGTCGAGCGGGAGTTGGCCCTGCCGCCGGAGGGGCTGGCGGCGTCGCGGGCGACGCTGGACGAGCACGGCAACTGCTCGTCGCCGACGGTGCTGCTGATCCTCGACCGGCTGCGCCGGGCCGCGTCGCCGCCGCGGCGGGTGGTGATGCTGGCGTTCGGCCCCGGCCTGACCCTCTACGCCGCGTTGCTCGAACGACAGGAGTGAGCCGTTCGCCCGGCGCGGTTACCCTCTGATGATGGACGCCGATGCGGCAGGCCGGCCGGGATCCGGGCCGGGCGCGGGTGAGCACACGACCAGCGTCGGGGCCGACGACCGGCTGCGCGGCGCCGTACTGGCCGTGGCGGGGCTGGCCGCGTTGGTCGGCGGCGGCTGGTGGTGGCAGGCCGAGGCGCCCCGCACCGATCCCCTGCCGAACGCGTCGAACCTCGCACCGGCGGACCGGGTCCGGCCCGGTTTCTCGTCGCAGGCCCGGGCCCGGGTGATGGCGGCGGAAGGGGCCGGGGGCATCACCAACGTCTGGGTCATCGATCCGGCGACCGGTGCCGTGGTCGGGACCGCCCCGGGCAGCGGCGCCACCTACCGGACCGACCCGCGCGGCGGCGCCACCTTCCGGGCCGACGTCAGGCCTGGCGGGCCTGACGATCCCCGCCGTTTCGTGGACGAGCGGCTCGACGGCGGCGCGCGTCGCGGCAGGCTGGCCAGCTTCCCCGACACAGTCTGGACCGCCCGGGCCGAGCTCAGCCCGGCGGAGGGGCTCGTCAAGCAGGCCTCCGCCGAGGGCGGGGCGCGGCACCTGCTCCAGTACCGCTGTGTCGGTCCCGGCGAGCTGCTGATCGTGGTCGAGGGGGCCTGGGCGGCGGACCCGATCACCAGCGCCTGCGACGGCTCGGTCACGTCGACGGAGGTCACCGGCAGGGGCGGGCCGTTCCAGGTCTCGCTGTCGAGCGCCAACGCCGAGCCACTACGGGTCGAGGCGCAACTGGTCGCCCTGCCCTGATCGCCGCCACGCCCGCCGGGGTGCCGACGGGCCACGGCACGCCAGGGACCGATGGGGAATTTCCCGTCCGGGCGGTTCCTGCCCGGCGGTCACCCGGGCGGTTCCTGCCCGGCGGTGCGGCTCAGGCGGCGAGGCGGGTCAGGTTCGGTGCGGCTCAGGCGGCGAGGCGGGTCAGGTCGGCGCGGTAGTCCTCGGCGGAGCGGATCTCGGGGACCACCTTGACGAGGACGCCGGACCGGTCCACCAGCAGCGCGGTGGCGGCGCCGGGGCGGGCCGGCAGGTGCAGGAACGCGCGCAGCCCGCCGGCCGGGTCGGCGAGCGGACGCACCATGGCCCCGGCGGACGGCGGCGTGGCGCGTACGGGTCGGGTGCCGGTGACGGTGACCACCGTCACGCCGGCCGGCGCCAGGGCGGCGGCGGTGGCCACGTCGTCCGGGCAGGGGCAGCCGTCCACCAGGATGATCATCGCCGGCACCAGTCCGCGCAGGGGCACCGGCGACTGGCCCGCGTCGACCAGGTCCAGCGCGGGCAGCGGTCGACCGGCCGACCCGGCCGGCGGCGCGTACGGGGTGGGGGTGGGCTCCGGGGTGGACCGGCCGGACCGGGGCCAGGTGACCGCCGCGAGGCCGGCGAGGGTGGTCAGCACCGCCACCAGCAGCACCAGCAGGGGCAGGGTGAGCGCCGACCGGGCCGGCGACCGCAGGACGCTGCGACGGGACGTGTGACCCAGCTCGCGGCGGATCTGTTCGGCCTCGGCCGCCAGCGCGGAGGCGTCGTCCGGCACGACCACCCGACCCCACTCCGGTGGCAGGTCGGGCAGTCCGGGGCCGTCTGCGTCGGGCTTGCCCATCGGACCCCCAGGACGTCTCGGCGAGCGGACAGCGGCGCTACCTCCAGCGTCCCGCACGGGGCGGGCTGCCGCTACACCTGGGCGCGTACCCGGCCGGCGGGCTACCATGGGAGGAGCGCATAGCCCTTGATCTCGACGTTCGCGCCACTCGTGCCGGGGCGTCATCTGAGCGTTACGGAGCGTGTTCAAACCACCGGTTTGGCGGCCTGTCAAGCTGAAGAAATACCTCTCACAGGGCCCCTGAGCTGCGCCAACGGTCAGGACAGCGGTGAGACATCGGTGCCTGAGCGTGTTACCCTAGACACAGCGAAAGGGGTTTCGAACCTATGGTTTTCAGTGTCGGCGAGACCGTTGTTTACCCCCACCACGGGGCCGCACTCATCGAGGCAATCGAGACTCGGGTGATCAAGGGCGAGCCTAAGCAGTACCTCGTCCTGAGGGTCGCACAGGGTGACCTGACGGTCCGGGTGCCCGCCGAGAACGCCGAGATCGTGGGTGTGCGCGAGGTGGTCGGCGAAGAGGGCCTCGGCAAGGTCTTCGACGTGCTCCGTGCACCGCACACCGAGGAGCCGACCAACTGGTCGCGGCGTTACAAGGCGAATCTGGAGAAGCTGGCCTCCGGTAACCCGCTGAAGGTCGCCGAGGTCGTGCGCGACCTGTGGCGCCGGGAGCGGGAGCGGGGTCTCTCCGCGGGTGAGAAGCGCATGCTCGCGAAGGCCCGCGACATTCTCGTCGGCGAGGTCGCGCTGGCCGAGAAGAGCACCAAGGACGAGGCGGAGACGCTGCTCGACAAGGTCCTGACCGAGGCCTAGTCCCCGCAGCATCGTCGTACCCGATTCGTAGCGAACAAACCACCGAGGACCGCGACGTGACCGCGCAGCTCAATCCGTGCGGTGACGTCGCGGTCCTCGTGCCTGCGGCCGGTGCCGGCGTACGGCTCGGCCCCGGCCGTCCCAAGGCGCTACGCCTGCTCGGCGGGGAGCCCCTGCTGGTGCACGCGGTCCGCCGGCTCGCCGCCGCGCCGTCGGTGCACACCATCGTCGTGGCCGCCCCGGCCGCCGAGGTGGCGGCGGTGCGCGACCTGCTCGCCCCGGTCGCCCCGGTGACCGTGGTGCCCGGCGGCGCCGAGCGGCAGGCGTCGGTGGCCGCCGCCCTCGCGGCGGTGCCCGCCGGCCCGGAGATCGTCCTCGTGCACGACGCCGCCCGGGCGCTGACCCCGCCCGATCTGGTGGAGTCCGTCGCGGCGGCCGTCCGCGCCGGGCACGACGCGGTGATCCCGGTGCTCCCCGTCGTCGACACGATCAAGGAGGTCGGCGCCGACGAGGTCGTCCTCGGCACCGTCGACCGCTCCGCCCTGCGGGCCGTGCAGACCCCGCAGGGCTTCCGCCGAGCGGTGCTGACGGCCGCGCACGCCGCCGCCGGCGACCCGCTCACCGACGACGCCGGTCTGGTCGAGAAGCAGGGCGTCCCGGTGTCCTGCGTCCCCGGCTCGGAGTACGCGTTGAAGGTCACCCGCCCGTTCGACCTCGCGCTGGCCGAGCACCTGCTCGCCGGCGGCGCCTGACGCGTACCCTCTTCGCATGATCGTTCCCCGGGTGGCCATCGGCACCGACGTGCACGCCTTCGAGGCGGGCCGGCCGTGCTGGGTGGCCGGCCTGCACTGGCCCGACCAGGACGGCCTGGCCGGGCACTCGGACGCCGACGTGGCCGCGCACGCCGCCTGCAACGCGCTGCTCTCGGCGGCCGGCCTCGGGGACCTGGGCGCCAACTTCGGCATCGGCCAGCCCGAGTGGGCCGGCGCGTCGGGCGTCGCACTGCTCACCGAGAGCGCCCGCCGGGTACGGGCCGCCGGCTTCGCGATCGGCAACGTGTCCGTGCAGGTGATCGGCAACCGGCCCAAGATCGGCCCACGCCGCGAGGAGGCCCAGCGGGTGCTCTCCGAGGCGGTCGGCGCGCCGGTGACCGTCTCCGCGGCCACCACCGACGGCCTCGGCTTCCCCGGCCGGGGCGAGGGGCTCACCGGCATCGCGGTGGCCCTGGTGTACGAGGCTCCGGCCGCCTAGGCTCGCCGCGATGTCCAGCGACGCCACCTCCGACCGCTCCGCCGCCGACGGCTACCTCCAACGCGCCCAGCTCCTCGCCGAGTTGGGCCGCTACGACGAGGCCGCCGCCGAGGTCTCCTACGCCGTCGCCCTGGATCCGGCCGACGCCGGGGCGCTGACCATGCTGTCCCGGGTGCACCTCGCGGCCGGCCGGCCGACGGAGGCGCTCACCGCCGCCGACGCCGCCGTCGCCGCCGCCCCGGAGAGCGTTCCGGCGCTGGTCGCCCGCGCGCTCGCACTGACCGACCTGGAGGAGTACGCCGAGGCGGCCCGCACCGCCGACCGGATCCTGGCGCTGGGTCCCGACGACGCGTACGCCCAGAGCAGCGCGGCGGCGATCCTGGCCGGCTCGCGCAACGGGCAGCCGGCGCTGAACGCGGCCTGGCGCGGGGTGGAGCTGGCCCCCGAGAACCCCCAGGCGCACCTCGTGCTCGGGCTGGTGGCGGCGAACATGCAGATGTTCGACCTGGCCGAGCGCGCCTACCGGGAGGCGCTGCGGCTGGACCCGCAGCTCGCCGAGGCCCGGCACGACATCGGGGTGCTGCGGCTGGAGCAGCGGCGCTGGAGCGAGGCGCTGGAACACCTCGCCGAGGCCGCCGCGATGAGCCCCGGCCGGGTCGACTCCGGCCGGACCATCTCGCTCGGCCTGCGCCAGCTCGTGGTCTACGGCGCGGGCTGGACGATGATCACCGCCGTGCTGATCGCCTGCATGGCGCCGGGCAGCGCGGGACTGTCCCGGGTCGCGGCAGCGTTCGCGGCGCTCGGCGGGGCCCTGGTGGTCTGGCGCTTCGCCGCCCGGCTGCCCGGCCTGTCCCGGACCATCCTGCCGAGCCTGCTCCGCTCCGACCGCACGCTGGCGCTGGCCGTCTACGCGGCGGCCGCCGCTCCGGCACTGATCCTGCTCTACGCCCTGGTCGGCACCCCGTGGCCGCTGGCCCTCGCCATCGTCGCCGCGGTCGCCGCCGAACTCGCCGTGCTGTCCCGCACCACGGTCTAGGGCCCGCCGCAGGCCGGCCAGGGACTTCGCACCCGCCCTAGGGGCGGCGGGCCCAGGTCCAGGCGTAGCCGTCGTCCTCGCAGGCGGTCGCGGCGTCGCAGAGGTCCAGCGGCCGGAACGTGTCGACCATGACGGCCAGCTCGTCGAAGAAGTCGGCGCCGATGGAGCGTTCGGCGGCGCCCGGCTGCGGGCCGTGGGTGAACCCGGACGGGTGCAGCGAGATCGAACCCTGCTCGATGCCGGAGCCGCGCCGGGCCTCGTAGTTGCCGCCGGTGTAGAAGAGCATCTCGTCGGAGTCGACGTTGTGGTGGTTGTACGGCACCGGAATCGCGTCCGGGTGGTAGTCGACCTTGCGGGGCACGAACGAGCAGATCACGAAGTTGGGGCCCTGGAAGGTCTGGTGCACCGGCGGCGGCTGGTGGATCCGGCCGGTGATCGGCTCGAAGTCGTGGATGGAGAACGCCCACGGGTACATGTGCCCGTCCCACCCGACCACGTCGAACGGGTGGTGGGCGTAGACGTAGCGGGTCCAGCCGCGCCGGTGCCGGACGAGCACCTCCACGTCCTCGCCGTCGACCAGCAGCGGCGCGTCCGGCCCCCGGACGTCGCGCTCGCAGTAGGGCGAGTGCTCCAGGAACTGGCCGCGCACGGAGAGGTAGCGCTTGGGCGGGCCGATGTGCCCCGCAGCCTCGACGGCGAGCAGCCGGGTCGGCGCGTCGCCGGTGGGCACCAGCCGGTGGATGGTCGAGGTGGGGATGACGACGTAGTCGCCGGGCACCGCGTCGAGCACGCCGAAGGTCGACTCGACCCGCAGGGTGCCCGACTCCACGTACAGGCAGTGGTCGCCGGTGGCGTCCCGGAACAGCGGGGACGGCCGGTCCGCCAGCACGTACGCGATGCGCACGTCGTCGTTGGCGAGCAGGTACTGCCGGCCGAGCACCGGGTCGGCGCCGGCGCCGTCGAGCTTGTGGGTGCGCAGGTGCCGGGGCTTGAGCGGAAGGTTCGGCACCCGGGTGAACGCCGGCGGGGCGAACTCCTCGGCCGCCACGATCGCGGTCGGCGCGTGCCGGTGGTAGAGCAGGGACGAGTCGGAGGAGAAGCCCTCCTGGCCCATCAGCTCCTCGGCGTAGAGGCTGCCGTCGGGCTGGCGGAACTGGGTGTGGCGCTTGCGCGGCACCTCGCCGACGCTGCGGTAGTACGGCATCTCGCCTCCCGGTTCGTCCCGTTCACCGATCCAATGGCGTCCGATAATCGGACGCTGTTGTCCGTTCCTTGTAGCGTCCCGTACATTCTTGTCTCGTGTCAACGCAGGTGCCCGCGCTTCTCGACGGCCTCGTCGACGACGCCGCCGTCTTCCCGCCCGGCAGCGCGCCGCTGCCCGACGCCGTCGCCGCGCACCGGCGGCACCGCAGCTCCTGGTACGCCGACCTGGTCGGCCCGCTCCTGGTTCCCGCCACGAGGCTGCCCGAGCTGGCGGGCCTGCTCGGCGCCGACGAGCGGATCGCGGTCGGTGTGATCGGCGACGTGCCCCTCGGCCGGCTCGACGAGGTGCGGACCACGGCCGACCCGCGCGTCCGCGTACGCCAGGTGGAGGCGGCGGTGGCCCGGCGCGGCGAGGACCCGCTGCCCGGCCTGACCGAGCTGGTGGCGCTGGCCCGCCACGCCGGTGCCGGCCCGGCCTCCCTCGACGCCGTCTACGCCGAGCTGCCCCTCACGTTCGGGCTGATGGGGGCGCTTGACGCACTCGCCGCCGCCCGCGCCGAGGGGGTGCCGATCGCCGCGAAGTTCCGCACCGGCGGGCTGGCCGCCGAACTGTTCCCGACCCCGGCGGAGCTGGCCGCCGTGATCTGCGCCTGCCGGGACCGGGACCTGCCGTTCAAGCTGACCGCCGGGCTGCACCAGGCGGTCCGGCACCTCGACCCCGAGACCGGCTTCACCCACCACGGCTTCGTCAACGTGTTGGCGGCGACGCTGGCGGCCGCCGGGGGCGCCACCGTGGAGCGGGTCGCCGAGCTGCTCACCGCGACCGACCCGCGCCCGCTGGTGCAGTACGCCGAGGCCGGGCTGGGCGGCCCGCGCCCGCTGTGGATCGGCTTCGGCTCGTGCAGCATCCTGGAACCACTGACCGATCTGATCCGGCTGGGGCTGGTGAACGGGGGTTTCGACGCATGACGTGGGTGACTGGTGCCGACGGTTCGCCGTACGGGGTGACCAACCTGCCGTACGGGGTGTTCCGCCGCGCGGAGGGCGCGCCGCGCGTCGGCGTACGCATCGGCGACTTCGTGCTCGACCTGGCCGGCGCGGAGGAGGCCGGCCTGGTGCTGGCGGCCGGGACGCTGGGTCGGCCCACCCTCAACGACTTCATGGCCCTCGGCCGTCCGCAGTGGACGGCCGTCCGGCAGCGGGTGACCGAGCTGCTCACCGACGCCGCCCACCGGGCGGCGGTGGAGCCGCTGCTGGTGCCGCTGGCCGAGGTGCGGATGCAGCTGCCCTTCGAGGTCGCCGACTACGTCGACTTCTACTCCTCCGAGCACCACGCGTCCAACGTGGGCCAGATCTTCCGCCCCGGCCAGCCACCGCTGCTGCCCAACTGGAAGCACCTGCCGATCGGCTACCACGGCCGGGCCGGCACGGTTGTCGTCTCCGGCACCCCCGTGGTGCGGCCGAGCGGGCAGCGGGCCACCCCGCAGGGCCCGGTCACCGGCCCGTCCGTACGCCTCGACATCGAGGCCGAGGTCGGCTTCGTGGTCGGCGTGCCCAGCCCGCTGGGCGGCCGGGTGCCGACCGAGGACTTCGCCGACCACGTCTTCGGCGTCGTGCTGGTCAACGACTGGTCGGCCCGCGACATCCAGGCATGGGAGTACCAGCCCCTCGGCCCGTTCCTGGGCAAGTCCTTCGCCACCTCGGTGGCGGCCTGGGTGACCCCGCTGGACGCGCTGGGCGACGCCTTCGTCCCCGCCCCCGACCAGGACCCGCCGGTCGCCGACTACCTGCGCGACGTGCCGCACGTCGGGCTGGACCTGCGCCTGTCGGTGGAGTGGAACGGCGAGCGGGTCAGCGAGCCGCCGTTCGCCACCATGTACTGGACGCCGGCCCAGCAGCTGGCCCACCTCACGGTCAACGGCGCCTCGCTGCGCACCGGCGACCTCTACGCCTCGGGCACCGTCTCCGGGCCGGAACGGGGACAGGTCGGCTCGTTCCTGGAACTCACCTGGGGCGGGACCGAGCCGGTGAAGTTCGCCGGGGGCGAGACCCGCACGTTCCTGGAGGACGGCGACACGGTGACGATCACCGCCACCGCGCCCGGCCCGGACGGCACCACGATCGCCCTGGGCGAGGTGACCGGGAAGGTCCTCGCCGCCCGCTGACCCACCTTCCGATCACCGACGGTCCCCGGTCGCACAGTTGGTGCGACCGGGGACCGTTGCTTGCGCGTTGATCGTCGCGGATTCCGTCGCCATGCCGCGCCGGGCCGGACCGGACGCCCCTTCCGGTCCCGGCCCGGCCGCCGGTTGGCGTACCGACGACAGGAAGGTGACGACGATGAACGATCTCCCGGGCGCGGTCTGGCGTACCAGCAGCCGCTCCAACGACCAGGGCCTCTGCGTGGAGGTGGCGGACAACCTGGTCGACGCCCTCGGCGTGGTGGGCGTACGCGACTCCAAGGACCAGGCGGGCCCCACGCTGGCGGTCAGCCCGCCGGGGTGGGCGGCCTTCGTCGGCGCGATCCAGGCCGGCCAGTTCGGTCGCTGACGGGTCGACCACTCCGGATCGGGGTTCCCGGCGGTGGAAAATCCGCTCCGGGGGCCCCGATCAGCGCTCACCCGGCGTACCGTCGAGGCCACGGGAGGTGGCATGTCGACGGTGGCGGTCACGGAGTTCGTGGAGGCACACGACGTCGACCTCTGGCGGCTGCTGACCGACCTGACCACCCGCACCCGGCGCTTCACCGGGCCGGTGGAGGTGCTCACCCCCGGCCGGTTCGGCCCGGGCACCGTGTGGCGGGAGACCCGTTCCCAGCCCGACGGCACCGCGCTGGTCGAGGAGTTCGTCGTCATCGAGGCCGAGCCGCCCCGGCGGCTGGTGCTCGGCTCGCGGGGCGCCGGCGTGGACTACCGGATCACCTGGACGCTGCGCCCGGTCGAGCGGCGTCGCCGGGGCTGCACCGCCGTCACGGTCGAGCAGGAGGCGGTGCCGACCGCCCCCTACGGCCGGGTGGTCGCGCTGCTGCTCGGCGGGCTGGCGGCCCGGGCGGTCGAGCGCGCGCTGCGGCAGGACCTCGCCGACCTGGCCGCCGCGGCCGCCGCCAACGCGACCGAGGCGGCCTGAGGCGCACGCGGGGGCGGCCTGGCAGACGTCGGGGCGGCCTGGGGCGAATGCACGGGCAATGCGGCGCGCCGCGTGCGTGGCGCGGCAGGGACCGCCGCCGGCACACCCGTCCGCCGGTGACCTGACAGGGCCCTGACCGGTTCCGCTGGGTAGGGTGCCGGGCGGAGGTGCGGCATGGGGTTCCCGAACGGCCGGCGGCGGATCGCGGTGGCGGTCGCGGCGCTGCTCGGCACCGTCGCCGTCGCGGCGACGGTCTACCGGGTGCTCGCCCCCGCCGAGGTCGTCACGCCCGCCCGGGCCGGGTATCCGCCGGCCGCGTCCCCCGCCCCCGGTGTGATCGGCCGGCTCCCCGTCGCCCCGCTCGTCGTGGACGGCCGGCTGCGGGTCTACGCGGCCCACCGCCAGGTCTACGCCGACCGCCCGGTCGACGGCCGGCACCGGACCACCCCGTACTGGTCGTACCGTCGCTGGCCGGCGGCGCTCGACGGGGTCGTGGCGAGCGGGACGACCGTGGTCACCCGCTGGTCGGACGGGCGCCTGGTGGCGCTTGACGCGCGCAGCGGCCGGGTCGCCTGGCGGGCCGACGGGCCGGCGCCGGCGGGGGAGCGGACGGTCCGGCGCACCGGAGCGACGACGGTCTGGGACCCCCGGGGGATCTTCGTGGCCCGGGCGTCCGACGGCCGGCAGGTGGTGGTGGCGGCCGGGGCGGAGTGGGTGCGTGCCGTTGACCTGGCCGACGGCCGCGAACTGTGGCGGTCCCACGTCACCGTCACGGTGCCACCGGGCGACACGGTCGCCGGGTGCCGGGACGCGCTCGGCATGACCGCGTCGGGACACCTGATCATCGTCGACTCCTGCGCGGGGCCGGCGGTGGTGGAGTTCCGCGACGCCGCGACCGGGGCGGTGGGCCTGCGCTGGCGGCCGCCGGACGCCGGCGACGAGCTGGTGGCGACACCGGTGGGCTGCGCCACCGGCCGGACGGGGTGCACCGGGTTGCGGACGGCGCGGCCGGGCGACGACGCGGGCCGGGGCTGGCTGCTCGGCGCCGGTGAGCCGGTCACCGCCCCGGCCCTGGACCGGCCGGACGCCGAACTCGTCGGCGGGACGGCCGTGGCGGTCGTGGACGGGGTGCCGGTCGGCCGCTCGGCGCGTACGGGCGCGGAGCTGTGGCGCCGTCCCGACCTGCCGCAGGCGCGGCTGCTCGCCGTCCAGCCCGACCGGGTGCACCTGCTGACGGAGACGAACGACCTCGTGACGCTGGACCCGGCGACGGGGGCGCAGCGGTCCTTCTTCGCGCTCAACGTGGGCTCGGACGGGACCGGCTGGGCGCCCGGCGCGGCGTACGCGGCCGGCGGGTTCGTGGCCGTGGAGCGGCTCCGCAAGCCGGTCGACCCGACGGCGGACGACCAGCGGTACTACCTCACCTCGGAGCCGTTGGTCCTCGCGGCGACGTGAGCGGTGAGCCGTCCGGGCCGGGGAACACCGGCGCGGCCTGGCTGCTCGACAAAACGGACATAAGTTATTTATAGTCCCACTGTGCGTCTCCTGGCAGCCCTGTTGGGCGCGATCCTGATCCTCGTCACCGCCTCGCCGGCCGACGCCGCGCCGTCCGGCCGCACGGTCCGGCTCGCCCGGACCGTGGGGGTGGACATCACCGTGCCCGCCACGGCGAACCTCGGTGCCGGCTTCGTCGGCGGGTCCCTGACCGCGCAGCTGGGTGCGGTCGAGGTGCGCGACTCGCGGGGGTCGGTCAACCCCAACACCTGGGTCGCCACCGTCTCCGCGACCGCCTTCGTCGCCGGGGCGGGCGGCCCGCAGCGGACGATCGCCAACGGCCGGGTCTCGTACTGGTCCGGGCAGGCGGTGCGCAGCACGGGCGGTGGCACCCTGGTGCCCGGACAGTCCACCTCGGCGCAGGCGGTGACCCTGGGGACCGTGCGCGAGGCGTTCCGCAAGACCGCCGGCAACGGCAACAACGTGGTGGTCTGGGTGCCGACGATCCGGATCGCCATCCCGGCGGACATCGTGGCGGGCACGTATCGGGGCACCATCGTCCATTCCGTCGTCTAATGGGTGATTTGTACAATATAGGGCGTTATGGCCGAGACCGGGAATCTAGCGTGGGTCGTATGAGAAAGCCACTTCTTGTCCTGACCGCCGCCGCGGCCGCCGTGGTGGCCCTGGCCTCGCCCGCAGGGGCCTCGCCCACCGACGACACCATCGTCACCTTCACGGTGGGAGCCGCGAACCTGGACGTCTTCGCTCCGCCCGGGGTGAACCTCGGCTCCACCTTCGCCGATACCACCATCCAGGGCCAGATCGGCCCGGTGCAGGTCGTCGACCAGCGCGCGGCGCTCAACGCCACCTGGGTCGCCACGGTGAGCGTGACGGAGTTCGTCAGCGGCGCCGGCAGCCCCGAGGAGACCATCACCCCCAACCTGGTCGAGTACTGGTCCGGGCCTGCGACCGCCACCACCGGCACTGGCGTCTTCGTCCCGGGACAGCCGACCGAGGCGGACGCCGTCACCCTCTCCTCGCCCCGGGTGGCCTTCTCGAAAAGCTCCGGCAGCGGCAACAACTCCGCCACCTGGAACCCGACCATCCGCATCAACGTCCCGGCAACGGCGGTGAGCGGCACCTACAGTGCGACGGTGACCCATTCGGTGGCGTGACCCGGCCCGCGTCGTCGCCCTGGCCCTTACCCTTCTCGGCACGCTCGGGGCGCCGGCGCCGGCGCCGGCCGCACCGTACGGTTCGGGGCCGTCCGTCCGCTCCGGACCGATGGCGCAGGCGCCGGACCTGCCCGGCACCGACCAACCGGCCGTCAAGGCGCCCGGCCGGGACGGCCCACGCGAACCGTCGCCCAGCCCGAGTCCGGTCGGGTCGGCGTCCGCTGTCGGGATCAGGCTGCTCGACGCCCCGGTGAACCGCCGGGACGACACCCGGGCGCACAGGTACGTCGTCGACCACCTGCGGCCGGGCACGACCATCGAGCGGCGGATCATGGTCAAGAACCAGTCCGAGGATCGTCGCCCCGTCGCGGTCTACGCCGCCGCTGCCGACGTCACCGGCGAAGGCTTCGTCTTCGCGCCCGGTCGCACCGAGAGCGAGCTGAGCAGCTGGATCACGGTCAACCGCCCGGAACTGGACCTGGAACCGGGCGAGGAGACCGAGGTTCTGGTGACCATTGAGGTGCCACGCGCCGCCGAGGCCGGCGAGCGGTACGCCGTCGTATGGGCCGAGGTCGCCGGTGCCGACGACGGGCAGACCGTGCGCAACGTCGGCCGGGCCGGGATCCGGGTCTACCTCTCCGTCGGGCCGGGCGGCGAGCCGCCCTCCGGCTTCGAGATCGGCCCGCTGACCGGTGGGCGGGAGAAGGACGGCAGCCCCGTGCTCACCGCCGAGGTGCGCAACACCGGCAGGCGGGCGCTAGACCTGGCCGGCGACCTGCGCCTCACCGAGGGGCCCGGCGGGCTCTCGGCCGGGCCGGTGAAGGTGGAGGCGGGCACCCTCGCGCTGGACGGCACGACCACCGTCCGGGTCGCCCTGGACCGCCGCCTGCCGGACGGACCGTGGACGGCGAAGCTCGACCTGGCCAGCGGCTGGACGAAGCGCTCCGCCACCGGCAAGGTCGGCTTCGGGCCGGTCCCGGTGGCGGCCACCAGCGCCGTCGACCGCTCCGGGCAGGTGCTCACGGGCGGGCTGGCCACCTCGGGGCTGGTCCTGGTGCTGTTCGCGGTCCACGCGTACCGACGCCGGGTCCGGCAGCCGGTGGCGGCGGCCTGAGACTGCCGGTCCGGTCCGCGAGGGGATGGCGGACCGGACCGGCACCTGCCTCAGGCCAGCGCGGCCTCCGCCGCCGCCAGGAAGGCGTCGTTCTCGGCCGGGGTGCCGATGGTGACCCGGACCCCGTCGCCGGGGAACGGCCGGACGATCACGCCCCGCGCCTCGCACGCCTTGCCGAAGTCCACGGCCCGGTCGCCCAGCGGCAGCCAGACGAAGTTCGCCTGGCTGTCCGGCACGTCGGCGACGAGCTTGCGCAGCGCCTCCGTCACGCGGTCGCGCTCGGCCACCACGAGGGCGCACCGCCGCCGCACCTCGTCCTCCTGCGCCAGCGCGGCGAGCGCGCCCGCCTGCGCGGCCATGTTGCTGGAGAACGGCGTCACGACCTTGCGCACGGCCGCCGCCACCGTCGGGTGGGCGACCAGGAAGCCGATCCGCAGGCCGGCCAGGCCCCAGGCCTTGGAGAGCGTGCGCAGCACGGCCACGTTCGGCCGGTCGAGGTAGGTGAGGCCGTCCGGCACCTCCGGGTCGGTGACGAACTCGCGGTACGCCTCGTCGATCACGACCAGCACGTCCTCGCCGACCGTGTCCAGGAACCGGTCCAGTTCCGCCCGACGCACCGACGTTCCGGTGGGGTTGTTCGGGTTGCAGACCACGATCAGCCGGGTCCGGTCGGTGACCGCCGCCGCCATCGCCGCCAGGTCGTGCCCGTGCCCGGCGTCGTTGGGCACCCGCACGCTGGTCGCCCCGCTGGTCGCCGCGATTATCGGGTACGCCTCGAAGGAGCGCCACGCGTAGAGGAACTCGTCGCCGGGCAGGCAGGTGGCCCGGACGAGGTGCTCGGCCAGCGCCACCGACCCGCAGCCGGTGGCGATCCGGTCGACGTCCACGCCGTACCGCTCGGACAGCGCCTCGCGCAGCGCGAGCGCGCCCATGTCCGGGTAGCGGTGCACCCCGGCGACGGCCTGGGCGACGGCCTCCACCACGCCGGGCACCGGCCCGTACGGCACCTCGTTGCTGGCCAGCTTGATCGCCTCGGGGAGGCCCAGCTCGCGGGCCAGGTCGGCCGGGCTGCGGCCGGGCACGTAGTTGGGCAGCGCGTCCAGGTCGGGGCGGGTCAGCCGCAGCGCCGGCTGGTGACGTCCAGGGTCGGTCATGGGGTGTCTCCCGAGGGGTCGGTGCGGTCGTCGGGGGTGCGCTCGCCCGTGGTGGTGGGCTCGCGCGTGGTGGTGCGGTCGTCCGGCGTGGTGCGCTCGCCCGTGGTGGTGCGGTTGCCGCGGGGAAGCTGGACCACCACGGTCTGCGCCCGCTTGTCGTGCAGCGCCTGACGCAGCGGGTGGTCGAAGAGCGGGGAGAGCGCGTCGACGAGCTGGAGCAGCAGGCCGAGGCCGCAGCAGTACCAGAGCAGGGTGGGCAGGCCGAGGGTGTTCCACCGGCGCAGCGCCCGGCCGAAGCCGAGCGGTTCGTTCGCGCTCATCGGCACCACCTTGACGCCCACCAGCCGCTTGCCGAACGTCTGCCCGCCCGAGGCCATCGTCGGCACCTCGTACGCGAGCCAGAGCGCGGTGGCGATCAGCAGGATGACGACCTGGAGGCCGCCGGCCTGCTCGCTGGGCTGCGGCAGGTTGTCGGTGGAGCTGTCGCCCGCCATCGCCCGCCGGAACACCTCCCGCCAGTACGGCGTGACCTCCTCGACCAGCCGCCAGACGAACCAGCCGTTGACCACGGCGTTCAGCGCGAAGACGATCGTGAAGTCGATCAGCCGGGCGACCAGCCGGGCGCCGAACCCGGCCAGCGGGAGCCCGTGCGGGCGCGGCTCCGGCGGTCGTCCGGGCCAGCCGCCGGGTGGCCAGCCGGGCGGCGGGCCCTGCGGTTGGCCGTGCCCCTGCGGCGGCTGCCAGGGATAGGGCTGCCCCGGCTGCGGCTGCCCCGGCTGCGGCTGCCCCGGCAGGGGCGGCCCGCCCGTGGGGCCGCCCGGCGCGGGGACCGGGGTGGCGGGCGACGCCGGGGCGGGCGCGGGTGGTGGCTCGGCCGGCGGCGGCCCCTCGGGCGGGGTGGCGTCGACGGGGATCGGCGCGCCGATCCAGCCCTCGCCGTCCCAGTAGCGTCGGGTGTCCGGATCGGCCGGGTCGACGTACCAGCCCGGTTCGACGCTCATGGCCTGGCCTCGCTGCGCTCGCTCACGCAGACACCTTAACGACGACGGTGCCGGCGAACTTGTCGTGGAGGCACTGCTGCCAGGGCTTGTCCCACAACTGCCAGAGCCCGTCGAGGTAGCTGAGCCCGGGCAGGAACATGGCGGCGACGTACTGCACGGCGTACCGCTTGCCGGCCATCCGCCGGTCCAGCGTGGCGGCCGGGTCGAGGGGCACGACCCGCAGCTTCATCACCCGCTTGCCGTACGTCTGCCCGGTGCGCTTCATGTACTCCACGTGGTAGAGCCAGTAGAGCCCGAGCATGACCACCATCAGGCCCAGTTCGAGCAGCAGGATCGGCAGCATGAAGTCGGTCAGGAACGACGCGGGGTCGGGATCGGCGAGGGTGCCGTCCGGGTTGGTCCGGGTCAGGTCGTCCAGCATGTTCCAGAACAGGATCAGGAACGGCGGCAGGAAGAGGACCATCGCCACCGCCGTGCTCAGCGCGACGTCGATCAGCGCGGCGAGCAGCCGGTCTCCGAAGCTGGCGAGCGGCTGGCCACCCGGTCCGACCGCCGGAGCGGGGCGGGGCGGCCCCGCCCACCCCGGGGGCGGTGGGCTCCAGCCCGGGGGCGGGACCTGACCGGGCGGGACGTGCTGCGGCGGCACCGCGTACCCCTGGTTGGCGGGACCGGCGGGCGGCGCGAAGCCGCCGGCGGCGGGCGGGTGCCCACCGGCCGGCGGCGTCGGGTACGTCGGAGGCTGCGTCACGCTCGTCAGTGTTACAGGTTGCCGCGCGCTTCCTGCTCCCGCTCGATGGCCTCGAAGAGCGCCTTGAAGTTGCCCTTGCCGAAGCCGAGCGAGCCGTGCCGCTCGATCAGCTCGAAGAAGACCGTCGGGCGGTCCTGCACCGGCTTGGTGAAGATCTGGAGCAGGTAGCCGTCCTCGTCCCGGTCGACCAGGATCTTGCGGGCCTTCAGCTCCTCGATCGGCACCCGCACGTTCCCGATCCGGGCGCGCAGCTTCGGGTCGTCGTAGTACGAGTCCGGGGTGTCGAGGAACTCGACGCCGGCGGCGCGCATCGCGTCGACGCTGGCCAGGATGTCGTTGGTGGCCACGGCGATGTGCTGGGCGCCCGGGCCCTGGTAGAACTCCAGGTACTCGTCGATCTGCGACTTCTTGCGGGCGATCGCCGGCTCGTTGAGCGGGAACTTCACCTTGCGGGTGCCGTTCGCGACGACCTTGCTCATCAGCGCCGAGTAGTCGGTGGCGATGTCGTCGCCGATGAACTCGGCCATGTTCGAGAAGCCCATGACGCGCTTGTAGAACTCGACCCACTCGTCCATCCGGCCGAGCTCGACGTTGCCGACCACGTGGTCGACGGCCTGGAAGAACCGCTTCGGCTGGAGGCCGGCGTCAATCATCGGCTGCCGGTCCACGATCGGCTTGCGGGCCACGAAGCCGGGCAGGAACGGGCCGGTGTAGCGGGACCGGTCGACGAGGGTGTGCCGGGTGTCGCCGTACGCCGCGATGGCGGCCAGCCGTACGGTGCCGTGCTCGTCGCTGACGTCGTGCGGTTCGAGCAGTCCGGTGGCGCCCTGCGCGGTGGCGTGCGCGTACGCGGCGTCGACGTCCGGCACCTCCAGGGCGATGTCGGAGACACCGTCGCTGTGCCTCGCGACGTGCTCGGCGCCCTCGGCGTCCGGGCGGACCGCGCCAGTCAGCACGAACCGGGCCGAGCCGCTGGTCAGCACGTACTGGGCGTGGTCGCGGTAGCCCTGCTCGGGGCCCCGGTACGCCACGCAGGTCATGCCGAACGCGGTGGAGTAGTAGTGCGCGGCCTGCTTGGCGTTGCCCACCAGGAAGTGCACGTGGTCGAGGCCCTTGACCGGGAACGGGTCGCGGCTGATGTCGTGGTCCACGGCGCCGACGAGCACGTCGACGTCGACGTCGTCGGTCGCCTGGGGTCGGTCGATCGCCTGGGTCATCGCGGTCTCCCTCAAGTTCCGGTCGGCCCCGTGGCCGCCGCCGTTGGTCGTGTGCCGGTTCCTGTGGCGAGGATCGCGGTGGAGTGCCGTACTGGGCAACTGTCGCGCCAACGCCTGGTCAGGTTGCGCATTAAGTAGGGTGATACACCATGAGTGCTGGTCAAGCTGTACAGCTCGATGCTCTCGACGCGCGGTTGATCGAACTGCTCGCCGAGGAGCCGCGCATCGGGGTGCTGGAGTGCTCCCGACGCCTCGGGGTCGCCCGGGGCACCGTGCAGGCCCGGCTGGACAAGCTCGTCGAGCGGCGCGTCATCTCGGGGTTCGGGCCGGAGATCACCCCGGCGGCGATCGGGTTCGGGGTGACCAGCTTCGTCACCCTGGAGATCAGCCAGCGGCACGGGCACGACAAGGTCGCCGCGCATCTGGCCGCGATCCCGGAGGTGCTGGAGGCGCACACCATCACCGGCTCCAGCGACCTGCTCTGCCGGATCGTGGCCCGCTCGAACACCGACCTCCAGCGGGTGATCGACCAGATCGTCTCGTACGAGGGCATCCGCCGTGCCTCGACGATCATCGCCCTGGCCGAGCAGATCCCCTACCGCACCCTCCCTCTGATCCGCTCCGCCGCCCAGCGCTGAGCAGCGGGCCGGAGGCCCTTCCGTACGCCCTCGGGCACGCGAGAAAGGGTGGCGACACGGCGGCGCGGGAGAGCGGCGGCGCTGCGGTCGTCGCTACCGTGTGCGTGTGGCGAAGGCGGGCGGCCTCGGGGGGTGGCGTGGCGGGCTGCTGCTCGCACTCGTCGTGGTCGTCGCGCTCGCCGCCACCGGCGTGTGGAACCCGTTCCCCGGGGTGTGGGAATGGGTCGACCGCAGCGAGCCGATCTCCGAGCCGGACGTGGTCTGGCAGCAGCGCGTCGGCGGCACCCCGCGCAGCGTGACCATCGCCGGCGACACCGTGGTGGTCGAGCAGCGCACCCGCGTGGAGGCGCGCAGCCTGGCCACCGGCGCCCAGCTGTGGGAGCGCAAGGCCGACTGGGCCGCGGTGGCCGGCGGCGACCGGGACCCGGTGGTCGTCGTGGGCAAGCTGCTGGTCAAGGGGTACGAGGTGCTGGACCCGACGACCGGCGCCACGCGGCGGCGCAACGGCGACGCGGTGGCCGTCTGGACGTACCGCAACATGCTGCTCGACGCCCGCTGCGTCGAGGCCACCGACTGCACGGTGAGCGCCTGGGACGCGCGCGGCACCGCCCCGCTCTGGACGGCCTTCGTGCCCGGGGTGCGCAGCGGGCTGCTCGGCGACAACCCGGGGCTGCTCGACACCCGCCGGCTCGACGCCGTCCGGATCGACGACGAGGTGGCCGGCCCGGAACCCGTGCCGCCGCTGCTCGGCTTCCCCATCGACGGCCGGGTGCACGTCCTCGACACCGCCACCGGGCGGGTGCTCCAGGACGTCGAGCCCGGCCGCGACGAGCGGCTGTCGGTGGTCGGTGGCCGGCTGCTGCGGATCACCGCCCGCTCCCAGGACGGCACCTGCTACTTCGCCATCTCCGGCCGCGACCCGGCGACCGGCCAGGAGACGTGGCGGCGGGCCGGGATCAACCTGCGGACCGCCGACAACGCCGGCTGCGTGCAGCGGGAGGACCCGCATGGCGCGCGCAACGTGCTGATCGGAGTGGCCCCGGACGCCCGCGAGGCGGTCCTCGACGGCTACGACGGGCGGATGCTGCTGATCACCTCCGCGGGAGAGAAGCTGCTCGCGGTCGACGACCGGTACGCCCTGGTCCGGTCGGCCGACAAGCGCGCGGTGGTCGGCCGGGAACTGGGCGCCGGGCGCGTCCGGTGGACCCGTCCGACCGGGGAGAAGGCCGGCGCGGCGCTCACCCCGTACGCGGCCGTGATCGCCGACGAGAAGCCGTCCCGGCTGGTGGCGCTGGACCCGCGTACCGGGCGGGAACTGGCGAGCCTGCGTACCTCCGCGAACGCCCTCGCCGTCGGCCCGAGGGGCATGGTCATCGGCGAGGGGCGGGAGATCGGCTACGTCCGCTTCGGCGGGGTGCCGGGCGCCCCCGCCCCGCCGCGCGACGGCGGCGTACCCGGCCCCGGCGGTACGGCGGGCGTCCCCGGGCCGGAGGACAGCTGCGGCCCGAAGCGGGAGCTCTGCCCCGGGTGAGAGCGTCGTCCCAGGACCGACCCGGCGGGTGGGACTGATCGACTCTTCTGCCCTAGGCTTTCCGCTCATGAGCAGTGCCGCCGCGTTCTCGTACGCTCCCTTGCTGCCGACCGGCCCGGACCAGACGGAATACCGCCTGGTCACCGACGAGGGCGTCGACGTCGTCAACGGGCCGGGGGGTCGCCGGTTCCTCACCGTGGAGCCGACCGCGCTCACCGCGCTCACCGCCGAGGCGATGCACGACATCGCGCACTTCCTGCGCCCCGCGCACCTGGCCCAGCTGCGGTCGATCATCGACGATCCGGCGGCCTCGCCGAACGACCGGTTCGTCGCGCTCGACCTGCTCCGCAACGCCAACATCGCGGCCGGCGGCGTGCTGCCGATGTGCCAGGACACCGGCACCGCGATCGTGATGGGCAAGCGCGGCCGGCACGTGCTCACCGACGGCAGCGACGCCGAGGCCGTCTCGCGCGGCGTCTACCAGGCCTACACCCGGCTCAACCTGCGCTACTCGCAGCTCGCCCCGCTGACCATGTGGGAGGAGCGCAACACCGGCAGCAACCTGCCGGCCCAGGTCGAGCTCTACGCGGAGGACCCGGACGGGCAGCCCGACGCGTACAAGTTCCTCTTCATGGCCAAGGGCGGCGGCTCGGCCAACAAGTCGTACCTCTACCAGGAGACCAAGGCGCTGCTGAACCCCACGAGGATGATGCAGTTCCTGGAGGAGAAGCTGCGGCTGATCGGCACCGCCGCCTGCCCGCCGTACCACCTCGCCGTCGTCATCGGCGGCACCTCCGCCGAGTACGCCCTGAAGACCGCCAAGTACGCCAGCGCCAAGTACCTGGACGCGCTGCCCACCTCCGGCTCGATGAGCGCGCACGGCTTCCGGGACCTGGAGCTGGAGGCGGAGGTGCTGGAGCTGACCCGCAACTTCGGCATCGGCGCGCAGTTCGGCGGGCGCTACTTCTGCCACGACGTGCGGGTGGTCCGGCTGCCCCGGCACGGCGCCTCCTGCCCGGTGGCGATCGCCGTCTCCTGCTCGGCCGACCGGCAGGCGGTCGCCAAGATCACCCCGTCGGGCGTGTGGCTGGAGCGGCTCGAGACCGACCCGGCGCGCTACCTGCCCGACGTCACCGACGAGACGCTCGACGCGTCCGAGGTGGTCCGCGTCGACCTCAACCGGCCGATGGACGAGATCCGCGCGGAGCTGTCGAAGTACCCGGTGAAGACCCGGCTGTCACTGACCGGCCCGCTCGTGGTGGCCCGCGACATCGCGCACGCCAAGATCGCGGAGCGGCTGGACGCCGGTGAGCCGATGCCGCAGTACCTGCGCGACCACGCGGTCTACTACGCCGGCCCGGCCAAGACGCCGGAGGGCTACGCGTCCGGCTCGTTCGGCCCGACCACCGCCGGCCGGATGGACGCGTACGTGGAGAAGTTCCAGGCCGCGGGCGGCTCGCAGGTCATGCTCGCCAAGGGCAACCGTTCCGTCCAGGTCACCCGATCCTGCCAGCAGCACGGCGGCTTCTACCTCGGCTCGATCGGTGGCCCGGCCGCCCGGCTCGCCCAGGACTGCATCAAGCACGTCGAGGTCCTGGAATACCCGGAGCTGGGCATGGAGGCGGTCTGGAAGATCCAGGTGGAGGACTTCCCGGCCTTCATCGTGGTCGACGACAAGGGCAACGACTTCTTCGCCGAGGTCACCAAGCCGGTGCTGACGGTCGGTCGGCGCTGATCCACGCGTACGCGAAGGGGCGCCGGGCAGTGGCCCGGCGCCCCTCGTCGTCTCCCTGCGTCAGCTGGCCCGGCTGGCGTAGAAGGTGCCGCTGAAGGTCTCCGACACGATGCCGTCGGCGGTCCGCGTGTGGACGGTGACCCGGTGGATCCCGGCGGTCGTCGGGGTGTACCCCACCGACGCCGACCCGTCGGCGCCCGCCGCGACCGTCTGCGCCGGACGGCCGTCGAAGGAGTAGACGAACTCCGTCACCCCGGGCATGCCGGCCTGGAGGACGAACGTCCCCGGCGTGCCGGCGACCGCACCCTGGAACTTGTTGATCGGGTACTCGACGGAGCTGACCGTGGGCCTGGTCGCCAGGTGGAACCGGTAGCTGCCCTCGCCCGACGGCAGGTCACCGGCCGTGCGGCTGCGGACGTACACGGTGTTGTAGCCCGGCTTCGTCGGCGTGACCGTGACGGTGGCCGTGCCGTCGGCGGCCGCCGGCACGGTCTGCTCCGGCCCGTCGTCGAGCCGGTACGTGTACTCGACGACGTCCTCCATCCGGGGCGCGAACGTCAGGGTGCGCGGCTGGCCGTACCCGGCCGTCGGGTTGGCGTCGGTGATCGTCGGGCTGGTGGTGCGCACCCAGAACACGTAGCTCGTGGCGGGGGAGCGGTTGCCCGCGAGGTCCACCGCCTCGACGGTGAGCGTCCTCGGCCCGTCCCGGTCGGGGGTGAGGGTGACGGTCGCCGAGCCGCCCGGGACGTCGGCCGCCACGTCGGTCGCCGGCTGCCCGGACACGCTGTAGCGGAATCGCACCGTGTCGGTGTCGCCGCCGGCGGAGAAGGTGAACTGGCCCGGGATGCCGGGACCGCCGTACCAGCCGTCGTCGGCCGGGTAGTCCGTGGAGCTGACCGTCGGTTGGGCGGGGCTGGTGGTGTCGACGGTGAACCGGCACTCCGCCGACCAGGCGGAGGTGGCGTGCTGATCGGCCGCGCGGACCGCGAAGGCGTAGCTGCCGCCGTCGACCATCGCGCCGGCCGGCACCGTGTACTGGAAGCGGCGCGGCGCGGAGAACGCCCCCGAGGTCCACTCCGTCCGCTCGTCGGGCCGGTCGACCGGCCACCACGCGAAGGTCGCCGTCACCTGCTCAACGAGGCCGGTCCCGTTCGCGTCCGGGTCGGTGACCTCGGCGGTGAGGGTCGGCGTGGCGGTGTCGACCACGTGGTCGACGGCGCAGTCCCGCCCGGCGACGCTGAGGGCGCCCGGCACGTCGGGCGCGGCGTTCGCGGTCAGCGAGATGCCCGGCGTCCGCAGCAGCCGACCGTGGTGCTTGTTCTCCTCGTGGTCCCCGGGGACCCGCACCATCAGCGTGAGCGAGTCCCGCCCGGCGTCGACCGCCTGCTGCACGGTCCGCGTGAGCGGCAGTTCGAGGTGGGCCGCCGGGCATCCAGCGGTGGGATCGAGGTCGCCGACCTTCTCCCGTACGGTCGGCGCGTCGTCCCACGTCGGCGCGGTCGCCGGCGGATCCGTGCGCCACAGCTCCAGCTCGCGCGGCCGGTCGCAGTCCGCGACCGCCGACTCACCGGTGCGCAGCGTGGCGTCGATGATCTCCTTGCCCCGGTAGGGCGTCAGGTCGAACGTGAGGTAGGCCCTGGTCGTGCGCTTGACCCCGGCGGTCTCCAGGGTGCCGACCGGGACGCCCGCCTCCGTGGTGGTGAAGGCCGCGCCCTGCTGCCGCGCGTCCGTGTAGCTCACGCTCGCCGGCGGGACCCAGCGGGCCGGTGCGGCGACGGCGGGCTGGGCGGTGACGACGACCGCCCCGGTGGCGGTGAGGAGTGCGGTGAGCCCGGTGGTGAGGATCCGGCGCGGAGCGCGCCGACGGCGTACGGCGGGCACGCCGGTGGAACCCCGTTCTTCCTGCAAGGTGAAAGACCCTCCGATGGAGTGCGAATACTTCCACGATCTTAAGTGCCTGGTCCCGGTGCCGGCGCCCGACTTTCGACCGGCCCCGTGTGCCGGTCGGTCCCTGCCGCGTACGCGAAGGGGGCGCCGGGCGTGCTGCCCGGCGCCCCCTCGACGTTCCCGTGGTCAGCTCCAGTCGATCCAGATGCCGTAGTACGCCTCGCCGGAGACCACCCCGGCCGCCGTCCGGCTCCGGACGGTGATGTTGTGGCTGTACGGCGAGTCCGCCGTCCACGTCACCCGGGCCGTGCCGTCCGCGCCGACCGCGACGGTGCGTTCCGGGCCGCTGTCGATGGAGTAGACGAACTCGGTGCTGCCGGCCAGTTGGCTGGTGAACACGAACTCGCCGGTCTGGCCGACCACCACCCCGCCCTGGTGGCCGAACACGTCCGAGGTGACCAACGGGCTCTTCGGGTCGACCCGGAACGAGTAGTACTGGGCATCCGTGACGATCCCGCCGGCCGTCCTGGCCCGCACCACGAGCTGGGTCCAGCCGCCGTACTCGATGTTGAAGGCCTGCGGAGTCCACTGGATGGTGGCGGTGCCGTCGGCGCCGGCCTCGACCGTCCGCTCCGGCTCGTTCGCGAACTGGTAGACGTACGAGGTGACCCCGCTCGTGCCGGCGTGCGGGGTGAACGTGAACGTCCCTGCGACCCCGGGCCCGCCACCGGTCAGGTTCCGCGGGTACACCTCCGAACTCACGTCGGGGGCGACGGAGGCCGCGTGGAACGAGTAGTAGGTGGACTCCGACTGCACCCCGGCACCGGTCCGGCTGAACACCTCGAGGGTCTGATTGGACACGTCGCGCGGGGTGTACTTGATCGTCGCGCTGCCGTCCGGGCCGGCCGCCACGGTCTGCGGGTCGCCGCCGTCGAAGCTGTAGACGTACTCGACGACATCGTCCATGGCCGGCCGGAACACGAAGGTTCCCTCGGTGCCTGCCGGCGTACCGGGCCACCCGTTGTCCGGCCAGCTCGGGGAGGTGACGAAGGGTGAGGTCCGGACGTGGAAGGCGTACTGCGCGTCGCCGGAGGGCACGCCGCCGCTGGTGCGGCTTTGCACCCGCAGCGTGTTCTGGATCTCAGTCGGGATCACCGTCACCGTGGCGACGCCGTCGGCGTCGGCCGCGACGGTGCGCTCCTCACCGTTGAACCACCACACGTACTCGGTCACGTCCGCCATCACCGGCGAGAAGGTGATCTCCCGCGGCTGGCCCAGCCGACCCTCCGGATTGCCGTCCGTGACCCGGGGCGCGGTGTCCCGGACCCAGAACTCGTAGCCGACCGTGGCGGACCGGTTGCCGGTCCGGTCCACGCTGTACACCTCGATGCGGTGCGGACCGGAACGCTTCGGGGTGTAGGTGAAGGTGGCGCCGCCGCCGAGCCCGTCGGCGGCGACCTGCCCGGATCCGTCGTAACCCCAGTACTGGTAGCGGACGACGTCGTCGGAGCCGTTGGCGCCCAGGGCGAAGCTGCCGGGGACGTTCGGCCCGACGACGGACTGTTCCGGGTAGCGCGGGAAGTCCGTCGAGACGACCGTCGGCTCCGCCGGCTTGCGGGTGTCGACCGTGAACCGGCACTCCGGCGACCAGGGCGAGGTGTCCCCGTACTGGTCGGTCGCGCGGACGGCGAAGGCGTAGTGTCCGCCGTCGACCAGCTGTCCCTGCGGCACGACGTACCGGAACCGGGCGGGCGCATGCATCGAGCTGGGCCACGTGTACTCGGTCCGCGCGGTGGGCCGGTCCACCGGCCACCAGGCGAAGGTCGCCGTCACCTGGTCGCTGCCGCCGGTCTCGTTGACGTCCGGGTCGGTCAGCTCAGCCTGGAGCTCGGGCGTGGTGGTGCCGACGAAGGCGGCGTCCGTGCAGGCGACGCCGCTGACACTCAGCTTGCCGGGCGTGTCCGGAGTGGCGTTGTGCTCCAGCGAGAGGCCGAGGTTGGTGATCCGCCGCCCGTAGTGGAGGGACTCCTCCGCGTCGCCGACCCGGATCATGAGGGTCAGGGTGTCCTGCTGCCCGGTGACCGCGGTGGCGACGGTCTCGGTGATCAGCCTGGAGAGGTAGCTCCAGGGGCAGGGCGCCTCCGGCAGGCTCAGATCGGCGATCTTCGCCCGGGCGGTGGGGGCGTTCTTCCAGGTCGGCGGGGTGGCGGGGGAGTCGGTCCGCCACAGCTCCAGCTGTCGCGGCTTGTCGCAGTCGTTGACCGTCTTTTCGCCGGTGATGGCGCGGGCGCTGATGATGCGCTGCCCGTGGTACCGGGTCAGGTCGAAGGTGAAGTACGCCCGGGAGGTGTGGTTGCCGCCGTCGGCGTCGTTCCAGGTGCCGACCGGCACGGTGCCGTCGGTGGAGGGGAAGGTGCCGGTGGGTCGCTCGGCGTCCGTGACGGCGACGCTGGTGGGGTGGAGGAAGGTGAGGCCGGCCGAGGCGGGCTGTGCGGTGACGGCCAGCGCGCCGGTCGCGGCGAGCAGGGTGGCGACGCCGGTGGCCAGGAGTCGGCGCGGAACGCGCCGGTGGCGTGGGCCGGGCACGCCGGCGGAACCCCCGTTGTCGTGCAAGTTGGAGCCCTCCATCGAAGAGGCAGAATTTTCGCGATCTTAAATCAATGAGTCGGCGCCGGGCGCCAGACTTTCGGCTGGGCTGGACTGAGCGATCATCTGCGAGTCCTTCGTCGAGGCGGCAGGATGGTACGCGTGACGACTCCAGAGGCGACGGGCTACCGGATCGAACGCGACTCGATGGGCGAGGTGGAGGTGCCCGCCGAGGCGCTGTGGCGGGCGCAGACCCAGCGCGCGGTGCAGAACTTCCCGATCTCCGGCCGGGGCATCGAGCCGGCCCAGATCCGGGCGCTGGCCCAGATCAAGGGCGCGGCGGCCGAGGTCAACGGCGAGCTGGGCGTGATCGACGCGAACGTGGCGGCGGCGATCGCCGCCGCCGCCGCGCACGTGGCCGACGGCGGCTACGACGACCAGTTCCCGATCGACGTGTTCCAGACCGGTTCCGGCACGTCGTCGAACATGAACACCAACGAGGTCATCGCGACGCTGGCGAGCCGGGAACTGGGCCGGGACGTGCACCCGAACGACGACGTGAACGCGTCGCAGTCCAGCAACGACGTCTTCCCGTCCTCGATCCACCTGGCCGCCACCGAGGCGGTCGCGCGGGACCTGCTGCCCGCGCTGGCCCACCTGACGGAGGCCCTGGAGGGCAAGGCGACGGAGTTCGAGACCGTGGTGAAGGCCGGGCGTACCCACCTGATGGACGCCACCCCGGTGACCCTCGGGCAGGAGTTCGGCGGCTACGCCGCCCAGGTCCGCTACGGCATCGAGCGGCTGGAGGGGGCGCTGCCCCGGCTGGCCGAGCTGCCGCTGGGCGGCACGGCGGTGGGCACCGGCATCAACACCCCGCTCGGCTTCGCCGCGAAGGTCATCGAGAAGCTGCGCGGCTCGACCGGGCTGCCGCTGACCGAGGCGCGTAACCACTTCGAGGCGCAGGGCGCCCGGGACGCGCTGGTGGAGACGTCCGGGCAGCTGCGCACGATCGCCGTCGGTCTCTACAAGATCGCCAACGACATCCGCTGGATGGGGTCGGGCCCCCGCGCCGGACTGCGCGAGCTGCGCATCCCCGACCTCCAGCCCGGCTCGTCGATCATGCCGGGCAAGGTGAACCCGGTCGTCGCCGAGGCGATGCGGCAGGTCTGCGCCCAGGTCATCGGCAACGACGCCGCCGTCGGGTTCGCCGGCTCCCAGGGCGACTTCGAGCTGAACGTCATGCTCCCCGTGATGGGCCGCAACCTGCTGGAGTCGGTCCGCCTGCTCGCCGCGTCGAGCCGGCTCTTCGCCGACCGCCTGGTGGTCGGCCTGGTCGCGGACGCCGAGGTCTGCCTGGCGTACGCGGAGGGCTCGCCGTCGATCGTCACCCCGCTCAACCGTCACCTCGGGTACGACGAGGCCGCCTCGATCGCCAAGGAGGCGCTGGCCAAGCAGATCTCGATCCGCGAGGTGGTCGTCGCCCGGGGGCACGTCGACTCGGGCAAGCTGACCGAGACCCAGCTCGACGAGGCGCTCGACCTGCTCCGGATGACCCACCCCTGAGCCGTGCGGTGCCGCCGGCTGGTCCGGCCCGGTAAGGCTCGGCATGCCGGCGGCGCTCCGGGAGGCGACGTCGGCGGGGCTGGCCGAGGCGAGCCGGCGGCCGCCTCGATGCCCAGCGGGCCATGCTGCGCGAGCCCTTTGGAGCTGAATCGTCTACGACATCACGGCCCACGCGTCGCCCGCGCCTCGCCCTCGCCTCGCCCGCGCGTGGTGTCCGTCCGTGTGGTCTCGCCTTCGATGCCGGCTGTCGATCTGGCGTGAGTCGTCTGCGACATCAGCTCCAAAGGCCGGGACCGGGGCCGGGGAACGGGGCCGGGGGCGGGGGTCGAGGGCCGGGGTCGAAGGCCGGGGGCCGGGGGCCGGGGTCGAAGGCCGGGGGCCGGGGGCCGAGGGTCGGGGCCGGGGTCGAGGGCCGGTTCCGGGGCGGGGCGTGTCGCTGGCGGTTTCCCACCTTCGGTTCAGCGCCCGTCGGCCGCCTTGCGGGCGCGGTAGGCGGTGACGGCGGCGCGGTTGCCGCAGCCCGCGTCGCAGAACCGGCGGGACCGGTTCTTCGACAGGTCGACGAGCACGTTCTCGCAGTCCGGGTGGTCGCAGATCCGCAGCCGTCGCAGTTCCCCGGTGCGTACGAGATCCGCCAGCGCCATCGCGGCCTCGACGGCCATCCTGGTCGCCAGCGGCGCGTCGCGCGGCACGGCGTGGATGTGGTACGGCTCGTCGTCGTGCGTGATGAGCTGCGGCAGCGCGGCGTTCTCGCGCAGCAGCCCGTTGACGATGGCGACGATCCCCTCGGTGTCGGCGTACCAGACGCGGCGCAGCCGGGGTCGCAGGTCGCGTACCGCCCGCAGTTCGCCCTCGGTGTGCTCGTGCCGCCCGCTGTAGGTGTGGGCGACGAAGAACGCGTCCAGGGCGGCGACGTCGGGCAGGCCCTCACCGGCGCGGCCGTCGGTGTTGACCAGCGCGGCCATGGCAGTCAGGGAGCATTCCGTGTCATGGGTGAATAGCAACTTGACTCCTGTCGGGGTGGCCGCATAGCGTCACGAGCATAGTGGCAGTTTACTAATGACAGTGGGAGTGGATCGATGCGTCAACCACCCGCCGCCGGGCTCGGTCTCGGCTTCGCCCTCCTCTCTGCCGTCACCTTCGCCACGTCGGGCACGTTCGCCCGGTCCCTCATCGACGCCGGCTGGTCGGCCGAAGCGGCCGTGGCCGCCCGGGTCGGTATCGCCGCGCTGGTCGTGGCGCTCCCTGCCGTGCTCTCCCTGCGCGGCAGGTGGGACGTGCTGCGCCGCAACCTCGCCGCGATCGGCGTGTTCGGGCTGCTCGGGGTCGCCACGGCCCAGGTCTGCTTCTTCAACGCGGTCCGCTACCTGCCGGTCGGCGTCGCGCTGCTGCTGGAGTACCTCGGCATCGTCCTGGTGGTGGGCTGGATGTGGCTGGTCCACGGGCAGCGTCCCCGCCGGCTGACCGTCGCCGGCTCGGTGGCGGCCCTCGCCGGACTGTTCTTCGTCCTGGACCTGACGGGCGCCGGCCGGCTCGACCCGGTGGGCGTGCTCTGGGGGCTCGGGGCGGCCGTCGGCCTCGCCGGCTACTTCGTGCTCGCCGGGCGGGTCGACGAGGAGCTGCCCTCGGTGGCTTTGGCCAGCGGCGGCATGGCCGTCGGGGCCGCCGTCCTGCTGCTGCTCGGCGCGGTCGGCGCGCTGCCGCTGCGCGCGGCCTTCGGCGAGGTCACCTTCGCCGGGCAGCGCACCAGCTGGCTGGTGCCGGTGGTCGGCCTGTCGCTGGTCGCCGCCGTCGTCGCGTACCTCGCCGGGATCGCCGGCACCCGGATCCTCGGCGCCCGGCTGTCGTCGTTCGTCGGGCTGACCGAGGTGATGTTCGCCGTGCTGATCGCCTGGCTGGTGCTGGGCGAACTGCCCACCGTGGTCCAGTTGCTCGGCGGCGCCCTGATCGTCGCCGGCGTCGCGCTGGTACGCGTTGACGAGCTGCGCGCTCCCCGTGCCGGGGACCGCCCGGAGCCGCGCGCCACCGAGCCCGCCCTGCCGTGACGGCTGGGGTGGTCCGGCCTGCCGCCCGCACTGCGGATGAAAACGAGATTCCCGCCATAGCCGACGCTGCCCTGGCGGAATGCGCACCGGTGATGTCTGATGGCTGCCACGTCCCTCAACGAGAGGATCCGATGTGGTGAGCAAGCGCTTCACCGCCGGTGCTGTCGCGTCCGCGACCGCGCTGGCACTTGCGGTGACAGGTATGAGCGTGCCGGCCAGTGCCGAGCCGAGCAGTGCCCGTACCTTCACCGTCGTTGCCGAGGACGGCGTCTCGGCGGACGCCGCGATCGCCGCCATCCGGTCGGCCGGCGGCATAGTGGTCTCCCGTTCCGACGACGTCGGCATGTTCCGGGTGACCAGCGACCGGGCCGACTTCGCGGCCAAGGCCACCGCCGCGACCGCGCTGATCGGCGCCACCGAGCAGAAGGCCATCGGCCGCAAGCCCAAGCTGGACCGGGTCGAGCAGGAGCACCTGCTGGCCGCCGCCGCGGCCAAGGGCACGGGCGCCAAGCGCGGCAAGAAGATGGACCCGCTCGACGAGAAGCTCTGGGGCCTGGAGATGATCCGGGCGGACCAGGCGCGCAAGGTCGAGCCGGGCGACCGCCGGGTCACCGTCGGCGTGCTGGACACCGGCGTCGACGCCAGCAACCCCGACATCGCGCCGAACTTCAACTGGTCGCTGTCCCGCAACTTCGCCCCCGACATGGTGGACGTCGACGGCCCGTGCGAGGTGGCGAGCTGCCTCGACCCGGTCGGCACCGACGACGGCGGGCACGGCACCCACGTGGCCGGCACGATCGGCGCCGCCGCCAACGGCTTCGGCCTCTCCGGCGTCGCCCCGAACGTCTCCCTGGTCGAGCTGAAGGGCGGCCAGGACTCCGGCTACTTCTTCCTGGAGCCCGTGGTCAACAGCCTGCTGCACGCCGGCAAGGTCGGCCTGGACGTGGTCAACATGTCCTTCTACGTCGACCCGTGGCTCTACAACTGCACCGCCAACCCGGCCGACTCCCCGGAGGACCAGGCCGAGCAGCGGGCCACCATCAAGGCCATGAAGCGGGCGCTGAACTTCGCCCACGACCGGGGCGTCACCCTGGTGGGCGCGCTGGGCAACAACCACGAGGACCTGGGTGCCCCGCGCACCGACGTGTCGAGCCCGGACTACGGCGACACCGCGCCCTACCCGCGCGAGATCGACAACGACAGCTGCTGGGACCTGCCCACCGAGGGCCCCAACGTGATCAGCGTGTCGGCGGTCGGGCCGTCGGGCAAGAAGTCGGACTTCTCGAACTACGGCACCGAGCAGACCGCGGTGGCGGCGCCCGGCGGCTGGTTCCGCGACGGCTTCGGCACGGACACCTACCGCACCGACGCCAACATGATCCTCTCGACGTACCCGAAGAAGGTGCTCCAGGAGGAGGGCTCGGTCGACGCCGACGGCAACATCGTCGCCGGGTTCGAGGAGACGGTCTTCAAGCAGTGCAAGGCCAACGGTGAGTGCGGCTACTACACCTACCTGCAGGGCACCTCGATGGCGGCCCCGCACGCCTCCGGCGTCGCCGCGCTGATCGTCAGCAAGCACGGCAAGAAGGAGCGGCACGGCGGCTTCGGGATGGCGCCGAAGCTGGTGGAGCAGCACCTCTACCGGACGGCGGCCGAGCACGCCTGCCCGGAGCCGCGCCTGCAGTCGTACGCCAACGAGGGCCGGGACGCCGAGTTCGACGCGTACTGCGCCGGAGGGCTGAACTTCAACGGCTTCTACGGTTACGGCATCGTCGACGCGTACGCGGCGGTGAAGACCCCGCTCAAGCCCAACGCCCGCCCGTAACGGCGGACGGCAGGGGCCCGGCCGACTCGTTCGGCCGGGCCCCTCGCATGTCCGGCGGTGGGCGGCCGATCCGCCGGACGGTGGCGGGAGCGTCCCGGTCACTGGCGCCAGCCCCGGGCCCCGAGCGCGGCGCGAACCTCGCGCAGGACGCCGGGGAAGTCCTGGCGCAGTCGCCTGCCGGTCACGGGCAGCACGAGCCAGCCGGCACCGACCAGTCCGGCGATCCGGTCGAGGTGCCCGCTGCCGGCCTCGGCGTGCCGCCCGTCCTGGGCGACGGCGACGCGGTACGCCGGCCACGCCAGGTCGGCGTGCAGGACCAGCCCGGAGGCGACCCGGACCGGGTGCCGGGCGGCGGGGCGCGGCAGCCCGGCCAGCACCAGCCGCACCCGCAACTCGGACTCGGCCGGCGACCGGGCGCCCGGATCCGCCAACTCGAACACCCAGCGCGCCCGGCGACCGCCGGGCCGCTCGGCGTTGCGGTCGGCGACCGCGCCGAGGGCCTCGCGGCTGGTCAGCCTTTGCCGGAGCAACGAGTCGACGATGCCGACCGCACGGAGCGGTTCCAACCAGACGGCCGTCTCCCAGGCCGCCGAGGTCGGATCCGTGCGGGCCGGCACGCCGGCGGTCCGCAGATCCGCCACCAGCAGGCCGCCCGGGGGCGGAAGGACCGCGCTGGTCCGGCCGGTGGCGAAGGGACGGGCCGCGATGTTGCGGCGCTCGGCGGCCGGGCAGGCCGCCGTGCTCGGGCCCTCGGCGGGCGCGCGGGCCGCGATGTTGCGGCGTTCTGCGGGCGGGCGGGCCGCCGTGCCCGGGCCCTCGGCGGGCGCGCGGGCCGCGATGTGCCGGCGGTCGGCGGGTGGTCGGCCCGGCACGCCCGGACCGTCGCCCGCCCTTCGGGATCGCGCGGACGCGCACGACGACGGCGTGGCCGGGCCCGTGGAGTGCACGCGCAGGCCCCGCTGTGGGCCGAGGCGCATCGTCCTGGGGACGAGGACGTGCACGTCGTCGGCGAAGGAGGCGGCGTGCTCGACGCCGTGCAGGTAGGCCGCCGAGGGGCCGGCGACGACCGCCTCGGGCGGCAGCCGCAGGGCGGCGGCCCGGCAGGCCAGGGCGTGGTCCCGGTCCAGCCGGGCGTCGGCGTAGACGTCGTGGCGCAGGCGCAGCCAGGCCGAGCTGCGCAGCTGGTGCTCGGTGACCAGCCCCTGTCGGATGGCGTCTGAGCCGCGGAAGACCTGCCAGGCCAGTACGCCGGGCCGGTGCGGTGGAGGTGGCATGTGGGCAGCGTGCCCGCCGTCCGGCCCCGTCCGACAGCTCTGTGGACAACCGGGTCGCCCCGAGGAGTGCCGACTGTGGACAACCGGCACGGCGGTCGCCTGATGTGGTAGGGGGCCGCCCCGGACCTGCGGGGCGACGACCCGGGGAGGGCGACGACCCGGGGAGGGCGGCGACTCGGGACGGCGGCTCGGGGAAGGAACGCGGTGGCTCAGGAGAGGGCGGTGGCGATGGCGGTGGCGGCGGCGAGGACCTGCGCGCCGACCACCTCGGCGTCCAGCGGGGCCAGCGCCACCACCCCGACGCTCGCCTCCAGGCCCGGCACGCCGAGCACCGGGGCGGCCACCCCGTACGCGCCGGACTGGAGCTCCCCGGCGGTGCTCACCGGGCCGGCGGCGCCCGTCCGGCCGGCGAGGATGGCCCGCCCGGCCGCCCCGCGCTCCAGCGGGTGCCGTGCCCCCGTCCGGTACGCGACGTGGAACGACGTCCAGCTCGGCTCGACCACGGCGAGCGCGACCCCCTCGCCGCCCTCGACCACCGTCAGATGGGCGGTCGCGCCGGCCTGCTCGGCGAGGCGGCGCAGCGCGGGCAGCGCCCCCTCGGCGAGCAGCGGCTGGGCCCGCCGGGCCAGGTGCAGCACGCCGGCGCCGAGGCGCAGGCGGCCCTCGCCGTCGCGGCGCAGCATGCCGTGCGCGGCGAGCGCGCCGACCAGCCGGTACACCGCCGCCCGGCCGACGCCCAACCGGTTCGCCGCCTCGGTGACGGTCAGCCCGCCCGGCGCGTCGGCGACCAGGTGCAGCAGGCGCAGCCCTCGGTCCAGCGTCTGCGCCGTCTCCCCGCCCCGCGCCGTCGTCTCCACGCCAGCAGCGTACGACCCGGCTCCGGACAACCCCGGAACGCGTGGGACGGCTACCCTTGTACGGTGACGCTACGCCTGTATGACACCGCCACCCGATCGGTGCGGGACTTCGTCCCGCGGGAAGCCGGCAAGGTGGGGGTCTACCTGTGTGGTCTCACCCTCCAGGCCCCGCCGCACATCGGTCACCTTCGCTCCGGCGTCAACTACGACGTGCTGCGCCGCTGGCTGCTCGCCGCCGGCTACGAGGTCAACTTCATCCGCAACGTGACCGACATCGACGACAAGATCCTGGTCAAGGCGATGGAGCAGGGCCGGCCGTTCTGGTCGATCGCGTACGCCAACGAGCTGATCCTCGCCGATTCCTACCGGGCGCTCAACGTGCTGCCCCCGACGTACGAGCCGCGGGCCACCGGGCACATCCCGGAGATGCACGAGTTGATCGCCAAGCTGATCGCCGACGGGCACGCCTACCCGGCCACCGACGACTCCGGCGACGTCTACTTCGACGTCTGCTCGTGGCCGGCGTACGGCTCCCTGTCGGGGCAGTCGCCGGACGCGATGCAGTCGGCCGGGGACGCGCCCGACCGGGGCAAGCGCGACCCGCGCGACTTCGCGCTCTGGAAGGGCGCCAAGCCCGACGAGCCGGCGGACGCCTACTGGCCGTCGCCGTGGGGGCGGGGCCGGCCGGGCTGGCACATCGAGTGCTCGGCGATGTGCTGGCGCTACCTCGGCGCCGAGTTCGACATCCACGGCGGGGGGTTGGACCTCACCTTCCCCCACCACGAGAACGAGATCGCCCAGTCGCAGGCCGCCGGCCTGCCGTTCGCCCGCTACTGGGTGCACCACGGGCTGCTCAGCATCGGCGGCGCCAAGATGGGCAAGTCGCTCGGCAACGCCCTCGACCTGACGTACGTCGACTCCCTCGGGGTGCGCCCGGTGGAGCTGCGTTACTACTACGCCGCCGCGCACTACCGGTCCCGGATCGACTACTCGGAGGACGCGCTGCGCGAGGCCGCCGTCGCGTACCGCCGGATCGAGGGTTTCGTGCAGCGGGCCGTCGAGCGCGTCGGCGCCGGCCAGCTCGGTGAGCTGCCGGGCGCGTTCGTGGCGGCCATGGACGACGACCTGAACACCTCCGCCGCGTTCGCCGTCCTGCACGAGGTGGTCCGCGACGGCAACACCGCGCTGACCGGCGGCGACGATGTGACCGTCCGCACGGCGCTGGCCTCGGCGCGCGCCATGCTGGATATCCTCGGGGTCGACCCCCTCGACCCGGCGTGGACCGGTGGCGGCCGCGCGGACGACCTGCGCGGCGTGGTGGACTCGCTGGTCGCGCTGGCCCTGGAGCAGCGCGCACAGGCCCGCGGCCGCAAGGACTGGGCCGCCGCCGACGCCGTACGTGACCAGCTCAAGCAGGCCGGCGTGGTGGTCGAGGACACCCCCCAGGGCCCCCGTTGGACTATTGGAGAGCAGGACTGATGGCCGGCAACTCGCAGCGCCGTGGCCGGCGTCTGACGCCGAAGGCGGGAGCCCCGAAGGGCTCCGGTGGCAAGAACAAGGACGCCCTCGCCGGGCGGGGCAGGACCCTGCCCGCCGACGAGCGGCCCTGGCACAAGGCCTACTCGGGCACCGAGAAGCTGCCCCAGCGCACCGCCTGGAAGCAGGACAAGGAGCGCCGGGCGGCGGCCGAGGAGGGCCGCGCCCCGAAGATCGGCCAGCCGGGCAGCAAGGACACCACCTGGGGCAAGGGCGGTGGCCGGGGCGTACCGACCGGCGGCGGGCGCGGTGCGGGCGGTCGGGGCGCCAGGCCCACCGGTCGCGGCGGCCCCCGGGTCGCACCGGGCCGCAAGTCCAACCCGTCGAAGGACACGCCGGAGCTGCTGGTCGGGCGCAACCCGGTGCTGGAGTCGCTGCGCGCCCAGGTGCCGGCGACCGCGCTCTACACCGCCCAGGGCATCGACGCCGACGACCGGGTCAACGAGATCGTCCGGACGGCCGCCGACCGGGGCATCGCGATCCTCGAGGTCAGCCGGGCCGAGCTGGACCGGATGACCGGCGGCGTGCTGCACCAGGGCATCGGGCTCCAGGTGCCGGCGTTCGCGTACGAGCCCTTCGAGGACCTCGTCGCGGCGGCGCTGGAGCAGGCCGCCCCGCTGCTGGTGGCGTTGGACGGGGTGACCGACCCGCGCAACCTCGGCGCGGTCATCCGGTCCGCCGCCGCCTTCGGCGCGCAGGGTGTCTTCGTACCGGAGCGGCGGGCGGCCGGGATCACCGCGACCGCCTGGCGGACCAGCGCCGGCGCGGCGGCGCGGGTGCCGGTCGCCCAGGTGACCAACCTGACCCGGTCGCTGAAGGCCTGCCAGGACGCCGGCTTCCTGGTCGTGGGCCTGGACGCCGACGGCGAGACCGACCTCTACGACCTGGAGGCCGCCGTCGGCCCGCTGGTCGTGGTGGTCGGCTCCGAGGGGCGGGGGCTCTCCCGGCTGGTCGGCGAGACCTGCGACCTGACGGTCAGCATCCCGATGGTCTCCGACGTCGAGTCGCTCAACGCCAGCGTCGCGGCGGCCGTCACCCTCGCCGAGGTGGCGCGCCGCCGAGCCGCCGAGGGCTGATCCGCAGACACGGCAAGGGGTGGTCCGCCGACGGCGGACCACCCCTTCGTCTTCAGAGGCCTACGGCCGGACAGGACGATGGGGGTGCCCGCCGATCGGCGGACACCCCATTTCGTCGTACGTCAGATGCGGTTGCCGGTGCTCGCGTTGAAGACGTGGCTGCGGCCCTCGCGCGGCTTGACGAACACGGTGTCGCCCATGTTCGGCATGGTGCGCCGGTCGGTGCGGACCACGAAGCGCTCGTTGCTGCCCTCGAGCGCGGCGTGGCCGTAGATGTTGGCGTCCGAGCCGAGGTCCTCGACCAGCTCGACGACGACGGGCATGCCGCCCTCGGTCGGGCTGACCAGGTCGCAGTCCTCGGGGCGGAAGCCGACGGTCACCTTGTTGTCGCCGCCGTCGGCGCGGGCCGCCTCGACCTGCTCACGGGTGAGCGGGATCTGCAGGTCGGCGAAGGCGGCGCCCCGCTCGCTCAGCGGCACGGTCTTGATGTTCATGGCGGGGGAGCCCATGAAGCCGGCGACGAAGACGTTGGCCGGGGTGTCGTAGAGCGCCCGCGGGGTGTCCACCTGCTGGAGCACGCCGTCGAGCATAACTGCCACCCGGTGGCCCATGGTCATGGCCTCGACCTGGTCGTGGGTGACGTAGACGGTGGTGACGCCCAGCTTCGCCTGCAGCGACGCGATCTGGGTACGGGTCTGCACACGCAGCTTCGCGTCGAGGTTCGACAGCGGCTCGTCCATGAGGAAGACCTGCGGCTCGCGGACGATCGCCCGGCCCATGGCCACCCGCTGGCGCTGACCGCCGGAGAGGGCCTTCGGCTTGCGGCCCAGGTACTCCTCCAGCTGGAGCAGCGCCGCCGCCTCCTTGACCCGCCGGTCGATCTCGGCCTTCGAGGTCTTGCGCAGCTTGAGCGCGAACGCCATGTTCTCGTACACCGTCATGTGCGGGTAGAGGGCGTAGTTCTGGAAGACCATCGCGATGTCGCGGGCCTTCGGCGGCAGGTGGGTGACGTCGCGGTCGTCGATGTGGATCGAGCCCTGGTCGACGTCCTCCAGGCCGGCGAGCATGCGCAGGCTGGTGGACTTGCCGCAACCGGAGGGGCCGACCAGGACGAGGAACTCGCCGTCGCCGATCTCCAGGTCGAGCTGGTTGACGGCGGGACGCTCCGTGCCCGGGTAAATCCGGGACGCCTTGGAGTAGGTGACCGTAGCCATGGTGGGGTGCTTCCTTTCACCGGCAGGAACGTGCCGGACGATCCGAGTGAAGGAGCGGCCGGCACGGGTACGCGCCGGCCCACGGGCAGCCTCTCAATGATCGAGATGTCATCCGTGTCACTGCACGGTAAACGGCTTTTCGTCACCTGCCAAGGCGGGGCGCACGGGATGGGACGGACCGCATAGACATTCCGGTCACTCGGGCACGGGCGGACATCAATCGACCGTCGATGTCGGTGGACGTCGTTGGATTGGCGACGTTTCCCGTGGTCGGGGGGCCTGCCGAGGCGGAAATCCGGACGTCAGTCGCTATGCTGACGTCGGCACCACACGCCCCTGTAGCTCAGCTGGCCAGAGCACTCGCCTTGTAAGCGAGATGTCGCCGGTTCGATCCCGGCCGGGGGCTCCAATTCCATCGGGCGTTCCGTGGCGGCCGTCGCCGCGAGATGGGCCATCAGCTGCGGCACCACAGTGTGCCGCAGGTCGTGCGGGCTGCCTCGGCAGTGGGACGCGGGTGCGCAGGTGATCAGGACGCCACGGACGTTACCTGGTCGTTTCTGGGTCCATGGCGCCCTGATCACCGTTGGCCGTGAAGCGGCGTGAAGCGGCGGGCGGCGGCGGGCGCCCGGCCGGTGCCTATGCTGGGCGGCGTGAGCAGGGCCACGGAGGAGTCGAACCGGGCCATGCTGCGCGCCCGGGACGCGATGGACCGCGCGTACGACCAGCCGCTGGACATCCCCGCCCTGGCCCGGATCGCGTACGTCTCCGAGGCGCACTTCATCCGCACCTTCCGGGCGACCTTCGGCGAGACCCCGCACCGCTATCTTCAGCGGCGGCGGGTGGAGCGGGCCATGTACCTGCTGCTGCACACCGACCGCGACGTCACCGACGTCTGCTACGCGGTCGGCTTCGCCAGCCTGGGCACGTTCAGCCGCACGTTCCGGCAGATCGTCGGGGAGCCGCCGTCGGAGTACCGCCGGCGCAAGGCGCCGACCGCCGCCGTGCCGGTGTGCTTCACCAAGGCCTGGACCCGGCCCAGCAGCTTCGGACAGCAGAGATCAGTTTTGGATAAGCAGCAGGTCAGGCCCGCCCCGTAGCGTTCCGGGCATGACGATGAACGCGATCAGCCGCTCCCAGATCTACGTGCTCGACCAGGACGAGGCCCTCGACTTCTATGTCGGCAAGCTCGGCCTGGAGGTCAACACCGACCAGGACCTCGGCTTCATGCGCTGGCTGACGGTGAACCTGCCCGGCGACCCGGAGCGCGAGATCCTGCTGGAGAAGCCGGGCCCGCCGGCGCTGGACCCGGCCACCGCCGAGCAGGTCCGCGAGCTGCTCACCAAGGGGGCGCTGGGCGGGTACCTCTTCATGACCACCGACGACGCGCACAAGACGTACGAGGACCTCGTCGCCAAGGGCGTCGAGATCACCGACGAGCCGATGGAGCGCCCGTACGGGATCGACTTCGGCATCCGCGACCCGTTCGGCAACAAGATCCGCATCGGCCAGATGTTCCCCCGGGGCTGACCTGGCGGCGGGGGACCTGGTCGCCGTCAACGACACCGCCCACTCGCCGCCCGAGCTGCGCGGCACCGGGCTGCCGGTCGACTACCGGTTCTGATCCGGTTGACGGGCAGGGCGGCGGCGGGCGCTGGGTCGACCACCGTCCGCCGCCGGACCGGCCGGGCGCTGCGCGGCACCGGATGGCGTCGTGGTGCTCAGGCGGTGGCGGTGAGCAGGAGTTCCGCCACCGCCCGGGTCGTCTCCGGTGGGGCGGCGTCGGACGGGCAGTCCACGTAGCCGGTCTCCACGGCCCCGACGGTCAGCCGGTAGTCGAAGGCGTCGTGGCAGGCCGTGGGGGCCGACGCGCGGCCGGCCTCGGCGGCGAGGGCCGGGTCGGCGACGAGCCGGCGCAGCCGGTCCAGGTCCGCGCCGGAGAGCCGGCCGGTACGCCGCGACCCGGCGCGGTCGACGACGCTCCACCGGCCGTCGGGCTCCACCGTCACGGTGTCGCCGCGCCCGGCGAAGCCGCCCGACCGGGTCAGCACGACGCGTGCCGCCGGGGCCGTCGGTGCGGAGGCGGGCGGCGCGGCGGCCGGTGCGGACGGGCCCGCCGGGAGGCTCTTCGGCGGCGGCACCCGGTGCGGCGGCTGGGTCGTCGCGCAGCCGGACAGGACCGTCGCCACCAGCGCGATCTTGATGCCGGCCATCGAAGCTGATCTCATGCCGCTCGGACGCACGGCGCGGCGGTGCGGTTCCCGCCGGCCCGGTTCCACCGAACGGTCAGTGTCCCGGGCGGAATTCCGATCACCCCTTCTCTTTTGGGTCTTCACATCGTTATATCTACATGCGTGACTATCCCTGTCGCGCATACCCCCGTTCAGGAGGGCACGTGAAGAGACCCCTCGCCGCCGTCGGTACGGCCCTGCTCACCAGCGGCCTGCTGACCGTCGTCGCCACCCCGGCGCTCGCGGCACCCCCCACCGCCCCCGCCCCGGGCGGGCCCGCCGCCGCCGCGGCGAGCGTCCTGCGGACCAATCCCGGCGCCGTCCAGGGCACCGGCGCCGAGTCCTACCAGGTGCACAGCACCAAGGTGGACGCCGACGGCGCCGCGCACACCCGCTACACCCGGACCTACCAGGGCCTGCGGGTGTACGGCGGTGACTTCGTCATCCACACGACCCCGAGCGGCGGCTACGCCGGCTCCTCGGTCGGCCTGGACGCCCCGCTGACCCTGCCCACCACGGCGAAGGTCCCCGCCGCCGCGGCGAAGAAGGCCGCCCGCGCCGAGTTCTCCGGCACGCTCACCGCCGTGGGCACCCCGGAGCTCTTCGTCGACGCCAGCTCCGGCAAGGGCCGGCTCGCCTGGGAGACCGTCGTCACCGGCTGGCACCCGGACGGGCAGACGCCGTCGCGGTTCCACGTCGTCACCGACGCCATCACGGGCAAGGTCGTCGGCTCGTACGACGAGATCGAGGCCGTGGCCGGCACGGGCAACAGCGTCTACTCGGGCGCCGTCACGGTGGACACCACGCTCTCCGGCAGCACGTACCAGATGATCGACCCGCTGCGCGGCAACGGCTCCACGTGCGACATGAACAACGGCACGTCGACGTGCACCACCTTCACCGACGCCGACAACACCTGGGGCACCGGCGCCGCCTCCAACCGGCAGTCCGCCGCCGTGGACGCGCACTACGGCGCCGCCAGGACCTTCGACTACTTCAAGAACGTGCACGGGCGCAACGGCATCTTCGGCGACGGCCGGGGCGTGCCCAGCCGGGTGCACTACGGCAACAACTACGTCAACGCCTTCTGGGACGGCTCCCGGATGACGTACGGCGACGGCAGCGGCAACTCCCGGCCGCTGGTCTCCATCGACGTGGCCGCCCACGAGATGAGCCACGGCGTCACCGAGAACGTGGTCCCCGGCGGCCTGACCTACTCCGGCGAGTCCGGCGGCCTCAACGAGGCCACCAGCGACATCTTCGGCAACATGGTCGAGTTCTACGCCAACAGCCCCGCCGACCCGGGCGACTACCAGGTCGGCGAGAAGATCAACATCAACGGTGACGGCACGCCGCTGCGCTACATGTACAACCCGGCCCTGGACGGCTCGGGCGACAGCTGCTGGTCCACCTCCACGAAGAACAAGGACGTGCACTACTCGTCCGGCGTGGCCAACCACTTCTTCTTCAACCTCGCCGAGGGCACCGGGGCCACCCCGTACGGCACCTCGCCGATCTGCGGCTCCGCCCCGGCGGTGACGGGTATCGGCCGCGCCAAGGCCGAGAAGATCTGGTGGCGGGCGCTGGACACGTACTTCACCTCCAACACCTCGTACGTCAACACCAGCAACCCGGCCAACACCGCCCGGGCGTACAGCCTGCGCGCCGCGACCGACCTGTACGGCAGCTGCTCCACCGAGTACCGGACTGTCCAGGCGGCCTGGACCGCGGTGAACGTGGCCGGCAACGACGCGCCGTGCTCGACCGGCAACGACTTCTCGGTCTCGCTCTCGCCGACCTCCGGCGCGGTGAACCCGGGCGGCTCGGTCTCCACCACCGTGGCCACCGCCACCACCAGCGGCTCGGCGCAGACCGTGACGCTGTCGGCCGCCGGCCTGCCGAGCGGGGCGACCGCCTCGTTCAGCCCGGCCTCGGTGACCTCGGGCGGCTCCTCGACCCTCACCGTCGCCACCACGGCCGCCACGCCGCCGGGCACCTACACGGTCACCGTGAACGGCGCCGGCTCGGTCACCCGCAGCGCCACCTACACGCTGACCGTGAACGGCACCGGGGGCGGCTGCACCAGCCCGGGTCAGAAGCTCGGCAACCCGGGCTTCGAGTCCGGGGCCACCACCTGGGCGCAGACCTCGGGCGTGATCGGCCAGCACGGCACCTCGCAGCCGGCCCGCACCGGCACGTGGAACGCGTGGATGAACGGGTACGGGAGCACCCGCACCGAGACGCTCTCCCAGTCGGTGAGCCTGCCGGCCGGGTGCACGTCGTACAACTTCAGCTTCTGGCTGCACATCGACACGGCGGAGACCACCACCGGCACCGCGTACGACACGCTGCGGGTGCAGGTGCTCAACTCCTCCGGGACGGTGCTGGCGACCCTCGCCACGTACTCGAACCTGAACAAGGCCACGGGATACAGCCAGAAGTCGTTCTCGCTGGCCGCGTACAAGGGGCAGACCGTGACCCTGCGGTTCACCGGCGTCGAGGACGCGTCGCTCCAGACGTCCTTCGTCGTGGACGACACCGCCCTCAACGTCTCCTGACGTAGCCGTACCGTCGCCGGCCCGGCGACCACCCCGCCAGGGTGGTCGTCGGGCCGGCGCCGTTATGGTCGCCGCACGCGTCGCCGGTCCCGGCGGCCGGGCGGGACGTCGAAGGGGTGGTGACGGTGGCGGACGCGGAACTCCTCGTCGAGATGACCGGGCCGGTGGCGACGGTGGTGATCCGGAACCCGGCGCGGCGCAACGCGATGACCACCGCCATGTGGCGGCGGCTGCCGGAGCTGCTCGACGGGCTGGAGGCCGACCCGGCCGTCCGGGCGCTGGTGCTCACCGGCGCGGGGGACACCTTCTGCGCCGGCGCGGACCTGGGCGACCTGGACGAGCTGCTGGACGCCGGTGACGCCAGCATCGCGGTGGCCGCCGAGGAGCGGCTCGCCGCCTTCGCCAAGCCCACCGTCGCCGCCGTCCGGGGCGCGTGCGTGGGCGGCGGCTGTCAGCTCGCCGTCGCCTGCGACCTGCGGGTCGCCACCACCGATGCGCGGTTCGGCGTGCCGCCGGCGCGGCTGGGCCTGGTGTACCCGGCGCCGACCACCCGCCGGCTGGCCCGGCTGGTCGGCCCGGCCGCGGCCAAGCACCTGCTCTTCACCGCCGAGCTGGTCGACGCCGAGCGGGCGCTGCGGGTGGGCCTGGTCGACGAGGTGCTGCCGGGCGACGGGCTCGCCGCCCGGGTGGACCAGCTCACCGCCGCCATGGTCGCCCGGTCCCAGCTGAGCGTCGCCGCCGCCAAGGAGATCGTCGACGGGCGGGCGGACGAGGACCGGATCGCCTGGTGGCACGGGCAGGTCCGGGCCAGCGGCGAGGCCCGCGAGGGCGTCGCCGCCTTCCACGAGCGCCGCCCGGCCCGCTTCGGCTGGACCCCGCCCGCCCGGCACTGACCGCCGGGGGCCGGCGGGCGCCGCGCCGGAGGCGTACCCCCGACGCGGCCCCCGTTCCCGCCGGCCGGTCCGTCACCGCCCGGCCAGCGACGCCCAGCTCGGGACCGCCGGCTCGCGGCGCAGCGGCATGCCCGCCTCGGCCGGCGTCCGGTCGCCCTTGCGCTGGTTGCACCCGTAGCAGGCGGCGGTCGTGTTCCGCCAGGTGTTCCGGCCGCCGCGCGAGCGGGGCAGGACGTGGTCGATGGTGCCGGCCGGCCCCCCGCAGTACGCGCAGCAGCGCCCGTCGCGGCGCAGCACGCCCGCCCGGGACCAGGCCGGTCCGGCGCTGAACCGCCACCGGGTCACCACGTAGCGGACCAGGCGCACCACCCGGGGCACCGGGAACACCCCGATCACCCGGTCCGGCTCGGCCTCGTGGATCTCGGCGACCCGCCGGCAGAGCATCCGGATCGCGTGCTGGACGGTGACCCGGTGCAGCGGGCCGAGGTCGGCGTTGACGACGAGGACGGCGTCCACCGGTGTCTCCCTTCGTGACGGTGACGAGCTGGGCGGGCCGGAGCGCGAAAGAGCCGCCCGGTCCGGATGCGGACGGGCGGCTCGACGTCGTGCGGGCACGCGTCAGTCGGGCCGGCCGCCCCCGGGGTCTTCGGCGCGGTGACCGCCGTTCGCCGGGCGCGTGGGCAGGCACGACGGCACGCAGGTGACGTGCGACATCGACATGACCAGCTCCCGCGGCGGTGGTTGACCTTGCGTGATCACGGTAGGTCGGCGGGGGAGAGAGGGGCAACGGATTTCGATCGAGGCCCCGGCTCGTCGGGGCGGCGCTGCCGGCGGGCCCGGCCGGCGGCCCGCGCGGCGGCCAGCGGCCGGTCGATGCGTACGGCCATCCGGGCGGTCAGCTCGCTCTCCAGCAGCGGCCGGTTGACCTCCCCGGCGACCGCGAGCGCCGGCCCCGAGACGGTGCGCCAGATCGCGGCCAGCCCGGCGCCCAGCCCGAGCAGGGCCACGGCGGCCCGCGTCACCGGCGACCCGGCGGCGGCGAGCGCGCTCACCCCCACCACGGCGAACAGCACCGCGAGCAGCGGTACGAGCACCGGCCAGAAGATCCCCCGGACGGCCTGCACCACCAGCTTCCGGTCCCGGACGATCAGGTTCCGGGCGACGATGGCGTAGTCCTCCTCGTCGAGCAGGTCCCTCGGGTGCAGCCCGCCGGTGAGCACGCCCTGCCACAGCTCGCCCTGGTTGCGCAGCTCGCGGGCCAGCTCGGGCAGCCCCGCCTCGGTCGGGTCGCCCATGCCCGCCCTGGTGACCGCCGACGCCCACGTCGACAGTGAGTGGCGGACCACCGCGGCCGAGTACGGGGGCAGCACGCTGGCCAGCTCGCCCAGCCAACGGCCGATCTCGAACTGCCGCCCGCCGAAGCGCTGGGCCACCTGCCCGGCGTCGCCGTTGCGCACGCCCTCGCCGTACCGGACGGTGTCGGCCAGCGAGCGGCCCAGCCGGTACGCCAGCCCCACCCGCTGGTTGGTGGCCATCGTCCAGCGCAGCAGCTCCACGTTCAGGTCGTCGAGGGCGAGCAGCAGGGCGTCGGCGGACCCGTCGGCCACCCGGCCCCGCGCGTCGGCGGTGGCGGGCAGCGGGCCGACGCGCCGGGTCAGCTCGGCGATCTGGGTGAGCGCGACCTCCACGCCGTCCAGGTACATGTGCATCCGCCGCCGCCCCGACATCTCGGTCAGGTTGGACAGCTTCGGCGGTGCGCCCGCCGGCCGGTCGGGGTCGAGCAGCTCGGCGGTCCGCGCGTGGTGGTAGGCGTCCGCCATCCACCAGCCGAGCCGCAGGGCGGTCACGACGCAGGCCCGCTCGTCCCGGACCAGCGGGTACGCGTCGTCCCGCGGCACGTCGGCGACGAGCGGGTCGTCGTCCGTGCGCGGCGACATCCCGCTGACCTCCCGGCTCATCCCAGAGGAACAGCCTAGGACAGCCGGGAGGCCCATTTGTCCGCTTTGCTCATCCCCGGCCGGCGAGCAGGCCCCGGGGCCGGATCGAGCGCACCGGCTCGGCCGCGCCGCCCTCGGCCCGCAGGACGTGGTTGGCCGCGATGATCCCGGTCGCCGCCGACCGCTCCATCAGCGCGCTCGGGAAGTCCGTCCGGATGCCGTCGCCGGCCAGGTAGAGCCCGTCGGCGTCGGTGCGTACCCCCGGCCGCCAGGCGTGGCTGCCGGGCGTGAACGCCGGCGCCTGCGCCTCCACCCGGGCGCGCAGCTCGCGGACCCGCAGCCGGGCCGCCTCCGGCCAGAGCGCCGTCAGCTCGGCCCGCATCCGCTCGGCCAGCTCCTCGGCCGGCACACCCGCCTCGCAGGCGTACGCGTGCAGCTCCACGATCGAGCCACCGGTGCGCTCCGCCCAGCGGCGGGACTCGTTCTCCAGCCGGTGGTAGAGGGTCACCGAGTCCAGGGTGGGCTGCCGGGACACCCCGCTGAACACCGCCCGGTCGGCGGAGACGTCCCCGTCGCACCAGTAGCGCGCCACCGCGTACGGCGGTCCGGGCCGGCCGAACGCGGGCATCCGCGCCGCCAGCCGGGGCGCGTGCTCGGCCAGGCCGGGCGAGGCCGCGACCAGCGCGGCGAGGGCGGGCGGGTCGACGGCGAGCACCACGTGCCGGGCGGGGTACGACGTGCCGTCGGCGGTCGTCACCCGCCAGCCGCCGCCGGCGCGGGTCACGGCGGTGGCGGCAGCGTCCGTCACCACCCGGCCGCCGTGCTTCTGCACGTGCCGCGTCAGCGGCTCCCAGATCGCCGTCGCGTAGTCCTCGTCCGGGCAGTCAAAGGCCAGCCCCTCCGGGTTGCCCAGCAGGTAGAAGTGGAACTGGGCGATCATCTCCGCCGCCGACATCTCCGCCTCGTGGTTGAAGAACGAGTGGGAGAAGACCTCGAAGAGCATCGCGCGGGCCCGGTCGGGCAGCCGCAGCGAGGTGAGCAGCGCGTCGGCGGTCGTGTCGTCGAACTCGGCGTAGGTGCGCCCCGGGTCGTAGGTGAGCAGCGGCAGCGCCGCGTCCCGGTCCATTCCGCGCAGGTCGCCCAGGCGCAGGCTGGGGCTGCGCAGCAGCAGCGCCAGCAGGTTCGCCGGCGGGGCGGGCGGCAGCCTGCCGAACTCCTCGGTGGGCCACCGATCGCTCAGGATCGGGTAGCCGGGAACCGGCTTGAGGAAGCCGAGGCCCGGGTCGGCGCGGCGCAGGATCGACCGCCAGTTGTAGTACTGCCGGAAGAACGCGTGGAAGCCGTGCTCGTTCGTCTGCCGGGTGCCGCCGGCGAGCGTCTCCGGCCAGGCCCCGAGCCGGCCGCCGAGCGTCGGCGCGGCCTCCAGCACGGTCACCGTCACCCCGCGCTCCGCCAGCACCACCGCCGCCGACATGCCGGCGATCCCGCCGCCGACCACCACCGCCTCGACCGGGCCCGGCACGCGCGGGGCGCCGCCACCGCCCGGGTCCACCTCGTGCTCGCGTACGCCGATGAGCCGACCGACCACCTTCGACAGCGCCATGTGCACCTTCCCGCCGGATGGTCTCCAGTCTGCCCGGTGACCCGTCAGGAGGAACGTTCCCCGACCGCGGGCGCCGCACGCGCCCCGACTCACGCCGGCGGCGGCAGGCAGCGCCGCTGCCGGTCCGAGGCGGGCCAGACGTACTCCAGGTCGGTCGGGACGTCGTCGCCGAAGATCGGGCCGTAGTGCCCGGGGTCCTTGCGTAGCAGCGACGAGCGGTGGCTCAGGTGCAGGTCGTCGCGGCCCAGCCAGGGCGGCAGCTCCCCGGCCTCGGCCAGCTCGGCCTGGGTGCGGACCCGGGTCAGGCCGCAGGCGGCGGCGAGGTCGGTGGTCATCGTGGCCGCGCAGGTGTCGGCCCGGCCGGGCTCGCACCAGACCGCGCAGACGTCCAGCCCGTACCGGGTGAGGGCCTCCTCGTACCCGGCCCACATCTTCACCGCCGGGTGGTTGCGCCAGCCGTACGTGGGCCACGTCAGCCCGCGCAGCACCTGGATGGTCTCCACCCGCTGCTTGCCCAGCCGTTTCTGGTCCAGCGTCCGGGCGCTGGCCAGGAAGTCCGGGTACGGCAGGAACGTCTGCATGCCAGTGCTCTACCCGTCCCCGGAGGGGACATGCCGACGCGACCAGCGTTCATGATCACGGGGCTGCGCCCGCCGCGACCGGCTGACTACGATGCGGCACATGGCGGAGCCCCTGCTGGATCGTGCGCGGCGTGCCGGCCGGCGGCTCCGGGTCAACGGCGACGCGCGGGCGCACTACGTGATCTGCGGTCGCGACGCCCTCGCCTACTGGGTGGTGCGGGCCCTGCTCGCCACCGAACTCCAGGCCGGCCGCGTCCGGATCACCCTGGTCGTGCCCGAGCGACCGCGCTCGGACGAGCCCGACGGGCGCGACCTCCAGGGCGTCGAGGTCGTCCGCGCCGACCGGCTGGACGAGGTGACCTTCCGCCGCGCCGGGCTGGCCGGCGCCGACGGGCTGGCCCTGCTGCACCAGGACGACGTCGGCAACATGCACGCCGCGCTGTGCGCGCAGGAGGTCGAGCCCCGGCTGCGCCTGGTGGTGCGGATGTTCAACACCAGCCTGGCCAACGGGGTGCGGCAGATCTTCCCCGACTCGGCGGTGCTCTCCGACGCCTCCATGGCCGCCCCCGCCTTCGTGGCCGCCGCGCTCGGCGAGGTCGCCCCCACCCACTTCCGGCACGGCGGGCGCACCCTCTACGTGGCCCGCCGCGACGACGTACGCCCGACCGACGTGGTCTGCGGGGTCGCCGACACCCGCGACCAGCAGCAGGTCCGGCTGCTGCCCGCCGACGAGCGCGCGGCCGACCTGGTGATCGCCGAGGCCACGGGGACGCCGCCCGGGACGGAGCTGGCCGCCCGCCGGCTGAGGCGGGCCCGCCGGCGACGTCGCCCCCTGACGGTGCTGCTGCGCGCCGTACGCAGCTTCGCCACCCGCAAGATCGGCGTGGCGGTGATCGTGCTGCTGGCGGTGATCGGGGTGCTCGGCTGGCTCAACGGCTACGCCGCGCACGAAAAGGACTGGGGGGACTCGCTCTACCTCACGCTGGTCACCACGCTGACCGGGCAGGACCCCAACCCCGACAAGTCGGCCGCCGAGCAGGTCATGCAGGTGGTGCTCAACCTGGCCGGGCTGGCGCTGATCCCGCTGATCACCGCCGTGGTGGTCGACGGCATCGTCAACGCCCGGCTGGCCCTGCACTCCGGCCGCATCCAGCCCGAGCGCTCCGGGCACGTGGTGGTGGTCGGGCTGGGCAACGTCGGCACCCGGGTGATGGCGCAGCTCTGCGACTTCGGCGTCGAGGTGGTGGCGATCGACAAGCTGGCCGAGCCGCGCGGTGGGGCGCTGGCCCGGCGGCTCGGCGTACCGCTGATCGTGGGCGACGCCGCGCTGGAGGAGACCCTCCAGTCGGCGTCCGTGGGCGGCTGCCAGGCGCTGGTGGTGGTCTCCACCGACGACGAGACCAACCTCCAGGCAGCGCTCATCGGCCGGGCCGTCAACCCGGAACTCCAGGTGGTGCTGCGGCTCTTCGACGGCCACTTCGCCGAACGCATCCAGCAGGCGTTCGGCATCGGCGTCTCGCGCAGCGTGTCCTACCTCGCGGCACCGTCGTTCGCCGCCGCGCTGCTGGACCGCGCGGTGATCGCCACCATCCCGGTCGGCCGGCACGCGCTGCTGGTCACCGAGGTCAGCGTCGCCGCCGGGTCGGCGCTCGACGGCAGGCCGCTCGCCGCCGTCGGACGGGCCGAGAGCGTACGCCTGCTGGCGCACGCCCGGGCCGGCCAGCGCCTCGACTGGGCGCCCGACGCGCGGCTGGTGATCGTCGCGGGCGACCGGCTGACGGTGGTGGCCCGCCGGGCCGGCCTGAACGCCCTGCTCCGCGAGGCCGCGCCACCCCCGCCGGAGGAACCGGTCACGCCCACGCCCCGCCAGTCGGAGGAGTGACGGCGCCTGGTCCGCCGTGCTGCGCGCCCCGGGAGCGGCGTCAGGGCCGGTGGGGGCGCAGGGCGTACCAGAGGGCGCCGGCGGCGAGCACGGCGGCGCCGGCGAGCACGCTGGCCGGCGGCAGGTTGACCGCGAGCAGCAGGCAGCCGGCCAGCCCCAGCACGGCCAGTGCCCGCACCGGCAGCCGCCGGCCCGGGTCTCGGCCCAGCGTCAGCGCGGCGGCGTTGGTGACTGCGTAGTAGACCAGCACCGTGCAGCTGGAGAAGCCGATCGCGTCGCGCACGTCGCCCAGCAGCACGATCGCCACCACCACGGCGGCCACGGCCAGCTCCGCCCGGTGCGGCACCCGGTGCACCGGGTGCACGGCGGCCAGCGCCCCCGGCAGGTCGTGGCGGCGGGCCATCGCCAGCGCGGTGCGCCCCACCCCGGCGAGCAGGGAGAGCAGCACCCCGGTCACCGCCACGGTCGCCCCGGCCCGCACCAGCCACGCCAGGCCGGGCAGTCCGGCGGCCGTCACCACGTCGGCCAGGGGAGCGGCGGACGCGGCCAGCCGGTCGGCCCCGAGCACGCCGACCGTCACGACCGCCAGCACCAGGTAGACCGCCAGCACCACGCCGAGGGCCAGCGGGACCGCCCGGGGGATGGTCCGCTCCGGGTCGCGCACCTCCTCGCCGAGGGTGGCGATCCGGGCGTACCCGGCGAAGGCGAAGAAGAGCAGCCCGGCGGCCGTGAGCACGCCCCGCCCGCCGGCGTCGAGGTCGCCGAACCGGTCGAGCGAGAAGTCGCCGCCGGCCGCGCCGGCCACCGTGACCAGGGCCAGCACCGCCAGCACCACGGCGACCAGCACCTTCGTCGCGGTCGCGGTCCTGCCGATGCCGCGCAGGTTCACGGCGGTCACCGCCGCCACCGCGCCGACGGCGACGAGCCGGGCCTGTCCCGGCCAGAGGTACGCCCCGATGGTCAGCGCCATCGCCGCGCAGCTCGCCGTCTTGCCGACCACGAAGCCCCAGCCGGCCAGGAACCCGGCGAAGGGGCCGAGACGCTCCCGCCCGTACACGTAGGTGCCGCCGGACTCCGGGTAGCGTGCCGCGAGCCGGGCCGAACTGGTCGCGTTGCAGAAGGCGACGAAGCCGGCCAGCGCGAGGGCCGCCAACAGGCCGGCCCCGCCGGCCGCCGCCGCGGCGGGCGCGAAGACCACGAAGACGCCCGCGCCGAGCATCGATCCCAGGCCGATGACCACCGCATCCCGTACGCCCAGCCGGCGCGCCAGTCGATCCACGACGGGACCCTAGAGGGCGGAGATGAACGGACGGTTCCAGTCCCGCAGCGCTCCCGGCAACGGCAGGTCGTCCCAGGGCACCCGGTGCAGCAGCCGGTCGAGGAGAAGCCCCAGCAGCAACCCGGCGACCGAGTCGGTCAGCCAGTGCCAGCCCAGGTAGGTGGTGGTGCAGAGCACCACCACCGGCGGCACGACCCGGACCACGGTGACCAGCCGGGGCGGTACGGTCCGGCCGTACGTGCGCAGCAGCGGGGCGAGCAGCAGCGCGATGACCCCGTACCAGAGGATCGCGTTCGCGACGTGGCCGGAGGGGTAGGACTGGGCGAACCGAAGCGGCAGCTCGTCCTGGAACAGCGGGAGGGTCTGCTCGGCGGGCAGGAAGGGTTCCTTGATGCTCGCGCTGGGCGCGGGTCGGGCGGTCCACACCTTGAGTGGGCCGATGGTCAGGTAGCTGAGGGCGAAGGCGAGCACCGGCGGCAGCACCGGGCGGACGGATCTCAGCCGCACCGCGAGCAGCACCCCGAGCCCCAGGGCGATCAACGTCAACGGGGTGCCCTGGCCGAGGTAGTTGAGGACCACCGCCGTCCAGTGCGCGGCCGTCGGCCGGTGCGCCTGCGACCAGTCGGCGACCGCCCGGTCGATGCCGAAGAGCCGCTCGTCGGCGAGGGCCACGGTCATCCCGACCAGGGCGGTGAGCAGCAGCGCGTCGAACCACCAGCCGGCCGGCCGGACCGGCCGGAGCTGCGCCTTTCCCCGTACCGTCGTGGTCTCCCGCACGCCGACCACGCTACCGGCCCCGCTCCGTGCCGGACCGGGACGGGCCGGGGCCGGCTGTGTGCCGAGCCACGAAGGGAGGCGCTCGGCGGGGGGAACCCGTCAGACTTGTGCCCGTGCGGATCACCTCGGCCCTCGTGGACCCGGCGCTGCTCGACCTCCCCTGGTCGACCCCGCTGGAGGAGTGGCCTGCGCAACACCTGGTGGCGCTGCCCCAGGGCATCTCCCGGCACATCGTCCGCTTCGTCCGGCTGGGTGAGTACGTCTACGCGTTCAAGGAGACCCGCGAGCGGATCGCCGAGCGGGAGTACGACCTGCTCCGCGCCCTGGAGCGGATCGACTTCCCGTCGGTCGAGGCGGTGGCGATCGTCGCCGACCGGCAGACCGACGACGGGGAACCCCTCGAGTCGGTGCTGATCACCCGGCACCTGCAGTTCTCGCTGCCCTACCGGGCGCTCTTCTCGCACACCCTGCGCCCGGAGACGATGGGCCGGCTGCTCGACGCGTTGGCCGCCCTGATCGTCCGGATGCACCTGACGGGCTTCTTCTGGGGCGACTGCTCGCTGTCGAACACGCTGTTCCGGCGGGACGCGGGGGCGTTCGCCGCGTACCTGGTGGACGCCGAGACCGGGGCGCTGCACCACTCCCTCTCCAACGGCCAGCGCGGCGAGGACCTGGAGATCGCCCGGGTCAACATCTTCGGCGAGGCGCTCGACCTCCAGGCCGCCGGGCTGCTGCACGAGTCGATCGACCCGGAGGTGGTCTGCGAGGAGGTCGTGCAGCGCTACGAGCGGCTGTGGCACGAGATCACCTACGAGCAGCAGATCGAGCGGGAGGCCCGGCACGACATCGAGGGGCGGATCCGCCGCCTCAACGAGCTGGGCTTCGACGTCGCCGAGGTGGCCATGTCCACGATCGACAACGGGCGGTACCTGATCCGGCCGAAGGTGGTCGACGCCGGCTACCACACCCGGCGGCTGCTCCGCCTGACCGGCCTGGACGCCGAGGAGAACCAGGCCCGCCGGCTGCTCAACGACCTCGACGCGTACCGGGCCGAGAGCTACCTGACCGACGAGCAGCAGGCCGCGCACCGCTGGCTCACCGAGGTCTTCGAGCCGGTGGTCCGGGCCGTGCCCGCGCACCTGCGCCGCAAGCTGGAGCCGCAGGAACTCTTCGCGCAGATCATCGAGCACAAGTGGCTGCTCTCCGAGCGGGCCGGCCGGGACGTCGGAATGGCCCCGGCCGTCCAGTCTTTCCTCGCCGACGTGCTGGTGCACCGCCCCGACGAGCAGGCGGTGCTCGGCGTCGAGGTCCCCACCTCCGGCTGACCCCGGACCGGCGGCGATCCGGCGGCGTCACTCCAGCCAGGAGCCGCCGCGCATCACCCGGACCACGTTGAGGTCGTCGTCGAGCACCACCAGGTCGGCCCGGAGCCCGACCTGGAGCGCGCCCAGCTGGTCGCCGAGGCCGATCGCGCGGGCCGGTGTGGTGGACGCCATCCGCACGGCGTCCGCGATCGGGATGCCGGCGCCCACCGCGTGCCGCAGCGCGGCGTCCATGGTCAGGGTGCTGCCCGCGATCGCGCCGTCGCGGGCCAGCCGGGCCACGCCGTCCGCCACCGTGACCGTCTGGCCGCCCAGGTCGTACTCGCCGTCGGCCATGCCGGCGGCGGCCATCGCGTCGGTGATCAGGGCGGCCCGCTCGGGGCCCGCCGTCGACGTGGCGAAGGCCAGCATCCCGTCGTGCAGGTGCACGCCGTCGGCGACCAGCTCGCAGACCACGTTCGGGGCGTCCAGCAGGGCCACCACCGGGCCGGGTTCGCGGTGGTGCACCGGCCGCATGCCGTTGAACAGGTGGGTGCCGACGCTCGCGCCCGCCGCGACGGCGGCGCGCGTCTCGTCGTACGTGGCGTCGGTGTGGCCGACCGCGGCGACCACCCGGTGCGCCGTGAGCAGCTTGATGGCCTCCAGCGCGCCGTCCCGCTCGGGGGCGAGGGTGACCATCCGGACCGCCCCGCCGCCCAGCTCGATCAGCTCGGCCAGCTCGTCGGTGGACGGGTCGCGCAGGTACTCGGGGTTCTGCGCGCCGCAGCGGGCGGAGGAGAGGTACGGCCCCTCGAAGTGGATCCCGGCCAGCACCCCCTCGGCGACCAGCGGGGCGAACGCCTCGGTGGCCGAGCGCATGAGCACGAAGGGCGAGCTGACGAGGCTGGCCAGCAGGGTGGTCGTGCCGTGCCGCAGGTGGAAGTCGGCGGCCTGCCGGGCCTGCCCGGCGTCGCCGGTGGTGAAGGTGTGCCCGCCGCCGCCGTGCGTGTGCATGTCGACGAAGCCGGGCACGATCCAGTGCCCGTCGCGCACCGACGGGTACTCGGCCACCGCCCGGATCCGGCCCTCGTCCACCTCCACGCAGCCCTGCCGGATCACGCCGGTCGGGGTCACCACCTTGCCGTTCACCCGAAGAGCCATCACTTCTCCAGACTGTCGAGGGCGAGCAGGGCGGCGCCGAGGCAGCCGGCCTCGTCGCCGAGGGCCGCCGCGACCAGGCGCGGCTCCCGATGGAACGTCATCCGCTCGTGCAGCGCGGCCCGGAGCGGGTCGAGCAGCCGCGCGCCGGCCCGCGTGAGGCCGCCGCCGAGCACGACGGCCTCCACGTCGTAGAGGGCCTGACCGGTGGCGAGCCCGTCGGCGAGCGCCTCGACGGCCTCCCGCCAGACGTCCACCGCCAGCGGCTCGCCGGCCGCCGCCCGGTCGGCGACCTCGGCGGCGGTCGCCGGTACGGCCGCCAGCTCCGAGTAGCGCCGCCCGATCGCGGAGGCGGAGGACACCGCCTCCAGGCAGCCGGGTCGGCCGCAGCCGCAGCGCGGCCCGCCGGGGCGTACGAGGATGTGGCCGATCTCCCCGGCGGCGCCGTGCGCGCCGGTGGCGGCTGTGCCGTCGACCACGTGGGCGGCGGCGATGCCCGTGCCGATCGCGACGAAGAGGACGTGCCCGGCCTCGCGGCCCGCGCCGAGCCGCGCCTCGGCCAGGCCGCCGGCGCGCACGTCGTGGCCGAGCGCCGTGGGCAGCCCGAGCCGCTCGTGGGCGAGGTCCCGCAGCGGTACGTCCCGGAAGCCCACGTTCGCCGACCAGACGGCGATCCCACGCTCCTCGTCGATCACCCCGGGCACCGCGATGCCGACGGCGACCGGGTCGAGCCCGTCGGCGCGGGCCTTGCCGGCCAGCCCTTCGGCGACCCCCAGGACGGTGTCCACCACGGCGTCCGGGCCGCGCCCGGCGTCGGTGGGGTGCCGCTCGGTGTGCAGCACGACGCCGTCCGCCCGGACCAGGGCGCACTTCATCCCGGTGCCGCCGACGTCCAGCGCGACGACGACGTCGGCTGGGCTCACGCGAGGACCACGGAACGGGTCAGGTGCCGGGGCGCGTCGGGGTCGAGGCCCCGGCTGGTGGCGAGCGCGACGGCGAACCGCTGCGCCAGGATCAGGTCGGCCATCGGGTCGACCGGCGTACGGCCGGCGGCCCAACTGCCCAGGACCGTGCGGCAGCCGTGGGTGCGGCTGTGCACGAACGCCGCGCCCGTCGCCGCCACGTCCGCCGGCAGCCCCTCGGGCAGCTCGCCGAACGCCCAGACCAGCCGGCCCGGCGCGGCGATCGAGATCGGCCCGTGCCGGTAGTCCATCGCCGGGTACGCCTCGGCCCAGAAGGTGGCCGCCTCGCGGCACTTCAGGGCGGCCTCCTGGGCCAACCCGACCGTCCACCCGCGACCGAGGAAGGTGGCCTGCTCGATGCGGGTCGGGTCGATCGGCAGCGGGGCGCGCACGGCCACCTCCGCGTCGGCGGCGAGCGCGTCGATGTTGTCGCCGAGGTGGGCGCGGAGCAGGGCCAGTGCGGTGGTCGCGAAGCGGGTCTGCACCACCGAGCGCTCGTCGGCGAAGGGCATGGTCACCGCCGCGTCGGCCAGCGCGACGGCGGGGGAGTCGGGGTCGCCGACCAGGACGGTGGTCGGCACCCGCCCGCGCAGGGCGGCGATCAGCTCGGTGACCTCGGTGGTGGTGCCGGAGCGGGTGATCGCCACGAGCCGGTCGTAGCGCCGGCCGGTCGGGAACTCGGAGGCCTGGAAGGCGTCGGTCTCACCCTGGCCGAGGTGCTCGCGGCGGGCCGCGTACGCCATCGCCATGAACCACGACGTGCCGCAGCCCACGACGGCGACCCGCTCCCCGGGGCGGGGGAGGTGGTTCGTCACGGTGGCGGCGAGTCGCGCCGCCTCCCGCCAGCAGTCGGGCTGGCTCGCGATCTCGGCGTCGACGTACGACATGAGAACTCCTACGCAGGGGAGCGGTGCGCAATACGGCTCGTTAGAGCCGCCTTTCGCGCGTTATTCTGCGCGAAAGCGGCTGGTTGTGGCAACCAGCCCTGACATCGCGCAAGCCAGGGTTTTGCGCCCTCGCAGTTTCGCGCACTACTGTGCACGCAATCAATCACCGACCGCGCAGTAACTGGAGGGCCCGGGTGGACCGGTACGCCAGATGGAACGCCCTGCTCGAGATGCTGACCGACAACGGCCGGGTCAGCGTCGAGGAGGCGGCCGAGCGGCTGGACGTCTCCCAGGCCACCATCAGGCGCGACTTCGACCAGCTCGCCCAGCAGCAGATGATCACCCGGACCCGGGGCGGCGCGGTCGCCAACGGCGTCTCGTACGACCTGCCGCTGCGCTACAAGACCGCCAAGCACTCGGCGGAGAAGCAGCGGATCGGCGCCGCCGCCGCGGCGCTGGTCTCGCCGGGCACCGTGGTGGGCCTGAACGGCGGCACGACCAGCACGGAGGTGGCGCGGGCCCTCGCCGTCCGGCCCGACCTGAACACCAGCGCCGAGGGCGCCCAGCTCACCGTGGTCACCAACGCGCTGAACATCGCCAACGAGCTGCTGGTCCGCTCCCGGATGAAGGTCGTGGTGGCCGGCGGCGTGGTCCGCCCGAAGTCGTTCGAGCTGGTCGGCCCGCTGGGCGGGGCGCTGCTGCGCGAGGTCACCCTGGACGTCGCCCTGCTCGGGGTGGACGCGATCGACCCGCAGCTCGGCGCCGCCGCCCACCACGAGGGCGAGGCGGCGATGAACAACCTGATGGTGGCCCGCGCCAAGCGGGTCGTGATCATCGCGGACTCGTCCAAGTTGGGCGGTCACGCCTTCGCCCGGATCTGCCCGGTGGACCGGGTGGAGACGCTGGTCACCGACTCCGGGGCCAACCCGGAGGTGGTGGAGGCGTTCCGCGCCGCCGGGGTGACGGTCATCTGCGCCTGAGGTGAGGTCGGGGGCGCCCTCCTGCGGGGGCGCCTCTGCCGACGGGCTGGCCCGTGGACGGAGCCGTCCCGCTCACCTGTTCGGCGCGTCGCATGCATACCGGGTATTGCGGCCTTCTGCATACCGCGTATGGTGTCGCGTGTCATACACCCATCGGGGGAGGTGCAGCTTGCCAGCTGTCCTGGAGATCGAAGGTCTCCGCAAGACGTACAAGAGCCGTCGGCGCGGCACCCGCAACGCGCTCGACGGCTTCGACATGCGGGTCGAAGAGGGGCAGGTGCACGGCTTCCTCGGCCCCAACGGGTCGGGCAAGACCACCACGCTGCGTACGCTGCTCGGCCTCATCCGGCCCGACGGCGGCCGGATGACGGTCCTCGGCCACGAGGTGCCGGCGGCGCTGCCCGCCGTCGCCGGCCAGGTCGGCGCGATCGTCGAGAGCCCGCAGTTCTTCCCGCACTTCACCGCCCGCGACACCCTGTCCCTGCTCGCCGGCGCCGGCGACGTGCCGCAGCAGCGCGTGGACGAGGTGCTGGAACTGGTCGGGCTGCGCGACCGTGCCGGCGAGCGGGTCAAGACCTACTCGCTCGGCATGAAGCAGCGGCTCGCGGTCGCCTCGGCCCTGCTGAAGAACCCCAAGCTGCTGATCCTCGACGAGCCGGCCAACGGCCTCGACCCGGGCGGCATCCGGGAGATGCGCACCCTGACGCGCAGCCTCGCCGAGTCGGGGATGACCGTGGTGCTGTCCAGCCACATCCTCGGCGAGATCCAGCTGATCTGCGACTCCGTGACGATCATCTCGCTGGGCCGGCGGGTGGCCTTCGGGCCGGTGGAGCAGGTGCTCGCCCAGCACTCCTCGGGGGCGGTCCGGGTGCGGCTGGAGGCGGTCACCGACCTGCCGATCGCCGCGGACGCGCTGACCCGCGCCGGGATCCGGGTGACCGGTCAGCCCGACCATCTGATGCTCGCGGGGGTCGACAAGCCGGCCACGGTGACCCGGCTCCTCGCCGAGCAGGGCCTCTACGTCAGCGAGCTGGCCCCGATCGCCGTCGACCTGGAGAGCGTCTTCCTCGAACTGACCGCCACCGCGCCGGTACCCGGCCAGCACCGGCAGGTCGACCAGTCCACGAAGGTCGGTGACGCGGGGCAGCCCGGCGCCGCCGGAGGAGGGTGGGGCGCGTGAGCCTCTACCGTACGGAGCTGCGCCGGCTCACCAAGCGGCGCTTCACCCGCTGGATGAGCCTGCTGGGCCTGCTGGTGCTCGCGCTGGTGGTGATCGGGGTCTTCCTCACCAACGAGAAGATCGACGCCGCCGCGCTGGCGAAGGCCGAGCGCGCCGCCGAGCAGCAGTGGCAGCAGGACGTCCGCCACAACGCGCAGTACCGCGCGGAGTGCGAGAAGGCGAAGGCCGCCGGAACGGCCCAGGCCGAGCAGTTCCCGGAGGACTGCGCGACCATCCAGCCGCCGCCCCGGGAGGCGATCGAGGCGCAGTGGTTCCTGCCCTCCACCTTCGACTTCCGGGAGAACTTCGGCGACACGCTGCTGCCGCTCGCGGCGATCCTGGCGCTGGTCGGGTTCGTCGTCGGCGCCTCCTTCGTCGGGGCCGAGTGGAACACCGGCGGCATGATGAACCTGCTGCTGTGGCGGCCGAAGCGGCTGACCGTACTGCTGACGAAGCTGGCGGCGCTGCTCACCGGGCTGGTCGCCCTGGCGGTGCCCACGACGGCGCTCTGGTTCGGCAGCTTCTGGCTGGTCGCCACCTTCCGTGGCAGCACGGCGAAGATGACGTCCGGGGCATGGCAGTCCTTCGCCCTGACCGGGCTGCGCGGGCTGGTGCTCGCGCTGGTCACCGCGACCATCGGCTTCGCGCTCGCCTCGCTGGGGCGGCACACCGCGATGGCCCTGGGCGGGGTGATCGCCCTGATGGTCGTCGGCCAGTTCGGCCTCGGCATCCTGCTGGCGATGGCCGGCGTGCGCTTCGCCGAGGCCTGGCTGCTGCCCACCTACGCCGTGGCGTGGATGCAGAAGAAGGTCACGCTGGAGGACTGGAACGCCTGCCAGGCGACCTACTTCGGTGAGTGCAAACCGGACACGCTCGACATCACCTGGCAGCAGTCCTCGGTGATGATGGCGGTCGGCTTCGTGGTGATCCTCGGCGCGGCCCTCTGGGCGATGCGCCGGCGGGACATCTCCTGACCGCGGGCGGTGCGGCCGGCGGCTCTCCCCGGCCCCGGTCGCACCGCCCCCCCCCCGCCCCGGCGGGGATGACGACTCCGGGCGGGTCCGGTGGGTCCGCGCGACGGACACGACGTGAACCGGAGCGGTCACGTTCCGGCACCGTCGCCCGATGCGAACCGGGTCGGCCCTGGTTAGGCTGGTGTCCCCCCACCGGTCGGCGTCGTGGTGTGCCGCCCGCCAGCCCCACGAGGAGCGCCATGCAGCCCGCCGACGCCGCCCCGGCCGCCACCGAGCCGCCCGTGACGGGCCGGCCCGGCGAGACCGGCGCGAGCGTCGGGGACCCCACCGGGGAGGCGCGGGACGCCGGCAGCGTCGTTCCCCAGCCGCGTACCGGTCCGGGCCCCGGAACGCCGACGGTCCCGCAGCCCCGCTCGGCGCCGGAGCCGGACGTCGCCGTGGCGGCACCCCGCGAGGCCGGCGCCCCGCCCCGCGAGGCCGACGCCGACGCCTCGCCGGACCCGGCCATCCACCCCGCCCCGGCGGACGCCCGGCCGGAGGACGGCCTCACCGAGCGTGAACGCGGCATCCTCGCCTTCGAGCAGCAGTGGTGGCGGCACGCCGGCGCCAAGGAACAGGCCATCCGGGACACCTTCGGCCTCTCGGCCACCCGCTACTACCAGTTGCTCAACGCGCTGCTCGACAACCCGGCCGCCCTCGCCGCCGAACCGGTGCTGGTGGGGCGGCTGCGCCGGTTGCGATCCTCCCGGGCCCGCAACCGCCGCCGCTGACCGCTGTCGCACCCCGCGACCGGTCCCAGCCTCCCCACCCCGTTTCGACCGCCCGGTCCGGTGCCGCCGGCGTGCCGTCGCACCCAAGCGGACCACCCGCTCCTACCCCCGCCGCCGGCACGGAATGTCGGCGATCCGTGCGGGTACGCGGGTGTCGTTCCGGGCCGCGTCTCGCGGCCGGTTCACGTTCCGGGCCGTGACCCTGCGGCCCGGGGCCGACGGAGGGAGCGGGCGATGACGCAGATCAACCCGAGCCGGCCACCGGACGGTGCGACCGGCACCGCACAGCAGGCCCGGCAGGAGGCGTCCCGGGTCGGGCACCAGACGGCCCAGGTGGGCGGACACGTCGCGCACACGGCCGCCGAACAGGGCGGACACGTGGCGTCGGAAGCCCGGCGGCAGGCGCACCACCTGACCGGCGAGGCCGGCACGCAGTTGCGTGACCAGGCCCGGGCACAGCAGCACCGGGCCGCCGAAGGGCTGCGCGGCATCGGGCGCGAACTCAGCTCGATGGCGGAGCGGAGCGAGGACTCCGGGATGGCCGGCCAGGCGGTCCGCCGTGCGGCGGACGCCGCCCAGCAGGCGGCCGGCTGGCTCGACGAGCGCGAACCCGGGGCGATGCTCGACGACGTGCGGTCGTACGCGCGCCGGCACCCGGGCACCTTCCTGGCCGGCGCGGCCCTGGCCGGCATGCTGGTCGGGCGACTCACCCGGAACCTGACCGCCTCCGGCGACGGGGCGCGGGGCGCCGGCCGGCCGTCGACCCCGCCGACCGCCGCGCCCACCGGGCCGGGCACCGCGCCCACCGGGCCGGCCGCCGCGGCCACCACGGCCGGGCCGCAGCCGTACGAGCGGAGTGTCGAGGCGCCGTACCTGCCGGAGGAGGCGTACACCGGGACGGCCCGGGTGCGCAACGCCTCGCCGCCCGGTCGGCAGGGGCCGGACATCCCCGGCGGGGTGGCGCCGTGAGCGCCCCCGAGAAGGAACGGACGCAGTCGGTCGGCGACCTGCTGGTCGAGGTGACCCGGGACTTCTCCACGCTGGTCCGCAAGGAGGTCGAACTGGCCAAGGCGGAGCTGCGCGAGGAGGCGGGTCGGGCCGGCAAGGTCGGCGGCATGTTCGGCGGGGCGGCGCTGGCCGGTTTCCTGACGGTGCTGTTCGTGTCGTACGCGCTGTGGTGGGGGCTGTCCAACGTGATGGACCAGGGCTGGGCGGCGCTGATCGTGGCCGTCATCTGGGCCGCCGTCACGGGTGGCCTGCTCAGCAGGGCGCGCAAGGAGATGGCGCAGCTCCGCTCGGTGCTGCCCCGCACGCAACAGACCGCGCGGGAGATACCGGACGCGATGCGAGGCCGGTGAACCAGCCGGGAGGGAGCAGATCATGTCCAACGATCCGGACCGGATCCGGTCGGAGATCGAGAACACCCGAAACGAACTGAGCAGCGACGTCGACGCGCTGGCCGACAAGGTCAATCCGCGGCGGATCGCCGGTGAGCGCGTCGGGCAGGCCCGCGGCGCGTTCACCCGGGCCAGGGAGAAGGTGATGGGCGTGCAGTCGGACGGGCACGGCACCGCACAGCGGATGTCGCACGCGACAGGTCAGCGGATCTCGCACGCGGCTGATTCGGCGCGGGGGCTCGGGGAGCAGTCCCGGGACCAGATGTCGCACATGGCCGGGTCGGTGCGGGGGTTCGGGGAGCAGTCCCGGGACCAGGTGTCGCACATGGCCGGGTCGGTGCGGGAGGAGGCCCGCTCGCTCGGGCAGCAGTCCCGCCAGCAGGCGCAGGGCAACCCCCTCGCGGCCGGCCTGATCGCCTTCGGCGCCGGGCTGCTGCTCTCGTCGCTGATTCCGCCCAGCCGCCCCGAACGGCAGTGGGCCGGGCAGGCCAGGGACATGGTCGGCGAGCACGCGGACCAGCTGCGGGCGCAGGCCGGACACCTGCGGGAGCAGGCCGGCCAGGTCGGCCGCGAGATGGGCCGCGAGATGGGCCACAACCTGCGCGAGCCGGCGCAGCAGGCGGCCCGGGCGGTCGGTTCCACGGCCGTCAGTGGCGCATCCGCCGTCCGGGACGAGGGCCGGTCGGCCGCCCACCAGATGCAGGGGCAGGCGCATGAGGCCGCCGACGACCTCCGTCGCCGCTGAGGCGACCCGGGTGGTCGGGGCGGCGCGGACGATGCGGGTACGCTCCGCGTCCGCGCCGCCCCCCGGCCGGGCGGTCAACGAGGACCTGGTCTTCCGGTTCGGGCCGCTGGTCGGCGTGCTGGACGGCGCCACCGTGCCGGAGGGGTTCGACACGGGCTGCGTGCACGGCACCGCCTGGTACGTCCGGCACCTCGCGGCCCGGCTCGGGCTGGCGGAGGCGGTCCGCCCGACGGCGACCCTGATGAGCAACCTGGCGGCGGCGATCCTCGCGGTGCGGGCCGACCACGGCGACGAGTGCGACCTGGACCACCCGGGCACCCCGTCGAGCACGGTCTGTCTGCTCCGCGACGGCGGCGACCACGTCGACCACCTGGTGCTCTGCGACAGCCCGCTGGTGCTCGACGCCGGCGGTCGGGTCGCCGTGGTCACCGACGACCGGCTGGACGCCGCGACGGCGGAGCTGCGGGCCATGGTCGCGGCCCTGCCGGCCGGAGGCGTCGACCGGGGCGCCCGGTTCCGGCAGGCGGTCGAGACGCAGCGGGCGCGGATGAACCGTACCCACGGTTACTGGGTGGCGGCCGCCGACCCGGACGCGGCGTTCCACGCGGTGACCGGGACCCTGCCGCTGCGGGGGCCGGGCGCGGTACGCCGGGCGGCGCTGCTCAGTGACGGCGCGTCCCTGGTGGAGCAGTTCGGTGTCCTCGACTGGGCGGGGCTGCTGGACGTGGCGACCGCCGAGGGCCCGGGCGCGCTGATCGACCGGGTACGCGTCGCCGAGCGTGACCACCCGGACCGGTTGCGCCGGCACAAGCCGGCCGACGACGCCTCCGTGGTGCTCTGCGAGTTCGACGCCGAGACGCCCTGACCGGCCTCCGGGTGGGCGGGTCCGCCGCACGAGGCGGCTGCTCGGCCTCGGCGGGTAGTCGCCGCGTCGGGGCCACCGACGAGCGGGACCCGCACGCCTCCCGCCCGGCCCGTTGCCCTGGCCGGACGGGCGGTCGACAGCGGAGCGTGAGGCGGAACACGATGCGGTCCGACCGGCCGGTACCTTCCGCCGGACCGCCAGTCGGGGCCCGATGGGGTGGACTTGGGCCGGTGGGGCCGGCAGACTGCGGCACGTGGCGGGAACGGTGCGGCTGGAGCCGGTGGACGAGCAGAATCTGGAACCGTTGCTCTCCGTAGCGGCTGCGGAAGCGGAGCCCGGCGACGTGATGCCGCCGGTGGAGGCCCCTGCGGGGTGGTCGTGCGCCCGGCGGGAGGCGTTCCGGGAGTTCCACCGGGCGAGCTTCGGGGGTCTGGACGGCCCGACCGGCACCTGCATGTACGCGATCCTGGCCGGCGGCGAGGTGGTCGGCATGATCCGGATGACCCGCCGCGACGAGCCGGGCACGGTCGAGACCGGGATGTGGCTGGGCCGCTCCGCCCGGGGTCAGGGAATCGGCGCGGTCGCCCTGCGTGAACTGTTGAACGAGGCGGCGGCGGCCGGAATGCGACTGGTGGTCGCGGAGACCACCGCCGACAACCACGGCGCCGTTTCCGTGCTCGAGAAGTGCGGCGCAAAATTGCACGAGAGTGGCGGCAGGGTGCACGCCGAGATATGCCTCGATTCGACGCTGCCGGCCCTGTGACGCCCATTCCCCAATTCTTTCCTTTCTGACGTTCTTCCTGCTCGGCGCTGCCTGGCTGTCCGCTTTGCGCGGATCGCCAAGAAGCTGCTCCGGTCCCTGTGAATGGTCCGGCAGAATCGGCGGAGTGTTTCGCCGATAGGTCAACGGGTACTGCCCGTCGGGTCCGATTAAACGGGACACCTGATGTGCGGTCCGGCGCGTGCTGATCCCCGGCGGCCATTCTTTCGACCATTGCCGTCAGGTGTCCGGCGCTCCGGGGAGCGGAGGAGAACTGATGAACAGCGGAGCACGAATCGGGCTCGCGGTCGGCTTCGGCTACCTGCTGGGCCGCCGGCGCAAGCTGCGTACCGCTCTCACCCTGGCCGCCGCGGTCGCGGCCGGTCGGGCCAGTCGGGAGCCCGGCGGACTGCTGAAGGCGGGCGGCAACCTGCTTCAGAAGTCCCCCCACCTGAGCAACGTCGGCCGCCTCGGCGGCCCGCTCGCCGCCGCCTCCAAGGCGGCCGCGACCGCCGCCGCCGGCAGCGGCATCGATGCCGTCAGCGGCAAGCTGCGCGGCTCGGCCGACGCGCTGCGCCGCAAGGGCGGGGCCGGCACCCCCGACGACGGCGACCGGCCGGACCGGAACACGGACGCCGGGCAGCAGAAGCGCGACGCCGACGGCGGGCAGCAGGGCCGCGACGCCGACGGCGGGCAGCAGGGCCGCGACGCCGACGCCGACAACGAGCAGCGGGGGCGGTGACCATGCCGGACACGACGAACCCCGGCGGCCTCGGGAACAAGCTCCGGGGCCAACTCGCCGGCGAGGCGCGCAACCTGGCCAACGCCATCGGCGAACGCGCGATGCAGGTGGTGACCGAGCGGATCACGGGCGCGACCGGCCGGCTCAGCGACTACGCGAAGCAGGGCGGCGGTCCCGGCCTGATCGCCGCCGCCACCGGCACGCAGAAGCTCGCCGAGGGCGGTTCACCGGTGAAGGCGATGGTCCATGCCGGACTGGCCGGCGGTAAGGAGAAGGTCATGTCGGCGCTCGGCAAGGGCGGCAAGCGTGGCAAGGGCGGCGGCAAGAAGCTCAAGGTCACCAACATCGTGGAGGCGATCGAGGTCGGCGTGCCGGTCCGGGTCGCGTACGACCAGTGGACCCAGTTCGGCGACTTCCCGAGCTTCATGAAGAAGGTCGAGAACGTCGACACCGAGTCGGACGAGAAGCTGACCTGGAAGGCGCAGGTCTTCTGGTCGCACCGCACCTGGGAGTCCACGATCGTCCGGCAGATCCCGGACAAGCTGATCCACTGGCGCTCCAAGGGCGAGAAGGGCTCCGTCGACGGCACGGTCAGCTTCCACGAGCTGTCGCCCGACCTGACCCGGATCCTGGTGGTGCTGGAGTACCACCCGCAGGGTCTCTTCGAGCACACCGGCAACCTGTGGCGGGCCCAGGGCCGCCGCGTCCGGCTGGAGCTGAAGCACTTCGTCCGGCACGTGATGACCCAGACCGTCCTCGATCCGGAATCGGTGCAGGGCTGGCGCGGCGAGATCGAGGACTCGCAGGTGGTCCGCGACCACGAGACCGCGCTGCGCGAGGAGCAGGAGGAGCGCGAGCAGCAGCGGGAGGGCGAGGGGCGGGAGGAGCGCGCGCCGCGCGGGCGGCGTGAGCCCGAGCCCGAGGAGGAGGCCGAGGAGGAGCCGCGCGAGGAGCGTCGGCCCGCCGAGCGTGGCCGCCGCCGACCGCCCCAGCGCCGTCGCCCGGCCGAGGACGAGGAGTACGAGGACGAGTACGACGAGGGCGACTACGACGAGTACGAGGACGAGGAGCCGGAGGAGGAGCAGCCCCCGCCGCGCCGCCGTGCCCCGGAGCGGGCCCGCCGTCCGCAGCCCCGCGAGGAGCCCCGTTCCCGCGAGGAGCCCCGCGCCCGCCGGTCACCGGAGGCACCCCGGCGACCCGTGGTGCGCCGTCGACGGGAGGAGCGGGAGTGACGCTCGCGACGAGTGAGGGTCAGGCCGGCGGCGCCCTGGAACGCGGCGGTGCGGGCTCCGGCCTGGCCGACGTGGTGGAGACCGTGCTGGACAAGGGCGTGGTGATCGACGCCCAGGTCTCGGTCGCCGTGGTCGGCATCCAGCTACTGGAGATCAACGCCCGGATCGTCATCGCCAGCGTGGAGACCTATCTGCGCTTCGCCGAGGCGGTCGACCGGTTCGACATCACGCCGAAGAACCAGAAGGGGCTGCCGGACCTCATCGAGGGAGCCTCCGGGGCGGTCGGCGCAGGCAAGGCGGCGTCCGGGATCGGCAGGACGGTGGGCGCGATCGGCGGCGCGGTCAAGGACGCCGTCGACGAGCTGGGCTCGGACGACCGGGACCGTGACCGGCCCCGGCGGCGCCGGGACGAGGAGCGCTGAACATGGCCGAGGAGACCGGAATGTTCATCTACGGCATCGTGCCCTCCGACGTGGAGCCGACCCCGGACGCCGCCGGGGTCGGCGACCCGCCCGGAGAGGTGGCGGCGGTCCGGCACGGCGACCTGGCCGCGCTGGTCAGCGAGGTGAGCCTGACCGAGCCGATCGGCCGGCCGGCGGACCTGACCGCGTACCAGGAACTGGTGGACGGTACGGCGGCCGTGGCGCCGGTGCTGCCGGTGCGCTTCGGCACGGTCGTCACCGGGTCCGACGCGGTCGCCGACCTGCTGGACGCGCACCACGACCGGTTCGCCGCCGCCCTCGACGAGTTCGAGGGCCGGATCCAGTACACGGTGCACGGGCGCTACGACGAGGCGAACCTGATCGCGGCGGTGCTGGCGGAGAATCCCGCCGCCGCCGAGCTGGCGGACCAGGTGCGTGGGCAGCCGGAGGCGGCCACCCGCCCGCAGCGGATCCGGCTGGGCGAGATCATCAGCCAGGCGGTGGAGCTGCGCCGGGAGGCGGAGAACCGGCAACTGGTCGACACCCTCGGTCCGCTCGTCGTGGCGAGCGCGCCCCGGCCGCCCAGCAACGAGCTGGACGCGTCGAACGCCGCCTTCCTGGTCGACCGGGACCGGGAGGACCAGTTCGTCTCGGCGGTCGAGGAGTACGCCGAGCAGCGCCGCGAGCTGATCCGGATGCGCCTGCTCGGCCCGCTCGCGCCGTACGACTTCGTCAGCGCCCACCAGTTGACGGGGTGACCGGTGGACATCCTGTGGACGCTGCTGACCCTGCCGTACGCGCCCGTGCGGGGGCTGACCGCGGTGGTGAAGGTCATCGCCCGGGAGGCGGAGTCGCGGCAGCACAACCCCGTCGACGTCCGGCGTGAACTGGAGGCGCTGGACGCGGCGGCGGCCGCCGGCGAGATCAGCGCCGCGGAACGGGACCGGGGACAGCAGCAGGTGCTGGAGCGGCTGACCGGCGGTGCCCGACGGCCGGCGCCGGCCCGGGGCCGGACCCCGGCCCGGAACGGCCCCGCGTCCCGTCGGGAGAACGGCGGGACCGGGCAGCAGCCCGGCACGGAACGGGCTCGGCAGGCCGGCACGGGCCGGGCGCGGCAGGGCGCCACGGAACGGGCTCGGCAGGCCGGTACGGAACGGGCGCGGCGGGTGTCGCGCGGCGGCGGCGAGGGAGGTGAGCGCGGTGGTGGATCTGATCCGCGGCGACGGCGGTCGGGCGCGTAGGAGTGAACCCGTCGACGACCGGTACGACGACGAGGAGGAGTACCTCGAACCGATCTCGGCCGCCGAGGCGGCGCGCGAGGGGATGCGGCAGATCGTCGAGTTGACCGGCCGGGATCCGGTGGGGACCACCTCGCTGAAGTCGTCGCGGGACGGCTGGCTGATCGGGGTGGAGGTCATCGAGGACCGGCGGATCCCCAGCTCCACCGACCTGCTCGGCCTCTACGAGGTGGAGCTGGACCTGGAGGGCGGCCTGCTCGGCTACCGGCGGGTGCGGCGCTACCAGCGCGGGAAGGGCGAGGTGGGTTGAGGTGAGCGTGCAGCCGCCGCCGGTGGTGCAGAACTCCGGCCAGGTCCTGCCCGCCGGGCACGAGCCGGCCAATCTCGGCGACATCCTGGAACGCGTGCTCGACCGGGGCATCGTGATCGCCGGCGACATCCGGGTCAGCCTGCTCGACATCGAGCTGCTGACGCTCAAGCTGCGACTGGTCATCGCCTCGGTCGACACGGCCCGGCAGATCGGCATCGACTGGTGGGAGCACGACCCGTGGCTCAGCTCCCGGGCGAGGCCGCCGGTGGAGCCCGGCCCCCGGGACCCGGAGCAGGTGGAGGCGGAACGCCGTCCCCGGGTCGCCCGGGAGGCCGCCCGCAGGGAGGAGCGCGATGAGTTCGACGGCTGACCTCGTACCCGCCACCGGGCCGGCGAGCCTCGGCGTCGGGGTGTGGCTGCACGGCGTGGCGCGGGACGTCGACCCGGCCCTGCTCGCCACGACCGCCGGGATGGACGGCGCTCCGGTGCGCGCGGTGCGGGCCGCGGGCCTGGTCGCCGTCGTCAGCGCCGCGCCGCTGGCCGAGTACGGCGAGGAGGCGCTGCGCCGCAACCTGGAGGACCTGGCCTGGCTGGAGCGGGCGGCCCGGACGCACCACGCGGTGGTCGCGGCCCTGTCCCGCGGCGGTGCCGTGGTGCCCGCCCGGCTCGCCACCGTCCACCACGACGACGCCCGGGTGGCGGGCCAGCTCACCGCCCGCCGGGTCGAGCTGACCGCCGTCCTGGAGCGGCTCGCCGGCCACGACGAGTGGGGCGTCAAGGGCTACGTCGTGCCGGGCGCGACGCCCCGTCCGGCGGCACCCGCCGGTTCGGGCGGGGCCGGGGCGGCGTACCTGCGGCGGCGCCGGGCCCAGCTCACCGCCCGCGAGGAGGGGCAGCGGATCGCCGCCGACGCCGCCTCCGCCGTGCACGGGGCATTGGCCGGGCACACGACGGCCGCCCGACGGCACCCGCCGCAGGACCGCCGGCTCTCCGGGGCCCCCACCGCCATGGTGCTCAACGGGGCGTACCTGGTCGGGCACGGATCGGTCGCCGGATTCCGCCAACTGGTCGGCGCGCTCGCCGGGCGGCACCCGGAGATCCGGCTGGAGCTGACCGGCCCGTGGCCGCCGTACTCCTTCGCCGAGGAACGGCCCCCCGGGCCGGCGCTCACCGTCCGGGAGCCGGCGTGGTGACCACGTCGCTCGCGGCCAGCAGCGCCGACGACCCGCTGGCCTACCGGCCGGTGGCCCTGGTCGACCTGCTCGACCGGGTCCTCGCCACCGGCGTGGTGATCAGCGGCGACATCACCATCGCCATCGCCGACGTCGACCTCGTCCGGATCTCCCTGCGGGCACTGGTCGCCTCCGTCGGCGCGCTCGCCCCGCCGGAGCTGCGGGACGCCGCCCCGGCCGAGGTCCCCTGGCCGGCGGGAACGTCGGCATGACCGCCCCCGGCGACCGCGCGGTCGGCCCGGGCAGGCACGCGGACGGCCCGGGCGACGGGGTCGGGACGGCGGGCGTGGGCCGGGCGGGCGGCGGTGGCACCCGCCGGGACGAGGCGGCCGAACTCGCCGCCGCGCTCGGCGACACCCGCTGGCAGCCGCCCCGGGTGACGCCGCTGGACCGCCGGCTGGCCGTCGACCGGGACTCCGTCGAGCGGGGGCTGGCCAGCCTCGTGCTCACCGTGATCGAGCTGCTGCGGCAGCTCATGGAGCGACAGGCGCTGCGCCGGGTCGACCTCGGCGACCTCACCGAGGAGCAGGTCGAACGGATCGGCACGACGCTGATGGCCCTCGAGGAGCAGATGACGGGGCTGCGCGAGTACTTCGGCCTCACCCCCGAGGACCTGAACCTCGACCTGGGGCCCCTCGGCCCCCTCCTGCCCACCGACTGACGGATCGTCCACGACATCAGCCCGGCGGCCCGGCGGGCACACCCAGCCCCCGGCCGGGCCCGTGGAAGCCGGCGCTCAGCCGCCCCGCTTCTCGGCGTACGCGGCGAGCCAGGCGACCTGGGCCGGGTCCAGGGACGGGCGGACCCGGGCGCGGGCCGCCGCCACGTGCGCGGCCGTGACCGCGGACGCCGTCAGCGACTCCCGCATGGCGGCCAGGGCCGCCTCCCGCACCAGCGCGGCGCAGTCCGCCGCCGAGAAGCCGTCCAGCTCCCCACCCAGCTCCACGAGGTCCACCTCGGGCGCCAGCGGCACGTTCCGCGCCGAGGCGCGCAGGATCTCCGCCCGCGCCGGCCCGTCCGGCGGCGGCACGTAGACCAGCCGTTCCAGCCGTCCCGGGCGCAGCAGCGCCGGGTCGACCAGGTCGGGGCGGTTCGTCGCGCCGACCACCACCACGTTGCGCAGCGTCTCCACGCCGTCCAGCTCGGTCAGCAGCGCGGCCACCACCCGGTCGGTGGTGCCGCCGTCGCTGGCCTGGCCGCGTACGGGGGCGAGCGCGTCCACCTCGTCCAGGAAGATCAGGGTGGGGGCGGCCTCCCGGGCCCGGCGGAACAGCTCGCGGACGGCGCGCTCGCTCTCGCCGACCCACTTCGACAGCAGCTCCGCACCCTTCACCGAGAGCACGTTCGCCCGTCCCGAGCCGGCCAGCGCCGTGACCAGGTAGGTCTTGCCGCAGCCGGGCGGTCCGTAGAGGAGCACCCCGCGCGGCGGTTGCACGCCGAGCCGGGCGAAGGTGTCCGGGTAGGTCAGCGGCCAGAGCACCGACTCGGTCAGCGTCTCCTTGACCTCCGTCAGGTCGCCCACGTCGTCCAGCGTCACCGAGGCCAGCTCCAGGGTGGAGGCGGCCATGGTGGTCGGACGGACCACCTCCAGCGCGGCGGTGAAGTCGGCCATCGCCACCGTCGGCGTCTCGGCCGACTTCTGCCGCAGCGCCGCGCGCACCCCGGCCTCGCGCAGCAGCGCGGCCAGGTCGGCGGCGACGAAGCCGGGGGTACGCCCCGCGACCTCGTCGAGCCGCACGTCGTCGGCGAGCGGGACCTGCCGGGTCAGCACCGTCAACTGCTCCCGGCGCAGGGCCGCGTCCGGCAGCGGCACGCTGATCCGCAGCGAGAGCAGGTCCGGGGCGCGCAGCGCGGGGTCGACGGCCTCGGGCCGGCCGGTGGTGCAGACGACGGCCGCCCCCGCCCGTACGGTCTCGGCGACCACCTGCCGGAACACGGTCGCCACCGGCCCCGGCCCGTCCGCCGGGGCGAGCGCCTCCACGTCGGTGACCAGCAGCACCCCGGGGCCGTCGGCGCGCGCCTCGGCGGCGGCGGCGCGCAGCCGGTCGGCGGCGGCCTGGTTGGTCAGCGCGGCCACCTCCGGGGCCCAGAGCGGGCTGACCCGGGCCCCGACCCGGGCGGCCACGGCCCGCACGAGCGCCGCCTTGCCGGAGCCGGCCGGCCCGGCGATCAGCACGCCCAGCGAGACGGTCGTGCCCAGCCGGCCGAGCACCTCCCGGTGGTGGAAGCCGAGGTCGAGCAGCTCGGTCAGCTCCTCGGCCTGCGCCCGCAGCCCGGGCAGCTCGTCCACCGCGGGCGGCGCGTCGTCGGCGCTCCCGACGGTCCGCCCGGCGGCGTCCACGGCGCCCGGGGGGCGTACGTCCGCCAGGCCGGCGCCCGTGGCGGGTGCCCGGCCCGGGGCGGTCCCGTTCGCCGTCGGGCCGGCCGCGTCGAGGCGTCGCCCCCGCGCGGCGGGTCCGGTGCCGGCGGAGCCGTGGGTCGCCTGGCCGTGTTCCCAACCGACCACCGTGTCCATGGTGACCAGCGAGCCGGTGTCGGGCTCGGCGGCGACCACGGCGAGCAGCGTGCTGGTCCAGGCGTACCCGACGCTGTTGGAGAGGCTGCGCCGGGCGGCCTCCACCAGGCTGCGCACCGAGGCGTCGGGCAGCACGTCCTGCGGCAGCAGCGACACGTCGTCCCCGGTCGTCACCACCTTGCCGAGCAGGGCCAGCCGGAGCATCTCGGGCGAGACCACGGCGGCGATCTGCGCCGGACCGGCGAGGAGCACCCGGCGGGCCGGCGTGACCGGCAGGCGGCTCACCGTCACCTGGGCGCCGTCGCGGATGCCGAGGTTGCCCAGCATCAGGTCGTCGGCGTAGAGCAGCGCGGTGCTGGCGGTCGGCTCGGCCGGCGCGACGATGCCGGCGGTCACCCGCCGGCCCGCCAGCCGCACCGGGTCGCCGGGACGCAGCGCCAGCGCGGTGAGCACCTCCGGGTGCAGCCGGACGACGCCCCGTCGGGCGTCGAGGGCCGCCGGCCGCAGGCTCGCGGTCAGGGTCAGGTCGGGTTCCGCCACCGCCCGACCCTAGCCGCCGTGGTCACGCCCTGCCCGTCCCCGGCGCGTTCCGTGCTCCGCGAGGAGCGTCACCGTCCCCGAGCAGGGAGGGGTCGCGGCGGATCAGCTCGGCCAGCCGCGCCGCCGGGTCGGGGGTCAGCCCCTCCTGGGCCGGCGCCCAGGCCGGCACCGTCTTGACCGACATCGGCCACGCCGGCGGCGGCGCGGGGGCCTCCGCGTCGACCGTCACGCCCGCGTCGGTCCAGGCGACCCGCAGCGGGTACGCCTGCCCGTCGTGCTCGACCCGGATGCTGACCGCCGTGCCGGGATGGCCGGCCACCACCCGGCGGACCGCCTCGGCGATCTCCGCCACGGGGTCACGGGGCTCCGCGCCCCGCCGCGCGTCGGCCCAGCCGGGTCCGGCGTTGCGTCCCTCGCCCCGGACGTCGGCGCGCCCCGGGTCGGATCCGCCCCGCGCCTCCGCCGCCGCGACGGCCTCCCCGCCCGTCGCCTCCGCGTCGGCCGCCCGCCGCCGCAGCGCCTCCTCGCGGCGGGCCATCCGGGCCAGTGTCTCGTCCAGTCCACCTCTCATCACGACCACCCCTTCTCGTGAAACGGGTCGAACCGCCGGAACGGTTCAGGACCTCCCCTCCCGGGTGGCCCGCTCGAGTGCGCGGTCCAGGACGACCAGCAGGGCGTCCCGCACCGAGAGCCGGTCCCGGGCGTCGAACTGCACCAGGGGCACGTGGTCGCCGACGGCCAGCGCCCACCGGATCGCGTCGAGGTCGTGCGCCAGCCGCCCGTCGAAGGCGTTCACCCCGACCACGAAGGGCAGGCCGGCCCGCTCGAAGAAGTCGATCGCCGGGTAGCAGTCGTCCAGCCGGGCGCTGTCCACCACGACGAGGGCGCCGAGCGCCCCCCGGGCCAGGTCGTCCCACATGAAACCGAACCGGGCCTGCCCCGGCGTGCCGAACAGGTACAGCTTCAGGCTGCGGTCGATGGTGACGCAGCCGAAGTCCATCGCCACCGTGGTGGTGGTCTTCGCGGAGCGTACGCCCGGGTCGTCGACGCCGATCCCGGCGGTGGTCATCTCCGCCTCGGTGGTCAGCGGGGCGATCTCGGAGATCGCGCCGACCGTGGTGGTCTTGCCGACCCCGAAGCCGCCGGCGATGAGGATCTTGACCGGGATAGGCGGTGCGGCGGCCGGTGCCGGCCGGGGCACGGCGGCCACCCCGGTGGCCGGCGCCCGGTGCGGCGGCGGAGCGGACGCGGCGGGCTGCGGCCCCGTGGGGGAGCCGTACCGGGTGGCGGCGCTGTTGGCGGCGATCCCGCCCAGCGGGGCGACCGGCCATTCAGGAGATCGCACGGAGTCCATCAATCACTCGCAGGATGATGTCGGGATCGAGGGCGTCGGCGCCCTCGTGCACGTCCAGGTGGCCGGCGGCGCGGAGGTCGCCGACCAGCACCCGGGTCACGCCGAAGTGCAGCCGGGTACGGGCGGAGATCTCGGCGACCGAGATCGGCTCGTCGCAGAGCGAGACGATCGCCTGCAACTCGGGCGCCAGCCAGGTCGGCGGCCCCGGACGGTCGGCCGCCGGCCGGGCGGTCACCTGCGTCTCCAGCCCGATCGCCGGGTCGGCGCCGGCCACCCGCCCGGCGGTGAGCACGAACGGGCGCGGGCCGGCGGGCCCGTCCTCGGCCGCCGGCGCGGCCGTGGTCGCCGGCAGGCCGGGCCGGGCGTCGTGCGGGGACGACGCCCGCAGGTAGGGCCGGATCCGGACCGTGGGTTCCGGGTCCGGCCCCTCGCCGGCGACCTCGGAGGTCATTGCTGGGCGGCGTTCTTCAGTTCGGCGATCAGTCTCGGGGTGAGGGCGCCACCGGCCCGCCCGGCGAAGAGCGTCATCTCGTAGGCGACGGTGCCGAGGTTCGCCGAGCGGTCGGCGACCACCCCGAGCACGGAGCCGCTGCTGATCGCGCTGATCAGCAGGTAACCCTCGGCCATGTCCACGACCACCCGGTTCAGCCCGCCGAGGGCGTACCAGCTCGCGGCGCCGCCGGCGAGGCTCGTCATGCCGGAGACCACCGCGGCGAGCCGCTCCGCGTTGGAGCGGTCCTTGATCGCCGACATGGCCATCAGCAGCCCGTCCGACGAGACGGCGATGGCCTCCAGCACGCCGGCCGTGCTGGAGGTGAAGGAGTCCAGCAACCAGTTGAAGGTGCGCGCCTCCGGGCTCAGGTCCCCGGCGCCCGGGTTCTGGTGGTCGACGTTGTCGTGCGGGAAGGGGCTGGTCACCGTGATGTTCCCTCTTCGTAGCGGCGGTCTTGGCTGACTTCACGCAGAGCGCGGGCGACGCCCGCCTCGAACGCGGTGAGGAGGTCGCGGACCGCGTCCGGGTCCTCCGGTGGGCGGTCGGGCTGCCGGGCCGGCGTGGCGGTCAGGTTCGCCCCGGGCACCCGCCGGGTCAGCCCGGCCGGCGCGGCGCCGTCCGGCGTACGCCGGCCCACTTCGGCCCGGCGTACGCCCGACTCGACGGCCTCGACGAGGGCGCGGGCGGCGGCCGGGTCCGCGTCGGTGACCTCCACCGGTCCGGGCTTCGGCGGGGCGGCCGGCGGCCCGGCCGGGCGCAGGGTGGCGCCCGGTACCCGCTGCCGGATGCCCCGCCCGGCGGCTGCGGCCGGTGCGTGCGGCCCGGTGCCGGCCGGTGTCCGCAGCTCGACGCCGGCCGGCTCGCCACCGGAGCTGAACGCGTCCCAGGAGGCGCCGGACTCCAGGCTGCGGGTGGCACGGCTCAGCAGCGCCGCGTCGAACCCGGACGGCGCGGACTCCGGCGCCGCGCCGACCACCGCGTCGGACCCGGCCGGCGCCGCGCCGACCGCCGCTTCGGACCCGGCCGGCGCCGCGCCGACCACCGCCCGGGGCCGGGCGGCGTCCGGCGCGGCGGGCGGGCGCCGGTCGCGGGCGGGTACGGCGGCCCGGGCCACGGTCACGCCGGCCCGCTCGGCGCGGTGGACCACCAGCGACGTCTCCGGGACGTCCAGGTGCGCGGTCACCCCGCCGCCGGCGGTCGGCGTCAGCCGCACCTCCCAGCCGTGCCGGCGGGCCAGCCGGCCCACCACGAAGAGCCCCAGCACCTCGGTCGGCGCGAGATCGAGCCGCTCCCGCCGGGTGAGCCGGGCGTTCTCCTCCGCCAGCCGTTCCGGGGCCATGCCGATGCCCCGGTCGACCACGGTCAGCCGGGCGCCCGAGCCGGTCGGCTCGCCGCCCACGGTGACCCGGGTGTGCGGCGGGGAGAAGACCGTCGCGTTCTCCATGAGCTCGGCCAGCGCCAGGACGAGGTCGCCGACGGTGCCGGGCGCCACCGACACGCCGGGCGGGACCTGCACGTCGACCCGGGTGTAGTCCTCGATCTCGCCGAGCGCCAGCCGGACCACGTCCCCGAGCGGCACCGGCGCCACGTGGGGGTCGGCGCCGGCCGAGCCGGAGAGCACCACCAGGCTGCCGGCGTTGCGGCGCAGGCGGCTGGAGATGTGGTCGAGCCGGTACAGGTGCTCCAGCCGGCCGGGGTCGGTCTCCTGCCGCTCAAGCCGGTCGATCAGCGCGATCTGCCGGCCGACGAGGTTCTGCGTACGGCGGCCGACGTGGCCGAACATCTGGGCCACGTTGCGTCGGCCGGCGACCTGCCGTTCCACGAGCCGGGCGGCGGTGCTCTGCACCCGGTCGAACGCGCGGGCGAGGTCGCCGATCTCGTCGCGGGCGCGCACGTCGACGGGGTCGAGGCGTACCGGCGCGGCGCCCTCGGTCTCGTCGTCGGCGACCCGGGTCAGCTCCGCCTCGGCGACCCGGGCCACCCGGTCGGCGGAGCGGGTGAGCCGGGTCAGCGGCCGGGCCACCGTCCGGGCGACGGCCGCGCTGAGCAGCACCACCAGGGCGAGGATCAGGGTGACGATCCCGCCCACCAGGTACGCCTCGGTCAGCGCCCGGCGTTGCTGACCGCTCACCTCGGCGATGACGTCGGCGACGAGCTTCTTCTCGATGAACTGCCCGAAGGTGATCATCGAGCGGACCGACGGGAAGAGCGCGTCCAGCGTGATGTCCCGGGTCGCGCCGGCGGGGTCCAGCGCGCTCCTGGTGAGGAAGTCGGTGCTGGTCCGGGCGGCCACGGCCGCGTCGTTGAGCGTCACCAGCTTCAGCTGCTCCGGCGTGATCAGGCTGCGGAACCCCTGGTTGTCCGCCCGCAGCCCCGCCATGCAGGCGACGTACGAGGCGCTCGCCCGGGGCGAGCCGGTGGCCTTGACGAGCACGATGAGGGTGGCGCAGGCGCCCATCGCCTCGTCGACGCGGAGCAACCCGTCGAGGGCCAGCACCTGCCGCCCGGCCGCCGTGCCGGTGTCCACCCCGAACGGCAGCCGCAGCGCGTCGATCAGTCCCGTGCTGACCGGCCCGTACGCGGCCATGATCTCGTCCGGGGTGGCGGTGCCCGCGAGCACCGCGGCACGCAGGTCGGTCAGCCCGCGTACGCCGTGCAGGGCCTCGGTCACCTCCGGCGGCAGCAGGCCGGCCGGGGCGGCCCGCAGGTCGGCTACCCGGTCGTCCACGCCGGCGGTCTTCTGCATCAGCTCGCTGCGGGTCACCCGGCCGAGCAGCAGCCCGACCGAGAGGACGCGCTCCTGTTGCAGGTCCTGCACGAGGCTGCCGATCCGGCTGGCGACGCGGACCCGGTCGGCGGTCTCGCCGGCCCGTTGCGCGGCAGCCACGCGGTCGAGCACCGCCGGCACGGCCAGCGCCACCATGCTCAGCAGCGGGATGACCACGAGCAGCGCGAGCTTGCCCCGGATGCGGAGCCTAGCGAGCAGCATCGAAGGTCCCCCACTGCGCGCTCCCGGGCTCGCGGGCCGAACCCGCCGGCTGGAGCTGACGCGGTTCCGTACCCCGGGCGGCGCCCGGCTGCCACGGCGTGTCCTCCGACGGGGCGTCGGCGCCGTACCGCCCGCGCCGGGCCTGTGCCGCGCGCCCGGGGGCCCGCCGGCCGGCGGTGAGCCACACCGCGCCCAGCGCCGCCCACAGCAGGACGGCCAGCACCCCGGCCGCCACGGTCAGCCAGCGGTCCCGGTCCAGGTCGCGGACGCGTCCGGCGAGCAGCGCGTCGAGTTCGTCCAGGATGACGGGCTGGAGCTGCTCGGCGGCGGTCTGCGCGTTCAGCCGGGCGCCGGCGATCCGCGCCTGGTCGGTCCCCGCGTCGCGACCGGCCGGCGCGGAGTGGGCCGCCAACGCCTCGACGGCCCGCTGGTAGGTGTCGAGCGGGTTCAGCACGCTCGGGCCGAGGTCGGCGCTCTCCGAGCTGTCCACGGCGGCCCGGAGGTCGGTGACCAGGTCGCCGGCCGGGGTGAGGACGTTCACCCGGAGGGCGGCGATCTCGACGGCGGTGCGGTTCCGGTCGGCGGCGGGCCGGCGGGCGGCGAGCACGGCCAGGTCGGCCAGCCGTCCCGTCGCCACCACCGTCTCGGGCAGGTCCCGGCTCGCATGCTGGAGGAAGAAGGAGTCCGGCCGGGGGTCGCGGACGAGCCCGGACGTCTCCCGGACCTTGCCGTGCAGGGCCAGCAGCAGGTCGGTGGCCTCGCCGTACGCGGTGAATGCCGCCTCCGGGTCGGCGGGGCCGCGGGCGCCCAGCGCCTCGATCCTGGCCCGCAGGCCCGCCCAGCGTTCCTGGGTGCGCAACTCGTCGCCGATCCGCGCGTCGACGGAGGCGGCGGCCTCGACCGCGCGGGTCAGCGCCTCGCTGGTGACGGGCCGGGCGGCGACGGCGGCGGACTGGGCGTCGACCAGGGCGTGGGTGACCGGGGCGAGGGCGCGCAGGTACTCCACGCCCAGCCGTTCCCGCCCGGCCAGGTCCCGGTCGTCGGCCGTGAGCCGCCAGGTCTGGACGAGGAGCAGCGTCATCGGCGCGAGTAGGGCGACGAGGAGCAACAGCGGCAGTACGCGGCCCACCGCGGTGGGCCGCCGGGGGGCCGGCGGTGCGGGGACGGTCATGTCTGTCTCCTCCGGCGGGAGCACGGGATCGGTGGGGGTGTCGGGGGTCGACGGTGAAGTCCCGTGCACCGGACCGGAAAACTAACCGACCAGCGGGGACCGTTCCGGCCGCCGGACGGTCAGCTTTGCGTCATGAAGCCCGAAGTAACCGCTGGGTCACCCGTCGGGCACCGTGCGTGCCAGGCCAGAGAGTGACAAGGATGGATCGGAGCGGATTTCCGACGAACATCGGAATTCACGTGATCCGAATTCATCTCGGTGGGACGGTCTGGACCGCGCCGGTGCGACGCCGATCGGATCAGCCGGACGGACGTACGGAGGATCTCAGCCAACGCTCAGGATCCGGGCCGTACCGTGTGCCGAATGAGATCGCCGTCGTCGGCCGCGTGGATCCGGCGTGCCCTGCCCACCCGCCGACGCGCCGTCGCCGCGACGGTGGTCGTCGTGCTGCTCGCCGCCGCCGTGACCTGGGCCGTCCTGCCGCAGGAGCCGGCCGTCCGCACCGAGGCGGCGTTCGTGAACGTCCGCTCCGGGCCGGCCGGGAACGAGCCCGTCGACCTGGACACCACCTTCTACCTGCCCGAGGACGCCTCGGCGGCGAACAAGGTGCCGGCGGTGCTGCTGGCGCACGGCTTCGGCGGCACCAAGGAGTCCGTCCGCGCCGACGCCGAGGAGTTCGCCGGACGCGGCTACGCGGTGCTCACCTGGACCGCGCGGGGCTTCGGCCGCAGCGGCGGGCAGATCCACCTGGACCACCCGGACTACGAGGTCCGCGACGCCGAACGTCTGCTGGACTGGCTCGCCGCCCGGCCCGAGATCCGCACCGACGCCGCCGGGGACCCGAAGGTCGGCGTCGTCGGCGGCTCGTACGGCGGCGGCCTGGCGCTGCTGCTCGCCGCGCAGGACCAGCGCGTCGACGCGATCGTGCCGATGATCACCTGGAACGACCTGTCCCGCTCCTTCCTGCCGGAGAGCACGGGCAAGGAGCCCACCGAGGGCGTGTTCAAGTCCGGCTGGGCCGGCCTCTTCTTCGGCGGCGGCGGCAACGTCGGCTCCGGTCCGGCCGGCCTCTCCGGGACGAGCGCCGCCCAGCCCGAGGGGGCGCCCGCCTCCGCCGGCCCGCCCAGCCCGGGGCCGGGCGCCGGTCCGGGCACCGGTCCGGGGGGCACCCCCGCCGGGGCCGCCGACCCGGCCTGCGGCCGGTTCGCCGCCGACATCTGCGCCGCGTACCTGCGGATCGCCACCACCGGCAAGGCCGACCAGGCCGCCGTGGACCTGCTGCGCCGTTCCAGCCCGGCCGGGGTGCTCGACCGGATCAAGGCGCCGACCCTGCTGGTGCAGGGCGAGGCGGACACCCTCTTCCCGCTCGGCGAGGCGGACGCCAACGCGCGCGGCATCGCCGCCGCCGGCACGCCCGTCCGGGTGGCCTGGTTCACCGGCGGGCACGACGGCGGCGAGGGCCCGAAGACCGACTCGGACCGGGTGAAGTTCCTGACCGTGCAGTGGCTCGACCACTACGTCAAGGGCGAGGGCGACGCACCGGGCGACGACTTCACCTGGTCCCGCATCGCCGGCTTCGACGCCCTCGACCGGGGACTGGTGGCCACCGGCTACCGCTACGCCGACTACCCGGGCGTCGCCGGCACGGCCCGCCGGGACGTGCCGGTGGCCGGCCCCGCCCAGCCCGTGGCCAACCCGCCGTCGCGCAACCCGGCCGCCATCTCCTCGGTGCCCTTCGCCGGTGAGTTGTCGTCGCTGCTCGGCGGCGTGGCCGGGGACATCCCCGGCCAGCACGCCCGGTTCGAGTCGGAGCCGCTGGCCGAGGCGGTGGACGTGGTGGGCGCCCCGACCGTCGACGTCCGGGCGGCGTCGCCGACGGGGGAGGCGGTGCTCTTCGTCAAGCTCTACGACGTCGACCCCAACGGCGCGGCCACCCTGCCCAACGGCCTGGTCGCCCCGGTCCGGCTCACCGGCCTGCCGCCGACGATCGACGCGGCGCGGCCGGTCACCGTCACCCTGCCGGCGATCGTCCGGCGCTTCGAGGCCGGGCACCGGCTGCGCGTGGTGGTGGCGACCTCCGACCAGGCGTACGCGACTCCCGTCGAGCCGGCGGTGCACACCGTCTCGGCCGGCGGAGGCACGGTCAGCCTGCCGACCGTCGCCGGCGACCCGATCCCCACCTCCGCGACCGTGTGGCGCTGGGTGCTGGCCGGACTGGTCGCGGCGATCGCCGTCGGGCTCGTCGTGGTCGTCGCCGTGGTCCGCCGCCGGCACCGCCGCCAGGACAGCTCCGTGCACCCGGCGTACGCGGGCGTCCCACTGGCCGTGCGGCAGCTCCGCAAGGAGTACGCGGACGGCTTCGTCGCCGTGTCGAACGTGGACTTCGAGGTGCACCCCGGTCAGGTCGTCGGCCTGCTCGGCCCGAACGGCGCGGGCAAGACCACCACGCTGCGGGTGCTGATGGGGCTGACCCAGCCCACCGCCGGCGAGATCTACGTCTTCGGGCACCGGTTGGTGCCCGGGTCGCCGGTGCTGTCCCGGATCGGCGCGCTGGTCGAGGGGCCGGGCTTCCTGCCGCACCTGTCGGGGCTTGCGAACCTGAAGGCGTACTGGCGGGCCACCGGCCGGCCCGCCGAGGACGCGCACTTCGAGGAGGCCCTGGAGATCGCCGGCCTGGGCGACTCCGTGCACCGGCGGATCAAGAACTACAGCCACGGAATGAAACAGCGCCTCGCCATCGCGCAGGCGATGCTGGGCCTGCCCGAGCTGCTGGTGCTCGACGAGCCGACCGACGGGCTCGATCCGCCGCAGATCGCGGAGATGCGCCGGGTGCTCCAGCGCTACGCCACCGACGGCCGGGCGGTGCTGGTCTCCAGCCACCTGCTCGCCGAGGTGGAGCAGACCTGTACGCACGCGGTGGTGGTGAACAAGGGCCGCATCGTCGCCTCGGGCCCGGTCGAGGAGATCGTGGGCGAGTCGCCCAGCGTGCTCTTCGACGTGACCGACCCGGAGGCCGCCCGGGCGGTGCTGGACGGCCTGGACGGGGTGCGGGTGCTTCCCGACGGCGAGGGGCAGCTCGTGGTGGACACCAACGGCACCGCCCGCAGCGAGGTGGTCGCCGAGCTGGTCCGGGCCGGCATCGGGGTGGACCGGGTGGTGCCACGGCGCCGCCTGGAGGACGCGTTCCTCGCCCTGGTGGGCGAGAACTCTCGGGGAAGCGGGGACCGATGATGGCGGGCACGTCACCCACGGTGGGAGCGGCGGCCGGCTACCGGCCCTCGGCGACCCTGCCGTTCGGCGCCGAGTTCCGGCGGCAGGCCTCCCGGCGGCGTACGCAGCTCGCGCTCGGCTTCATGGTGCTGCTGCCGTTGATCATCCTGATCGCGTTCCAGTTCGACACGGGCGACGACGACGACAACGGGCGCGGGGAGTTCGGCAGCCTGGTGGAGTTCGCCACGTCGGGCGGGCTGAACTTCACACTCTTCACCATCTTCGTCTCGGCGTCGTTCCTGATGGTCGTGGTGGTGGCGCTGTTCTGCGGGGACACGGTGGCCAGCGAGGCGAGCTGGGGCAGCCTGCGCTACCTGCTGGCGGTGCCGGTGCCCCGGGCCCGCCTGCTGACGGTGAAGCTGCTCGTCGCGCTCGTGTACTCGGCCCTGGCGCTGCTGCTGCTCGCCGGCACCGCCCTGCTGATCGGCACGCTGCGCTACGGCTGGGAGCCGTTGCGCAGCACCGTGGCGGCCCAGCTCGAACCGGGCGAGGGGCTGCTGCGGCTGTTGGGCGTGCTCGGCTACCTGGCGGTCGTACTCCTGGTGGTGGCCGGCCTGGCGTTCCTGCTGTCGGTGGTGACGGACGCCGCGCTGGGCGCGGTCGGCGGCGCGGTGCTGCTCTGGATCCTCTCCAGCATCCTCGACCAGATCACCGCCCTGGGCGCGCTGCGGGCGTTCCTGCCGACGCACTACAGCACCGCCTGGCTGGGCCTGCTGTCGACGCCGGTGCAGACCGACGACGTGGTGCGCGGCGCGATCTCGGCGATCAGCTACGCGACGCTGTTCTGGGGGCTCGCCTTCTGGCGCTTCACCCGCAAGGACGTCACCAGCTGAGACGCCGGGCGCCTCACGGCAGCGGCACCGGGCTGCCCGGCGCCGCCCTGCTCGGCACCGGGCTGTCCGGCCGGGCCGGCGTCGGCGCCGGGTCGGGCGCCCTCTTCTTCCAGGCGCTGACGCCGATCCGGCCCGTGTTGCCGAGGTCGATGGGCCCGTCCAGGCCGACGACCTGCGCGGGCCCGCCCACGGCGGGCGCGACCTCCAGGCGCTCGCCGTTGGTGGCGACGACCGTCGAATCGGTGACCAGGTTGCGCCAGAGCACGGCGGCACCGGCCCGCTCGCCGGGCCGCAGGGTCAGCGGCCGGGGCGGGTCGTCGAAGCCCGACGTGATCTCCTTGGCCCCGTCGACCACCCGGACCGGTATGGGGTCGCCGTCGCCGTCGAACAGGCGCAGCACGGGGTAGCCGTCGAGCCGGTAGGGCTTCGTGCCGCAGTTGACCAGTTCCAGGCCGAGCGCGCGCAGACCCATCGCGGCGCTGGTGCCCGGCGAACTGATCCGGACGCCGGATGCCGGGCACTCGGTGGTGGGAGTGGCCCAGAACGCCGTCGCCGACGCGGACGCTGTCGGCATCGTGCCCGGCATCGTGGTCGGCACCGGATCGGCCGCCGGCGGGTCGGCCGACGACGGGGCGGTCGCCGGCGCACAGGCGCCGAGCAGGACGAGGCCGGCGATCGCGAGCCCGACCGTCCGTGCCGGACCTGGAACGCCGCCGCGAGAGCCCGCTGCGGGCCGGCGTGCGGAACGGCGTGCGGGTCGGCGCGCGGGGAGTGCCATCGTCCGATCATCGCACCGGCCGGCGCGCCACCGATCCGCAGACACCGACCGGTGGAGGTCCGCAGACACCCGCCCGGTGGGAGGTTCGGTGGGCCCTGCCGAGCTGCCCCGTCGGTGCGACCGGCCGGAGCGGGTCACCCCTGCGGTTCCTGTCGAACTGAATCGCCTACGACATCACCCGGCCCGGAACACCGGGCGAGATGGCGGCGGGTGCGGCGCTCCTGGCCGGACGTCGTCCGGATGCCCTGAGTGAGGGCATGGCGCCGGTGAGTGAGAATCGGGTATGGCCACTTCTCCCGCCGAGCCGGCACCTGAGCCGCCGGCCGAGCCGTCGTCCGTGTCTTCGCCCGTGCCGCTGGCCGAGCCGTCGTCTGCATCCCCGCCGGTGCCGCAGGCTGAGTCGTCGTCCGCGTCCCCGTCGGTGCCGCAGGCTGAGTCGTCGTCCGTGTCTTCGCCGGTGCCGTCGTCAGTGTCCCCGCCCGTGCCGTCACCGGCGCAGCCGCCCGGGCCGTCGCCCGGGGGGAGTGCCTGGGCCGTGCTGGCGGATCAGCGCCTGCCCGGGTTTCGCGGGCTTCCGCCGAAGCAGCGTGCGGTGTACGCGACCGTCGCCGCCGTCGTCGTCGTGCTCGGCGTGCTGTTCGCCTACCACGCCAACCTTCTCCTGGACCGGTCGACGGCCACCGATCGGGCCCGCTCGGACAGGCAGGCCCAGCAGGCGGTCGACCGGGAGCGGTCCGCGTTCGTGGCTACCGTCACCCCTCTCGACTACGACCAGTACCTGCCCGAGGCCTTCACCGTGCTGCTCGACCGGCCGTTGACCGAGGGCGAGCAGGCCACCCTGACCGCCCTGAACGGCGACGCGTCGCGGGTGTGGGAGTTCATGAAGCCGCTCGGCGGCCGGATCGTCGAGGACGCGTCCTATGTGGCGCCCTTCGAGGACGGCAACGAGAATCGCGGCGATGCCCAGACGTTCGACCTGAACCTCAACAGCGACCGTGCCGCCGGACTCACGATCAACAACATGACCGCCGTCAAGGATTCGTGCCACGCACCCACCGCGCAGACCGTCGTCGTCATCCCCCCGGCGGGTGCCGAGTCCCGGCAGGGCCTGCTGTGGGACCTGACCGGCGGGCCGACGGACAAACCGCACGGCCCGTACGTCCTCGACGAGGGCGAGCCGCAGGAGGGCCAGCTGTACTTCCGTCGCAACGTCGTCGAACTGGGCAACGGTCAGTCGAACATTGCGTTCCGCATCCAGCCGGAGGTGTCCACCCACACCTGCGAGTGGCACATCGTCGCCTCGTACACCGACACGACCGGTTCCCACGAGCAACGCATCCCGAGCGGCACCGGTACGTTCACCACCGAGGCCGTCCCGTCGCAGCCCATGCAGTACTTCGAGCGCGTGCCAACCTCGGGATGGGGCTGCCTCGGCAAGGTGAGTCAGCAGAACTGCCCGGCCACCGGGAGCGTGCGGCTGCCGAGGCCACCAGTCCACCGACCGGTCCCGGACTGAGGCGGCCCGGTCGCGGGGAGGTCAGCGGGAGCGGGACCTGCGCTTGCGGGTGGGGGAGTCGGCGTCGGGGACCGTGTCCCCCGCGCCCGCGGCCTCGGCGGTGCCCCCGTCGCCGGACGCCCCGGTCACCCGGGCGTCGGTGTGGCTCAGCTCGGCCAGCGTCGTGCCCCTGAGCTGGTAGACGGCCGTGCGCCGGATGCTCAGCTCCGCCATCGGGCCGTCCGCCGGCCGGGTCAGGTAGACCACCGTCGCCCTGCCGTCGCGCACGCTGACGCTCTCCACCGGCGTACGGTCGCCGAGGTCGACCTGGGCCTGGTAGTCCGGTTCGCCGTCAACGTTGCGCCAGGCGGCGAGGGTGAAGAAGCGGCCGGTGCCGCCGCCGTCGAGCATGACCACGCCGATCGCGTCGCCCGCTCCGTCGCCGTCGAGGTCGCCGACGGCGCACGGCCTCTGCAACTCCACCGTCGTGCCGTTCCGGTCGGCCCACCGCCCGTCCGTGAGGCGGATCGGGGCGGCGTACCCCCGGTAGCGGACCTTCCTGCTGCCGACCTGGGTGTCGCGCAGTTCGAGGCAGGTGAGCCGGTCGCCGGTGCGACGGGGGCTCGGGGTCGCCCGGGTGGTCGCCGGGGTGGCGTCGACGTCGTCCCGCTTCGCGGCGGTGCCGGCGGGCCGGTCGGCGGACCGGTTCCGCTTCTTGCGGTTGCCGGTGGAGCAGGCGGTGGTGAGCGCCAGCAGGCAGGCCATGGAGAGCGCCACCACCGGGACGAGCTTGCGACGCATCGCGCGTTCCCTTCCGTCGATGTCCCCGCACCGTAACGGGCCCGCGCCAGCGCCCTTGTGGACGGTGGCGCCGGCATGCCGTGGGAGCGTTCCCAAGGAGGGGGATTCAATCGACACCGTCGAATGTCCGACGGCATTCTGGTGTCGTCCCGTCGTCCTGCCCGGAGGTGCCCTGATGCTCACTGACCGGATCGGTGGCCCGGCCCTGTCCCTGTTCCGTGCCGTCGTCGGCCTGCTCTTCCTCTGCCACGGCCTGGCCTCGCTGCTCGGGGTGCTCGGCGGCAGCCGTGGCACCGGCGAGGCGGTCCCGCTCGGCGAGTGGCCGGGGTGGTGGGCCGCGCTGATCCAGGCGGTCTGCGGCGGGCTGGTGCTCGTCGGACTGTTGACCCGACCGGCGGCCCTGCTGGCGTCCGGCTCGATGGCCTACGCGTACTTCGTGGTGCACCAGCCCGACGCGCTGCTCCCACTGCGCAACGGCGGTGAGCTGGCCGTCCTGTTCTGCTGGTCGTTCCTGCTGATCGCCGTGTTCGGTCCCGGCGCGTGGGCGGTCGACACCGTGCTGCGCGCCCGGCGCCCCGCCGACTCCCGCTCGGTGACCGCCTGAATCCGTACCGTCGTGGAAGATCCCGCCCGCCCGACGGCGGCTGCGGGATCGCTCACAGCGTGGGATCTCCCGTCGATCCGGGCGGCGTCAGTGCTTAGACTCGACGGCACAACTGCATACCTCATCCAGAGGGGCTGAGGGATACGGCCCGACGACGCCCCGGCAACCACCCCGCGCGCTCACCGCAGAGCGACCGGCGGGGCAGGTGCCAATTCCGTCCCCGCCGCAGGGTGCGATGCGGGGAAAGATGAGAGGACCCTCGACATGACGTCGACGTTCGCCCCCTCCGGCATCGACACCGCCGCCAGCCCCGCCCGCGCCCTGGTCTGCCGCGCCTGTTCGGCCCGCTACCCGCTCGCCGCCCAGCACGCCTGCTACGAGTGTTTCGGCCCGCTGGAGGTCGACTACGACGCCGCCGCGCTGGCGACGGTCACCCGGGAGCAGATCGAGGCGGGCCCGCAGAACATCTGGCGGTACGCGGCGCTGCTGCCCGCCGGTCAGGACCCGGCCACCCGCGTCACCCTCGACCCGGGCTTCACCCCGCTGGTGGCCGCCCCGCACCTCGCCGCCGAGCTGGGCATCACCGCCCCGCTCTGGGTCAAGGACGACAGCGCCAACCCGACCCACTCGTTCAAGGACCGGGTGGTCTCGGTCGCGTTGACCGCCGCCCGTGCGCTCGGCTTCAGCCGCTACGCCTGCGCCTCCACCGGCAACCTGGCCAACTCGGTCGCCGCGCACGCCGCCCGGGCCGGCGCGCCGTCGGTGGTCTTCATCCCCGGCGACCTCGAGCAGGGCAAGGTCGTCACCACCGCCGTCTACGGCGGCGAACTGGTCGCCATCGACGGCTCGTACGACGACGTGAACCGGCTCTGCGGCGAGCTGGTGGAGACGGACGAGTTCGAGGACACCGCCTTCGTCAACGTCAACGTGCGCCCCTACTACGCCGAGGGCTCGAAGACGCTCGGCTACGAGGTCGCCGAGCAGCTCGGCTGGCGGATCCCCGCGCAGGTGGTGATCCCGATGGCCTCCGGCGAGCTGCTCACCAAGATCGACAAGGCGTTCGCCGAGCTGGTGGAGATCGGCCTGGTCGAGGCGCCGGCCGGCGGCTGGAAGGTGTTCGGCGCGCAGTCGGCCGGCTGCAACCCCATCGCCACCGCCCTGCACGCCGACACCGACACCATCACGCCCGTCAAGCCGACCGGCATCGCCAAGTCCCTCAACATCGGCGACCCGGCCGCCGGCGTCTACGCGCTGGAGGCGGTGCGCCGCACGGGGGGCTGGATGGAGTACGTCGACGACGACGAGATCCGCGCCGGCATCCGGCTGCTGGCCCGGACCACCGGCGTCTTCGCCGAGACCGCCGGCGGGGTGACCGTGGCCGTACTGCGCAAGCTGGTCGAGTCCGGCCGCCTCGACCCGACCGCGGAGACCGTGGTCTTCAACACCGGCGAGGGCCTCAAGACCCTCGACGCGGTGGCCGGCGAGGTCGGCCCCACCCACCGCATCAAGCCCTCCCTGCGCGCCGCCCGCGACGCCGGCCTCCTCGGCTGACCACCCCCACCCCCCACCTTTTCCGCGTCGATCATGAGGTTGGCGGCGAAGTCGATCGCGAACAGTGCCGCCAACCTCATGATCGACGCCCGAGGGGCCGAGGGCCGGGGCCGGCCCGGGGTGGGTGGGGGATTCGGGGGGTAACTGGGTTTTCGCTGTGAGTGCGGAAAACGCGCCGACAAGGACTTGACGGCAGGAACCGCACGGCGCAAGATGCTCCGTGCGGGAGGGCGTTTCGCCGGAGACTTTCAGTTCTTGCGACCCAACGCCGGAGGCGTTGTGCGAGCGTCCCTCCCGACCAACTTCCGATCGGGCCAGCGGTTAATTCGCTGGCCCGATCGTCGTCGTCTGGCGCACCCTCAGCCGATGAGCATCGCGATCGCGCCGCTCGACGCCGCCGACCAGGCCGCGATCGACGAGGCGTACCGGATCGGCGCGGCGGCCAACGAGGTCGACCTGCCGGACTTCCCGCCCCTCTGCCGGCGGCGCTTCGAGGCGGCGATCCGGCACCCGATGCCGGGCAACGAGCCGCTCTGGGCGCTGGCCCGGCTCGACGGCGTGCCGGCCGGCTACCTCGCGCTGGACCTTCCGCAGCTCGACAACACCGAGAACGCCACGGCCGAGGTGGTCGTGCACCCGGAGTGCCGGCGTCGCGGCGTCGGCCGTGCGCTGCACCACCACGCCGTACGCCTGCTGCGGGAGCGGGGCCGCAAGCGGGTGCTGGCGATGGCGGTCTCCGCGCTGCCCGGCGGCCCGGCCCGCTCCGGGGCCGCCGCCGCCTTCGCCGCGTCGACCGGCGCCCGGCCCGCGCTGGCGGAGGTCCGCCGCCGGCTCGACACCACCCGGCTCGACCAGGACGGCCTGGACGCCGCCCTGACCGAGGCCCGGGGCCGGGCCGCCGGCTACCGGCTCCTACGCTGGCAGGGGAACACCCCCGAGGAGTACGCCGCCGACATCGCCTACCTCGACGGCCGGCTGATGGCCGACGCGCCCCTGGGCGACGTGGAGTGGGAACCGGAGCGGATCGACGTCGAACGGGTCCGTGGCATCGAGCGGGCGCTGGAGGTGCGGGGGCGGCGGCGCTACCACACGGCGGCGCGCCACGAGGCGTCCGGCCGGGTGGTCGCCTGGACCCTGCTCGACGTGGGGCCGTCGGTCGACTGGCACGCGTTCCAGCAGATCACCATCGTCGACCCGGAGCACCGCGGCCACCGGCTCGGCCTGCTCACCAAGGGCGAGAACCTGCGCCACCTGCTGGCCCACGAGCCGGCGGTACGCGCGATCGACACCTTCAACGCCGCCGAGAACGCCCACATGGTGCGGATCAACGAGCAGCTCGGGTTCCGCCCCGTCGACGGTTGGACCGACTGGCAGCTCACGATCTGAGTTGTGACACGGCCCTACTGATCCTGGTGCTTTCTGTTGCATGATGGCGGGCATGACGGAGACCCCGCACCCCCTGTACGACAGGCACGCCGACACCCTGACCCGGGCGCTGACCGCCATCACGGAGCGCGGGTACTGGTCCGCCTACCCCGAGTCGCCCAGCCCCCGGGTCTACGGGGAGACCGCCGCCGCCGACGGCAAGGCCGCCTTCGAGGCGTACCTCGGCGGTGACTTCCCCCTCGACCAGCCGGGCGCGGCCGACCGGGTCGCCACCGAGACCAGCCCGTTCGGCGTCGAGCTGAACGTCCGCTACCCGCACGCCGGCGCCGACGAGCTGGTCGCCGCCGCCTCCGCCGCCCTGCCCGGCTGGCGCGACGCCGGCCCGCAGGCCCGGGTGGGGGTCTGCCTGGAGATCCTCGACCGGCTGCACAAGCACATCTTCGAGCTGGCCAACGCGGTGCAGTTCACCAGCGGCCAGGCCTTCGTGATGGCCTTCCAGGCCGGCGGCGCGCACGCGCTGGACCGCGCGCTGGAGGCGGTCGCCTACGCGTACGCGGAAATGACCCGGCACCCGGGGACGGCGGGCTGGGAGAAGGCGGCCGGCAAGGGCGACCCGCTGCGGATGACCAAGACCTTCCACGTGGTGCCCCGTGGCGTGGCGCTGGTGATCGGCTGCAACACCTTCCCGACCTGGAACTCGTACCCGGGGCTGTTCGCCTCGCTGGTCACCGGCAACCCGGTGGTCGTCAAGCCGCACCCGCGCGCCGTGCTGCCGCTGGCGATCACGGTGAAGTACGCCCGCGAGGTGCTCGCCGAGGCCGGCTTCGACCCGAACCTGGTGCTGCTCGCCCCCGAGGCCCCCGGGGAGAAGCTCGCCTCCACGCTGGCCCTGCACCCGGCCGTGAAGATCATCGACTTCACCGGTTCCACCGAGTACGGCGACTGGCTGGAGGCCAACGCCCGGCAGGCCGCGGTCTACACCGAGAAGGCCGGGCTGAACACGGTGGTGATCGACTCCACCGACGACTTCGCCGGGATGTGCCGCAACCTCGGCTTCACCCTGAGCCTCTACAGCGGCCAGATGTGCACCACGTCGCAGAACATCCTGATCCCCTCCGGGGGCATCGAGACCGACCAGGGGCACAAGAGCTTCGACGAGGTGGCGGGCGGGATCGCCGCGGCGGTCGCCAAGATCACCGCCGACCCGGCGCGCGGGGTGGAGATGACCGGCGCGATCGTCAACGACGGGGTGCTGGAGCGCCTCGACGAGGTCACCAAGGTCGGCGAGGCGGTGCTGGAGTCGCGTACGGTCGAGCACCCCGCCTTCCCCGGCGCGGTGGTCCGCACCCCGACGGTGGTCAGGCTGGCGGCCGACGACACCGCGACCTACTCGAAGGAGTGGTTCGGGCCGATCTCGTTCGCGATCGCCACGGACTCCACCGCGCACAGCCTGGAGATCCTGCGCTCCACGGTCGGCGAGAAGGGCGCGCTCACCGCGGCGGTCTACTCCACCGACGAGGCGGTCCTCGACGCGGCCGAGGTTGCGGCGATCGAGGTCGGGGTGCACCTGTCCTGCAACCTGACCGGCGGGGTCTTCGTGAACCAGTCGGCGGCCTTCTCCGACTTCCACGGCAGCGGCGCCAACGCGGCGGCCAACTCGGCGCTGACCGACGGCGCCTACGTGGCAAACCGGTTCCGCATCGTGCAGTCCCGCCGGCACGCGTGATCCGTCCGGCTGCCCGGACCGGCCCTGCCCGGGTCGGTCCGGGCGGCCGGGTCAGGCCGGGCGGCGCATCTGGAGTTCGGTGAGCGCCGGAACGGTGGGGTGCGGGACGCGTACGCCGGTGTCGACGAAGCCCAGCCGCCGGTAGGCGCGGTAGGCCCGGTCGTTGCCGACCACGACCTCCAGCATCAGTTCGGGGCGCCCGCAGGCGCGGGACCAGGCCGCGACCGCGTCGACCAGGCCGCCGAGGAGGCCCGTGCCCCGCCAGGGCGGGGTGACGTAGACGGCGTACACCACGGTCAGCCCCGGCTCCCCGGGGGCCGCCGTGCCGCCGGCGTGCCCGACGAGCCGGCCGCCCGGGTCCGCGACGAACTGCGCGGTGCCCGCCCCGACGGAGACGGACGCGATGCGGGCCGCGTAGTCCGCGTGCGACCGGGCCGCCGCGTCGGCGAGGGTCTCCAGGAAGGCCAGTGGGGCGTCGGCGAGCATCTCCAGCCGCAGCGCCCGCATCCGGGCCGCGTCCCGGGGCCTGACCCGCCGGATCTCCGCCCGCCGCGTCGGCCCCGAACCGCCGGGCGTGCTCGTCATGACGAATGCCTATCACAGCGATGACCGCCGATGGCGGGCGATCGAAGTATGTCCGATTTGTGGTCGTGCGCCGTCGTCACGCTTCGTGTAGCGTGCGATTTCGGTCACCGTTTCAGCGGCCCTCGTCGATCGCCGATCCGGTGGTCCTCCGGTGCCGGCCCGCCCGGCCTCCGGGGTCGTGGAACGCCGCGCAGAGTGAGGAAGTGCACCGTGGCAGAGGGCACCGTGAAGTGGTTCAACTCCGAGAAGGGCTACGGCTTCATCGCCGTCGACGGCGGGCAGGACGTCTTCGTCCACTTCTCGGCGATCGAGATGGACGGCTACAAGGCGTTGGACGACGGCCAGCGGGTCGAGTTCGAGATCGCCCAGGGCCAGAAGGGTCCCCAGGCCGAGCGCGTGCGCGTCATCGCCTGACGGGCGTCTCTCCCACGCCCCCGCGCCGACCGACTTCCCGGCCACCGGTCGTGAGGCGCCGGCCGGGGGTGGTCCGGCAAGGCCGGGCAGCCGTCGGCCGGCCCGCCCCACGGGGGCGGGCTTCGGCCCGGTTGCGTCGGCAGGGGAGGATCGTGAGCCGTTCCAGCCATCGCTGAGGAGGGTTCATGTCCGACCAGCCGCCCCAGGCCGCGCCGCCCCCGGGAGACCCCGACCCCTCCGCGACGCCACCCGTCGGCCCGGGCGGCGCTGCGCCGGCGGGCCCGCACCAGCCGCAGGGCCAGGTCTTCCCGCCCACCGGCGGGTACCCGGTCGGCTCCGGCCCGTACGGCGGGCAGCCGTGGTACCCGGGCGCCCCGGTCGCCTATCCCGGGCAGCCGTGGTACCCGCCGGGGCACGGCCTCGATCCGGCCGACCTGCTCGTCACCCCGCCCGGCGCCGGCGTCAACGGCTGGTTCGGCCGGTGCGTCGGCGCCGTGCGCCGGGGCTGGCGGCTGCTGCTGCCGATCCTGCTGCTCACCCAGGTGCTGCCGGCCCTGGTGGTGTCGGTGCTCTCGCTCGTCGTCGACCCGTCGGCGAAGTGGGAGGAGTCGATGGCCGACGACCCCGCCGCGCTGCCCGACACCTTCCTGGCCGACACGGGCGTCCTGCTGTCCGTGGTGCTCGGCAGCGCCCTCATCTTCGGTTTCGTGCAGAGCCTGGGTTGGGCGGCCGGCACCTGGGTGGTCACCCGGCAGGCGGCCGGTCAACCGGTGAGCGTGGGCGCGGCCCTCTCCTACGGGGCGCGCCGGGCGCTCGGCCTCTGGGGCTGGACCCTGCTGATGAGCGTGATCATCGGGCTCGGGGTCTGTCTCTGCGTGATTCCCGGCATCTACTTCGCCTTCGCGCTGAGCATGGCCGGCCCGGTCTACCTGTTCGAGCGGCAGCACCCGATCGGCCGCTCCTTCCGGATGTTCCACGACCGGCTCGGTCTGCTGCTCGGCCGGGTGGCGCTGGTGGCGGCGGCGGTCGTCGTCGGCAGCGGGGCCGCCGGCATGGTGGAGGGCATCGGCACGCTGCCGTTCGGCACCACCCCGCTGGAGTCGCCGGGCACGGCGGTCGGCGTGCTCGCGGTGACGCTGGTGGGCGCGGTGCTGGCCCTGCCCACCCACCTCGCCCAACTGGTCGGCCTGGTCGTCACCTACGCCGAGCAGCGTGCCCACGAGGGGCCGGTGGACAGCGCGCGGCTGACCGGTGAACTCGGCTGACCGGGGCCATCGTGCTTGCACTCGACAGGGGAGAGTGCTAAACAAGTCATTGGCACTCGCATACCGCGAGTGCCAACGGTCGGGGCGGTAGGGCCACGGTCGTAGCGGCGTCCAGACGCGGCTGCGGCACATGGCCGGTCGTCGCGGGCTATCCGGCCCGGCCGAGGAGACGTCGTCGTCGCCAGGTGGCGACGTCCCAAGGTGCGTACACCAGGCGGCCCATCCGGGACACACACTCGGGTGGCCCGTGAGTGTCCAGGAGGACAACGCCGTATGGCCAAGATGATCGCGTTCGACGAAGAGGCGCGCCGCGGCCTCGAGCGGGGCATGAACCAGCTCGCCGACGCCGTGAAGGTGACGCTCGGCCCCAAGGGCCGCAACGTCGTGCTCGAGAAGAAGTGGGGTGCCCCCACCATCACCAACGATGGTGTGAGCATCGCCAAGGAGATCGAGCTCGAGGACCCCTACGAGAAGATCGGCGCCGAGCTGGTCAAGGAGGTCGCGAAGAAGACCGACGACGTCGCCGGTGACGGCACGACGACGGCGACCGTCCTGGCCCAGGCCCTGGTCCGCGAGGGCCTGCGCAACGTGGCCGCCGGTGCCAACCCGATCGCCCTGAAGCGGGGCATCGAGGCCGCCGTGGCCAGCGTCTCGGAGGAGCTGCTCAAGCTCGCCAAGGACGTCGAGACCAAGGAGCAGATCGCCTCCACCGCCTCCATCTCCGCCGGTGACACCAGCGTCGGCGAGATCATCGCCGAGGCGATGGACAAGGTGGGCAAGGAAGGCGTCATCACCGTCGAGGAGAGCAACACCTTCGGGCTGGAGCTGGAGCTCACCGAGGGTATGCGCTTCGACAAGGGCTACATCTCGGCCTACTTCATGACCGACCCGGAGCGCATGGAGGCCGTCTTCGACGACCCCTACCTCCTGATCGTCAACAGCAAGATCTCGTCGGTGAAGGACCTGCTCCCGATCCTGGAGAAGGTCATGCAGTCGGGCAAGCCGCTGCTGATCATCGCCGAGGACATCGAGGGCGAGGCCCTGGCGACCCTGGTCGTCAACAAGGTCCGGGGCACCTTCAAGTCCGTCGCCGTCAAGGCGCCGGGCTTCGGTGACCGCCGCAAGGCCATGCTGGCCGACATCGCCATCCTCACCGGTGGCCAGGTCATCAGCGAGGAGGTCGGCCTCAAGCTGGACGCCGTCGGCCTCGACATGCTGGGCCGCGCCCGCAAGGTCGTGGTGACCAAGGACGAGACCACCATCGTCGACGGTGCCGGCGACGCCGAGCAGATCCAGGGCCGGGTCAACCAGATCCGGGCCGAGATCGACCGGAGTGACTCCGACTACGACCGCGAGAAGCTGCAGGAGCGGCTGGCCAAGCTGGCCGGCGGCGTCGCGGTGATCAAGGTCGGCGCGGCCACCGAGGTCGAGCTGAAGGAGCGCAAGCACCGCATCGAGGACGCCGTCCGCAACGCGAAGGCCGCCGTCGAGGAGGGCATCGTCCCGGGTGGTGGCGTCGCGCTGGTGCAGGCCGGCAAGTCCGCCTTCGACAAGCTGGACCTGGTCGGCGACGAGGCGACCGGCGCGCAGATCGTCAAGATCGCGCTGGACGCCCCGCTGCGGCAGATCGCCGTCAACGCCGGTCTCGAGGGTGGCGTGGTCGTCGAGCACGTCCGCAACCTCAACCCGGGTCACGGCCTCAACGCCGCCAACGGCGAGTACGTCGACCTGCTGGCCGCGGGCATCATCGACCCGGCCAAGGTGACCCGCTCGGCGCTGCAGAACGCCGCGTCGATCGCGGCGCTCTTCCTCACCACCGAGGCCGTCGTGGCGGACAAGCCGGAGAAGACCCCGGCCGCCCCGGCTGGTCCGGGTGGCGGGGACATGGACTTCTGAGTCCAGCTCCAACAACGCCGAAAGGGGCGGGCCGCGTCAGCGGTCCGCCCCTTTCGCTGTCACGTCGGCAGTGGCCGTTGGTTGCGTCTCTTCTGCGCCCGGTCGTACGGCTGCGGGATCTGCACCGGCTCGTCGACCAGCGTCACCGGCTCGTCGGCCGGCTCGTCGACGCCGGCCATCTCCGCCTGCTGCTCGGCGTCGCCGTAGTCGAGCCGGTCGAACGGCAATGGGCCGGGGCGTTCGTCGTCCGTGGTCATGGCTGCCTCCTCTACCGGAAACGGTAGGGCGCGACGATCACCAATGCGGGCGAATGGCGTTATGAGGGTCTATATCCCCTTCGCCCCGCTCTCAGCCCCCGAGTGCCTTGCGGTACAGGAAGAAGACGCGCTCGATCCGGGCACCCGCGCTGCCCGAGTAGAAGGGGACCGGCCCCACCCAGCCGATCTGCGCCGCCGTCACGCCGGCCGCCCGCTGGTCGCGTAGGCACCGGCGCAGCAGCACCCCGCCGATACCCGAGCCCTCGGCCGCCGGGGCGGTGCCCATCGGGCCGAACCAGCTCGGCCGCGACGACCCGTACGCGGCGAAGCCGAGCACCTCGCCGTCGCGTTCGGCCAGGTGGCAACCCGCCCCCTCCCGGCCCACCGAGCCGGCCAGCTCGGCGTCCCAGGCCCCGCCGAAGGTGGCGCGGGCGAACTCCACCAGCGCCGGCAGGTCGACCGCCTCGGCGCGGCGGACCGTCACCCCGCGCCCGGCCAGCCGCGTCTCCGCGGCCTCCGTCGGGCGCAGCGCGGGGGAGCCGTCGTACGACAGGTCGGCGGTCATGTTCCACGCCGTCCGGTCCTGCCGGTAGCCGAGCGCCAGCGCGGCGCAGACCGCCGGGGTGTAGCGCACGTCGATGCCCGGCCAGGCGTAGTACGGCGGATTCCCGGCGAGCAGCAGCTCGGCCGCGCCGAGGCCGGCGAGGGCCCGCTCGGCGGTCGACAGCAGCGCCCGCCCGAGACCCTGCCGCCGCTGCTCCGGCGCCACCGCGACCAGGTCGACGTGACCACGGGCGTCGCCGTCGCTGGCGGCGAGGGAGCCGACGAGCACGCCCACGAGGCGCCCCTCCCGGTACGCGCCCCACGTGAGCACCGGACGGTGGATGGCGGCGCGCGCCCAGAGCGTGTCCACGACGGCCGGCGCCTCGGCCGCGTCCTCCGGCAGGTCGAGTGCCCGCCCACAGAGTTCCACCACGGCGGGCCGCTGGTCGGGCCCCAGCTCGACGATCTCCAGGTCCATGGACGCCGACCCTAGATCACCGGAGCGTTCCGTCGGTAGGGGCCTTGCCGGCGCCGCCCGGCCGGCGGGCCGCCGTGGCGTGCCACGACCGCCCCGGTCGCGTCAGCCGGCCGGCTCCGGTTCCGCCTTCGCCTCCGGTTCCGCTCGCGGTTCCGCCTTCGCCTCCGGTTGCGGTCGCGGTTCCGGCTTCGCCTCCGCCTCCGGTTCCGGTTTCGGCTCGGGCTCGGGGAGGGTCGGCGCGTTGGTGGGGTAGAGGCCGGCGACGAAGCCGTAGACCTGATCGCCGGACCGGGGGATCTGGGCGAAGCGGCGGGCCAGCGCCTGCACCTCGGCCCAGAACGCGCGTACCTCCTCGACCGGGATGCGGGCGTGGACGAGGGTGCAGCGCAGGTCGTCGGCGGCGTGGGCCGCGGCGGACTCGGCGACCGCCTCCGCGAGCCCGTTGACTGCGGTCGCGACCCGCTTGTCCTCGGGGCGGGTCAGCGCGCCGATGTAGAGCGTGCGGGCGACCCGGCCGTAGTACCGCTCGTCGATCGCCCGCACCCGCCGGGTCCGCACCACCCGGAGCAGGCCGGCGTCGACGAGGGCGTTCACGTGGTAGGCGACGCTGCTCTTGGGCCGATCGACCGCCCGGGCCAGCTCGCTCACCGTGGCGGCCCGCTCCAGGAGCAGCTCCAGGAGGGTCGCGCGCAGGGGATCGGCCAGCGCGCGGAGCTGCGCGGGCGCGGTGACCACGAGCATCTCGTCGAGGTCGTAGTCCGGGATCCGCTCATTGCTCGACATTTCTCGACCGTTCCAGAATCATGGATCATTCGATCGTTGTCGTCTGTTGACAGGAGTGTAGAGATGGCCGACGTCGTCCTGTTCCACCACCTGCGTGGGGTCACCGACGGGGTGCGCGGGTTCGCCGAACAGTTGCGGGCCGGCGGGCACACCGTGCACACGCCGGACCTGTTCGACGGCGAGCGGCCGGCGACCCTCGACGAGGGCTTCGCGCTGACGAAGCGCATCGGGGGCGAGGCGCTCCGCGAGCGCGCCGACCGGGCCGTGGCCGACCTGCCCGGGGGCCTGGTCTACGGCGGCTTCTCCTGGGGCGCCGCCACCGCCCAGCGGCTCGCCCAGACCCGGCCCGGGGCCCGGGGTGCGCTGCTCTACGAATCCTGCCTGCCCGTCACCGGCGAATGGGCCGTCGGCCCCTGGCCCGCCGGGGTCCCGGTGCAGATCCATGGCATGGACGCCGACCCGTTCTTCGCCCTGGAGGGCGACATCGACGCCGCCCGCGAGCTGGTCGGCATCGTCGGCTCCGACCTCGCCGAGCTGTTCGTCTATCCGGGGGATCAGCACCTGTTCACCGACAGCACGCTGCCGTCGTACGACGCGGACGCGACGACCCTGGTGGTGCGGCGGTCCCGGGAACTGCTCGACCGGTTGCGCTGACGCGACTCTCACCCCCGCGCGCTCCGGACGGCGGCGTACGCGTCGACCAGGCCGGCGCCGGTGATGTTCGCGTCGCCACCGCAGGTCTGCGTCCGGGAGGCGTACGTCGCCACGGCCGGGGTCGCGGTGTCCCGCAGGATCTGCCGGGTACGGGGCAGGTCGCCGACCAGCGCCGGGTCGGCCGACCACATCAGCGCCACCACGCCGGCCACCTGCGGCGTCGCCATGGAGGTGCCGCTCAGAACGGCGTACCCGCCGCCCGGCATCGCCGACAGCACCTCGTCGCCCGGCGCGACAACGTCCGGCTTGGCCGCCCCCGGCACCGGGCCCCGGGACGAGAACAGCGTCACCCGGCGCTGCCGGTCCACCGCGCCCACGGTCAGCACGTCCGCGTACGGGGCGGGCGGGTCGTCGATCGAGCCGCAGTACGGCCCCGTGTTGCCGGCCGCGGCCACCACCATGATGCCGGCGGCGTCCAGGGCGGCGGTGGCGGGCCGGAGCACGCCCGGGTCGCAGCCCTCGATCGCCGGGCAGCCCCACGAGTTGGTGAGGATGTCCGGGGCACGCGCCGGGCGCCCGTCGGTGAACGGGTCCCCGCCCGGGGGGAAGGGCGCCAGCATGAACTGGAGGCAGTCCAGGTAGTAGGCGGGGTTGCCGAGGTTGCGGTCCAGGTTGACGCAGCCGACCCAGCGGGCGCCCGGCGCCACCCCGATGCCGCCCCGGCCCACCGCGCTGCCCGCCGTGTGGGTGCCGTGCCCGCCCTGGTCGGTCGGCGCCCGGGTGCCGGCCCACGGGTCGTGCCAGGAGTCGTCGCCGCCCCGGAAGCCGCCCGCCAGCGCGGGGTGCCCGCCGTCCACGCCCGAGTCCGAACTGCCCACCACGATGCCGGAGCCGTCCACCCCGAGCTGGGACCAGACCCGGTCCGCACCGAGCATCCGGACGTTCCACTCGGGGCCGGCGGGCGCGGGCGCGGTGCCGCGACTGCGGCCGGCCGGCGCGGGCAGCGGTCGTACCCGCTGGCTGACCAGCACCCGGGCGACCTCGGGCCGGCGCGACAGCCAGGCCCGTACCGCCGGCCCGCCGTCCACCTCGACCGCGTTCACGAGGTAGTAGGGGGTGTGGTCCAGCCGCAGCCGGCGCAGGTCCCGGCGCAGGTCGGCCTGGGTCCGCTCGGCGGTCGCGACCAGCCGCCGGTGGACCTCGGCGACCCGGGCGTCCCGGCCGGCCCGGCCGGTCGTCGCCGGGACGCCGGCGAGGTCGGCCTGCTCGCGGAGCACCACGAACAGCCGCTCGCCGTGCAGGCCGGGCTGGCCCGCGCCGACGGCCACCACGCCGACCGCGACCAGCAGGGCGCCGGCGGTCACCCCGGCGACCCGCCGGCTCGGCCGCCGGCCCCGGGTGAGCAGCACCCCGTACGCCACGGCGAGGACGGCCGCGACGGCGAGCCCGGCGCCGGCGGCGGCGGCCACCCAGAACGGCACGTCGCGGGTGCCGGCCAGGAGGAGAGTGACTTCCTCGGGGTCGGCGAAGGCCAGCGGGCCGAGCACGCCGAGCCCGACCAGCCAACGGGCCGCGGGCCGGAGGGCACCGGTCCCCGCCCGCCCGGCCAGCTCCCGGCCGTCGGCGTCGGTGGGGTCGGTGGGGTCGGCGCCGCCGGGATCGGCCGGGAGCGGGCCCGATGGGTCGGCCGGAGCGGCCCCCGGGGACCCGACGGGGGCGGCACCCGGCGGGCCGGCCAGGGTCGGGCGGCGGGCCGCCGCGTGCAGGGCCGCCAGCGCGAAGCCGGCCGGCGGCAGGGTCAGCAGCAGGGGTAGCTGGGCCCCGGACTGCCCCACCCCGGCGGCGAGCAGCAGCAGCGCGACCCCGGCGACCAGCCCGCCGACCAGCACCAACCGGGTCGGCCGGGGCGGCTCGCCGACGGTGAAGCGGGACCAGAAGGCGTCGTCCAGCAGCGCCCCGGCCAGCACGCCCAGCGCGGCGGCGGCGAGGCCGGCGAGCACCGTCTCCAGCAGCCCGCCGAGCGCCCCCAGCCAGGCCCAGGGCAGCAGCAGCGCCAGTCCGCCGGCCACCCCGAGCAGCGTGGCGGCCGACACGGGCGCCCGGCGCGTCGCGACAGCCGCGCGCACCCGGGGTGTCGTGACCGCCGCGCGGCGGGCCAGCGCCCGCAGGACGAGGGCGGCCAGCGCGGCCGTGGCGGCCAGCGCGGCGAGGTACGCCTCGTGGTGCACCGGTGGCAGCGCCCGGAGCAGCCCCAGCGCGCCGAGCGCGAGCGCCGCCGCCAGCCAGGTCCGGCCGGCGGTGCGGACCGCCGCAGAGTGGGGCAGTAGGGCGAGCGCCAGCGCGGGCGCGCCCACCAGCAGCACGCTGAACAGCACCGTCGCCGGCCAGAGCCAGACCACGCGGTCCAGCCCGGAGGCCAGCAGGACCTGGTCGGCGAGCCAGCCGCCGAGCTGGCCGACGACGACGAGCCCGACCGTCCAGCAGCCGGTCACCGCCGCGGCCACCACCGCCCAGTGGCTCGGCCGGCCCGGCGTGGCCGCCGGGCGTGGGACGGGTTGACCAGCGGGGAACGGGGGGCCGACCTCCATCCCCAGACAGTACGGCGCGGACGGCGTGTCCCGCCGGATGGCGGCGGCGGTTACCGTGGACGGGTGCGTGACCCCAACGTGTCCCGAACGACGGCCGGCCAGCTCTCCCCCGAGCGCCGGGCCGCCGACCTGCGCCGCCTGCGCGCCGAACGCTTCGACGTGCTGGTCATCGGCGGTGGCGTCACCGGGGCGGGGGCCGCCCTGGATGCGGCCTCGCGGGGGTTGAAGGTGGCCCTGGTGGAGGCGCGCGACTACGCCGCCGGCACCTCCAGCCGCTCCAGCAAGCTCATCCACGGTGGCCTGCGCTACCTGGAGCAGCTGGAGTTCCACCTGGTGCACGAGGCGCTCACCGAGCGCGGGCTGCTCGCCACCCGGCTGGCCCCGCACCTGGTCCGGCCGGTGCCCATCCTGGTTCCGCTGCCCGACGGGCGGGGCGTACGCGGCCTGCCCGCCCGGCTGTTCCGCCGCTCCTACTACGGCGCCGGCGTGGCGGCCTACGACGCCTTCGCCGGGGTCTTCGGCGGCGGGCGCGGCATGCCGCTGCACCGGCACCTGACCCGCGAGGGCGCCCGCCGGGTCTTCCCCAGCCTGCGCGCCGACGCGGTGGCCGGCGCGATCCGCTACTACGACGGGCAGGTCGACGACGCGCGGCTGGTGGTGACCCTGGCCCGCACGGCGGCCAGCCTGGGCGCGACCGTGGTGACCAGCACCCGGGCGGTCGGGCTCATCCGGCAGGCCCGCGAGGTCACCGGCGTCCGGATCCGCGACCTCGAGGCGCCCCCCGGCTCCCCGGACGCCGAGTTCGAGGTACGCGCCCGCACCGTCATCGCCGCCACCGGGGTGTGGAGCGACGACATGTCGCGGATGCTGAACGACGTCGGGCTGCGCCCCGGGATCCGCGTCCGGGCCTCCAAGGGCGTGCACCTGGTGGTGCCCCGGTCGGCGATCACCGGCGAGGCCGGGCTGATCCTGCGTACGGCCACCAGTGTGCTCTTCGTCATCCCGTGGGGCGGGCACTGGATCATCGGCACCACCGACACCGACTGGCGGCTGGACCGGTCCCACCCGGCGGCCTCCGCGCGGGACATCGAATACCTGCTGGAGCAGGTCAACACGGTGCTCGACCGGCCGCTCACGACGGCGGACATCGAGGGCGTCTACGCCGGGCTGCGGCCGTTGCTGGCCGGCGAGGCCGACTCCACCTCCAAGCTGTCCCGCGAGCACGCCGTCTTCGAGCCGATGCTCGGTCTGCTGCTGGTCGCCGGCGGCAAGTACACGACGTACCGGGTGATGGCGTCCGACGTGGTCGACCGGGCCGCCCACCGGCTCGGTGCCGTACGCCCCTCCCGCACCGCCGACCTGCCGCTGCTCGGCGCCGACGGCTACCCGGCGATGTGGCGGGACCGGGCGGACCTGGCCCGCCGGCACGGGATGCCGGTCGGGGTGATCGAGCACCTGCTGGAGCGCTACGGCACCCTCACCCGTGACCTGCTCGCGCTGATCGACGCGGACCCGTTGCTGGCCTCCCCGCTGGCCGGCGCGCCGGAGTACCTGGCCGCCGAGGTGACGTACGCGGCCCGGGCCGAGGGGGCGCTGCACCTGGAGGACGTGCTCACCCGGCGGACCCGGATCTCCTTCGAGACGGCGCACCGGGGCCTGGAGTCGGCGGGCCACGCGGCCGAGCTGATGGGCGCGGTGCTCGGCTGGGACGGGGCCACCCGGGCCCGCGAGGTGGAGCACTACCGGGCCCGGGTGGAGGCGGAACGCGAGTCCCAGCTGATGCCCGACGACGCCACCGCCGACGCCGCCCGGCTCGGCGCACCCGACGTACGGGGCTTCGCGGCGGACCGCGGCGCGGACGACGACCAGGCCGAACTGCCGTCCTCGTCCCGCTGACCGGCCCGGCCCCGGTCACCCCCTACGTTCGCCCGCCCGACCCCGGTCAGCGGTTACGGCCCTTACCTACGGTGGGGTAGGTTCCGGCGCGTGCCCTCCGCTTCCTGGTCGCGTCCGGTCCGCGTGTCCGTCGCCGCCCTGCTGGCCGCGGCCCTCGCCGGCTGCTCGCTGCCCGGAAGCGCCGACGACGGCCCCGCGCCGGAGCCGGCCGGCACCGGGCTGTCGCAGCCGGGTCCCGGCGGTGCGGCGACCGCCGGAAAGGGCGAGGTCAGCCTCCTCCAGCGGGTCGGCACGGACGGCCCGCTGCGCACGCTCAACGTGGAACCGGACGGCAGGTGGGAGTGCGTCGACTGCGCCGGCGACGGCGTGACGTCGACCGGGGTGCTCGGCCCGGAACACGTCACCCGGCTCCAGGGGCTGCTCGCCGACCCGGGGCTGGCGAAGGAGACCGACCAGGCCCGGCGCTACCAGGTCACCTGCATCGACGCCCTGACCTCCAGCCTGCTCACCTCGACCGGCCTGGTCACGTCGCAGGACTGCCCCGGCGAGGAACACCCGCCCATCGCCAACGAGATCCTGCTGCTGCTCACCCAGGCCACCCCGGCCGAGATGACCGCCTGACGGCGCCCGGCCCGGACCGCGCCGGTCAGAGGACCTTGCCGGGGTTGAGCAGGCCGGCCGGGTCCAGGGCGGCCTTGATCGCCTGGTGCACCCGGACGCCGACCGGGCCGATCTCGCGGGCCAGCCAGTCGCGCTTGAGCAGGCCCACGCCGTGCTCGCCCGTGCAGGTGCCGCCCAGCTCCAGGCCGAGCCGCATGATCTCGTCGAAGGCGCGGCGGCCGCGTTCGAGGCTCGCCGGGTCGGCCCGGTCCACCACGATGTTCGGGTGCATGTTGCCGTCCCCGGCGTGGCCGACCACGCCGATCGGCACGTCGCACTCCACGGCGATCCGGGCCACCCCGTCGAGCAGCGCCGCCAACGCGCCCCGGGGCACCGCCACGTCGTCGATGACCAGGCCGCCGTTGCCGCCCGGACAGGCCTCCGCCGCGAACTTCTCCATCGCCGGGTGCGCGAGCCGGCGGGCCTGCAGCAGGGCCGCCGCCTCCACGGCGTCGGTGGCCGCGTAGACCTCGTCGGCGCCGGCCGCCTCGCAGACCGCGGCCAGGCCGGCCAGGTCGTCGGCCGCGCGGGAGCCGGTGTCGGCGGCGGCCAGCAGCAGCGCCTGGGCGTCCGTCCGTAGCCCCATCGGCCGGTACGCCTCGATCGCCCGCAGGTGCGTCCGGTCGAGCAGCTCCAGCAGGCTGGGGGAGAGCCCCCGGGCGGCGATCTCGGCGACGGCCGCGCCGGCGGCGGCGGTGGACGGGAAGACCGCCACCATGGTCAGCGACTGCGCCGGGGCGGGGCGCAGCGCCACCGTCACCTCGGTGATCACGCCGAGGGTGCCCTCGGAGCCGACGAAGAGCCGGGTGAGGTCGTAGCCGGCCACGCCCTTGGCGGTACGCCGGCCGGTGCGCAGCACCTCGCCGGAGGCGAGCACCACCTCCAGCCCCAGCACGTACTCGGTGGTGACGCCGTACTTGACGCAGCACATCCCGCCGGCGTTGGTGGCGACGTTCCCGCCGATCGTGGACGACTCCCACGAGCCCGGGTCGGGTGGGTACCACAGCCCCTGCTTCGCCACGGCGGCGGCGAGCGTCGCGTTGACCACGCCGGGCTGCACCACGGCGATCCGGCTCACCGGGTCGATCTCCAGCACCGCGTCCATCGCGACGGTGCTCAGCACCATCGCGCCGTCGACGGCGTTGGCCGCGCCGGCCAGCCCCGTGCGCGCCCCCTGCGGCACCACCGGCACGCCGTGCCGCGCGGCCGCCCGCAGCGCGGCGGCCACCTGTGCGGTGGTGCGGGGACGGACCACGACCAGGGGCGTGCCGGCGGCGCAGAGGTCGGCCTCGTCCCGCTCGTGCATCCGCAGCAGGTCCGGGTCGGTCAGGACGGCGTCGTCGCCGAGCGCCGCCCGCAGGTCGTCGAGGAGGGGGGATCCGGCCATGCCGCCGAGGCTACGGTCGGTCCCGCGCGATGACCAACCGGTCCCGGTGCGGGGTAGCTTGGCCCACATGCTCTATCTGGACCGGCCCGCCTGGCCGTGGCGGGGACGGCTCTGGTCCCATCTGATCAGCGACGTCTCCCCCGCCGAGCTGCACGCCTTCGCCGAGACGTTGGGCGTGCCCCGCCGGGGGTTCGACCGGGACCACTACGACATCCCGGCCGACCGGTTCGCGGTGGCGGTCTGGCTGGGCGCCCGGGTGGTGCCGAGCCGGGAGCTGGTACGCCTGCTCCGGCAGTCCGGGCTGCGCCGCCCCAAGCACCTGGCCCGCCCCCGCCCCGAACCACCCCCCACCCCCACCCCGCCCCTCGCACCCTGCGTCGATCATGCGGTTGTGGTGCCCCGCAAAAGCCACGAAGGGGCGCTTCTCGCCCACCACAACTCCATGATCGACGCGCGAGGCCGGGGCGGGGGCGGGGCCGGGGGTTAGTGGAGGGTGGATAGTTCGCGGGTCAGGTTGGCCCGGGCGGGTGCCTCCCAGCGGCGTGCCAGCGGCGGCAGCCGGAACAGCGCCGGCAGGGCGAGCAGCCCGGCGAGCACCCGGGCACGGCCGGCCCGGAAGGCGGCCTCGGGCACGTGCGCGTACTCCCGGCGGATCGCCGCGGCGTAGCGGTCGTACGCCTCGGGTGGCGCCGCCAGGACGGCGAGGTCGGCGTCGCAGAGCAGCGCGCCGTCGGCGTCGCCCGGCTCCACCGCGTGCCCGGCGGTGAGCAGCACCAGCCGGCGGACCTCGGCCACGGCGTCGGCCGGCAGGCCCGCCCGGGTGAGCAGCGTGCCGGCGAGCGCCGCGCTGTCGCGCTCGTTGGCGTCGCCCCCGGCGCGCGGGTCGTAGACGGCGTCGTGGCACCAGGCCGCGAGGCGCACCAGGTCCGGCCGCCCGGCGGCCGGCGCGTGCGCGTCGACCACGTCGAGGACGGCCGCCAGGTGGTCGGCGTCGTGGTAGTGCCGGTGCGGCTCCCGCCATCGGGTCAACAGATCCTCGCCGACCCGGGTCAGCTCCGCCGCGTCGGTCATTCCGGCGCCCCGGGCCGCGGCCCGCCACCGGTCGAGAAGGTCGACCACCCGGCCGAGTCTGCCCTACCGCCGTCCTCGCCGAGGATTCACCCGGCGCGGCACGGGTAGTCCCCGCCATGGCCGTGGCCCGGGACCGTCGACCCTCACTGGCGCGACGCGCCATATTGCGCGACCGGGGCAAGGAACTCGACACGGCCCGGGTCGCCCAGGCCGCGAGGACCCTGCGGCACCGCAGCAAGACCACCCTGCACGACCGCCTGCACCGGTTGCGGATGGCGATGGGCCTCGCCGTGCAGGCCGGCCTCGCCGCCGGTCTGTCCTGGCTGGCGGCGCACGAACTGCTGGGCAACCCGCAGCCGGTCTTCGCGCCGATCTCCGCGGTCGGCACCCTCGCCGCCTCGGTCGGCCAGCGGTTCCGCCGTACGGTGGAGCTGATCGTCGGGGTGGCGATCGGGGTCGCCGTCGGTGACTTCCTCATCTACCTGCTCGGCACCGGCCCGTGGCAGCTCGGCCTGGTGGTCACCCTGGCCATCGTGCTGACCATCTTCGCGGGCGCCAGCGTGGCCATCGTCATCCAGGCGGCGGCCACGGCGGTGCTGATCGTCACGCTCAGCCCGTCGACCGAGAACCTGGAGATCCCCCGGTTCATCGACGCGTTCGTCGGCGGCGGCATCGCGCTGCTGGTCACCGCCATCCTGCTGCCGCTCAATCCGCTGCGGGTCATCAACCGGGCCGCCCGGCCCGCCCTGGACCTGCTCGCCGCCCAGCTCGACATGGCCGCGGACGCCCTGCGGGAACGGGACCGGGACAAGGCCCAGCGGGCCCTGGACCGGCTCCGCAACAACCAGGAGGAACTGACCGCCTTCACCGAGGCCATCGAGGGGGCGAAGGAGACCGCCATGCTCTCGCCGGCCCGGTGGCACCGGCGGGACGAGCTCACCCACTACGCCGAGGCCGCCGAACCGATCGACCGGGCGATGCGCAACGCCGGCACGCTGACCCGGCGCGCGGTGACCCTGATCGAGGACGAGGAGCCCATCCCGGAGACGATGCCCGACGCGGTGGCCCATCTCGCCGAGTCGGTGCGCCTGCTCAAGCACGAGTTCGCCGTCGGTGAGGAGCCGGAGCAGGCACGGGAGCGGGCGCTGCGCGCGGTCAGCGAGGCCGGCCGGGCGTACGCCGAGGGGGTCGGGTTCTCCGGCAGCGTGGTGATCGCGCAGGTGCGGACCACCGCCAGCGACCTGATGGTGGCCTCCGGCGTCACCCAGGAGGAGGCGAACCGCGGGGTCCGGCAGTCCTTCGGCGACCAGGACCGACCGCGCGGCGAGGGGAAGCGGGACGACGCCCCGAAGCCGCCCGCCGCCCCACCGCTCGGCTGACCCGCACCCCGTCGCCGGTCAGGTTGCCGGGCGCGGGCGAGTGACCCGCGCCCGCGTCGCCCCGGTCGGGCCCGCAGGGCGCGGGCGAGTGCGCCCCGGGTCAGGCCCGCAGGGCGCGGGCGAGACGGTGGACGGCCTCGTCCATGAGGTCGGGTGGGGCGGCGGTGTAGGTGAGGCGAAGGTGGGGGGCCGGAGGCTCGGCGGCGTACCAGGGGCGGCCGGGGAAGACGACGACGCCCTCGGCGGCCGCGGCGGCAGCCAGCGCGACGTCGTCGGTGCCCTCCGGCAGGCGTACCCAGAGGTGCATGCCGCCGCGCGGGACCGGCTGCCGGGCCAGTTCCGGCAGGTGCCGGCGGAGCGCGGTCAGCAGCGCCTCGCGGCGGGTCCGCAGCGCGGTGCGCAGGGCGCGGCGGTGACGCGTCCACGCCGGGGCGGTGACGAAGTCGAGCGTGGCCTGTTGCAGCGGGCCGGCGACGAAGAAGTCGTCGAGCAGCCGGGCCGCCCGCAGCCGGGCGCCGGCCGGGCCCCGGGCGCCGATCGCCGCGACCCGCAACCCGGGGGCGGTCGACTTGGTCAGCGAGCGCAGGTAGACGACGTGCCCGTCGGGGTCGTCGGCGGCCAGTGGCGGCGGGGCCTGACCGTCGATGGTGAGGTCGCGGGCGTAGTCGTCCTCGATCAGGAAGGCCCCGGCGTCGCGTACGGCCTCGGCGACCCGGGCCCGGCGGTGGTCCGCGAGTGTCGCGCCGTGCGGGTTGGCGTACAGCGGCTGGCAGTAGAACAGCCGGGCGCCGGTGCGGGCGAACGCGGCGGCGAGCTGGTCGGGCCGTACCCCGTCGGCGTCGGCGGGCACGGGCACCACCCGCAGGCCGGCTGCCCGGGCGGCGGCCAGTGCGCCCAGGTAGGTCGGCGACTCGACGAGCAGGGTGTCGCCGGGCGCGGCGAGCGCCCGCAGCGCGGACGACAGCGCGGCCTGTCCGCCCGGGCAGATCACCATGTCCTCGGCGCGCAGGCCGGCCCCTGCCTCGCGGGCGAACCAGGCGCGCAGGTCCTCGCGCCCCTCGGCCGGCCCGCGCTGCCAGGACGCGGGCTGCCGGGCGGCGCGGGTGAGCGCGGCCCCGAGCGCGGCGGCGGGTTGCAGCTCCGCGTCCAGGTAGCCCCCGGATAGCGGAATCGCTCCTGCGGGCGGTAACGCCAGTATCGCCTGCATCTCGTCCTCGCCCGGTCGGCGGGGGCCGAGCGCCACGGTCTGCCACGACAGGTCGGGGGCGCGCCACCCGCGCGGCGGGGCGGCCACGAAGGTGCCTCTGCCGGCCCGCGTCTCGACCAGCCCTTGGGCCACCAGCCGGCGGATGGCCTCGGCGACGGTGACCGGGGAGGCCTGGTGCCGGGCGGTCAGCTCGCGCACCGAGGGCAGCCGCGTGCCGGGCTCCGCGACGGCCGCGAGCGCGCGCAGGTCTTGGACGACGCGGTCGGCTGCGTTACCGTCATTCATGAAAGACAACAGTAGCGCTACTGTCCGGACCACGGTAACGGCGGACCGGACGGTCGGTCTCGCCCTCGGCGCGCTGGGCGTGCTCGCCTTCAGCATGTCGCTGCCCGCGACCCGCGTCGCCGTGCAGCAGCTCGACCCGTGGTTCGTCGCCTTCGGCCGGGCCGTCGGCGCGGCGCTGCTGGCGTGGGCGTACCTGCGGTCCACCGGCGCCCCGCGGCCCACGCGCGGTCAGTGGCGGCGGCTGACGGTCGTCGCCCTCGGCGTCGTCGTCGGCTTCCCGCTGTTCACCTCGCTGGCGCTCATCACCCAGACCTCCGCGCACGGCGCGGTCGTCATCACCGTGCTGCCCGCCATGACCGCCGTGTTCGCGGTGCTGCGGGCCGGCGAGCGACCGCCGCTGCTGTTCTGGGTCGCCAGCGCCGGCGGGCTGCTGGCGGTGCTCACCTTCCTCGGCGCCAGCGGCGCGGTACGCGGGGCCCTCGCCCCGCCCGACCTGTTCCTGCTCGCCGCGGTCGTGCTCTGCGGCCTGGGATACGCCGAGGGCGGTGCGCTCGCCCGCGAGCTGGGCGGCGCCCGGACGATCTGCTGGGCGTTGCTGCTCTCGCTGCCCGTCACCGTGCCCGTCGTGGTCGTCGCCGCCGTGGCCGCTGCGCCGCGCGCCGACCCCGTCGCCTGGTCGGCGTTCGGCTACCTCACCGTGGTCTCCATGTTCCTGGGCTTCTTCGCCTGGTACGCGGGCCTGGCCCGGGGCGGCATCGCGCAGGTCGGCCAGATCCAGCTCGCCCAGCCGGTGCTCACCCTGCTCTGGTCGGCGCTGCTGCTCGGCGAGGCCGTCACCCCCGCCTCGATCGCGGCGGCGGTGGCCGTGCTGGCGTGTGTGGTGCTGATCCAGCGCACCCGCGACCGCGCGCCGGCACCGGCGGTGGGGGAGGCCTGACGGGGTACCCGCCGCTGCGTGCGGGACCCGTACCGGAGCCGGCCGCCCCGCCGGCTCCGGCACGAGAAGGCGGAGCGTGGGCCGGTCAGGCCAGCGCGGCGAGGGCCGTGAGCAGCCGGTCCACGTGCCCGGTCGTGCTGCCCAGGCCGATGCTGGCCCGCAGGGCGGTCGGCGGCAGGTCCCGCCGGCCGCTGCGGGCGGCCGCCTCGTCGAGCAGCCGCCGGGCCAGCGGGTGGGCGCAGAAGAGGCCGTCGCGCACCCCGATGCCGTACGCCGTCGCCAGTTCCGCCGCCACCTCCGCCGAGTCCCGGCCGGCCACCACGAACGACACGATCCCCACCCGGGGCGCCGCCGGCCCGAACATGCGCAGCTCCAGCACGTGCGGCAGGGCCGCGAAGCCCTCGCGCAGCCGGGTCAGCAGAGCCTGCTCGGCGTCGTGCAGCGCGGCCCGGTCGGCGTCGGCCAGCGCGGCGCAGACCGCCGCCAGGGCGACCGCGCCGAGCAGGTTCGGCGTGCCCGCCTCGTGCCGGGCCGGGCCGGTCGCCCACCGTACGTCGTGGGTGGCCGCCCCGACGTGGCTGGTGGCGCCCCCGCCGGCCAGGTACGGCGGTGCGGCGTCCAGCCAGTCCGCCCGACCGACGAGCACCCCCGCGCCGAACGGCGCGTACAGCTTGTGGCCGGAGAGCGCGAGGTAGTCGACGTCGAGGGCGGCGACGTCCACCGGCGCGTGCGGGGCGAGCTGCGCGGCGTCCACCGCGATCCGGGCCCCGTGCCGCCGGGCCACCAGGGCCAGCTCCGCCACCGGCCAGCGTTCGCCGGTCACGTTGCTCGCGGCGGTCACCGCGACCAGCACGGGCGGGCCTTGTCCGGCGCCGGGGCGGGCGGGACCCGAACCGCCCCTCGCGTCCGGCCTGCGCAGCTCGCCGAGCGCGGCGTCCAGCGCGCGGACCGCCCCGGCGGGATCCTCAGGCACCGGCAGCCGGACCGAGCCCCGCGGCCAGGGCAGCAGGTTGGCGTGGTGCTCCGCGCCGAAGGTGACCACCGTCGTGCCGGCGGGCAACGCCCGGGCCAGCAGGTTCAACGCGTCGGTGGTGTTGCGGGTGAAGACCACGTGGTCCTCGGCGCGGGCGCCGAGGAAGTCGCCGACCGTCTGCCGGGCGCGCTCGTAGGCGAGGGTGCAGCGCCGCGACAGCGCCCCGGCGCCGCGGTGCACGCTGGCGTACCAGGGCAGCAGCTCGGCCACCGCGTCGGCCGCGGCCCGCGCGCAGGGCGCGGTGGCCGCGTAGTCGAGGTTCACCTGGCCGGGTACGCCGAGCACGTCGAGCGCGGCGGCGACGACGGGCGGCTGCGGCGCGGGCGGGGGTACGAGGGTGACGGTCATGGCCGACCTCCGGGTCCAGGGACCCCGGGTGGGCGCACACGGGCGGGGTCCGCGCTTGCCCGGCACGCGGTTCGGGCCGGGCCCGGTCATCACCCGGGGCACCCCACCGCGAACTCGACGAGGGTTGCCGGCCAGCAAGCCGGGGCTTGACGCTGGCGCTCGTGACCTGCCCGCAGCATAGCCGGGTGAATGCGGCCGGACCAGGCTGCCGGGGATGGCTACGCTGACCGCATGGCCGACACCCCGCCCGGCGCATCCCTGCCGCCGTCGCCGACCGCGCCCGCCGTTCCGCCGCCCGGCGGGGCCGGGCCCCGGATGCCGCTGCGGCGGCTGGGGTGGCGTCGGGCCCTGGTGTTGGCCGGCACCGTCCTGTTCATCGCGGCGTGCGCGCTGTTCATGGTCTTCACGCTGGGCGAGAACCTGGGCGTCGAGGCGCTGCTGATCGGCGTGGTCGCCGCGATCCTCCCGGTTCCGGTGCTGGTGGGCTGTTTCCTCTGGCTCGACCGCTACGAGCCGGAGCCCCTGAAGTACCTGGTCTTCTGCTTCGCCTGGGGCGCGTTCGTCTCCACCGCGGCCTCGCTGACCGTCAACGAGTTCTCCGCCGGGCTGTTCGAGGACCGGGGGCTGCCGACCGCGCTGACCGCGGTGCTGGTCGCGCCGTTCATCGAGGAGCTGACCAAGGCCCTCGGGCCGATCCTGCTGCTGATCTTCCGCCGGCGGGAGTTCTCCGGGATCACCGACGCCCTGGTCTACTGCGGGCTCTCCGCGATCGGGTTCGCCATGGTGGAGAACATCCTCTACCTGGGCGGCTACGGCTACGCCACCGGCGTGGAGCGGTACGGGCCGGCCACCGGCACCCAGCAGGTCATCGCCATCTTCATCGTCCGGATCCTGCTCTTCGGCTTCGCCCACCCGCTGTTCACCTCCATGACCGGGGTGGGGCTGGGCATCGCCGCGCGCGCCGCCAGCCGGTGGGTGCGGGTGCTCGCGCCCCTCGCCGGCCTGCTCCTGGCGATGATGCTGCACGGGCTCTGGAACCTGCTGCCGACGCTCACCCAGGCCACCGGCGAGACGCTGATCATGCTGTACGGGTTCATCGGCGTGATGGTGCCGGTCTTCTTCGGCATGGTCGGGCTCGCCGTGTGGCTACGGGCCTGGGAGGGGCGGCTCACCGAGCGGACCCTGCCCGACTACGTCCGGGCGGGCTGGCTCACCCCGCCGGAGGTGGCGGCGCTGAGCAGCCTGGGACGGCGGCACGCGGCCCGGGTGTGGGCCAAGCGGGTGGCCGGCGACGGCGGGTTGAAGGCGATGCGCGGCTACCAGTTCGCGGCGACCCGGCTGGCGCTGCTGCGCGACGGCGCGCTGCGCGGCCTGGACCGCCGCCCGGTGGACCGGGAGCGGACCGCGCGGGAGGAACGGGAGCTGCTGGAGGCGATCGGCGCGTACCGGTCGTTCTTCGTGGGCCGCGACCCGCAGGCGCCGGCGGGGATCTGGGACGGACACCGCTACCACCTGCGGTTCCCGGACGGCACGCAGCGGACGGTCGAGGCGCCGGACGAGCCCGTCGTGCCGATCCCGGTGGTGCTGGTCCCGCCGCCGCCCCCGGCGCACCCGGCCAACTTCGGCCCGCCCGGCTGGTACGGCCAGCAGCCCCCGGCGCCGTGGCCCCCCGGTCGCCCCTGACGCAGCCGCCGGCCATCTCCTGACCCCGGGACCGGGGCCGCCCCGTGAGGTCGGCCCCGGCCGTCAGGTCATCAGGCTGGTGAGGAAGTCACCGAGGCCCTGCGCCATCGCCATCAGTCCCGCCCCGATCGCCTTGAACATCTGCGCCGCGCCCTCCGGCCGGAAGGCCATGAAGTAGATCAGGAACGCGACGCTCCCCCAGAGCAGAATCTTCTTCACGAGTACCGGCATCGCGTCCCTCCCCAGGGCCGGTGATGCGGCTGGCTTCCCGGCGGGGAGCGACGCAAACGGCACCCGCGCCCTCATCCGGGCGGGTGGGGCGGGGGTGGGCTCAGAGGTAGAGGCCGGTGGAGTCGTTCTCCACCCGCTCGGCGGCCACGGCGTGCACGTCGCGTTCGCGCAGCAGCACGTACCCGCGGCCGTGCAGTTCGACCTCGGAGCGGTCGTCGGGGTCGAAGAGGACCCGGTCGCCCGAGACGATGGCGCGTACGTTCGGCCCCACGCCAACGGCGGTGGCCCAGGCCAGGCGCTTGCCCACGGCGGCGGTCGCCGGAATCACGATGCCGGCGGTCGAGCGTCGCTCACCCTCGCTCCCCTCCATCCGCACCAGCACACGGTCGTGCAGCAGGCGGATCGGCAGCTTGGAGTCGAGATTCTGGTCGGCGGTCACGCCGCAGACGCTACCGTGTCCCGGTCGGCCGGCCGTGGGCGGTTACGGGCCGGGGGCCGGGGGCAATGTGTGGCGGACCTGCCCTACGGTGGCGTCGTCGGACGTATCCTGTCCGCCCACCGGCGTGGGCGGGCCGGTCTATTGCCAGGAGGTGCGCTTGAGCCGCTTCGAGCAGGTACGCGGACGGCTCCGTCGCGCGTACGAGTCGGGCCGGGAGTCGGTGCGGGCGCGCCGTACGGACCCGGCCGACGGCCCCGAGCCGGCCGGCGTGGCCTCGCCGACGTCCCCCGGACCGGCGGCGGCGCCGTCGGCGACCGTGGTCGGCGCCCCGCCGCCCGGGGCGATGCACAACTCCACCTCCAGCCGGGACGACGCGGACGTGCCGCACGCGTTGCGGATCGCCGCCGCGTGGTCCTGGCGGCTGATCGTGATCGGCGTCGTGGCCTGGGCGCTGCTGAAGATCGTCGGCACGGTCCGGATCGTGGTCATCCCGCTGGCCGTCGCGCTGCTGCTCTCGGCGCTGCTCGCGCCGGCGGTCGGCTGGCTGCTGCGGGCCCGGTTCCCCCGGTCCATGGCGACGGCGGTGGTCCTGGTGGGCGGCCTGGCCGGGGTGATCGGCACGCTGACCCTGGTGGTGAACGAGTTCATCCAGGGCGTGCCGGAGCTGAGCAAGAAGTCCTCGGAGGGCGTCCGGCAGATCCAGGACTGGCTGAAGACCGGCCCGCTGCACCTCTCCGACGGCCAACTCGACAACTACATCGAGGAGGGCCAGAAGTGGATCAACAACAACACCGAGAAGTTCACCAGCGGCGCCCTCTCCACGGCCGCCACGCTGGCTGAGGTGCTGACCGGCACGCTGCTGGTGCTCTTCGCCACCTTCTTCTTCCTGCGGGACGGCAACAAGATCTGGCGCTTCCTGGTCCGGCTGCTGCCGGTGGCCGCCCGCTGGAAGGTCGACGACGCCGGGCGGGCGTCCTGGGCGACCCTGGTCGCCTACGTCCGGGCGACCGTGCTGGTCGCCTTCATCGACGCGGTCGGCATCGGCGTCTTCCTGGTCATCTTCGACATCCCGTTCGCCTTCCCGCTCGCCGCGCTGGTCTTCCTCGGGGCGTTCATCCCGATCGTCGGGGCGACCCTGTCGGGCGTCGTCGCGGTCCTGGTCGCGCTGGTCGACAGCGGCCCGGTGACCGCGCTGATCATCCTCGGCGTGGTGATCGGGGTGCAGCAGGTGGAGGGGCACCTCCTCCAGCCGCTGATCATGGGCCGGGCGGTGGCCATCCACCCGCTCGCGGTCATCATCGGCATCGCGGCCGGCGTGGTCCTCGCCGGGATCACCGGCGCGCTGGTCTCGGTGCCGCTGATCGCCGTGCTCAACACGGCCGTGCGCCGGCTCGCCGCCCGCACCGTCCCGGACACCCCGCCCGACGCCGTCGTCGTCGCCTCCCAGGCGCCCTGACGGGGGTCAGGAACCGGCGAGGCGTTCGAGGGCGCCGCGGGCGACCTCGGGCCGGGTGGTGTACCAGAACGGCGGCAGCGACCGGCGCAGGAACGGCCCGTAGCCCCGGGCGGTCTCCAGGCGCGAGTCGAGCACCGCCACCACGCCCTTGTCGCCCGTCGACCGGATCAGCCGCCCCACCCCCTGGGCCAGCCTGATCGCGGCGATCGGCACGCTGACCGCCGCGAAGCCCGACCCGCCGCCGGCGTCCACCGCCGCCGCCCGCGCCGCCGCCAGCGGCTCGTCCGGCCGGGGGAAGGGCAGCCGGTCGATGACCACCAGCTGGCAGGAGTCGCCCGGCACGTCGACGCCCTGCCAGAGCGACATCACCCCGAACAGGCAGCTGGACTTCTCCTCCCGGAACCGGCGTACCAGCAGCGGCAGCGCCTCCTCGCCCTGGAGCAGGACCGGCAGGTCGGTCCGCGCGCGCAGCAGCTCCGCCGCCTGCTGCGCGGCCCGCCGGGAGGAGAAGAGGCCGAGCGTACGCCCGCCGAGCGCGGTGACCAGCGCGAGCAGTTCCTCGCCGGCCGCGTCGGGCAGCCCGGAGACGCTGGGCCTCGGCAGGTGCGCGGCGACGTACAGGATGCCCTGCCGGCCGTAGTCGAACGGCGAGCCGACGTCGAGGGAGCGCCACCCCGGCCCCGAGGTGGCCGGCGCCCCCGCCGGGCCGGTCACGGCGCCGTCCCCGGTCGCGCCGCTGCCCTCCGCCGGCCCGGTGCCGCCGGTGCGCCCGGCGGAACGGGCGGCCAGGGCGGCGGCGGCCGGCGACGGCGGGTCGGCCGGGGGCGCCTCCAGGCCCAGCGCCCGGGCCACCGTGTCGAACCGGCCGCCCAGCGTCAGCGTCGCCGAGGTGGCGACCACCGTGCGCTCCTCGTACAGGTGGGTGGCGAGCGTGCCGGCGACCGAGAGCGGCGCGACCACCAGCGCCCGGCGACCGGTGTTGTCGTTCTTCTCCACCCAGGCGACGTCGTGGTCGGCCTCCTCCAGCAGCCGCTGCGCGGTGGCGGAGAGTTCGTCGAGCACGGCCTTGGCCTGCTGCTTGCGCACCGGGTCCGGGTCGTCGGACTTGACCTCGCCGATCGCGTCGAGCGCCGCCCGGGTCGCCGCGTCGAGCAGGGTGCACGCCTCGCGCAGCGCGGACGGCAGCCCCGAGGTGATCCGCCCGGCCGGCGCCTCGGCCAGCCCGACCGCCAGGGCGTCGCCGGCCGCGGTGAGCGACTCGGCGACGTCCGGCCGCAGCAGCGGGCGGGCCCGCTTCGCGGAGCGGTCGATCAGCTCCGGCACCAGCTCGGCCTGCGCGGCGGAGGAGACCCGGTCGGCCAGCTCGTGCGCCTCGTCGACGATGAGCAGCTTGTGCGGCGGCACGATGTGCCGGCCGGCGAGCATGTCCACCGCGAGCAGGCTGTGGTTGGTGACCACGATGTCGGCCTCCCGGGCGCGGGCCCGGGACGCCTCGGCGAAGCACTCCGCGCCGAACGGGCAGCGGGAAGCGCCGACGCACTCCCGGGCCGGCATGGAGACCAGCCGCCAGGCCTGGTCGTCGACGCCCGGGTCCAGCTCGTCCCGGTCGCCGGTGTCGGTCTTCTCCGCCCAGTCGCGCAGCCGCTGGACCTGCTTGCCGAGCCGACCCGCCTCGCCGAGCCACTTGGTGCCGCCGCCGGGGCGTGCGGCCGGGGCGTCGAAGAGGGTGTCCTCCGGCTCGTCCTCGGTGGAGTTGTCCAGCCGGGCCAGGCAGAGGTAGTGGTGCCGTCCCTTCAGCACCGCGAAGGTGGGCCGCCGGCCGAGCACCGGCTCCACGGCGTCGGCGAGCCGGGGCAGGTCGTGGTCGACCAGTTGGGACTGCAACGCCAGAGTGGCGGTGGAGACCACCACCGGACCGTCCACGGTCAGCGCGGGCGTCAGGTAGGCCAGCGACTTGCCGGTGCCCGTGCCGGCCTGCACCAGCAGGTGCTCCCGCGCCTGCACGCACTCCTCGATGGCGGTCGCCATCTGCTGCTGACCGGGACGCGCCGCCCCGCCCGGCACCGCGCCGACCGCGGCGGCGAGCAGCTCCACCCCGCTCGGCCGGGCGCCCCGCCGCCGGCCTCCGGTGCGGGGCGATGGGGCGGCGGAACCGGTGGCGAGGCGCGGAGTCACCGTGCGACGGTACCCGCCGTCCCCGACACCGGCCGCGCCGATCCGGGTGTGGCGTCGTCACGGTACGGTCTCCCACCGACCGCGTCCGGTTACTTCCGTGCGGCGACCGATGGGCGGTATCGGTTAGGGTGCGACTCATGCCGAGCGACGTGGTCCGCGTGATCTACCGCAAGTACGACGGCAGCGCCCATCGTGACTACCCGGCCCGCCGTCTGGCCGAGGACGAGCTCGGCGTCTGGCTCGGCGTGACCGAGGGCACGAAGTCCGTCTACCACGGCCGACCGTCGGTGGAGCAGATCCCGTTCGTCCTCCTGGTGCCGCACCACGCCTGGTGGACCGGCATGTTCAACCCGCCGCCCCGGACCAGCGAGGTCTACTGCGACATCGCCAGCCCGGCCCGCTGGGAGAACGACGACACCGTCCACCTCATCGACCTCGACCTCGACGTGGTGCGTCGGCGGGCCACCGGCCTGGTGGAGCTGCGCGACGAGGACGAGTTCGCCGAGCACCGCGCCCGCTTCGGCTACCCGGACGACGTGGTGACGCAGGCCGAGGCGGCGGCCCGGTGGCTCCTCGGGGCGCTGGGCGACGGCGTCGAGCCGTTCGCCACGTCGTACCGGAAGTGGCTGGCCCTGGTGGTCTGACCACCGGCGGCGGCACGGGTCCTCACCAGCGCGGCGGCCAGCCGTCCTCGTCCGACAGCGGTGGCAGGTCGCCCAGCTTCTCCGGGTTGAGCTGGTGGAACAACCCGGTCACCCGGCCGTCGTCGACCGCGAGGGCGGCGACGACCCGCAGCGTCCGGCCGTCCGGGTGCGGGCTCTCCATGTGCAGGCCCTCCACGCCGTCGACCAGCACCCGACGGGCGCGCAGCGTGCCGCCGTACCGGCCGGCGCGGCCGAACAGGCCCAGGACGAAGCGGGCCACCGGGTCGGCCCCGACCACCGGGCGCCGGGCCGCCGGGAAGTGGCCGCCGCTGTCGCCGATGGCGACCACGTCCGGGGCGAGCACCCGCACCAGCGCGTCCAGCTCGCCCGACTCGACGGCGGCCACGAAGGCGGCGAGCACCCGGCGCTGCTCGACGGCGTCGGCGGTGTGCCGGGGCGCGTCGGACGCGTGCACCGCCCGGCGGGCCCGGGAGGCGAGCTGGCGGGCGGCGGCGTCGGTCGTGCCGAGCACCTCGGCGATCCGGGAGAACGGCACGGCGAAGACGTCGTGCAGCACGAACGCGACCCGCTGCTCCGGCGCGAGCCGCTCCAGCACCACCATCAGGGCGGTGCCGACCTGGTCGGCGCGGACCGCCCGCTCGGCGGGGTCGGGCGCGAAGCCGTCGGTACGCGGGCCCTGGTCGAGCGGCGTCACCACGGGCTCCGGCAGCCACTGGCCCGGGTACGCCTCCCGCCGTACCCGCGCCGAGCGGAGCACGTCCAGGCAGATCCGGGCGCAGGTGGTGGTGAGCCAGGCGCCGAGGTGCCGGATCTCGGCGCGGGCCGCCGGGTCGGCGAGCGCGGCGGCGTACCGCAGCCAGGTCTCCTGGACGGCGTCCTCCGCCTCGCTGCGGCTGCCGAGCATCCGGTGGGCCACCGCCAGCAGCCGCCCCCGCTCCACCTCGAACTCCGCCACCAGATCCGCCACGCCACCCCTCCCACCCGCCCTGCCCCAACCCGCCCCATCCTCCCGCCCCGCTCCCCGCGTCCCGAGAGCGGGTCGATCATGCAGTTGTGGTGCCCCGCACAAGGGGAGAGGGCGCGGATTCCGCCCACCACAAGTCCATGATCGCGAGGCCGAGGGGCGGGAGTCGGCGGGCGGGAGGGGCGGGGGTGGGTGATGATCCGGGGGTGCGAGCGACTGATGAGCCGGATCTGGGCGGCGCGGGTGTGGAGCGGGTCGAGGGGGTCGTGGGGCCGGTCGGGGGGAGCATGCGCAGGTTGCTCCGGGTGACGCCGGGCGCGGTGGCCGACCTCGGGGCGGTCGATCCCCGGTCGACGCCGGGTCTGCCCGGGCCCGAGGTGACCGGCCGGCGGCGCAAGGAGTGGGCCCGCCGCCAGGTCGGACTGGTCGGCGCGGAACTGGGTCGGCAGCAGGAGATGCTCTTCGCCGACGCGAAGGCCCGGGAGGCGGGCCGGGGCGGTGGCGCGGACGGGCCGGGTGCGGCCGCCGGGCGCCGGGTGCTGCTGGTGCTCCAGGCGATGGACTGTGGCGGCAAGGACGGCACCATCAAGCGCGTGGCCGGCGCGATGAACCCGCTGGGCCTGCACGTCCGCTCGTTCGGCCCGCCCACCTCCGAGGAGCTGCGGCACGACTTCCTGTGGCGGATCCGGCGGGCGCTCCCGCCGCCCGGCCAGGTGGGGGTCTTCAACCGCTCGCACTACGAGGACGTGCTCGTGGCGCGCGTCGACTCGCTGGTGCCCGAGTCGATCTGGCAGGCCCGGTACGACGAGATCAACGCCTTCGAGCGGGAGCAGGTCGACGCCGGGGTGGCCCTGGTGAAGGTGATGCTGCACATCTCGTACGCGGAGCAGGGCCGGCGGCTGCTGGAGCGGCTGGACGAGCCGCGCAAGCACTGGAAGTACGACCCCTCGGACATCGACGCCCGCGCCCGCTGGGACGACTACCAGGCCGCGTACGCCGAGGCCCTGGGCCGGTGCGGCACGGACGCCGCGCCCTGGTACGTGGTGCCGGCGGACCGCAAGTGGTACCGCGACTGGGCCGTCGCGCACCTGCTCCGCGAGACGTTCGACACTCTCGATCTCGGGTATCCGCCTGCCGGTTTCGACGTCCGGCGGGAACGGGAGCGGCTGCTGGGACCCGGGAGAACGGCTTAGATGAACGACAGGTGAACGACCGGTGAATGTGGCCTGACCAGGGGGAGGCCGCGCAATTCCCGGTTCCGTCGTTTTCTAGCATTCCCAGGCGGGCACCCTCCGGGCGACCGCGACCCTTCCACCGACACGACGAGGTCCGTGCTGTGAAGTTTTCCTTCCGCCCGAACGAGGGCGCCTTCTACGAGCTCTTCACCAGGGCCGCGCAGAACCTGGTGAAGGGCACCGAGCTGCTCAACGAGCTGGCCCTCCCCGGGGTGGAGGTGCAGTCGGTCAGCGAGCGGCTCACCGAGGTGGAGCACGACAGCGATCAGATCACCCACGAGCTGTACAAGAAGATCAACTCGACCTTCATCACGCCGTTCGACCGGGAGGACATCTACCGGCTCGGGTCGCTGCTCGACGACGTGATGGACCACCTCGAGGCGGTCGGCAACCTGCTCTACCTCTACGGCCTGACCAAGCTCCCCTCGCTGCCCCGCGAGATGCACGAGATGGTCAACGTCCTGGACGCGCAGGCGAAGCTGACCGCCGACGCCATGCCGCGCCTGAAGTCGATGAAGGACCTCGAGGACTACTGGATCGAGTGCAACCGGCTGGAGAACGACGGCGACCAGGTGTACCGGATGCTGCTGGTCCGCCTCTTCTCCGGCGAGTACGACGCGCTGACGGTGCTGAAGATGAAGGAGGTCGCCGACGAGCTGGAGGCCGCCTGCGACGCCTTCGAGCACGTGGCCAACACCGTCGAGACCATCGCGGTCAAGGAGTCCTGATCCTGTGAGTCCCGAACTCATCGCCGTGCTGGCGGTGATCGCGGTGGCGTTGGCGTTCGACTACACCAACGGCTTCCACGACGCCGCCAACGCGATCGCGACCAGCATCTCCACCCGGGCGCTCACACCCCGGGTGGCCCTGGCCATGGCGGCGGTCGGCAACTTCATCGGTGCCCACTTCGGCGCCGAGGTGGCCAAGACCGTCGGCAGCGGCCTGGTGAAACTGCCCACCGGCACGTCGAGCCTCGGCATCGTCTTCGCCGGCGTGATCGGCGCGATCGTGTGGAACCTGGTCACCTGGTACTTCGGCCTGCCGTCGTCCTCGTCGCACGCGCTGATCGGCGGCCTGGTCGGCTCGACCGTCGCCGCGTCCGGCACGGTGCTCTGGACCGGCATCGGGGAGAGCGTGATCATCCCGATGATCCTCTCGCCGATGGTCGGCTTCGTGCTCGGCTACGTCGTCATGATCGCCGTGCAGTGGATCTTCCGGAAGGGGCACCCGGGCCGGCTCAACCGGGGCTTCCGCTGGGCGCAGACCGCGTCCGCTGCCGCCATGTCGGTCGGCCACGGCATGCAGGACGCCGCCAAGACCATCGGCATCGTGGTGCTCGCCCTCTACGTCGGCGGCTACCAGGACGACCCCAGCTTCATCCCGGAGTGGGCGTTCTGGACGTCGGCCGCCGTGCTCGCCGCCGGCACGTACGCCGGTGGCTGGCGGATCATCCGGACCCTGGGTCGTAAGATCATCGACCTCCGGCCGCCGGAGGGCTTCGCGGCCGAGACCGTGGCCAGCGGGGTGCTCTACTTCAACGCGCTGGTCCTCGGCGCGCCGATCTCGACGACCCACACGATCACCTCGGCGATCATGGGCGTCGGCGCCACCAAGCGGCTCTCCGCCGTCCGGTGGGGCGTGGCCGGCAACATCGTCGGGGCGTGGATCCTCACCTTCCCGGCCGCCGGCTCGATCGGCGCCCTGATGTACTTCCTGTGCCGCCCCCTGTTCAGCTGACGTAGGCGAAAGGGGCCCCTCGGCGACGAGGGGCCCCTTTTCCGTACTCCCGTCAGGAGTAGGAGACGCCGATCTGGGCGCGGACGGTGTCGAGGAGCGCCATCACCTCCAGCGTGGCGGCGTGGGGGACCAGAGGGCTCTCCAGGAGACCCTCGGCGAGGCAGCGCTGGACCTCGGCCGCCTCGTACTGGTAGCCGCCGCCGACCAGCTCGCCGGTGATCGTCTCCGGCTCGGCGCCGGCCCGGTGCAGGGTCAGCGAGCCGGGGCGGAAGAACGGCTCGGGCAGGTCGATCCGGCCGGTGGTGCCGGTGACCGAGGCGACCAGCGGGGGCGCCCCGACCATGCCGCAGCTGAGGGTGGCGACCGCGCCCGAGTCGTACCCGAGGACGATGCCGGTGTTCTCGTCCACCCCCTCCGGGCTCAGCTTCGCCCAGGACCGGACGTGGTCGGGCACGCCGAGTAGCAGGTGGGCCAGGCTGACGGGGTAGACGCCGAGGTCGAGCAGGGCGCCGCCGCCGAGCGTGCGGGCCCGCATCCGGTGCTCCGGCGGGAACGGCCCGGCCACCCCGAAGTCGGCCCGGACGCCGGTCACCGTGCCGATCGCGCCGTCCGCGACCAGCGCGCACAGCCGGCGGACGAGCGGGTTCGTCCGCATCCACATGGCCTCCATCAGGAAGACCCCCGCCGCGCGGGCGGTGTCCACCAGCTCGACGCTGGTCGCCAGGTCGAGGGTGAACGGCTTCTCCAGCAGCACCGCCCGGCCGGCCGCGAGGCAGGTCGTGGCGGCCTCGTGGTGCGCGGCGTGCGGCGTGGCGACGTAGACGACGTCCAGCTCGTCGTCCGCGGCGAGTTCCGCCCAGGAGGCGTACGCCCGCGGCACGCCGTGCCGGGCCGCGAACCGCTCCGCGCTCTCGGCGGTCCGCGAGCCGACCGCCGCGAGTTCGGCGCCCGGGACCAGGCGCAGGTCCTCGGCGAAACGGGCGGCGATGTTGCCGGTGGCCAGGATGCCCCATCGAGTCATGCCGGCCACGCTAGCGAAGATCACCCGACGGCGGCGGGGGCGATCCACCCGTCGGGAACTAGGCTCGGCGCATGACGATCGACGCCGACGGCTTCCCCGCACCCCCGGCGCTCGTGGAGCACGCCCGCCGCTTCCGCGCCGAGGGCGGCACCCCGGCGGCGCCCCGGGTCGCGGCCACCGTGCTGCTGCTCCGCCCCGCCGGCGACGACTTCGAGGTGTACCTGATCCGACGGGTCGCCGCGATGGCCTTCGGCGGCATGTACGCCTTCCCCGGCGGCGGGGTCGACCCCTCGGACTCGCAGGCGCACCTGGACTGGGCCGGCCCGACGCCGGCCGGGTGGGGTGAGCGCCTGGGGCTGACCCCCGAGGCCGCGCAGGCGGTCGTCTGCGCCGCCGCCCGGGAGGTCTTCGAGGAGGCCGGGGTCCTGCTCGCCGGCCCCGACGCGCAGACCGTGGTCGGCGACGTGAGCGGTGACGACTGGGAGGCCGACCGGGTGGCGCTGGAGCAGCGCCGGGGCGGCTTCGCCGACCTGCTCGCCCGGCGCGGACTCACCCTCCGGTCGGACCTGCTGCTGCCGTGGAGCCGGTGGATCACGCCGGAGTTCGAGCCGCGCCGCTTCGACACGTACTTCTTCGTGGCCCTGCTGCCGGAGGGGCAGCGGACCCGGGACGTCTCCGGGGAGGCCGACCACACCCTGTGGGTCCGCCCGGCGGACGCCCTGGCCCGCGCGGAGGCCGGCGAGCTGACCATGCTCCCGCCCACCCTGGTGAGCCTGGCCCAGGTGGCGGCCGGCGGCGACCTGGCCGGCGTCGCCCGCGCGGCGGCGAGCCGGGACGCCGCCACCCCGGTCACGCCCCGCCTCGACGTGCCCGAGACCGGCGAGCCGAGGTTCGTGCTGGGCTGACCGAGGTCGCCCGGTGCGCGGCGCTGGTGCTCCGGCGCACCCTGGGCGTGGTTCCCCGGGCTCGGCGGCCGGGGTGGCGACGCTAGGCCACGAAGATGCAGAACGGGTGACCGGACGGGTCCGCGAAGACGTACAGCGGCTCGTCCGGGTCGTCGGACCGGTCGAACAGGAGTTGCGCGCCCAGGGCCTCCGCCCGCTCCCGCTGCCTCTCCAGCTCGGACGCGTCCGGGACCGTGAAGTCGAGGTGCAACTGCATCGGCACGTCGTGCCGGGGCCAGGTGGTCCGGGGCAGGCGGTCGACGAGCTGGAAGGCGAGCTGGGCCGCTCCGTCGGAGTCCCTGAGCACGAGCCAGTCCGGCTCGTCGGCCGTCCCGTCCGTCGGCGGTTCGTCGCCGGGCCGGTACCGCAGCCCGAGCAGTTGCCGGTAGAACTCGGCAAGCTCCCGTGGGTTCGTGCTGTCGAGCACGGTGTGCAGCAACCGGGGATATTCAGACATGCCCGTCCTCCGCAGCGACCGGTGGGCGTTTTCCGACCCGACCATAGAACAGATCCTGGTGCGCCGCCGGGCTCGCCACGGCCCGGGCGGGGAAGGGAAGGGCCCCTTCCCCGCCGGGAGAGCGAGGGAAGGGGCCACTGTCTCGCGGCTCAGCCGAAGCGGCCGGTGATGTAGTCCTCGGTCTTCTTCACGCCGGGGTTGCTGAAGATCTTCTGCGTGTTGTCGTACTCGATGAGCCGGCCCGGGTCGCCGGTCTTCTCGATCGAGAAGAAGGCGGTCCGGTCCGAGACGCGGGCGGCCTGCTGCATGTTGTGCGTGACGATGATGATGGTGAACTTGTCCTTGAGCTGGAACATCAGGTCCTCGATGGCCAGCGTGGAGATCGGGTCGAGTGCCGAGCAGGGCTCGTCCATCAGCACCACCTGCGGCTCGACGGCGATGGTCCGGGCGATGCAGAGCCGCTGCTGCTGACCGCCGGAGAGCCCGGCGCCGGGCTTGCCGAGGCGGTCCTTCACCTCGTCCCAGAGGTTGGCCGAGCGGAGCGCCCGCTCGGCCGCCTCCTCCAGGATCGACTTCCTGCGTACGCCGTTGAGCCGCAGCCCGGCCACCACGTTCTCGAAGATGCTCATGGTGGGGAACGGGTTGGGCCGCTGGAAGACCATGCCGATCATGCGCCGGACGGCGGTGACGTCCACGTCCCGGTCGTAGATGTCCTGGTCGTCGATGGTGAGGCTGCCCTCGACCCGGGCGCCGGGGAGCACCTCGTGCATCCGGTTGATCGACCGCAGGAAGGTGGACTTGCCGCAGCCGGACGGGCCGATCAGGGCGGTCACCGTCTTCGGCTCGACCGTCAGGTTGATGTTCTCGATCGCCTTGAAGGCGCCATAGTAGGCGGTCACGTTCGAGGCTTCGATGCGCTTGGCCATGGTGGTGGTACCTCCGGGGTTCATCGGCCGAGCCGGTTGCGACGGGCCAGCAGCTTCGCCGCGACGGTCAGGATCAGCACGAGGGCGACCAGGGTGAGTGCCGCCGTCCACGCCCGCGCCGGCGCGTACTTCGACGCGTCGCCGGCCTGCTGGTAGACGAAGAGGGCCAGCGACGACTGGTTGTTCTCGAACGGGTTGAAGTTGATCGCCGCGCCGCCGCCGGCGACGAGCAGCACCGGGGCGGTCTCGCCGGCCGCGCGGGCGATGGCGAGCATGACGCCGGTGACGATGCCCGGCAGGGCGGTCGGCAGCACGACCCGCAGGATGGTCTTCCACTTCGGCACGCCGAGGGCGTACGCCCCCTCGCGCAGCGGCGCCGGGACGAGACGCAGCATCTCCTCGGTGGAGCGGACCACGGTGGGCAGCATCAGCACGCTCAGCGCGAGCGCGGCGGCGAAGCCGGAGAAGCTGGGCCGCCCGTCGTTGAACCACGGCGAGACGACCAGCACCCAGAACGCCAGCACGAAGAGGCCGGCGACGATCGACGGGATGCCCGTCATCACGTCGACGAAGAACCGGATCGCGGCGGCGAACCGGCCCCGGCCGTACTCGACGATGTAGATGGCGCAGAGGATGCCGAGCGGGACGGTGATCAGGGCGGCGATGCCGACCTGCTGGAGCGTCCCGACGATCGCGTGGTACGCGCCGCCGTTCGGGTCCCGCGCGCCGATGTTGTTCATCGAGGTGAGGAAGAAGTCGGCGTCCAGCCGCTCGGCGCCCTTGCTGACCAGCGTCCAGACCACCGAGGCCAGCGGCAGGACGGCCAGCACGAACGCGGAGTGGATCAGCGCGCTCCAGGTGCGGTTGCGAGCCGAACGCCGCCCCTCGACCCTGTTGGCGGCGGTGAACAGGCCGGCCAGGTAGAGCAGCGCGGCGACCACCACGACCAGCACCGGGCCGCCGGTGCCGGTGCCGTACACGAACGCGGCGGCGACCAGCAGGGCGGCTGCCGCGATGGCCGGCGCGGCGTACCTCGGCAGGCGCCGGGCCCGCAGCGTGGGCGGCTGGGCGGGCGGACGGGTGCGGTGCGACGTGACGGTGGTTGTC